>NZ_JBIWEF010000001.1:164307-785135 GCF_044762405.1 Streptomyces sp. NPDC097107 | reverse complement strand
GGGGCCGGTTCCTGCTGCTTCTGGTACTTCTTTACCCAGCCGCGTAGCGTCTCCGAGTTCAGCTCAAGCTCCCGGGCGACTTCGGAGATCGTCTTAGTTGACCTCAACGCGATCTGGACGGCTTCCTCGCGGAACTCCGGCGAGTACTTACTGGGTGGCGCCACTTCTTCCTCGTTTCCTTGTTCAGGACAACCCTATTGGGTGCCTGTCCGGAAACTTCGGGGCCCCTCACTGCCGCGTGACTGAGGAGTGGATGTCCTGCGCGGCCCGATCGGGAGGACCGCGCAGGCGGTTCAGGTCCAGCAGGTGACCGATGGACGCCGCACTGGGGATGAGGTTCCCTCGAGATTCGGAAGACGGTGACAGGACGTCCCTGTGCCACTCGGCAGCAAGTTGAGGATCGTTGCTGACTTCGGAGATGAGACCTACGTCCTCGGCTGCCTCGATCAGGCGCCGGCGCCGCCGTCCACCGGCAGGATCGCTCCGGTCACATACGAGGCGCGGTCGCTGAGCAGCCAGGCGGCTGCCTCGGCGATCTCCTGGGGCTCGGCCATCCGGCCCAGCGGAATCGTTGCGGTCATCTGCTCGACAATGCCGGGCGTGGCGGCCTCCCAGGTGTCGATCATTTCGGTGGAGGTGCCGCCCGGGGTGATGCCGTTCACCCTGATGTTGGCGGGGGCCCAGTTGACCGCGGCAGTCTCGGTGAGGCTGTTGAGCGCGCGCTTCATGGCCCCGTAGGCGGGCAGAACGGGGTTGGCGCGGCGGCTGCCGATGCTGGAGGTGTTGACGATGGCCCCGCCGCCGGTGCGGCGCATGAGTGCGGCCTCGGCGTTCATGGCGGTCCAGTGCGAGCGGAAGTTCACGGCGAACTGCTCGTCGATGTCTTCTTCGGCGGTCGTGTCGACGGGGCCGAACTGCTGCTGGGGGACCGCGCCGTTGTTGAAGGCACCATCGAGCCGTCCGCTCAGCTCCTCGACGCGGTCGACAGCCGCGCGGATGCTCACACCGTCGGCGAGATCCAGGGTGACCGCGTCGGCGACGCCGCCGGCGGCGCGGATCTCGGTGACGATCCGGCCGAGGGCGTCTGTGCTGCGGGCGGCCAGCACGACCTTTGCGCCTTCCCGCGCAAAGAGCCGGGCCGCGGCAGCGCCGATACCGCGGCTGGCGCCGGTGATGAACACGACCTTGCCGTTCAGCAGGCCGATGGGGGCGATGTCTGTGTTGGTGGTCATGGCAGCAGTGTTTGCCGGTCTCGGGACCCGATCCAGGCACAAGCCGTACCAGGATCCCGCTCCGCGAAGCGTGCAGACTCGGCGTATGGACAAGCAGGAGCTGGGCACGTTTCTCCGCAGCCGTCGCGAACGGCTGCGGCCCCAGGACGTCGGTCTCCCCTCAGGTCCGCGACGGCGGACACCAGGCCTTCGGCGCGAGGAGGTAGCGGTCCTCGCACACATCTCCACGGAGTACTACATCCGCCTGGAACAGGGCAGAGCGGCCTCAAAGCCCTCAGGAGGGGTCCTCGCCGGGATCGCAGGCGCACTGCTGCTCACTGACATCGAATCTGGTCACCTCCACGTCCTGGCAGGCACCGCGCCGAACCGCACAGGACTGCACCGGCGCGACGTCCGCCCGAGCATCCTCGCCCTGCTCGAGCGGCTGCCACAGACAGCCGGCTTCGTCATGTCCGCAGCGTTCGAGGTGCTCGCCTGGAACGACCTCGCAGCCGCCCTCATGGAGGACTTCGCCGCGCTCGACCCCAAGGACCGCAACCTCGCGCGCCGGGCATTCCTCGCATCGGAGCGCGCCGATGCGCCGCTGTACGGGATCTCCGACGCCGCCGAGTTCCGCCACCAAGCGGTCCTGGGGCTCCGCGCCACCCACGCCCGCTACCCGGCGGATCCTGCGGTGACCGGCCTCGTCGACGAACTCCACGACTCCAGTGCCCACTTCGCCCGGCTCTGGGGGCGGCACGACGTCCAGGCCGCGCCGATGCTCACGAAGACCCTCCGCCACCCGGCCGTCGGAGAGATAACCGTCGACTGCGACTCACTCGCACTCACCGAACGCGACCAACACCTCGTGCTCTACAGTGCTCCGCAAGGTTCCCCGAGCGCCGAAGCACTGGCCCTTCTGAACGTCCTCGGAACCTCGGCAGCCGAGTATCACCAGTAACGCCGGACAGCCCACGGCACACCCCTAAACCGGAGTAGCCCAGCAGGCTGTTGGAAGCGGCGCGCCGCTGCCTGGCCGTGATTACGACGGATAAGGGCTTTCGAGACCGCAAGGTGGATCTTGCTGGTCAGTCCAGTCCGCTGCGGGCCGTCCAAGGCCGTGGCCGGGCGGCTCGACGAAGACACCGCCGGGCCGTTCCTTCTGGCGGTCCTCTTTCCACCGCTCCGGCGGCGTGCTGGTGGGCCCGGCGGACGGTGTTGCCCTGGGGAGGCGGAACCCCTCAGGGCAATGCCTGCGGTCCTATGACAGACAGCAACTGCAGCCTTTCGTAGCTCTCACTGCCGGGAACGGCGGTGTAGACGAGCAGGAGATGCGACTGGTTCGGGTCGAGCAACGTCTGACAGGTCAGTTCCAATGGGCCGAGCTCGGGGTGGGTGAAATGTTTCACCTCTTTGGGCCGGATGCCGACCTCGTGGTCGTTCCACACCTGACGGAACTCTTCGCTTTGAGCGAGCAGCAGGTCGGCGTAGTGGGCCGCGCGCGAACCAGGACCCCGCAGCGTGGCCACCCCGCGCAGGCCCGAGGCGAACATACGGGTGAGGAACGGATGGTCGTCGGGGGCGTAGAGCTGTCGCGTGGCGGGGTCGGTGAACCATCGGTAGCCGAGGCTGCGTGCCGGGCCGCTGTAGACGGTCATGTCGCCGGTGAGCGCGATTCCCAGGGGGGTCTGCCGCAGCGTCTCGCCGAGCTCGGTGACGATCTCCGCGGGCGTGTCGTGCAGCCGGTCGAGGATGCGCAGCAGGCCAGGACCGATGTGCGCATTGTCCGCTCCCCGCGGGGGCGGGGTCTGTCCGGCGAGCCGGAACAGGTGGTCGCGCTCATCGAGGGAGAGATGGAGTCCTTGGGCGATGGAGGCGATCATCTGCTCGGACGGCTGGGGTCCGCGCTCCCGCTCGAGCCGCGCGTAGTAGTCGGTCGACATATGGCACAGCGCGGCCACTTCTTCCCGCCGCAGCCCGCTCGTCCTGCGGCGTCGTCCACGCGGAAGGCCGACGTCTTCGGGCTGCAGCGACTCCCGGCGGCGCCGGAGGAACTGTGCCAGTCCGGTCCGATCGATCACCATGCGCGTCTCCGTCTCCGTCACCGTGCGTGCCCCTCCGATGCTCATTTCTACCGCGCGCCCCTCCCGACATCCACGGATTGTCAGTTCCCCCTTCACGAGTTGCCGCCGCTACGGTGCCCGTCCGAAGCTCAGTGACGTAGCTGCTCGAGAAAGAAACGAGGGCGTGGACGGTCTCACCTGGAAGGTCGCCGTGGTGACGAACTCGGCGCGCGGGGTGGCCGGGCGTCGCCGTCGGCGGGGCAGTCCAGTAGCGGCCGGCCAGGCTCACATATGCACCGCGGTGAATCGTGCCGGAGCCTGGACTTCCTGATCATGGGATCGAGCAGCCGTGAACAACTCCGCCGTCTTCCGTGACGGTGGAGCCAACGACGCGACCCAGGAGTGTGCACATGCCACGCAAACCCACCGGCATCACCGTGTCCGACCTGTCCGGCAGGCGCGCCGTCGTCACCGGAGCAAGCGACGGTATCGGGCTCGGCCTCGCCACGAGGCTTGCCGAGGCCGGGGCAGAGGTGCTCCTGCCCGTTCGCAACCCCCGCAAGGGCGAGGCCGCGCTGGCCACGATCCGCCAGACGGTCCCCCACGCGAACGTGTCGCTGCGCGAGATCGACCTTTCCTCGCTCGCCTCCGTCTCGGCCCTCGGCAAGACGCTGCAAGAGGAGGGCCGGCCGATCCACATCCTCATCAACAATGCCGGCGTCATGACTCCGCCCGAACGGCAGACGACCGCCGAGGGGTTCGAGCTTCAGTTCGGCACCAACCACCTCGGCCATTTCGCCCTGGTGGCCCATCTGCTGCCGTTGCTACGCGCCGGCCACGCACGCGTGACCTCGCAAATCAGCGTCGCGGCGAATCAGGGCGCCATCAACTGGGACGACCTGAACTGGGAACGCTCCTATGACGGCATGAAAGCCTACAGCCAGTCGAAGATCGCGTTCGGGCTCTTCGGCCTCGAACTCGACCGGCGGAGTCAGGCCCATGGCTGGGGCATCACGAGCAACCTCTCTCATCCCGGGGTCGCTCCGACGAACCTGCTCGCCGCCCGCCCCGAGGTCGGACGCGCCAAGGACACGATGGGCGTGCGCCTGATCCGGGTTCTGTCTGCCCGCAGCATCCTCGTCGGGACAGTCCGCACCGCGCAGCTTCCCGCCCTCTACGCCGCCACCTCCCCCGACGCCGAGCGTGGCGGGCTCTACGGGCCGCGCGGGCTCGGGCACATGGGCGGCCCTCCCGGAGAGCAGAAGCTCTACTCCCGCCTCCGCAGCACCGAGGAGGCTCAGCGCATCTGGCATGTCTCCGAAGAGCTGACGGAGGTTCACCTCCCCGACAGCTGAGAATTCCGACGCTTCTTCGTCCGTGGCCGCCGCCTTCCTGACCCCGGCGTATGTCCCGTGAACGGCCTCGCCGGCGTGTCCCTCAACACCGACCTGGCTCACCATCCCGGCTGGCGGAAATGTCGTTGTGAGGCGCTGGGCGGCCGGGCCGGTTCGTCCACGCGGCGGTGGTGCGTCGTCGACGCAGGGCAGGCAGGCAGGTCGATGGTGGCGGTGACGAACGAGGCGACGCCGCCGTGGTCGAGGCGGCCGACGGTGCGCCCGGTGTGGTCGGTGACGGTGGCGTGGCCACCGAAGAAGTCGACGCGTTCCATGAGGTTGTCGAGGGCGCGGGCCCGGTTCTGGATGTCGAAGGCATCGGAGGCGACGCCGGGCAGCGGGTAGCTGTTGCGGTAGGCGATCTCGCAGCCGCCGAGGGCCAGGCCGCGGGCATTCTCCGGGAAACTGGCTTCGTAGGCCATCATGCCCCCGAGGCGGCCGATGCTGGTGTTGCTGCGGCTGCCGGCGTGCCAGACGCGAGGAAAGTCGCTTCCCAGCGACCCCGCCGAGATCAACGACGGTTCAGGACGCGCTTCCGACGCACGGCCTACAGGCGCCTGCTTGACACGGAGTGTGACTGACATCGGCAAGGGAGAGGGGTGGTGACCGAGTGGGTGGAGTGCACTCTGGGCAGGCAGTGACTGGTTGTTGAGCAGAAGATGCGTTTACTGATTTCGGCGTCTCAACTACGACCTCACCGGCCCACGGCGTGGACGCGTTCGTGCGAGTTACCGCGGTACCAGACGATCGCGTCGAGCTCCCCGCAGCGCGGTCCTGCCGCGCCGGCCCGGCAGGCGTGCTCCTACTCGGCCTCGCTCGGCAGCCGGTACCCGTCGGCGGACGCGTCCCACTCGACACGGCAGCCGTTCCCCATGGACGGGCCTTGACCGCTCACTTGTGACCTGGGTGTACAACGCCTGGTTGACGGGGAATGCCGCGAGCCGGTAGGGCGCGAGCCCGACCTCCCAACTGCGCCGCGTGCGCGCCGGTCCGACAGCGTCACTCGCCCCGCACGGATGGCGATCACCTCGTTCCCCGTACGCACGTCCATGAGCGGGGACCCTGCCGGCAGGCCGTCCCGGTGCCGGCTGCTACCCCGTCGGTCAGGGCTCCTGGTGGAGTCGACGGTCGGGGGTTTCGCGCGTCTGGGTGAACTCCTGGAGGCCGAGCACCCGCAGAAGCTCCAGCCGTTCGCGGGTCTCGTTGTCGGCGGGGGTGAGCACCATCAGCCGCTGCCGGTGGTCGACTCCGACGAGCGTCTCGACGTCCATGAGCAGGTGACCCACGCGCGGATGAATCAGAATCTTGCGATCCGTTCGTTTGACAGCTACTTCGTGCTCGGCCCACATCCGGCGGAAGTCGCTGTTCGCCGCCCGCAGCCGCGTGACGAACCCGGCGACGGCGGGATCGCCGGAGTGACGGCCTACGGCCGCGCGCAGGTCGGCCACGAGTTCGCGGGCGTGGCGCTCGTGCTCGCCGGGCGGGTGCGAAGCGCGGGCAGCGGGATCGGTGAACCAGCGGTACACGAGATAGCGCCGGTCGCCGGTGAACGCGGTCTGGTCACCCATCAGCAACAGGGACGCCGGGTTCTGGGCGAGAACCTCCCCCAGGTCGGACAGGACCACTGCCGAAGTGCCGGTGAGCAGCTCCATCATGCGCACGAGGCCGGTCCGGGCAGGCTGAGCGGGACCGTCGGCAGGAGGTGGCTGATGACCCGCAAGATAGAACAAGTGTTCGCGTTCGTCGTCGGACAGCCGCAGCGCGCGGGCCAGCGCCCCGAGCAGCTGCGACGAAGGCTGACTGCTGCGGCCCTGCTCCAGGCGTGCCACGTAGTCCACCGACATACCGGCGAACATCGCCACCTCTTCGCGGCGCAGGCCGCTGCTACGGCGGCGAGGTCCCTTGGGCAGGCCCACCTCGCCCGGGTGGATCGCCTCGCGGCGACGACGCAGGAAGTCCGCCAGTTGATCGCGCTCCATGAGCCCATCGTCACACTCGGGCGACGCCTCAACCAGGGAGTGGCACTCCGATGACACATGCTCCTCTTCCACCCGGCCCGGAACCGAAGCAGAGTCGGCGGCAGGTCGACGAGCGAACTCCGTCAGGCCCGACGAGAAGGAGAACACGATGCAGACACGCACCCTGGGCACCACCGGCCTGACCGTTTCCGCGCTGGGTCTCGGCGCGATGGGTATGTCCGGCGCCTATGGCCCTGCCGACCGCGCCGAAAGCATCGCCACCGTGCACGCCGCGCTGGAGGCCGGCCTCACCCTGATCGACATGGCTGACTTCTACGCCTCCGGTCACAACGAGCTGCTGGTGGCCGAGGCACTGCGGGGCAGGGAGCGCGGCAGCTATCGGCTGAGCGTGAAGTTCGGCATGCTCACCGCCCCCGGAGGCGCGTATACCGGTATCGACGGCCGCCCCGAGGGGATGAGGAACTTCCTCGCCCACTCCCTGACCCGCCTGGGCACGGACCATGTCGACGTGTACCGCCTGGCGCGGCTGGACCCGGCGGTGCCCACCGAGGAGACGGTGGGGGCGATCAAGGAGATGGTCGACGCCGGGTACGTGCGCCACATCGGGCTCTCGGAGGTCGACGCCGACACCGTGCGGCGCGCTCACGCCGTGCATCCGATCAGCGACCTGCAGGTCGAGTACTCGCTGCTGACGCGGACAGTGGAAGCCGAGGTCCTGCCCACGCTGCGTGAACTCGGCATCGGCATGACCGCGCACGGTGTGCTCGGCCGGGGCCTGCTCTCCGGGCGCTGGACCGTCGGCACCTCCATCGGCCCCGGAGACTGGCGCGCCTTCGACCCGCGGTTCGCCGACGGGAACCTGGAGCACAACCTCGCCCTTGTGGAGGCCCTGCGCCAGGTCGCCGAGGCGAAGGAGTGCTCCGTCGCCCAGTTGGCCATCGCCTGGGTGGCCGCCCAGGGCGACGACATCGTGCCGTTGGTGGGCGCCCGTACCCGCGACCGGCTGGCCGAGGCGCTGCCCGCGAGCGAGATCCGGCTCACCGAGGACGACCTCGCTCGGATCGAGAAGGCGGTCCCGGACCGCGCCGCGCGCGGCAGTCTCGACGCGTCCGCCGCCCTGTCCGAGCTCCTGGGCTGAGGAGAAAGCACACATGTCCCCTGAAGAGATCCGCGCCCGCTCACTCGCGGCCACCGACACCTACTGCGAGGCGTTCGAGGCCGGCGACATGGCGAGAATGGCAGACGTCCTCGCCGCCGATGTCGTGCACGTCCTGGCGATGTCCTTCGACGGCGGCGTCGAGCCCGCCGTCGTCCTCACCGGCAAGGACGAGGTACTGGGGTTCTTCGCCGGCCTTCTGCGGCAGGTCAGCCGCCGTGCCCTGTCCGACCGGCGCGTCACCGCCGGTGCGGACGGCGACGTGGTGTTCGTCGAGGCCGTCGGTGACGCCGTGCTCGCCGACTCGGGCACCTCCTACAAGAACGTGTACGTGTTCAAGTTCGAGTGTGCCGGCGGCCAGGTGCGGCGCCTCACCGAGTACTCCAACCCGGTCGCCGCCCACAAGACGCTGGACATCCCGCTGGGATGACTCGCCGGTGCTCTCGCACCGGACGCATGCACACCGACACACCGGCACATTGCCTTTGACGACAAGGAGAGTCCTTCATGCGTGTCTTCCTCACCGGTGGGAGTGGATTTCTCGGTCAGCACCTGATCAGCCGGCTGCTTGCCGAGGGCCACAGCGTCATTGCCCTGGCCCGTTCCACCGCGAGTGTGCGCAGGGTGACCGAGGCCGGGGCGCAGCCGGTGCGCGGCGACCTGGCCGAGCTGGCCGGCCGGGGTGGCCCGGCGGTCACCCCGGCCTGGCTCGATCACCTGCGCGACATCGACGCTGTCGTGCACGCCGCAGCACGGATGGAGTTCTGGGGCGACGATGCCGGCTTCCGTGCGGACAACCACGACCCGACCGTCGCCCTGCACGCGGCCGCGGCCGCGGCGGGAGTGTCCCGGTTCGTGCTCATCAGCGCCGCCGGCGTGTCGATCGGCACCCAACGCGCCACCGTGGTCGACGAGAACACCGACAACGGCACCTCCGCCCTCGCCTATGGCCGGGTCAAACTGGCCACCGAGAACGCCTTGCGCGATGCCGCGTCGCCCGCCACGACCCTGGTGATCCTGCGACCGCCGTTCATCTGGGGCCCTGGCATGACCACCATGGCCGACGCGGTCGAGTCCGCTCGCAAGGGAGGTTGGATGTGGATCGACCAGGGCCGCCACACCATGGACTTCGTGCATGTCGACAACCTCGCCGATGCCGCCGTGCTGGCCCTCACCCGCGGCCGCCACGGCACGCCCTACTACGTCACCGACGGCACCCCCATGACGATCCGCGACTTCTTCACCGCCCTCATGGCCACCCAGGGCGCCGACGTCGCCGACAGCCGCAGCGTCCCGCTGGCGATCGCCGCGCCGGTGGCAGCCCTCGTGGACGGCGGCGCCCGCCTGCTCCGCCGACGCACCGCGCCCTCGCTCACCAACTGGCTGATCGCCAACATGGGCCGCGACCGCGCCTACGACATCAGCGCCGCCCGCACCGACCTCGGCTACCGACCGCGTATCGGCTTCGATGCCGGCCTGCTGGAGATGATGCCCTGAGCGGGTGCCGGCACCGCCAGCGAAACACGGACCGTCGCGGTTCGGGCTGCAGCGACTCCTGCGGAAGATCTCCCAGGATTCAGGCGGGCGGCGCCCCGTTCGACGGGAGCGTGGGCGTGGGCGAGTGCGCGGTTCAGCGTCCGCTCGGGCGGTGACAGTTTGCCGCTGGGCGGGCCCGGATCGCGGTGATGACCCAGGAACCTGCGCCTACGTAGGCTTGTCGGCCACGATCGGGACGCTCTGGCGTTCGCAGATCCGGATGATGCGGTGGGTACGGAGTCTGGTCAGGTCATGTGCGCGGCCCCGCAGGGCCGGCGAGATCCACGGCAGCCGACCTTCGGGATCGGCAACGACCTGCACGTTCACGCCGTGGCGTCGGTGCTTGTGCGAGTAGTCGGTGCATCCGTCGCCCAAGCGGTCGCACTCGCTGAGGGGAGCCGTCCAGGAGTACGCACTCGGGATCGTATTCGCACAGGGTCTTGAACAGCGGTGCCCTGGTAGGAGACCTCGATCGTGTAACCAGGCTCCGACCGCGCGGTCCAGTGCGGACCGGCAGACCGGGAACGAAGGACTACGGGGACGGAGTCTGGCAGATCACCTGGTCCGACCGGTTTCCCGTGATCCGGGCAACGAACGGGGCGCATCGCCGTCCGGTACCTCGGTAACGGGGCGGGCTGGGGTTCGGGTCAGAGCACCGCAGTGTACCCAGTCGGAATCGGCCGCACTCGAGGCAACTTGGCCGTTGTGCATCACGCAGCCTCGTGCGTTGGGCTCTCGCCACCATCACCCCATCAGTGGCCAATCTGAAAACGCTCATTGAGTCCCTCTGCTACTAGCGTCGCCAGGAAGCCAGAACCGACACGCCTGCGGCTCCGGGTGTCCGGTCGATACGGAGTGTGACTTCGACGGGCAAGGGGGAGGCGGTAACGGAGTCGGCGGCATGCACTACGGGTGAGCCGCGCGGTTGGCTGCCTTGCCGCGGATGCGCCGGGGCGGATCGTCTCCCACTACGGGTATGGGGAGTGCCCCGTAGCCGTGCGGTACGTACCGCACGGCACCGTGGTCGCCGGGGATCGAGGAGGACGGAGCGGGACGCAGCAGGATGTCAATGTCCGCCTCTGTCGCGTTTCCGCAGGTGAAACGCGTCACCCATTTGGGTTCGAGTCCCACCCGCCCCACCAGTTTTACCCTGCGGAAACGTTCTGATCTGCGGAAACGTGGTTTTCGTGGGATTGGGTGTCCCGAATCGGTGTGGCGAACGTGTGGCGTTTTGTGTCCCCTGTGAGGGTCAAGAGGCCTGTGAACTGGGGTTTTGTTCGAGTCTTCGGTGGGGTGCGTTGTGATGGCTCCCACGGTTGCTGAGGCGGCGGCCTGTCTTCACCGCATCGACATCATCCACTCGGTAGGCGGCTCGTGGCCGCCGGCCTCGCGGCCGGGTCGGGTCCTCCCTGTCTCGTGCTGGATGATTTGCCGTCCGTGAATGTTGGTGATGTATCGTGGTTATGTACATAATGGACTCAGGGTGAGGGGTGGCTGATATGTCTGTGACCCAGGTCGATCTCGATGATGAGGCGCTGGCTGAGGCGATGCGGCTCATGGGTGTCTCGACGAAGAAGGAGACGGTGAACGGGGCCCTGAGGGACTATGTGGCGCGCGTCAAGCGGCTGGAGGCTGCCGAGAAGCTGGCCGCGAGGGGTGAGCGGGGCGAGTTCGAGGCTGCGGCTGCGGCGCGTGCAGCGGCCAAGCAGGCCCGGCGGGCCGCCTTCGAGTGATCACATACCTCCTCGACACGTCCGCCCTCTGGCACCTCTTCCGTACGCCGGGGGCGCTGCGTCCCTGGGAGGGGCACATCGCTGCCGGTGTGTTCCATATCTGCGAGCCCGCGAGGGCGGAGTTCCTCTACTCGGCCACAAGCCCGGCTCATCGGGACGAGTTGGCCGAGGAGCTGGATGACTTCTGCCATCTCACACCGGTTCCCAAGAGTGCGTGGCGCTGGGTCGACACCGCGCAGTACAAGCTCACCCAGCGGGGGCAGCTCCGTGCCGCCGGAGCCGTCGACCTCCTGGTGTGTGCGACGGCGGTCCATCACGGTCACACGGTGCTTCACGTGGACAACGACTTCGCCACGGTGGGCGCGGTCCTGAAGGAAGTGCAGCAACGAGACGTACGCGCCTGAACCTCCACCGAGTTCGAACCACGCTCGATCAACTCAGGTAGCCAACTTGCCCGGTCACGGTGACGGTGACGAGTTCACTGACCGTGCGGCGGCGCGCGTCGTGTCGGTCGTGATGCTCCTGGCGATGGCGGCAGGCGTGAACATCGCCGCGAGCGTCGACGAGATCGTGCGCGACGTCCGGGAGTAGATCGCAGTCCTGCTGAAACACTGACGACGATTGCGCAACCCCCACCTCGCGGGCATGCGGCCGGGAACCGGCCGATGCCCGGCACGCGGTGGAGCCGATATGCCAGACGTCGGCGGCCGTCTTCCGCCGCCTTCGTCTGACCGCGGATGCCTCGTCGCTCACGAGTGCGGTCGGCGTGCACCCGCACCGTGCCCTTGTTCAGCCTGCTTCCGTCAAGGCTGCGTGCGCGGCGGCGAGGATCTCCTCGGCGAGCGGTGAGCCGTTGGTGGCCCGCGACAGGACCAGTGCGCCGAACAGGGTGCAGAGGCGGACGATGCCGTCCTGGTCGTCGGTGGCGAGGAAATCGGCGAAGTCGGCCACCCCTTCGGTGTAGACGCGGCGGGCCTCGCGCCCTCCGCCTTCGCGCGCGATGTCGGTGGCGAGGGCTGCGACAGGGCAGCCGTCCGCCGGGTCGTCGCGATGCCCGACGGAGAGGTAGGTGTCGATCAGCGACTGCTGGGCGGCTTCGCGCTGCCCGTCGTGCTGCTCGAGCCCGGTGGTGTGGCGTTGGGTGAGCTCGGCGAAGGCGTGGGCGGTGGCCTCGTCGACGAGCGCCTCCTTGGAGGCGAACTGCTTGTAGAAGGCGCCGTGGGTCAGGCCGGCCGCCTTCATCAGGTCGGCGACACTGACCTGTGTGCCTTGCTCCCGGAACAGCCGGGATGCGGTGTCCACCACCCGCCTGCGGTTCTCCTCTGCCTGTGCCTGCGATACGCGGCCCATGACCACCTCCCGATTGGATGTCGACTGGCATCTATCTTAGCCCCGTGTTTAGATTGAATACGTAATCTAATTCGGTGCGGATGGCCGACGCCGCCCGTCACGATCAGGAGCAGACGTGGAACTCAACAACGCGGTCGCGGTCGTCACCGGCGCCAACCGGGGCTTCGGACGGCACTTGGCAGCTCAGCTCGTCGAGCGTGGGGCGAAGGTGTACGGCGCGGCCCGACGCCCTGAGACGGTCGACGTGCCGGGCGTCGTCCCGCTGCGGCTGGACGTCACGGACGAGGCGTCGATACGCGAGGCCGCCCGTATCGCTTCCGATGTGACACTGCTGGTCAACAACGCGGGCATCTCCACCGGCGCGACGCTGATCGGAGGCGACGTGGCTGAGGTGCGCCGGGAGATGGAGACCAACTTCTTCGGCCCGCTCGCCGCGACCCGCGCCTTCGCCCCCGTCATCGAGGGCAACGGAGGCGGCGCCGTGCTCAACGTCCTGTCCGCCCTGTCCTGGTTCCACCCGGCCGGCCTCGGCTCCTACGCCGCGTCCAAGGCCGCCGCCTGGGCACTGAGCGACGCCACCCGTGAGGAGCTGGCACCGCGCGGGATCACCGTCTCGGCGCTGCACGTCGGCTACATGGACACCGACATGGCCGCCGGCGTGCCCGCCGACCAGAAGGTCGCCGCCGCCGACGTCGCGGCCCAGGCTCTGGACGGCATCGAGGCGGGCCTGCCCGAGATCCTCGCGGACGAGGCCAGCCGGTACGTCAAGCAGAGCCTGTCCGCGGCACCCCAGCCGAACGCAGGCTGACGCGACCACCTCCACGCCCTATCCGTTAAAGGACGTCTTATGCGTCACACGACTTTCGGACACCGGACCGGACTGCGCGTCTCCGAGTACGCGCTCGGCACCGCGAACTTCGGTACAGGCTGGGGCGCGGGCGCCGAGCCGGACGAGGCGCGCCGGATCTTCGACCGGTTCGCCGAGGCCGGCGGCACCTTCCTCGACAGCGCGGACGGCTACCAGTTCGGCGAGTCGGAGGAGCTGACCGGAAAGCTGATCTCCGCCGACCGTGACCACTTCGTTCTGGCAACGAAGTTCGCCCTCGGTGCCGCCCCGCAGCCGGACATCTCCAGGACGGGCAACAGCCGCAAGAACATGGTCGCCTCGGTGGAGGCCAGTCTGAAGCGCCTGGGCACCGACTACATCGACCTGTTGTGGGTGCACTTCCCGGACGAGCTCACTCCGATGGAGGAACTTCTGCGCGGACTCGACGATCTGGTGAGCGCCGGCAAGATCCACCACGCCGCGCTGTCCAATTTCCCCGCCTGGCGCGTCTCGCGCGCGGTAACCCTCGCGGACCTGAGGAACCAGGCCCCGATCGTGGGCATCCAGCACGAGTACAGCCTCGTCGAACGCTCCGCAGACCGCGAACTCCTGCCCATGGCCGAGAGCCTCGGACTCGGCGCCGCCCTGTGGTCCCCGCTCGGCGGCGGACTGCTCACCGGCAAGTACCGCAGTTCCGCCAAGGGACGCCTGAGCGACCTGGGCGCGGTCATCCACACCGAGAGCACCGGCCAGAAGACCGCCGTCGTCGACACCGTCCTGGCCATCGCCGAAGAGACCGGCGTGACGCCCGCCCAGGTGGCGGTGGCCTGGGTGCGCGAGCGCGCCGACCGGTCCGTGGCCACGCTCGTGCCGATCATCGGCCCGCGCAATCTCTCCCAGCTCGACAGTTACCTCGGCGCCCTCGACGTCCAGCTGACCGACGCGCAGTACACCCGCCTGACCGAGGTCAGCGCAGTGCCGCTCGGTATGCCCCACGAGGGGATCACTGCCAACCTGGACCGCCTCCAGGGAGGCGCCGCCGACCGCGTCACCGCCCCGATGGTGCCGGTCGCCTGATGGGTGAACGCGGCGCGGACGCAGTGCGCCCGCGCCGCGGCGAGGAAACAACACAGACTTTCTCGTACGGGAGAAGCCCGGCGCGAGCGGAGACCCCGCCCTCTCACGGACGGGAAACGGAACGGAGACGACGATGAGGGCCTTCATGGTCGAGAAGTACGGCGGTCAAGCCGGGATGCGCGCCGCCGAGACGCCCGCCCCCCAGGTAGGTGCCGACGACGTCCTGGTCAAGATCCACGCGGCCGGCGTCAACCCGCTGGACCTCAGGATCCGCAACGGGGACTTCAAGGCGTTCCTGCCCTACCGTCTCCCGCTCGTTCTGGGCAACGACCTCGCCGGCACGGTCGTCCGGACCGGCCCGTCCGTCACCCGGTTCGTGGTGGGCGACGAGGTCTACGCCCGGCCCGACAAGGACCGCATCGGCACCTTCGCCGAACTCATCGCTGTTCACCAGGACGACCTGGCCCCCAAACCGGCCGCCCTCACGATGACCGAGGCCGCCTCCCTCCCCCTGGTCGCCCTGACCGCATGGCAGGCGCTGGTCGAGCGGGCACGTGTGCGGCCGGGCCGGAAGGTCCTCATCCACGCGGGCGCGGGCGGACTCGGCTCCATCGCTGTCCAGCTGGCCAAGGCGCTGGGCGCGCACGTGGCCACCACCGTGAGCACCGCCAAGGTCGACCTGGCCAAGGAACTCGGCGCCGACGTCGTAGTCGACTACCGAACCCAGGACTTCGCAGAGGTCCTTCACGACTACGACGTCGTCCTCGACAGCCTCGGAGGCGAGAACCTCGCCAAATCCCTGCGCGTACTCAAGCCAGGCGGCATGGCCATCAGCGTCGCGGGCCCACCCGACCCGGCCTTCGCCCGCGAGCTCGGCGCGAACCCGATCCTCCGCCTGGCCATGACCGCACTGAGCTTCAAGACCCGTCGCAACGCCAAGCGCCATGGCGTGACGTACACGTTCCTGTTCATGAAGGCCAGCGGCGACCAACTGCTCGAACTCACCCCCCTCATCGACGCTGGGAAGATCCGCCCCGTCGTCGACCGAGTCTTCTCGTTCGACGAAACCCTCCAGGCCATGGAATACGTCGAGAAGGGGCGCGCGAAGGCTGGGAAAGTCGTCGTCTCCATGAGGTGAGCGCGTGCACAGCCCAGCCGGACGCCGAGGCAGCCCGTCACAACGAGAAGCCCCCCAGACCTCGTCCCCCACCACACACCAGGACCCGGCCATGAGCGCATCGTTCAGCTCCCCCACACCCACCCCGTTCTCGTACAAGAACGCGCCGAACCGCTCCGTGTCCGTGCGCGGCGTGACCTTCGCCTACCGGCAACTCGGCCCGGACGAAGGCGTACCACTGATCCTGCTCAACCACCTGTCCGCGGTCCTCGACAACTGGGACCCCCGCGTCGTCGACGGATTGGCCGCCCGGCGGCGCGTGATCACCTTCGACAACCGCGGCGTCGGCGCGTCCGGCGGCTCCACACCCGACACGATCGAGGCGATGGCCCGCGACACCGTGCTGTTCATCCGGGCCCTCGGGTTCGACCAGGTCGACCTGCTCGGCCTGTCCATGGGCGGCTTCATCGCCCAGGTCATCGCGGCAGAAGAACCCGACCTCGTACGCAAACTCATCCTCGCGGGCACCGGCCCCGCCGGCGGACCCGGCATTGACAAGGTCACCCGCCTCACCATCAAGGACACCATCAAGGCGGTCCTGACCCGCAAGGACCCGAAGCAGTACCTCTTCTTCACCGACACCGCGGGCGGCCGCCAGGCAGCCCACGCCTTCCTGGACCGGCTGAAAGAGCGCACGGACGACCGCGACAGGGCCATTTCGCTCTCATCATTCCGCGCCCAGCTGAAGGCCATCCACCGCTGGGGCCTCCAGACACCGGCCGACCTGTCGCGCATCCACCAACCGGTCCTGGTGACCAACGGCGAGAGCGACCGAATGGTCCCGAGCGTCAACTCGGTCGACCTGGCTGCACGGCTCCCCCAGGGCGAACTCGAGCCTCTCTACCCCGACGCCGGACACGGCGGGATCTTCCAGCACCACGACGGATTCGTCCCGCGGGCGCTCGCGTTCCTGGCACCCCGGCCAGCCGTCTGACAGTTCCAATTCCCCTGCTCCGCACCCAGTGAGTCCGGCACCGGGAATCCGTCCTCGCACGTCGCCACCATGAACAGCGACGGCCTCTCAACACAGAGCCCGCTCTGTCACCGGGGAGCTTCGAAGATGACCCTCGGAACCGACTATTGGTCCAAGAGCGGCTCACGGCCGGCCCACTCTACGGGCGCTCGTTACGGAGGGGGGTGTGTCCAGTAAACGGCTGATCCAGTTTCTGTAGTGGGTCAGCCGTTTACTGGACACACCCGCAGTCGGCCGCGCGGTACGGCTGGCTGGGCTCGCAGCAGCGTTCCGCCGAGACACCGACCGGCCTCGCGCTCATGGGCGTCCGGTTGTACGACCCGGCTCGCGGCAGATTCATGCAAGCTGACCCTGTCCACGGTGGTTCGGCCACGCCTACGACCACTCAAACGCCGATCCATGCAACGCCACCGACACCGACGGCATGTTCCCGAAGTGCGGCACACGTCGTATCAGGAACGGTTATGGCATGAGGATCGTCACGAGCCGGCGAGGAGGCGGTGTCGCGAAGAACGGCTACCGCTACATGGGCTACCACATCAACGTCCAGGTGACCGGCTTCGCCAACCGCTATCTTTCGAGGAACGCCACCCAGGCCGAGACCTGGGGTGTCAAGCCGGGACGAAGCGGCAAGATGGTCAAGCTCCAGAGCAAGAAGAGCTGGTACACGCCGTTGAAGCTCCAGTGGGCGGTCCACTACAACATCCAGGTGAAGCCAGGGACTCGCATATGGACCGGTGGAACAGTCGTGGTCTTCGGCTGGAGAGGATTCGTCGCCAGCATGACCGATAACTGTATGGCCAAGTGACCGGCCGGGTTCACTGATGGAAGGCGGATACATGAGGCGTCCCTTGTCCGAGATCGCCTTGGAAGCCCTCGGAGCTGGCCCGCCGGTGGCAACCGCGGGCACTTACCGCACCGCAGAACCGACCGTCGCGGATGTCTGGACAGAGCGCGATCTCGGATTCGTCCTGCTTTACCACCGCAGGCATGACGGGTACTTCGCAGAAGAGCTGTACTACTCCCTGCGCGGCAGCGACGGCGGCGCGGAGGAGGGATGGGCCGCCTGCGATCACCTCAGTGGTGGTCTCCTGGGTTTCGACCCGGAGGACGCATCGTCCTGCGAGGAGGTACTCGCCGGAAATGCCATGGCGATCGTCACGGAATCCGAATCCATGGTTTATACCGGCAGGTTGGCCGAGAACGAGGGCGACGAACTGCTGCGCGTCGTGGAGCTCCTCGTCTCCGCGGAAGCCGACGTTCTCGAAATCGAGAACCTGACCAGGCCATCTCATTATCGCCGCGCCCTGCCTTCGGCTCTGGCTTTGCTCGTTCTCCTCCCCGGTGACCGTATCCGTGTCCGCGCGGCGCTATCCACGCGATCCGGGTGCATTCCTGTCGGCGACGTCATCGAGCTGTCGCACTCGCCCGATTCGGCAACGCGCAGTGGCTGGTTGTGATCGTCGAGACCTCGCACCGGGGCAGTCTGCAGTTCCCGGAGGTCCTGGACTAGTGTCTCGTGATCCTGCTCATGTCAGTTCGAGTCGTTATTGACGAGTTTCTTCACGTTGGTTGCGACGAGTCCGACCTTCGCGAGGACCTCGCCGGCGGTCGCGGTCCAGGTGAACGGTTTCGCGTTTTCGTTCCGGGAGTTGATGTAGTCGCGGATCTGGTTGATCAGGACGTTGACGCTGGAGAAGGTGCCGCGGCGGATGGACTGCCGGGTCAGGATTCCGAACCAGATCTCGATCTGGTTCAGCCACGAGGACCCGATGGGAGTGAAATGAAAGTGGACGTGCGAGTTCTTGGCCGGCCACTCCTTGACCTCCGGGGTGGTGTGCGTCGAGAGGTTGTCCAGGACGACATGGATGTCCTTCTGGGCGTGCGGTCTGACGGCCTTCTTCAAGAAGGCCAGGAAGTCCTTGCCGTTCCGGGTCGGCTGGCACTCGCCGATCACTTCGCCGGTGGTCACGTTCAGGGCGGCGAACAGGTTCGTGGTGCCGTGCCGGACGTAGTCGGCGGTGCGCTTCTCGCTCGCCGCGAAGGCGACCGGCAGCACCGGCTGGGTCCGGTCCAGCGCCTGGACCTGCGTCTTCTCGTCGATCGAGAGGACCACCGCGCCACCAGGTGGGGCAAGGTAGAGCCCGATCACGTCGGCGACCCTCTCCGCGAACGCGGGGTCCTTCGAGATCTTGAAGGTTCCGTTCCGGTGCGGCTTGGGATGCTCCTCGCGCCAGATTCGCGCGATGTAGTGCCAGGACACGGAGATGCCCTCGGTCCGCTTCAGATATTTCGCCAACTCGCGTGTGGACCAGTGCGAAAGCCCCGTGCCATCCGGCGGCGTCATGCGGGTCAGCGCGATCACGCGGGCCCGTACCCGTGCCGGCACCTGTTCCCGGGCTCCGCCGGGCCGGTCGCCTTCCAGCCCGGCCAGTCCGGCTTCGGCATAACGCCGCTTCCAGCGGTCCACTGTCGGCAGCGATACGCCGAGCAGCGCGGCGATGTCCTTGCGTCGACGGCCTTCGCTCGACCACAGCACGATCCGGCCCCGCGTCGCTATGTCGGCGGGTACGTCCCGACTGTTCGCCAACTCCCGCAACCCGGCGGCCTGTTCCAGGGAGAGCTCCACGCCAAGAGACCCCCGCCACACAAGATCAAGTAACGCTGACGGAATCACGAGAAACTAGGCGAACAAGTCCCGGCGCTGAAGGGCCCGGTGCAGCCTCTCCAGCACGGAATGGGTGTGAACCGCTTGTCCCAGCTGAAGTCCGATCACCTGAGCGTGGCCAGGTTCCGATCGGATTCGGACAGGCCTATTGCTTCCCCTCCGGTGCGGCTGTGCCGATGGGATGATCTATCTGACTTCGCCATGTACTGATCATCTGGCGTGTGCGGGTCGTTGGCTGTCGCGGCCCGGACCTTGCCGCGGTGGTGCGCCAGGGACGGGCTCGGCCGGTGGCGATGTGCCGCTGGTGCGGGCGCGCCTGCACGACCGCGTCTCTGCCGGTTCACGGGGTCCTCCGGTTCCCGCCGCCAGGGTGCGGACCCGAAGGGGGAAGAGCCTTGATCTCTGCACCTGCACGGCCTTGTCGGCCCCGGTCCCGATGGGGCAGCCGCCTCACGGCGCTGGTCGTCGGCGGGACGCTGGCGCTGACCGGGCTGGTGGGCCTGGACGACTTGGCGCAGGCGGCGCCGACCGGCACGGCCACCGCCGCGGCGCCGGCGCAGGCCGCCCCGACGGGCACGGCCACCGCCTACGTGTCCAACACGAATGCCGGCACGGTGTCGGTCATCGACGACGCGTCCGGGACGGTGACTGCCACCATCCCGGTCGGCTCCAGCCTCCAAGGCCTGGTGTTCTCGCCCGACGGCACCCGTGTCTACGTCGCCAACAGCGGCGGAAACTCGGTCTCGGTCATCGACACGGCGACCAGGGCGGTGACCGCGACCATCGCGGTGGGCTCGTTCCCCTATGGCATCGCGGTCTCCCCGGACGGCGCACAGGTCTATGTGACCAACGGCGGCGGGAATTCGGTCTCGGTGATCGACACGGCCACCGACACGGTCACCGCCACCGTCGCGGTGGGCGTGGCGCCCCTCGCCATCGCGGTCACCCCTGACGGCAGTCAGCTGTATGTCACGGAGAACTCGACCGGCGGAAGAACCTCGGTGATCTCCACCGCCACCAACACGGTCACCGCCAGCATCACGACGGGCATCGCACCCAACAGGGTCGCGGTCTCGCCCGACGGCGCCCGTGCCTACATCGCCAGTGCGTCCTCGAGCAGCGTTTTTGTGGTCAGCACGGCGACGAACACGGTGACCGCCACCATCAGCGGCATCTCCTCGGCCTCCGCGCCGGTGGTCAGCCCGGACGGCACCGACCTGTACGTCGCCCAACAGTCCTCGGGCACGGTGGCGGTGGTCGACACGGCCACCAATACCGTCACCAGCACCGTCACCGTCGGCACCGCCCCGTTCGGGAACGCGATCACCGCCGACGGCGCCCACCTCTACGTCGCCAACTACGGCAGCAACACCACCTCGGTGATCGACACGGCCACGAACACCGTCACCGCCACCATCACCGTCGGCAGACTCCCCGGGCACGTCGCGACCGGCCAGGTCCCGCTGCCCGCCCCGGTCGTCACCGCGATCAGCCCCACCTCCGGGACCACCTCCGGCGGCACCGTGGTCACGGTCACCGGCACGAACCTGACCGCTGCCACCGCGGTCACCTTCGGCCCGGGCAACCCCGCGACCGCCGTGTCCTGCACCGCGACCACCTGCACCGCCACCGCCCCGGCTGGAGCGGCAGGAACGGTCGACGTGCAGGTCACCACCGACTCGGGCACCAGCCCCACCAGCGCCGCCGACCAGTACACCTACCTCACCCCGCCCGCGGACATCGACGTCAGCCTGACCGCGCAGCCGCACCTGGGCATCCTGGTGCCGTACCTGACCTACACCCTCACCGCGCACAACACCGGTCCCAGCGCCGTGGCCACGGCCACTCTGACCGCGACTCTCCCCACCGGCACCACCCCGACGAACCTGTCCACCGGCTGCACCACCGCCGGCAACACCGTCACCTGCGCCTACGGCGCCATCCCCGACGGAACCAGCGTCAACAAGACGTTCCGCATCCCCCTGCACCTGCTGACCCTGGGGCACGTTTCGGTCACCGGAGTACGGACCGCATCCGCACCCACCGACCCGAACCCGGCCAACGACAGCGCGACCGCGACCTGCACAGCCATCTCGATCATCCTGGTCACCTGCCCCTGACCTCAACGGTCCCGGCCGGCCCCCACCAGCGCCGGCCGGGGCCACAAACTCAGGCAACGGCCGTCCTGTGACCGCTGAGGGGTCCAGAACTGGCGATCTGTCATCTCTCGTGTCCGCGAACCACCACGACGAGGCATGGGGCGTGCTGAACCAGTGCTGGCTGACCGATCCCCGCCCGGCGCGGACCGGTTCGCCGCCGACGCGGGGGGCGCGCGAGCTTCCGTGCACCCAACAGCCGTCTCGCAACGCCGACTTCGCCTCCCATGCGCCGCCTGACATTCGCAGCTCAGCGGTAGGACCGGAGGAAGGTGGTGCGGCGGCTGAGGGGCGCAGAGCGGTCGAAACGACAGCCAAGTGTGGACGTAAAACCCCCGCTGGGTATTCACATGAGCCTTACGACTGCTGGCTGTGCTTCTGTGCGCCCTGGCGGCGGCGTGGCATGGAACCGACGATGGGCTTCGGTTCAGACCGCCCGTACCTGGCGGCGTCTCACGGGCCGGGTTCCACCCGGTCTTCCCACGCGCCAGGTCTGCTGTCGGCGGGCCTGGGCGCTCCTTTGGAAGGACGTCCATGTTAGGCAGACCCACAGCCCTGCTGCGCCTGCTGGTGCCGGCGTTGCTCGCCGCCGGTGCCCTCGTGCCGCTGTCGGCAGGTACCGCGTCCGCCGCGCAGCCGATCTGCGTGAGCGGCGCCCTGCAGTTCGACTACCAGTCCGCCGAGGCGGGCCCCTCGAAGCCGACTCTGACCCGGGGCGCCCGTAACGCGTCGGTCGAGCTCTGGGGCCGGGAGCTGGCGACCGAGACCGACCACAAGCTGAACACCGGCACGCAGCTGACCGGTGCGGCCGACGGCTCGTTCAACCTCTGCTACACCCCGATCAGCACCACGGCGATGGACCACCTGTTCGTGCGTTTCGCCACCCGCAGCAACCAGGTGTGGCGGGTCGCCAACTCCAGCGGAACGGTCTACACTTTCGACACTCCGACACTGTCGAACGTATCGGCGAACGTCGCTCTCGGTGCCGTCAATCCGACCGTTTCGGACCGGGCCTGGCACGCCTTCGACACCGTCAACCTGCTCTGGTCGCAACGCGCCAACTCGACCACACCGTGCTGGACGACCGCCGAGACGAACGCCGCTACCTGCACCACGCTGACGCTGCGCTGGCAGACCGGGTCCAACAGCGGCCCCTACTACGACCTGGCGAACAACGTCTACCTGGCCGAGGGCGACCCGGACTCCGAGCACACCGTGCTGCACGAGGCGGGCCACTTCTTCCAGCACCGGCTCTACAACAGCACGTGGCCCATCATCACCAACTGCAACCCGCACTACATAGAGTTGGTGTCGTCCGCCACCTGCGCCTGGACCGAGGGCTTCGGCGACGCGGTGGCCGCCTACCTCCTGGGCGACAACCGCTACGTGTTCCCGAACGGCGACTCCACCTCGTTCACCCACTCCGCGGGCTGGCAGACCGGCGACCATGTACAGGGCAACGTGGCCGCCTCGCTGCTCCACCTGTGGAACCAGGTGGACGGCAGCTGGAACCGCAGCATCACCACCCTGGCCGCGAACACACCCTCCACCTTCGCCGACTGGTTCAAGAACGTCCGCCCGACGGCCGTCCCGCCCCTGTCCACCACCGGCGCCGCGCTGACCGCCCTGGACACGCACGCCATCAACTACGGCCCCACCATCGTCGGCGACAACGCCTACCACGCGCTCAGCAACGGCGGTGGCGTCGCCCTCCAGCGAGGAACGGGCTGCAGCGTTGCCATCTCCGCGGTGGCCCAGTTCGCCACCCTGGACACCACCCGGGCTTCCCAGCGCTGGAAGTTCACCGCCAACGGCGACGGCACCGTCCGGGTCTACGACAGCTGCCCCATCCCGCTCTACCTGACCGCACCGGCCACCGCCGGCGGCCAGATCTCCCTGCAGGCAGTCAGCCTCGGTGCCGCCAACCAGCGCTGGCAGGTGACACAGAACGCGGTCGGCACCTACACCCTGACCAACCCCGCCACCGGCTACGTCCTGGCCGGCACCGCCACCGCGGGCCAGGCCGTCACCGCCAACACCGCATCCGCCACCTCGGCCAGCCAGAAGTGGGCATCGGTCTTCTCCATCTCCTGACACTGGCCACACCCCGGTGATCCCGGGCCCGGACCGGAACCATGACAAGGCGGTTCGGCTCGCGGACCCAACGTCGGCGCGCGCCGACGTTGGGTCCGCGAGCATTTTCGTCGGTTCTGTCGCAGACGTGTCGGGACGCCTGGTTTTCCGGGTGGAGGTACTCAAGGGGGCAGGCGGTCGGCGTACGCGGCTGCTGAGGCGCTGGAGAGTTGGGACAACAGCTCCTGGCACCGCCCCCTGCGCCCTCGGCCTACTCCAAGCCCCGCGTCGTGCGTCGCGCGCGCCGTGCGCGCTGACCAGGCGGTCGCGATGGCGCGTGCCGACCGGCCCGGAACGCGAGCACCGAGCCCGTCAACCTCGCCGTTTCGGTTGAGCTGAGGCGGCGTCGCTGATCAGCAGCTGTTGGGTGGTCGACGCGATTTCGGTGCTTGTGCACGGCGGAGTCCCGGCGCGGTGGTCGGGTTCTCCGGGTCTTTCGGGTCGTGGGCGGTCAGCGGGTGTTGGTCAGCCGGCGGGTCGGGATAGTGCGGCGAGGCGGTGGAAGGCCGTGGCCGATTCGTGTCTCCAGGGCCAGGTCGCCGATATCCGCAAGCGGAGGCGTCGGCCGCCGTGGGTGAGGCGGGCGGCGACGTGCAGGATCCGGTAGCGGAGTTTCTCCGGCTCATGGCAGCCGCCAGTTCCCCGTCCAACAGCATCCAGGCCGGCAGGTCGATCGTCGCGAGGCTGAGTTCGAGCCAGGCCGCGTTGATGGTGAAGTGGCGGGAGGGGAAGCGGCCGAATCCGGTGGTCTTGCCGCACCGGATGTGGTCTTCGACGGTGGCGTGTCCGCGGTGGCGGGTCTCCAGGAACTGGGCGGAGCCGCCTCCGGAGTACGGGGTGTCGGCGAGGAACACCTGGTGGCGCAGGCCCTCGTCCTGATCGAACAGGGACTGCTGGGCGCCGGGGTGCGGCCGCTCGCGGCGCACGATGATGCGTGTGCCGGCCGGATAGCAGGTCAGCTCGGCCATGCCGGTCAGTTCGGCGGCCTCGGCGTTGGCACGGAGCGAGCCGTCCTGGTCCAGGGCGGGATGCCAGAGACGGTCGGGTATGGCTCGGATCGTGTGGCGGACAGGCTTGGTGACCGCGTATCCGACTGAGTGGACGTTAAGTCCGTTTCTGGTAGCTTCCTCGCCCAGGTTGGATGAGGAACCCTTGGCGGACAAGACGTCCGAGGCGGCTCCGGGTGATGTTGACGGTCGCCTCGTCGGTTGGCATGCCGAGGAGTTCGTGCAGCTCACGGGCTCTGAATGCCTGGCTGGGGTGCTGAATGAAGGCGTTCACGATGGCCTGGTAGGCGGTGGTCGACCCTGCCGGTTCGGAGTCCTCTTGGGCCGGTGCGAGTTCGGTGATGACCTTCCGCGTGGTGGCAAGGTCCGCGAGTCGCGCTTCGGTCTCGGCCGAGGCGGCGGTCAACTGCTCGATCTGTCCACGGAGTTCACCGGCACGGTCCGCGGTCTGGTCGTGCTCGGCCTGGAGGCCCGCCAGGAGCTCGGTGATGTTCACGCGGCCAGCTCGATGGTGTCGCGCCAGGACGGACTCGGCGTGGTGAGGCGGCGGGTCATGTTCGCAATCGACGCCCAGTAGACGCGTGAGGCGGAGGTGTCGGGGCGGTGGTCGTATTCGCGGGCCAGGCGCCGGTGCAACATCAGCGTGCCGTTGACCTGTTCGACTACCCACCTTTTCGGCTGCGGGACGAACCCTTTGTCCCGGTCGTCAGGGTTGCGGCGGACGACCTCAACCTCGATGTCCCTCAATGCGCCGTGGATGATGACCTGGTCCTTCGAACAGGGCGTTCGCCCGGTATGCCTCGGCGAGTTCGGTGTCGGTGACCGGCGAGACCAGCCATCGGTAGTAGGGCCGGCGGGCCAGATTGAGTACCCGGCACGTCACCGCGACCGGCACCCGGTGAGGGGCAGCGGCGGCGGCCAGCTCGCGGACGAGCGGGTACATCATTTTGACGGCAGGTTCGCCTGCGACAGATACGCCGCGGCCCTGCGCAGCACCTCGTTCTCCTGCTCCAGGAGCCGGATGCGCTTGCGGGCCTGGCGCAGCTCGACGGACTCACCCGACGCCGTTGCGGGCCTGGCGCCCTCGTCGGTGTCGGCTCGGCGCAGCCACTTCGACAACATGATCGGGTGGACGCCGAAGTCGGCGGCGATCTGTTCCAGCGTGACGCCGGGCTCGCGATCACGCGCGATCCGCACGACGTCGTCGCGAAACTCCTTGGGACACGGCTTGGGCACTGCGACATCCTTCCAGGCCGCCTCTCAGCAAGCCAGGTCAGGTGTCACCCATCCGTGCAGCAGTCCCTCGCTCAGAATGTCGCCCTGCTATGGTTCCCTGCGCTCAATGCCGTAGTCATTGACACAGGCGTGGTACGGGGCGATACGGAGGTGATCATCCGGCTCGGCGGACAGATGCTGGCCGTCATGCTGGTCCAAGTTCTGTGTGCGTTGGGCGCCCTCCACTTTGGTGCGCGGACCGTCCTGGCCGTGGGTCGTGATCTCAGGGCCGCCGTTTTCGATCAGGTGTAGCGTCTCTCCGTGCACCAGATCGCTCGGTTCAGCACACCGTCGCTCGACAGCCGCATCGATCGGAGGAACCACGCGCGCATGCCCGTCGATCGTGCTGTCGCACCGGGAACCTCCAAGATCCCCGACAGAGTCAAGCTAGATCATCGATGCTGCGGCGTGTGGACGTCCACCGTGTTGCCCGGCCTGTCGATGCCGGGAACGCGGAGTGCGTTCGGCCTGCCGCCGCAACATGCCTGAACGCCCCCTGGGCGGACAGAAGTTGGCTACGCGTCTGTGGGTTCGTCGGGTACGGCCATCCGGATTCCGCACCGGGCGACCGTGTGCCGGGTCCCCGCCGGGCCGCTCACTCGGCGGCGTCGGCGACGGCCGCGAGGGCCTGGGAGAAGGCGCGGGTGCGGGCGGTCTCGTAGTTGCGGTGCCACACGAGGGCGAGAAAGGAGTCCTGGAGGCCGGTGAGGGGAACGAAGGTGACCGCGCGGCGGCCGTAGTAGTCGGCGGTGGGGTGACACAGCAGCATCGCGCCTCGGTCCGCCTGTACCAGCGCCAGGCCCTCCTGGAGGGTGCCTACCGAGGGGCCGGTGGGGATGGGGCGGCCCCCGGGAGTGACGGCCGGGGCCTGGGCGCGGCGCCAGTACTCCGGGGCCGCGCCGTGGACGCCGATGAGCGAACAGGCTGCAAGGTCCTCGGCGCCGAGGGCGTCGCGCTTCGCGAAGGGGTGCCGGGTGGACACGGCCAGGGACTGCGGCTGCTTGGAGAAGACCTGGCCCAGCACCAACTCGCTCTCCTGGACCGGCATCAGCACCACCGCCGTGTCGACCTCCCGCCGGTGCACCGGGCCGAAGGGATCGGAGAACGGGATCTCCACGATCTCCGTGGCACACTCCGGATACCGGCTCTGGAAGAGTGCGATGGCGTTCATCACCTGGTCGTTGGCCGTGCCCTGGAAGCCGATGCGGAGCAGCCCGCCGACCCCGCGCGCCACGTCCCGGGCCTCGTCGATCGTCTTCACGATGGAGTCGAAGGCCGGGCGCAGCCCCGCCAGGAACTGCTCGCCGAGCGGCGTGAGCCGGACGCGGCGGCTGGTGCGCTCGACGAGCCGGGCACCGATCTTGCTCTCCAGGGACCGCAGCAGCTGGCTGATCCGGCTCTGCGAGACGTACAGGCGTTCTCCCGCCCGTCCGAAGTGAAGTTCGTCGGCCAGCGCGAGAAAGGCCTCCAACTCGCGGGCGTCCAGACTGCTCACAGCGGTTTCTCCCTTATCGCGGCACCGGTGGCGCGGACGGCCGGTCCATCGATGAGCTCCACTCATAGAAGGATGAGAGGTTGGCCGTTGTTCCCTCACCGCGCGGTCTGTTGGCTGGACGCATGACGCAGGTTGAGGAATCCACAGGCACACCACCCGCCCGACAGAGGTCGCCGCTCAGTGGCTGGCTGGGCGTGGTGGCCCTGGCGCTGGGCACGTTCACGGTGGTCACGTCCGAAATGCTGCCCGTCGGGCTGCTGACCCCGATGGGTGAGTCGCTGAGGGTCTCCGAAGGGGTGGCGGGCCTCACGCTGACGATCACCGGCCTGGTCGCGGCGGTCTCGTCCCCGGTGCTCGTCTCGATGCTTGGCAGGACCGACCGCCGGATGGCGCTCTGTGCGCTGGTTGCCGTGCTGGTGATCGGCAACCTGGGCGCGGCCTGGGCTCCGAACTTCGGGATCATGGTCGTGGCCCGCGTCCTGGTCGGCATCGGCATGGGCGGCGTCTGGGCCATCGCGGCCGGCCTCGCCGTGCGGCTGGTGCCGGCGAAATCGGTCGGCCCCGCCACCTCGCTGGTCTTCAGCGGCATCGCTGTGGCGTCCGTACTGGGCGTTCCGGCCGGCACGTACCTGGGAGCGGCGGCCGGCTGGCGGTCCGCGTTCCTCGCGGCCGCCGGGCTCGGACTGGTGGTCCTGGTGGCGGCGGCGGTCCTGCTGCCCCGGCTGCCCGCGGAGCGCGCGATTCCGCTCGGCGGTGTGATGGGACTGTTCGGCAATGCCCAGG
Source organism: Streptomyces sp. NPDC097107 (assembly GCF_044762405.1). Taxonomy (NCBI): domain Bacteria; kingdom Bacillati; phylum Actinomycetota; class Actinomycetes; order Kitasatosporales; family Streptomycetaceae; genus Streptomyces; species Streptomyces sp. NPDC097107. The sequence goes on along the minus strand of NZ_JBIWEF010000001.1, from coordinate 757,143 downwards.
TGCGTACGGGCCTCATCGTCGTCGGCTTCGTGGTGACCGGCCACTTCGCCGCGTACACCTACATCAGGCCGGTGCTGGAGGACGTCTCCGGCGTCGGCGCGGGAATGATCGGCACGCTGCTCCTGGTGTACGGGGTCGCCGGTGTGGCCGGGAACTTTCTGGCCGGGGCCGGGGCGGCTCGCTCGCCGCGCAAAACGTTGCTGGTGATCAGCGCGGTGATGGCGGCCACCGTGATCGCGCTGCCGTTGCTGGGCGGGTCGGTGGCTCTCGCCGCCGTGCTGATGGTGGTCTGGGGCCTGAGCTACGGAGGTGTCTCGGTCAGTACGCAGACCTGGATCCTGCTCGCCTCGCCGAACGCCCGCGAGGCGGCATCCTCGCTGTTCGTCGGGGTGTTCAACGGAGCCATCGCGCTGGGCGCGCTGATTGGCGGGCTCGCGGCGGACGGCATCGGCATCACGGCGGTGATGTGGGTGGGTGGAGCGCTCGCGGTGGGCGCGCTGGTGACCACGACGGTCGGCCGGTCTCCCACGCCGGCCGTCGGAGCCTGACCGCCCGGGCGTACGGGCAGTCACCGTACCTCTGTCACGCGAACGGTGCCCGGGGGAGCGTCCCCCGGGCACCGGCGCGGGCGCGGACAGGTCCGGCCCGGTGATGTGGCGCGGCTGTCCGGTCCGGGTTACGGCCGGCTGGCCGGCTCCCCGGTGCGCGGCAGGGTGGCGAGGAACGTGGTCATCGCGTCGGCCCACGCCTCCGGGCGTTCCGCGGCGATGGCGTGGCCGCAGTCCAGCGTGACCAGCTCGGCGTGCGGGATGCCGTCGGCGAGTTCGCGTGAGTGAAGAGGAGTGGTGATCAGGTCGGCCAGGGGGGAGATCACGAGGGTGGGAGCGCTGATCGAGCGGAGATCTTCCCGCACATCGATGTGGTCGAACATCGCCAGCTGCGCGTCGGCTCCGGCCGGCATTCCTGCGGAGAACAGGGCCAGCTGCTCCTCGACTTCCTCCGGGGTGCGTCCGTCGAGCCACCGCGGGCCGCCGACGACGAGAGAGAGATAGGACGCGAGGGTCCTGGGATTTCCGGTGTCACGGGCGAGCGCACGCCAGGTGTCGATGACGAGGCGCAGCCGGGAATTCGGATAGGCGAAACCCGATGACAGGATGAGTCCGGTCACCCGTTCGCGATGACGGGTGGCTGCTCGGACGGCCACGGCCGTCCCCATGGAGAATCCGGATATGGCGAAGGATTCGATGCCTGCGTGCACGGCGCTTGCCACAAGATAATCCGCTGTGCCGTCCAGTGTGAGCGGGCCTTGCGGTAAGGGGCAGTTTCCGGACCCGGGGAAATCGGGGCCGACCACGGTCGTGACTGCGGAGAGCCGCTCGATCACCGGCCCATAACTGTCCTGAATGTCACTCCCCGCACCGTGTGCAAGGAGAAGACCTGGTCCTTCACCGACTTTCAATGGGTCGAGTATCAAGCCTGCGTCAATGTCCATGCCGAGATCATAAGTGGTCTCCCGTACATCTTGCTGCCTCTCGATGAAAACTGTGTGACGTTTTCAACAAACTGCTCGAACGGGTAGTCATGTTAACCAGATCGGTCAGTAGGGTGCTCGATGGAGCGCGGACGGTTCCGGGCTTCGATGGCGGCCGAAATGAGTCGGCCGGAATTCCTGTGGAAGGTGTAGCGGTGACCCCTGATCATGGCTTTGCGCTTACTTCATTCCAACGGGACATCTGGGTGTCCGATTCCATCGGATATCCGGACCCACAGTTCAACGTCGTATTCGAGGAGGAGATCGGTACCGAGGTGGACACCGAAATCCTGAGAGGGTGCCTGGAGCGGGTCCTCACACGCAACGACGCCTTCTCCCTGCGCTTCGACGAACAGGACGGCATACCCGTCCAGTGGTTCCACGACGGCACCGACGACGAGGAGGAGGACGGCGCGGCCCCGGTGGCGGTCGTCGACTTCTCCGGCGCGAGCGACCCGGCCGCGGCACGCGCCGCCTGGCAGGCCCGCTCGCTGGCCCGGCCGTTCGTCCTGCGTCGCTCACGGATGTTCGCGGTCGCGATATTAACGACCGGTCACGGACCCGCGCGGCTGCATCTCAAGGCCCATCACCTCATAGCCGACGCCTGGGCGCTCAACCAGGTCAGCCTCCAGATGTGGGCGGAGTACGACCGCGTCCAGGCCGCCGGGAACGACCCCGGCGCTTCCACCGGCGGCGCACCGCGACCGCCGTCCTTCCGCCGCCTCGCCGAGGCGGACGTCGCCTACCGCAGGTCCACCGCCTACGAACGCGACCGTTCCTTCCACCGCACCGCACTGGAGGGCGTCGCCCCCGCTCTGTTCACGCGGAACCCTCTGCGGCCGGCCGACGCCGAACGGCCCCGGGTCCGCCACTCCTTCACCCTGGACGCCGAGCTGGCCACCCGCATCCGCCGGCAGGGCAGCTCCCCCTTCGCCTTCCTCTCCGCGGCCCTCGGCACGTATCTGGCGCGGATCCACCGCACCGAGGAGGTCGTCCTAGGCATCCCCTTCCGCAACCGGGCCACCGACGCCGAGCTCACCGCCGTCGGACAGCGCGCGAACAGCCTGCCGGTACGGGTCGCCCCGCGCCCCGGCGCCACCCTGCACCATCTCGCGCGACGCGTCCGGGCCGGTGCCGACGCCGTACGCGGCCACGAGCGGCTCGCCCTCGGCGACGTACTGCGCGATCTCCCGGCCGACGGGGACGGTTCCCGCAAGCTCTTCGACGTCACGCTCTCCTACATGCGCCACCCGCGCCCGGACGGCCGGGTCCACGCTGCCGTACTCGCCCCGGTGCACGTCCAGGACGCGCTGTCCGTCATGGTCAACGTCTCCGGTGACGACGGGGACCTGCACATCGACCTCGACGGCGCCCCCGACGTCTTCGATGACGACTTCCCGCTCGACGCCGTCGCCGGGCATCTGCTCACCCTGCTGGAGAGCGGCGTCGCCGAACCGGAGCGCCCGGCGGAAGAGCTGCCGCTGACGACCGAGGACGAGCGGCGCAGGCTCCTGGAGCAGAGCCGCGGCCCCGTCGTCGCCCACGCCCGGGACCGCACGCTGCACGACCTGATTGCCGAGCAGGCCGCACGGACACCCGACCGGATCGCCGTCCGGCCCTCGGACGGCTCCGCACCCCTCACCTACCGTGCGCTGGACACCCTCGCGAACCGGGTGGCGCACGGACTGCGGGCCCGGGGCATCGGCGCCGAGGACCGGGTCGCCGTGATGATGGAGCGCAGCCCTCAGCTGCTGGCCGTCCTGCTGGGAGTGCTCAAGGCAGGCGGCGCCTACGTGCCGGTGGACCCCGGCTACCCCGCCGAGCGCATCGCCCTGCTGCTCCGCGACAGCGGCGCTCGCGCGGTGCTCGTGGACGCGGGCTCGCCGCCTCCGCCGGCCGAGGACGGCGTCGTGGTGATCGGCGCCGGCGAACTGGCCGACGGCCCGGGCACGCCGCCGGAACCCGTCACGGACGCGCGCGGCCTCGCCTACGTCATCTACACCTCGGGCTCCACCGGCAGGCCCAAGGGCGTCATGGTCGAGCACCACTCGGTCGTCAACCGGCTGGCCTGGATGCAGAACCGCTACCCGATCGGCGACGACGACGTACTGCTGCAGAAGACGCCCATCTCGTTCGACGTCTCGGTGTGGGAGCTGTTCTGGTGGGCCGTCGAGGGCGCGAGCCTGTCGCTGCTGCCGCCGGAGGGCCAGAAGGACCCGCGCACCATCCTCGACGCCCTGGCCCGGCACAGGGTCACCACCGCGCACTTCGTTCCCTCCATGCTCGGGCCGTTCCTGGACCTGCTGGAGGTCCGCCCCGACCTGCGCCAGGAAGCGGCTTCGCTGCGCCGGGTCTTCTGCAGCGGAGAGGCACTGCCCGCCGCACTCGTCGAGCAGTTCAACCGAGTCTTCGACGGGGCGGGGCGGCCGCCGCTGCTGGTGAACCTGTACGGGCCGACCGAGGCCACCGTCGACGTGTCCTTCCACGACTGCCCCGCCGGCCCCGAGGCCTCCGTGACCCGGGTGCCCATCGGCCGCCCCGTCGACAACACCCAGCTGTACGTGCTGGACGCGCACGGAAACCTCCAGCCCGGCGGCGTACCCGGCGAACTCTGCATCGGCGGTGTCCAGGTGGCCCGAGGCTATCTGGACCGCCCCGAGCTGACCGCGGAGAAGTTCACCGACGACCCGTTCGCACCCGGAGGCCGCGTCTATCGCACCGGCGACCTGGCCCGGTGGCTGGCGGACGGCACCGTGGAGTACCTCGGCCGGATCGACGGGCAAGTGAAGATCCGCGGCAACCGGGTGGAGCTGGGCGAGGTGCAGAACCAGCTCGCCCAGGTGGCCGGGGTGCGCACCGCCCTGGTCGTGGACCACCACTCCACCGCGCGCGGTACCTACCTCGTCGCCTACTACGTCTCCGACGCGGAGCTGGACGTACGACGGCTGGACGCCGAACTCCGTGCCGTCCTGCCCGCCTTCATGGTGCCCGCCCACTTCGTACGGATCGACCGGGTGCCGCTGACACCCAACGGCAAGGCCGACCGGCGCGCCCTGCCCGCACCGGTGACCGCGCCCGAGAGCGCCCCGGCCACCGCGCGCAATCCCGTCGAGGAGACGATCGCCGCGATCTGGGCCGACGTGCTCGGCCGGGACGCCGTCGGTATCGACGAGGACTACTTCGCGCTCGGCGGCGACTCCATCACCGTGCTCCGGGTGCGCGCGCTGGCCGAGAAGCAGGGCATTCACTTCACGCTCGACGATGTGGTGAGCCACCCCACGGTGGCGGCGCTGGCCGAACGCGCCACCACCGGAGCGGCCGGTGGGTCCCGGCGGCTGGAGCCGTTCGAGCTGGTCTCCGGGGTGGACCGGGCCCGCCTGGCGGGCCGGGAGGACGCCTATCCGCTCACCCGCCTCCAGCTCGGCCTGATCTATCACAGCCGGGCCCAGGAGGACTCCGCCGTCTACCACGACGTCTTCCGGTACAGCTTCACCTTCGGATGGGATGCGGAAAGGTTTGAGCAGGCGTTCGCGCGCCTGGTCGCCCGGCATCCCGTCCTGCGCTCCGCCTTCGACCTCGGAGGCTTCTCCGAACCGTTGCAGATCGTGGACCGCACGGCTGCGCACGGTCTGCGCATCGTCGACCTCCGCGACCACGACGAGGCGGAGGCGGAAGCGGAGATCGGCGCCCATGTCGACGAACGCCGCTACTGGCGCTACGACATGGAGCAGGCACCCCTCTACCACTTCCGGGTGCACGTGCGGCCGGAGACCGTGGAGCTGGTGCTGAGCTTCCACCACGCGATCCTCGACGGCGGCAGCGTCGCCAACCTGGTGCGGGAGCTGCTCCAGGACTACCTCCACAGCCTGGGCCTGGACATCCCGGCCGTCCCCGTACGGGAGCTGCCCTCGGCCGCCCACCACGTGCTCGCCGAGCGCAACGCGCTGGAGTCAGGGCCGAGCAAGGAGTTCTGGACCGGCTACCTCAAGGACGCCGAACTGCTCCGCCTGGAATCCTTCCGGCAGCACGAGGCGCCCGGCCCGGACGACCTGATCACCCGCGTCGTCGACCTGCCGGACGAACTCACCGCCGACGCGCGCGCCTTCGCCGCCGGCCGCCAGCTGACCATGAAGTCCGTACTGTTCGCGACGCACGTCCTCGCGCTCCGCCTGTACTCCGGCACCGAGGACGTCACCACCGGCCTGGTCACCCACGGACGTCCCGAGTACGAGGATGCCGAGCGCACCGCCGGCCTGTTCCTCAACACCCTCCCGGTCCGCGTCGACACCGCCCAGCCCACCTGGGCCGACGTGGTCGAGGAGGCGCTCCGCCAGGAACGGGTCACCTACCCCCACCGCCGCTACCCGCTCAGCGCCGTCCAGGAGGACCTCGGCGTCACCGTCCTGGAGACGGCCTTCAACTACATCCACTTCCGGCAGCTGACCGAGGTGTTCGCGCTGCCCGGCGTCGCCATGCACTCCTTTCGGACCTGGGAGGAGACCAACTTCCAGCTTCTGGTCAACGCCATGACCGACCCGGTCGACGGCCGGATCCAGCTCCGGATCGACTGCCACGGACGCACCTTCACCCCGGCCCAGGCCGACCTGTACGCCGAAGGCTTCACCGCCGTCCTGGCGCACCTGGTCCGCCACCCCGACGAACCGGCCGATCCCGGACTGCTGGAGCTGCCGGCCGCCGCTCCCGCACCCGGACGCACCGCGGCCGAGCCGTTCATGGACGTGGTCGCCGCCGTACGGGAGCAGACGCTGCGCACCCCGGGCGCGAGGGCCGTGGCCCACGGCCGGGAGAGCCTCACCTACGCCGAACTCGGCGAGGTCTCCGACCGGGTGGCGCGCCGGCTGATCGCCCTCGGCGCCCGGCCCGGCGACCGGATCGGCATCGCCATGAACCGCTCACCGGAGACCGTCACCGTGATCCTCGGTGTGATGAAGGCGGGCGCCGCGACCGTACCGCTGGACCTCGCCTATCCGGTCGAGCGGCTCCTGGACATGGTGGCGCAGGCCCATCCCTTCCGGATCATCACCGGCGCCGAGCAGCCGGAGGGCCTCGGGAGCGTCTCGCCCCTGGTCCCCGCCGCCGAACTGCTCGCCGCCGGGCCCGACGAAGGCGACGACGCCTCGGCGGAGCCGCGCCGGATCGCGCCGGAGGACACGGCGTACATCCTCTTCACCTCCGGATCCACGGGCCGGCCCAAGGGAGTCGTCCAGTCCCACCGGACGCTCGGCCGCCTGATCGCCTGGCAGAACAGCATCCCCAGCGGCGTCGTGGGAGGCGTCACCGCGCAGTACGCGCCGATGAGCTTCGACGTCTCCTTCCAGGAGATCTTCTCCACGCTCTGCGGCGGCGGCACCCTGGTCGTCCTGGCCGAGGAGCAGCGCCGCGACATGCCGGCCCTGCTGCGGCTGCTCGACGAGGAGCGCGTCCAACGGGTGTGCCTGCCCTACGTGGCGCTCCAGCAGCTCGCCGAGACCTCCCAGGCACTGAGCCTGGTACCACACCATCTCAAGGCGCTGCTCTCCTCCGGGGAGCAGCTGCGGGTCACCGACGAGATCCGCCGGCTGTGCGCCGAGGTGCCCGGGATCATCCTGGAGAACCAGTACGGGCCTACCGAGTCGCACGTCGTCACCAGTCACACCATGACGGGTGATCCCGCCGCCTTCCCGGCGATGCCTCCCATCGGCACCGCCATCGACGGGAGCCGGGCCCTGGTCCTGGACGCCCGGCTGCGACCGATGCCCGCCGGCGTGAAGGGCGAGATCCACCTCGCCGGATCCTGCCTGGCCGACGGCTATGTGGGACTGCCCGAACTGACCGAGGAGCGCTTCCTGCCGCACCCCTTCGGGGCTCCCGGCGAGCGGCTCTACCGGACCGGTGACCTCGGCTTCACCCTCCCGGGGGGTGAGATCGTGTGCCTGGGCCGGGCGGACTCCCAGGTCAAGATTCGCGGCTACCGCGTGGAGCCCTCGGAGGTGGAGCTCGCGATCACCGGCTTCCTCGGCGACCACTTGGGCCTGACCGAAGCGGCCGTCGTCGCCCGCCGGCGCCGGGACGACGAGTCGCTTCTGGCCGCCTTCCTGGTCGGGTGGTTCTCCGACGCCGGGCGGGACCTGCTGGATAAGCAACTGCGCACGGTGCTGCCCGAGTACATGGTGCCCTCGTACTACCAGGTCGTGGGTGCCCTGCCCCTCACCCCGAGCGGGAAGCGGGACGACGCGGCGCTGAGGCGGGTTCCGCTCGCCGCGAGCACGGCGCACGACGTCACACCGCCGCGCGACGCCTACGAACACACACTCGCCGACATCGTCCGCGACCACCTCCAGCTGTCCGAACTCGGAGTCCACCAGAACTTCTTCGACCTGGGCGGCACCTCGCTCACCGCGATGCGGCTGGTGGTCGTGATCGAGCAGCGCTACGGCATCAACGTCCCCATGTCGGAGTTCGTCGCCGCGCCGACCGTCGCGTCCCTCGCCGCCAGGCTGCGCTCCGGCGGGGCCGAGGGTGTGTTCGATCCGCTTGTCCCGATTCGCGAGAACGGCACCAAGCGGCCGATGTTCTTCGTCCACCCCATGGGCGGCAACGTGCTCTGCTATCTCCGGTACGCCGCCCATCTCCCGGACGACCAGCCGTTCTACGCGCTCCAGGCGGCCGGTGTCGACGCCGGCACCGAACCGCTCCGTACGGTCGAGGAGATCGCCGCCCGCTACATCGAGTCCATCCGGCGCGTCCAGTCCACCGGCCCCTACACCATCGGCGGCTGGTCCTTCGGCGGGTTCGTGGCCTTCGAGATCGCCCGCCAGCTGCGGGCGGCAGGGGAGCGGCTCCAGCGCCTGGTCCTGCTGGACACGACGGCGCTCAACCCGGGCCGCCGGCTCACCACTGACGACGACGCGCTGCTCGGCTGGTTCTTCTGGGAGCTGCTGTGGCTCCAGCGGGGCGGGGACTCGCCCATGGAGCTGATCCCTGTCGAACTGACCACGCTGGAGGAGAAGTTCGACTTCATCGCTCAACTCGCCATCGACGAAGGTGTGCTCCCTGGCGGCAGTACCGGCACGATCGTGCGGAGGCTGTTCCGGGTGTACGAGGCGAACTGGCGGGCGGCGTTCGACTACCGCCCCGATCCGGTCGAGCAGGACATGGTGCTCATCCGGGCCACCGAGCCGCTGCCCGCGGTCCTCGACACCATGCACACCGCGATCGACAGCATGCACAAGGACCCGTCCAACGGGTGGCGGGAGCGCACGAGCGGCAAGCTCGACGTCGTCCTCGTCCCCGTAGACCACCTGACCATCATGGAGGAGCCGCACATCGGCCACATGGTCAGGACCGTCGACGAACTGATCGGGCACTGAGATGACAACACTGCGAACCGACCATCGGACATCGGGCGGATCCGGCGGGGGCCCGCGGCGCAAGGCCCTCGTCATCGGCGCCGGGATCGGCGGGCTCACCGCGGCCGTCGCGCTGCGCGCGGCGGGCCTCGACGTCGAGGTCCACGAGCGCGCGGGCGAACTGCGGGCCGCCGGATCAGGGCTCTCCGTGATGAGCAACGCCATCGCCGCCCTGGACTCGCTCGGCCTCGGCATCGACCTGGCCAAGCGCGGCAGCGTGCTGGAGTCGTACCACGTCCGCACCGCCAGGGGCCGCCTCATCCGCGAGTTCCCGTTCCCGGAGATCATCGGCAGACTGGGCGTACCCAGTGTGCTGATCACCCGCTCCGACCTCCAGCAGGCCCTGCTCGACGCCGCGTCGGGCATCCCGATCACCCTCGGTGCTCAGGCCACCGGATACGAGAGCGAGGCCGGCGGAGGCGTACGCGTCCGCTTCGCGGACGGCACCGATGCGCGCGGGGACGTCCTCATCGGCGCCGACGGCTTCAACTCGGTGGTCCGCCGCCAGCTGACCGGCATCGAGGAGTCCATGGACAGCGGATACATCTGCTGGCTGGCCGTCGTCCCCTTCTCCCACCCCCACTTCGCACCCGGGTCCGTCACCCACTACTGGGGCAGCGGCAGCCGTTTCGGCCTCGTCGACATGGGAGGCGGACGCCTGTACTGGTGGGGCACCAAGAACATGCCCACCGAGGAGTCCCACGGCTGGAAGGGCTGCAAGGCCGACGTGCAGCGGGCCTACGCGGGGTGGGCCGACGTCGTCCAGGAAGCCGTCCGGGTCACCCCCGAGGAGGACATCCTCGCCGTGCCCTCCCGGGACCGGGTCTTCCTGGAGCGCTGGGGCGAGGGCCCCGTCACGCTCCTCGGCGACGCCGCGCACCCGATGCTCACCAGCCTGGGCCAGGGCTCGTGCATGGCCATCGAGGACGCCGTCGTACTCGGCCGCAGGCTGGCCGGTGCCACCGATCTGCCGGCGGCGCTGCGCCGCTACGAGGACGACCGCCGTGAGCGCACCCGCGCCCTGGTCGCCGCATCCCGCGCCATCAGCACCTTCGAACAGTCCGAGAACCCCGTCCGCAGGCCGGTCCGGGACGCCTACTTCAAGTTCCTGCCGAAGCGACGGCTGGTCCGCACCCTGGAGAGCGCCCTCACCTACCCCGCCGTCACGCCCGGCCGGCCCGAACCGAAGGAGCGACCATGACCTACCGATCGGCGAAGTCCCTCCCGCCCGGGGACAAGCACGTTCTGGTGACGGGCGCTTCCTCGGGCCTCGGCCACACCTGCGCACTGCAGCTGGCCCGGGTCGGCTTCCAGGTCTTCGCCGGCGTCCGCAGGACGCGCGACGGCGAAGAGCTGGCGGCCCTGTCCCCCTCCGGGCGCATCCGGCCCGTCCACATCGACGTCACCGACGAGGAGTCGGTGGCCGCCGCCGTCAAGGAGGTCGCCGCGGAGACCGGCGGATCCGGGCTCTGGGGCCTCGTCAACAACGCTGGCATCGCGGTGTCCGCGCCGCTGGAGTGCGTCACCCCGCAGCGGATGCGGCAGCAGCTCGACACCAACGTCATCGGTCAACTGGCCGTCATCCAGGGATTCCTGCCGCAGCTGCGGCGCTCCGGTGGCCGCATCGTCAACGTGACCTCCGGCCTGGGCAGCGTCGCGCTGCCCTTCCTCGGGGCCTACGCGGCGGCCCAGTTCGCCAAGGAGGCGATGTCGGACGTGCTGCGGCGGGAACTGCGCGGGGCCGGTGTCGGCGTCTGCGTCGTCCAGCCGGGGGCGATCATGACGCCGATCTGGGCCAAGCTCACGGCCGGCGCCCGGAGCGACTTCGACGACCTGCCCCAGGCGGTCAGCGAGCCCTACCGCACCGCGTTCGGACACTTCCTCGACGCGAACGAGCAGCAGACCGCGACCGGCACCAGCGCCGAGGACTTCGCCCGTACGGTCTACCGGGCGCTGACGGCCGCCCAACCCCGAACCCGCTACCAGGTGGGCAAGGACGCCCGTTCCTTCCACGTCCTCAAGCGGGTGCTGTCGGACCGGGCGCTGGACCGGCGCTTCCGGGCCCGTACCGACTGACCGCTCCGATGCCGGGCCGGCGGAACCACCGCGTCCCGCCGGCCCGGCGTACCGACGTCCCGACCGTTCCGGCCCCTGGAGGCAACCGCATGACCACCGCCCGGTCCGTAAGAGCAGCCGCCGAAGCGGCACAGGACCTGCTGACGCGTCACCGAGCTTCACTCGAACGTGCCGTCACGGCGATCCGCACCAGGGAGTACTGGTCCCCGTACCCGGACGAGGCCGCCGCCTACGGAGAGCTCGCCCGGACGGCGGGCGACGAGGCCTTCCACCGGTTACTGGGCCAGGAGTTCGCCTCGGACCAGCCGGGCCGGGACGGTTCGGTCGGGCCAGGTCCCGAGGACGGCGGCGAGTCCTCCCCGTACGGATTCGGACTGGGCATCACCTACGCGCACGCCGACCCCGACGTCCTGCTGCCGGCCATGGAGGCCGCGATGGCGGGATGGCGGGAAGCGGGTCCGTGGGGACGCGCCGCGGTATGTGCCGAGATCCTCCGACGGATCAATGCGTGCTCCTTCGAACTCGCCTGCGCGGCCGTGCACACCAGCGGCCACAACTTCCTGATGGCCTTTCACGCCGGAGCCGTGCACGCCCAGGACCGGGGGCTGGAAGCGGTCGCCTACGCACTGTCCGAGCAGACCCGGATGCCCACCGAGGTGACCTGGAGCAAACCCATGCCCGACGGCCGGGTGTTCTCCCTGGCCAAGACCTTCACCGTGGTCCCGCGCGGGGTGAGCCTGGTGGTCGCCAACCGGGTCTTTCCCACCTGGAACGGCTACCCAGGCCTCTTCGCCTCGCTGGCCACCGGCAACGCCGTGCTCGTCAAGCCGCACCCGGGGGCCGTCCTCCCGCTCGCGCTGACCGTCCGCATCGCCCGCGAGGTGCTGCGGGAGTCCGGCTTCGACCCGAATCTCGTCGCGCTGGCCCCCGAACGTCCGGGCGAACGGCTGGCCGCGACCCTCGCGCTCCGTCCCGAGGTACGCATCGTCGACTACGCCGGGACATCGGAATTCGGCGAGTGGCTGGAGGCCAACGCCCGGCAGGCCCGGGTCTTCACCGCCAAGTCGGCGGTCAACTCCCTTCTCGTCGAGTCCACCGCCGACTACCGCGGCATGCTGCACAACCTCGCCTTCTCGCTGGCCCTGTACAGCGGCCAGCTGTGCACCAGCCCGCAGAACCTGCTCGTACCCCGTGGCGGGATCGCGACGGACGAAGGCCACCGGACGTACGCCGAGGTGGTGCGGGACCTCGCGGCCACGGTCACCGCTCTGCTCACTGAGGACGCGTCCGCGATCGCGGTGCTCGGTGCGTTGGTAGGGCCCGACGTCCTGGAGGACGTCGAGCACGCGGCCTCCGGCGCCATCGGGCCGGTGGTTCTGGCGCCGCGTACCGTGGCGCACCCCGACCACCCGCAAGCGACCCTGCGCACCCCGGTCCTGGTCGCGCTGGACGCCTCCCGGGAGGAGAGCCACAAGACGTTCGGGCGGGAGTGGTTCGGGCCGGTCGGCTTCGTGGTGGCCGTGGACTCGGCCGCGCACGGGGCCGAGGTGCTGGGCGCCGTGACCCGGCGGGCCGGTGCGCTGACCGTCGGTGTCCACACCACGTCTCCCGAGGTCGAGGCCTTGGTCGCCGAGGTGTGCGAACGCGCCGGGGTGATGCTCTCGGTGAATCTGATGGGCGACTGGTTCCTCACTCAGTCCGCCGTCTACTCCGACCTGCACGGCACCGGCCTCAACCCCTCCGGCAACTCCGTCTACTGCGACGGCGCCTACGTGGCCGAACGCTTCCGCACCGTAGGAGTGCGCCGCTACGGCGACGCCCGCTGACCGCCGCCCCGGAGGGGTTTCGACCCCGACCGCACGGACCGCGCCGGCACCACCCGGCCCCGACGAGGAGAGAGCCCCCTGTCCAGCACTCTGCCCGCTCTGCCCCAGCGCGGAAGGGAATCCGAGACCCGTCGTGTGTACGAAGCGCTCGACTGCGCCTGCACAGGCGGCAACGCCCTGATGTACGTGGTCGGCCCCCGGGGAATGGGTAAGACCAGGATGCTCCAGGAGGCGGCGGAGACCGCGCGCAGGCGGGGATTCCGCCTGCTGCGCGGGGAGGTTCCGGCAGCCACGCCCGGTGACTCCGTGCCCACTCTCGTCGTTGTCGACGAACCCTTCCGCCCCGGCAGCGGGCTGGGCCGAGAAGGCCCTGGCCCCCGCCCGTCCAGCCACACGGTGTGGATGACGGCCTCCCCGGCGGGCACGCCTCCGCGCCGGGCCGACGGCATCGACGCGTCGCCCTTCCTCTGCACGACGCGCCTGGTGCTGGGCCCGTTGTCCCGGGGAGCCGCCCGTGAGCTGGCGTCCGACCTCCTCGACGCGCGGCTCGACGGACCGCTGCTGCGGCTGCTGGAACAGGTCGGCGGGCACCCCGGACTGCTGATCGAATTTGTGCGCGGGCTGCAGGAGGAGGGCAGCGTGCGGACCGTGTCCGGGGTGGCCGAACTGGTCACCTCCCGCGTTTCGGAACAGGCCGGCTTCTACGTCCGGGACACCCTCGCCGTTTCCTCCGGCCTCTGCCGTCAGTTGCTGTGCCTGATGGCCGTGCTGGACGACGGGTGCGGCCCCAAGACGCTGGCCCGACTCCTGGGCACCTCCACCGCCGCCCTCATCCCGGTACTGGAGGAGGCGTACGCGACCGGCCTGCTCCATGACCAGGGCGGTGCCCCCGCCTTCGTCAGCCTGCTCGTGCGCTGCCTGGTTGCGGAAACGGTCCCCCAGGTGCTGCGGACCGCGTTGCGCCGCGAGCGGGCCGCCCTGGGCGGGCCGACGGCGCCCCCGCCGCCCCTCGACGAATGGGCGGGCCCCGAGCTCGATGAGCGGCAGCGCCTGCTGCTGCGGCTGGTGGCCGAGGGGCTGACCAACCAGGAGATGGCCGGACGCCTCCAGCTGTCCCCCCACACGGTCAACTACCACCTCCGCAAACTGTTCCGGACGTTCGGCGTGGGCTCCAGGATCGACCTGCTCAACGCCGCCGTGCGGGCAGGCGTCCCCGTCGCTCCGGACCTGTGGGACCCGGAGCCGCGCTGATCGCACCGCACCCGCCCGATTCCGTAACCCGTATCCCTGCCCGACGGAGAGACGCTGTGACCGATCTGGTTCTGCCCCGTACCTGGCCGCACCACGACGCCCCCGCTCCCCACCACCGCTCCGGATGGTTGCACGACGCCCTGGCGCACGAGCCGGATGACGGCCGTTCACCGATGCTGGAGGATGAACTGCGCTGCGACGTCTGCATCGTGGGCGGCGGTTTCACCGGCCTCTGGACGGCTCTGGAGATCGCTCGCAGGGCTCCCGGTACCGACGTGGTGCTGATCGATGCGGACCTTTGCGGCAGCGGCGCGAGCGGCGCCAACGCCGGCTTCCTGATGCCGATGTGGGCACGGTTCAGCAGCCTCGTCGCCCTCAGCGGCCCGGAGGAGGCCCGCTGGATAGGGGAGGCCTCGGCCCGGGCGGTCGACGAGATCATCGACTTCGCCGACGAGTACGCCATCGACATCGGGCACCGGCGCGGACCGTGGCTGCTCGCGGCGTCGTCCCCGGCGCAGCGCGGCTCCTGGCGGCAGACCCTGGAGGACCTGCACCGCGCCGGCGTCGAGCCACTGCACCAGGTCTCCGTGACCGAGGCACGCGAAGCTGTCGGCGTCGAGAGCCACTACGGCGGATTGATCGACCCGGGCTGCGCCACACTGCAGCCCGCCGAGCTCGCCCGCGGGCTGCGCCGGGTCGCCCTGGACGCCGGGGTGCGCATCCACGAGCGCACCCCCTTGCTCGCCCTGCGCCCGGGCCCGCGGACCCGGGCGGTCACCCCGTACGGGAGCGTCCTCGCCGACAAGGTGGTGCTGGCCATCAACGCTTGGGCGTCCTCCCTGGAAGACCTGGGCCGCACCATGGTGACCTTAGCCAGCGACACCCTGCTGACCGCGCCGATCGCCGACGAGCTGGACGCCCTGGGATGGGACGACGGCACCTCGGTCTGCGACGCCCGGCGGCGGCTGAACTATTACCGCAGGACACCGGACGGCCGACTGCTGTTCGGCAAGGGCGGTGCCGGGATGGCCTACGGTGGCTCCGCGCCGAGTACCCAGTGGGGGCCGCCCCCTGCGGATGGCCGAGATGCGCCGCCACCTCGTTCGGCTCTTCCCCTCCCTCGCCGACGCGCCCGTGGCCTCGTCGTGGACCGCCCCCGTCGAGTACTCCGTCACCTCACTGCCCTTCGCGGGCTGGCTTCGCTCCGTCCCGAACGCCTGCTACGCGACCGGCTACTCCGGCGACGGGGTGGGGCCCTCGCGGCTGATGGCCCGAATCCTCGCCTCGTTCGCCCTCGGCGTTACCGACGACTGGAGCCGCTCGGCCTTGGCCCGCACCCCGGGCGGCTGGATACCGCCGGACCCGCTGCGGTCCGCCGGAGCGGGCGTCCTGCTGCCCGCGCTCCGCGCCGTAGAGAACCATGAGGACCGGGGCGGGCGGACTCCCGCCCTGCTCAAGCGTCTCGTCTCGACCGATCCCTCAGCCTTCCGTTCCGGCCGGGGCGGCAAGCGCTGACCGGGGCCGCCGATCGGCAGCACACCCCTCAGCGCGGAAGCGTCGCCGGGGAGCCGCCGTTCGTCTCGTACCGTGCGACCGCCAGCGCCTGGTAGATCGGTCTCGACCGCCCGGCCCCACCACTGCCTCATCTCATCGCCTCCAGCTTGACTCTGTCAGGGATCTTGCAGTTTTCCGGTGTCACAGCACGATCGACGGTCATGCTCGGGTAGTTCCGCCGACCGATGCAGCTGTCGAGGTTCCCCTTCAATTCCGCTACGGAACGTAGCCGCACCTTGGGTTGGTAAGGGTGTGAGGGGGCTCACGAAGATTGCCGCAGCCTGGGATGACGCGTTGCCTCTCGAATATGGCGCCGCCCTACGCCTCGGTGACTGTGGTCGCTTGAAGTGAAGGGGAAGAGGGACTTACTGGTGCAGTGAACGCTGCACGGTCCCCGTTCCAGCCGGATCGAGGAGGATGGAGCCGGATGGAAACGGGAGGCTATGTCCGTTGTTTTGGCATCGTCGCAGGTGAGACGCGTCTCCCTTTTGGGTTTGAGTCCCACCCGCCCCACCAGTTCCACCCTGCGGAAACGTTCTGACCTGCGGAAACGTGGTTTCGGAGGTGTTTTGCGTGTGGTGTTTGCCTCACGGGGGTGTGGCGAACGCGGGTCCTCGCGTGTCGAAGATGAGCTCTGAACGGCTTTGACCTGGGGTTTTTGGCGAAGCCTTCGTGGGAGCGTCGTGGAATGGTCCCACCCGCCCCACCGCGTGGGGTCCTTGCCCGGCACGTTCTGCGGTCCGAAGCCCTGTGGGCGAGGGGGGACGGTGTGAGGTCTCAGGACTTCCTTGACGGTTTGTCGTCAGGAGATCCTTGACGGTCCTTCTGGGTGCCCATGCCTTTGACGTAGAGCCTGGTGATCGGCCCGCGGCTCTTGCGGGGCCTGACAGCGAGTTCGTCCTCTCCGTGCAGGATCCGGTAGTGGGTGTCCTCGATGACGACGGTGACGATCTTTCCGGCATGCCGCGGGCCGAGCTTGATGAACTGGCCGTTGATCATGAAGCGGCCGCTCGCATGCACCTTGCGCTGGGCTCGGATGGCACCGGCCGGCAGTGGTGGAGGTGGCAGTGGGGACGTCGCCGTCCGCGCCCCGTGAATCTGCCCCAAACGGTCGGCCGGGACCGGGCAGGGCCACGTTCCCATCAGGGCGTCGTCGGCGATGGCGTGCATGAGATGTCCGTCGAGACGGAGGGTGATCGTGCGGCCAGCGAGGCCGAATCCGACCTGGTAGCGGCCGCCGGCCAGACAGACGATCCCGTCGCGATGGACCTTGCGGTCGACCTCGGCGCCGCTGCGCAGGTGCGCGATGGACGCTTCGCCAACCGCTGGATTCCATTGCCACGGGTACAACCCCGTGAACACCTCGAACCGGTTGATCAGACGCAGCCGCGGTTCGATCGTCGAAGCCTTCAGGAACCGGGCGTGTTGTTGCCGGCCCCCAGCCCTCCTTCATCGCCGTGAACACCGTTGACTCCGGGGCCAGGTGTACGACGTTCGGAGCGAGGAGGAGACGCGCCGAACCGGGTGCCTCAGCGACCATGGCGGCTGTTGTGTCAAACGCATCAATGTTGCGTCTGTCGCCACCGTCCTGGTCGCGGCTCCACTGCGACGCCGACATGGCAAGGGAGTTGGGGAGTGATCAGCGGAAACGGCGGTTCTGGCGAGCCGCAGGATGTTGCATCAACTGCAATTCATCGCGTTTTCGTACTTGCTCCACGCCCTGGTCCCGGCGCGGTAAGGCTCCGACAGCCTCTTGAAGCACAGGCCTTCCAGGCCGGCGGATGTCCAGGTGAGCCAGTCCCGCGCTGTGGCGGCGTTTGCAGCGACCGCCGCTGTCACCTCACGGCCCTTGGCCTCCGGGCCGCTCCGGAGGAGAGCCCTGGGGCTGCCCCGGGGGCCAAGGGCGGTGAGGTGTTCCGGCAGAGGATCCGCGTGGCCGTGGACTGCTGGACCACGCCCGCGCCCTGCGCGTCCCGCGCCGCCGGGCCCTGCCCGACGTGCCTGGCGGGCGATCAGGCGGAGGCGGTGCCCGGCAATCCAGTGGACGCCCCGCCGACGCTCTAGCGGGTGGACCCGGTGTGCTCCCGCACAGTCGCCGCCTCGCTCGCCGCCGTCCCGGCCCCCGGTTCGGCGCTCTTCCTCGCGAACCCGCGCCGGCCCGGCAGGACCGCAAGGACGATCAGCGTTCCGGCGGCCATGATGATCCCGCCTATGAGGCTGGTCTGGGCGACGCCGTGGGCGAAGGCCTGGTGGACGGCGTCCAAGGCGG
Source organism: Streptomyces sp. NPDC097107 (assembly GCF_044762405.1). Taxonomy (NCBI): domain Bacteria; kingdom Bacillati; phylum Actinomycetota; class Actinomycetes; order Kitasatosporales; family Streptomycetaceae; genus Streptomyces; species Streptomyces sp. NPDC097107. The sequence goes on along the minus strand of NZ_JBIWEF010000001.1, from coordinate 739,227 downwards.
CCTGGGCCTGCTGGGGCCCGGCGGAGGGGTCCTGTGCGACTCGCTCCGCGACGGCCAGGCCGCCACCGACCGAGTCCTTGGCGACCTCCATCGCCTCCGTCGGGAGCCGGTTGCCCACTAGGTCGGTCAGCTCGTCCCGGTAGGCCGTGCCCAGCAGCGAGCCCAGCACCGCGATGCCCAGCGCTCCGCCCAGCTCGAGCGCGGTGTCGTTGACACCGCCGCCGACGCCCAGCTCGGACTCGGGGAAGGAGCCCATGATCGTGTCGGTCGCCGGGGAGATGGCCAGTCCGAGCGCGAGGCCCAGCATCATCAGCGGCGCCAGGAAGTCCCCGTACGTCGACCCCTTGTCGATCTGGGTGAGCAGGAGCATGCCCGCTGTGCCGATGGCCAGGCCGGTCACGGCCATCACCCTCACCCCGAGCTTCGGGGCGAGCATCCCGGTCACCGCGGACCCGAGGAACACCGCACCGCCCAGCGGCAGCAGCCGTACACCCGTGTCCAGTGCGCCGTAGCCGAGGACGAACTGCAGGAACTGCGTCGCGTAGTAGATCACGGCGAACATGCCGAAGAAGAAGAACATCACCGCGAGCATCGAGCCGCTGAAGGGCCGCAGCGCGAACTTCCGGACGTCCAGCATCGGGTGCGGGTGCCGCAGCTCCCAGGTGACGAAGGCGACCAGACCGGCACCGGCGACCACGGCGGCGGTGACGGGGCCGATGCCCCAGCCGGCGTGCGGGCCTTCGATGGCGGCGTAGATCAGGGAGCCGACGGTGACGATCGACAGCAGACCACCGACGTAGTCGATCCGGCCCATGCCCTCCGCCTTGGACGGCGGTACCAGGGCGAGCGCGCCGAACACGGCGAGGACGGCGATCGGCACGTTGATCAGGAAGGTCGAGCCCCAGGCGTGGTCCTCGAGCAGCCAGCCGGAGACCAGCGGGCCGACGGCTACCGCCACCCCGGAGGTCGCGGCCCAGGCGGTGATGGCCTTGGCCCGCTCGCTCCGGGGGAAGGTCGCGACCACCAGGGACAGCGTGGCCGGCATCACGACCGCGGCACCCACACCCATGATCGCGCGGGCCACGATGACCAGCGAGGTCTCGTCGACCATGCTCCCCATCACCGAACCGCCGGCGAAGATCAGCAGACCAAGGACCAGCGCGCCGCGCCGGCTGTACTTGTCGCCGATCGCGCCCAGCACCAGCATCAGCGCCGCGTACGGAACGGTGTAGCTGTCGACGACCCACTGCAGATCACTGCTGCTCAGGCCCAGGTCGGTGGTCATGTCGGGGGCGGCGACGATCAGCGACGTGTTCGCCATCACCGTGATCAGCAGGCTCAGGCACAGCACGAGGAGCGCCAACCAGCGCCGCGCGTACGGCCCGGCTATTTTCTCCACGGGGGTGTTTGCAAGGAAGGGCATCAGTAGCTCCTGAGAGGGGCGGGGCGGACGAGCGGAATCACTTGCTTGCTCGTGAGGGGAGCGGGCTGAGATCTCGGGGCTTCGAGATCACCCTGTGGCCCCGTTAGGGCTTCCCCCGGTGATCCTCTGGAGGGCCGCGTCGGTGTCCGCGGTGGCCAGCATCCTGTTGATGTAGTCACCGGCCAGTGCGCCGGCCGCCGCGGAGGCCCCGACCTGGGCGACCGGATCGGTGGCGTTGCCGGCCACCCACACACCCGGCACCTCGGTGGCACCGGCCATGCCGGAGGCGAAACCGCGGCCCGTCGGCAGGTCCTGCACCGGCAGGCCCAGACCTTCCAGGCCCTGGGTGCGGGTCTGCATCTGCGGGGTGACCGCGAGGACGCGGCGGGCCACGACCTGGCCGTCAGCCAGGCGCACCCCGGCGAGGGCACCGTCCTCGTCGTTGACGACCTCGGCGACCGGGGTGTCGATGACGCGGATGCCGCGAGCGGCGAAGCGGGCTCGGCTGTCCTCGTCCAGGTTGCCGTGGGTGAAGTAGGTCAGGTCCTCGGTCAGCTGACGGAACAAGAGCGCGTGGCCGATGGAGACCGGTCCGGTGGCGAGGATGCCGATGGGCTCATCACGCACCTCCCAGCCGTGGCAGTACGGGCAGTGCACCACACTGTGCCCCCAGTGCTCGGCGAGTCCGGGCACCTCCGGCAGCACATCCGTGAGTCCGGTGGCCACCAGGATGCGGCGAGCGGTGATGCCGCGGCCGTCGGCCAGGGTGACGGTGAACCGCAGGTCCCCGTCCGCCGACGGGGCGGCGGACTCGGCCGAGACCACCTCGCCGGACACGACGCGTCCGCCGTACTGGCGCACCTGCTCCCGGCCCCGTCGAAGGATCTCGAACGGCGGGGTGCCGTCCAGGACGATGAAGCCGTGCATGGCCTCCGCGGGCGCGTTGCGCGGGGAGCCGCTGTCGATCACGACGACCGAGCGGCGGGAGCGGGCGAGCATCAGCGCACCGTTCAGCCCCGCGGCACCCCCGCCGATCACCACCACGTCGACGGTCCCCTCGTCCAGTGCGTCGCTCGCGTACGCAGGAGTCGCCACAGCCATGGCCTCCTGCCTTCCCTTGTCAGTCATGGTTCGGTCAACCCTTCGAGTTCTGGGTGGATGGAGGGGCAGCCGTTCAGGAAGCCGAGGATGTGGTCGGCGACCGTCTTGGGCTGTTCGAGATGCAGGAAGTGCCCTGCACCGGCATTCGGACCGGGCCTGGCCGGCCTGGAAGGCGTCGCAACGCCGGGCGGCGCGGAGGAGTTCAAAGACTTGGGGCGCTCTCCATCGCGCCAGGTGTGCACGCAGCCTGTCCGATGAGCCCAGGACGGTTGTGTACTGAATCGTCAGAGACCTAGGCGGTTCTGTACTGAGTTGTCAAGTATTGGCAGGTCGGCCCTCGCCCACCACGGCGATGCCCGGAATGTCGAGTTTAGGCTTGCTGGTGATCACGGGCTCGGCCAGCAGCAATGCGCCGATCAGGGCAGGGGCGGCGAAGGCGGCGTTCACGTACATCACTCACCGCCACGACGCCTATTCGGTGAGCATGCCGCCGGGCAGCAAGCAGCCCGAACCGCTCGATGGTTTCAGGCCCGCAGATGTCGGCGAAGTCCCCGCCGAGGCGAGCAGCAGAAGACCGCAGCGCCACGCCCCGATCGAGACTCGGCGTGGACCAGGTAGGGGCCGGTTTGATGCAGGCGCCGGGTGTACTGCAGGGTCAGCCGGCCAGTCGGTTGAGCTTGCGGATTTGCCTGTCGAAGGCGCGCGAGGGCACGATCCGACGCAGGACGCTGACACGTGCGGCCATCGAGCCGGCGGCGTACCGGAGCTTGGGCTTGGAATCGGTGGCGGCCGCGACGATCACCTTCGCGACAACGTCCGGGGAGTCGGCATTGCGCCAGGCCGTGGCCAGCACGTCCCGGGAGACCTCCCGCTGCGTGGCATAGCCCGGCACGGGCGAGTCGGGCGCCATGCTGCTCGCCTCGAAACCCGTGCTCGTGTAGGCCGGCTCGACCAGCAGCATCCGGACGCCGTGCTCGCGAAGCTCGTGATCGACGGACTCGGAGTAGCCCTCGACCGCATGCTTGGTGGCGGCATAGACGGCCATGAAGGGGGCTGGGATCAGGCCCAGTACCGAGGAGACGTTGACCACGCGGCCACCGCCCTGGGCGCGCATGTGGGGCAGCACTGCGTTTGCCATCCGGATCAGACCGAAGACGTTGACATCGAAGACCTCCCTGGTCTGGTTGATCGAGCTCTCCTCACCGGCGCCGACCGCGCCCACGCCTGCGTTGTTGACCAGGATGTCGATCCGGCCGAACCGCTCGATCACCTCCTCGACCAGGGAGTGGACCGACTCGTCGCTGGCCACGTCGAGATCGAGGAACGTCACCCCGGCAAGCGGCTCGGCGTTCGCCGCGTTGCGGCTCGTGCCGACCACCGCGAAGCCGGCGCCCACGAGGGCGAGTGCCGCTGCCCGCCCGATCCCGGAGGAGGCGCCCGTCACGAGGGCCACTGGGTGAGCTGTTTGCATGGTGGTTCCTTCGGTTGTGGGCATGACTTTGTCGTGCACTGTGCGGCGTCGCCCGCACTGGGGCCGACGCGGTCCGCACCGGTCCTGCAAGCCCGGACCAAGCCTGTCCGGTGAGCTCAGGACGATTATGTACTGAACAGTCAGAAACCTAGGCGGTTCTGTACTGGGTTGTCAAGAACGGCGGGTCGGCCGTACCTTTTGGGTATGGCGAGACCACGAAGCTTCGACCGCGACCACGTCCTCCATGCCGCCGAGCGGCAGTTCCGCACCACGGGCTACAGCGGCACGAGCGTCGACGACATAAGCGCCGCCACCGGCCTGGGTCGAGGCAGCCTGTATGCCGCGTTCGACGGCAAGCACGGCGTGCTGCTGCAGGCGATGGCCGGGTACTCCGTCCGGCTGGGGCAGTTTGTGCCGGAGGCGCTCGCCGGACCGGACGAGGGTGCCCTGGAGCGACTGCGCGGGTTCTTGCTCCGCGCCGTCGAGGGGGTGCCACTGGCCGCCGATATGCCCCCCGCCCCTGACCGGGCGGCGGCGGCCTGCTTCGCCGCCAAGATGGCCCTGGAGATCGGCGCCTCCGACTCCGAGGTGGAACGCCTGGCCAACGACTGCTTCTCCGTGGTCGCGACGGCGGTGGCCGAGTGTGTGCGAGCGGCTCAGCGCAACGGCGACCTCGACCCCGACGCGGATCCCGACGACCTTGCGTACCTTCTGCTGACCATCGTCCGCGGGATCGATGTCGTAGGCGCGTCCGGCCACAGCCCCGCCCGCCTGACCTCAATTGCGGAGAGCGCGTTCGCGTTGTTGCCTCGCCCGCGTCACCGCTGAGAAGGGCACGACCGGCCCCGTTGCGCAGGCCATCTGATGCAGTTGGCCCGCTTCAACGCTGCGGACGCACGGCCCGTAGGTTTGCACGCCGCCGTGCCCTCGTGTGTCGGCGCGTGCTGTGGTGTTCCGGGGATATGCAGGGTGGGCGCTACTCGGTGCTTCGACCGTGCTCTGCGCCGGTCCGGTCTTCTAGCGGGACGCCCCAGCGCAGCGCCCCACGGCGACAGCCCGACATACCTGACAGGTATCACCGAATGGGTCAAAACCCTGCGCTGCCCCGCACCACGCCAGCAGCTGTCGAGGGTCCTGAACAGAGCCAGGCAGTCATTCCCACAGGGTTCAACACGCTGCACCTGACAGGGAAGATCAGGTGGGCGGGCCAGGTACCCGCGGCCGCCAGAGCGCCGCCGCCGCGGCGGCGGGCCAGGCGCTGCCGCAGCCGCTCGAACGCGAGACGGCCGGACTCCCACACCACCAGCTCACCGTCCAGGCCGGTGTCGTCTTTCATCTCAGCCCAGGCCGCCGGTTGCGGCGAGTGGAGGCCTCCGGTTGGAGCAACCGGAAGCGACCGCTGCAAGCCAGGTGCCGTCAAGACGCCGTGCCGCGCCGGTGCGTTGAGCCGCGATGGGTACACGATCGCTTCAGTGCGCGAGTAAGGGAGCAGGAGTACGTGCCGGTGCGGAGAACCGGATCACCGGGGCGCGGCTGGTCAGGGACGCGCTCGGCCGGCACATCGCCTTCCGCGTCCAGACCTTGGAGGCGCAGCCCGCACCCCACCCGGGGCCGGACGTCGGCATCGACGTGGGCGTCACCGTCCCGATCGCCCTCCGCGACGGCGAGACCTTCGAGCACGGCGAGTGGCTCACGGCGAAGGAGCAGGCCAGGCTCCTGCACCTGGAGCAGCGCGCCGCGCAGCGTAAGCGGCACCGTGAACCCGGCGAACGCACCAGCCGCCGGCTGCACCACACCTACGACCGGATCGCAGAGCTCCGCGCGAAAGCCAAGCGCCGGGCCCTGGACTGGCAGCACCAGACGACCACCGCCATCGCCCGCACCTACGGCACGATCGTGGTCGAAGCGCTCACCATCACGAACATGGTCAAGTCCGCCAGGTCAACCATCGAGGAGCCGGGGAAGAACGTCGCCCAGAAGGCTGGGCTGAACCGCTCCATCAGCGGTGAGGCATGGGGCCGCACGGTCACCCTGCTGACGTATAAGACCGCCCGGCTCGGCGGCACCCTGCACAAGGTCCCCGCCCCCGGCACCTCCCGACGCTGCTCGGCGTGCGGCATCACCACGCCCGGCAGCAGGGAGTCCCAGGCCGTGTTCGTGTGCAGGAACCCGGACTGTGGCTGGTCGGGCAACGCCGACCACAACGCAGCCCGGAACGTCTTGCACCTGTACCGGACGGGCCTCGCGCTCGTCCCGGCTGCCGGGAGGGCAGTCGTCAGGCGCGCGAAGCGCGTCAAGCCCGCTACCGCAAGGTAAGCAGGAATCTCCCGGCTTCAGCCGGGAGAGCACTTCAAGAGCGCAACGTCTCCCGCACCTGACCGCCCGCCCGGCCCCGTAGGTGCCGGAACTGGCACCTGTTTCAGACAACCGTGGTCGCAGATTTCCCCACAACAGCACTGCTTGTCACCGGAGTTCAGTAACGTCCCACCTGTTCCACCGCCAGGTGCTCTCGGCCGTCGCGGCCGGGCACGCGAGCCTGTCCAGAATGGGTGTGAAGTGAACAGTCAGTTACGCCTGCGCACGCGTACGGCGACCGCGGTCCTCCGGACCAGATTCGCCGCGGTGGTCGGAACGGTCGCGATGCTCGCGGCCGTACTCACCGGCACGACCGTCACCACGGCAAGCGCCGCCGAAGCCGCTGCCCCGCAGGCCGCGGCAGGCGGGTGGTCCTGCGGCGGGGACCCGGTTCCCCCCGGGTACGTCATCTCCCAGCTCAACAAAACCGGCTGCAACGGCAGGGGTTCCTGGTACCAGGAACCCGCCCGCGACGGGATCTGGACCTGCTCGGGCTCACCGATCGTGCCCGGGTACGTCATCAGCGCCCACAACAAGTACGGTTGCAGTGGCATCGGCTCCTGGCGCCACAAGCTCGCCGAAGACGGGATCTGGACCTGCTCGGGCTCACCGATCGTGCCCGGGTACGTCATCAGCGCCCACGACAAGTACGGTTGCAGTGGCATCGGCTCCTGGCGCCACAAGCTCGCCGAGGACGGCATGTGGACCTGCGCGGGTTCGCCGATCGTGCCCGGGTACGTGGTGACCGCCTGGGACAAGTATGGCTGCGGCGGCATCGGCTCCTGGTACCACAAGGTCGCCCGCGCCGGCCTGTACGTGTGCCCCACCTCGCCCATCCCGCCCGGGTTCCGCGCCACCACGGGCAACATGAACCAGTGCAGCGGCCTCGGCGGCAGGCTTCTCGTCAACGCCTGACCACGCCGGGCACACCTTGCGCCTGTCGTAGGCGCGCTGAAGGCATCACGTACCGTGTGGTGCCTTCAGCGCGCGTCCCCCGGTAACCGCGCCAGCCCGGTGCCGATCCGCAGAACGACCCCCGACGTGCTACCGGCACTCAGCCGCTGACCCGCTCCACCGGGATTCACAGCTCCGCGTCCGCGTGGGTGCCGTCCTCGGACACCCGGGTACGAGAGAGCGACGGCCCCAGCCGGCTCCGGTACGGGTTGGACATCCGTGGCTGGGAGCACAGCGCCGAACCCGGGGCGGTTCACTCAGCCTCTCCGGCGGGTTCAGAGAGTCCGTTGGGTGGGGGCGAATGGGTGGGGGCGAATGGGTGGGGGCGAAGTGGTGTGGCGAACACCTAACCAATCCCCATCCGAGCTGGTGGTCGCCGGTGCGCGGCCGGGCGGGCTCCCTCTGTGTCATGTTCGATGATCTGCAGCCCGCGAATATTGGTGATGTATCGTGGCTATGTACATCATGGACTCCTGTTGAGGGGTGGCTGATATGTCCGTGACTCAGGTCGATCTCGATGACGAGGCGCTGGCTGAGGCGATGCGGCTCATGGGCGCCTCGACGAAGAAGGAGACGGTCAACGGGGCCCTGAGGGACTACGTGGCGCGCATCAAGCGGCTGGAAGCTGCCGAGAAGCTGGCCGCGAGGGGTGAGCGGGGCGAGTTCGAGGTTGCGGCTGCGGCGCGTGCAGCGGCCAAGCAGGCCCGGCGGGTCGCCTTCGAGTGATCACCTATCTCCTCGATACGTCCGCCCTCTGGCACCTCTTCCGTTCGCCGGGGGCGTTGCGTCCCTGGGAGGGGCACATCGCCGCGGGGGTGTTCCATATCTGCGAGCCCACGAGGGCGGAGTTCCTCTACTCGGCCACAAGCCCGGCTCATCGGGACGAGTTGGCCGACGAGATCGATGACCTCTGCCACCTCGCCCCGGTTCCCAAGAGTGCGTGGCGCTGGGTCGACACCGCGCAGTACAAGCTCACCCAGCGGGGGCAGCACCGTGCCGCCGGAGCCGTCGACCTCCTGGTGTGTGCGACGGCGGTCCATCACGGTCACACGGTGCTTCACGCGGACAACGACTTCGCCACGGTGGGAGCGGCCCTGAAGGAACTGCAGCAACGAGACGTACGCACCTGACTGAGCTGCCCTGAGTTTCGCAGCGGCCGGTTTTTCGTGTTTCAGGCGGTGTTCGTGGTCGCCTGGGATCGGTGGTGTCGGGCCTCGAATTCTTCGGGAGGGAGGTGGCCGAGGGCGGATTGCAGGCGTTCGGTGTTGTGCCGGCCGACCCACTGGACGACTGCGCGTTGGACCTGGCCGGCGTCGCGCCACGGTCCGTGGTGGTCGATCAGTTCGGCTTCGAAGGAGCCGTTGAGGGTCATCGCGTCCCGGCGTGCCGGGCGGCGTGTGCTGCACGCGCGCACGACGCTCGGCGATGCGCTTGTCCACCGGGTCTGACGCGGTGGACAAGCGCATCCGTGGCCGGCGCGGGGGTTACCGCCCGGGAACGAGGTCCGGTCCCGCGCCGTGCTCGTATCTTCGGGGGCTTGCCCGGCGAGGCGAGAGCCTGATTGCGCCGCTTCAGCCGGTGTGGCGAACGCCTGACGGATCCCGATCGAGCTGGTTCGAGAGGGGTTCAGCCGGGTGGAAACAGGGCGGTATGTCCGTTCGTTCGGCGTTTCTACAGGTGTGACGTGTCACTGCAATGGGCTCGAGTCCCACCCGCCCCACTCCGGCCTCTTGGCGCAGGAACGTTCAGGTACGCGCGTGCGGGGACGCCACCGGGTCGGTGGCGTCCCCGCACGTGTGGGCGTCGGCGCTGAGGTCAGACGGCCCACTTGCTGCAGGTGCCGGCGCTCACCCAGCGGTGCGAGCTGATGGCGTTGCTGACCCGGGAGCCGCTGGTGAAGTAGTCGTTGGTGAGGTCGGAGGCGTAGCCCTCGTTGCGGGACAGGCAGATGTGGCCGCCGCTCCACTGCGTTCCGGTTCCGTTGAAGAACTGGACTTCGTAGTTGTTGCCCTTGTTGAGAATGGACGTCGCCTTGTTGGTGTCCCCGCCCTGGAAGCTGCCGCCGCTGTCACCCCAGTTGGAGTCGTTGCCCACCGCCCTGCCGAGGTATCCGTCGCAGTAGGCGTAGTCGTAGGCGTACATGTAGCCGGAGACCGCGCCCGAGTAGTTGTCGGAGCAGGTAGCGGCCGCGTGCGCGGAGGAGACGGGGAGGGCGGTTCCGAGAGCGGCCATGGTCATGACGGTCAGGGCGGCGGGCAGTTTCCTCATGGATGAGACTCCTTGGCTCTAGGTCGAATCGGTGCTTTCCGTGGCCGGCATGCCACGGGGATCTGGGCGGGACATGTGTCGGCCTCAGATGTTTCCGGCCCGTGCGAGGGCGGACATCCTCATCCGCTGGTATGTGGTGAATTCTTTTGAGTAGTCGCGCAGGGCTCGTTCGCGGTATTCCTTCTCAAGGGCCCGCGCGATCTTTCCGAGGGATGTCTTCCGGGCGCATTCGGCCTCGGTCACGGCCAGTGCGGATTCCGCTTCCCGGGCTTGCGGCTCGCTCATTCCCTTGACCAGGCCGGCCCGCTGCCGGCGGATGTCGTCGGGGCTCTCGAAGGGCTCCCCCGAGTCCTTCATGCAGTGCGACCACGCCGTCACGGCGGTGACCAGGCGTTCGTCCCGAAGGATCCGCGGAACGTACAGGGGCGTCAGCGACGTCACGGTCTTCCTGGCGCGGAACCAGGTCGGGTAGTCGCCGTAGAGCTGCCCCCTCGCTTCCGCGTAGCAGCCCGTGCGCGGGGTGCGGACCGAGCCGCCGGACGGCAGCTCGACGGTGAGGGTGTCGTCGAAGTCCCCGTCGAGCGCCCGGGAGTACCGAACGCGTTGCTTCTCCGGGAGCGCTCCGGCGTAGGTGATGTTGGGGTGGCTGCGGCGTTCCTTCTCGGCCGCGACGTCGAACGACCGGCCGTATCCGTACCGGCGGGCCCATTCGACATCGTCCACGACGTACCCCCCGGCCTTGCGTTCCGCGATGCCCGCCACCGGGCCCGCCCAGTAGTGGAAGCCTTCACGTCGCATGCACCGTCGGACGAGTTCCTCCTCCGCGCGGTCGATCTCGACTTCTTCCGCGGCGGTCAGGTCCCTGACCGGAGTTCCCGGCGCGGCGGCCTTTTCCTGGTGCGGCCGCTCCGTGCCCGTCGGACTTCCGCTCCCGGTTTCGCAGCCGGTGGTCAGGCACAGGACGAGAGCGACCGAAAGCAGAATGGCTTTCTTCCCCCGCATTCGGTGCCTCCTCGTTGATGGCTCCGCTTCGATTCAGGAGACTAGAGACGCCGAGGAGGCCGGACTTTGTCGTGCGCGCACGGATCTTTGTCAGTTGTGCGGTCGGCCACCGGTCACGGTCCGCGCCTTGTGCGGTGGGTGCGGCAAGCCGCATCCTGATATCCGTGAGGGAGGGGTGGCTTGTGGGGGGAACAGATCACCGCGTCGCCGCGTCAGCGACACTGGACACTTCGGTCGTGGCACCACGGGAACGTGAGGACACGATCCGGCACGCCCTGTGGAGGTCCTTCTCCCGGGTCGACATCGATCACCACGCCCCCCAGGAGGCCATCGGGGCCCGCATGGGGCTCGGCACCGTGGGGCCCATGCGGGTCTGCTCCGCCCAGGGGACCCCGGTGTCCTTGCGCCGTACGGAGCGGCTGGCCCGGGAGGACGCCGAGCCGTCGGTCTTCCTCGGTCTTCAGGTGGCGGGGACCAACCTGGTGGGGCAGTACGACCGCCAGTGCCTGGTCGGGCCGGGAAACCTCGTGGTCTTCGAGTCGACCGCCCCGTACACGCTGCGCTTCGAGAAGGCCTTCGACTACCTCTCCCTGCGCATCCCGCGCGAGGCGCTCGCGCTCCCGGAGCGGGTGCTGCGCGATGTCGCCGCCATCGCCCTGGGCCCGGTCAATCCCACCGCACGCCTCGCCTTCACGTACTTCTCCCACCTGGCCGCCAGCGAGGAGTTACGCAGCGGGGCGTACGCCGAAGCGATCATCGGACCCAGCGTGGAACTCCTCCGGGCCGTCGTGACCTCCCAGTTCGGCGGTGCCGGCTCCGGCCGGGCGGCGGTGTCGGAGGTGCCGCTCAGCCTGTGCATCACCAAGTACATCCGTGAGCACCTGGCCGACCCGGCCCTGTCGGCCCCGCGTATCGCCGCCGCGCACGGCATCTCGGTCCGCCATCTCTACACCGTGCTGTCACGGTCCTCCATCAGCCTCGGAGACTGGATCCGCACGCACCGCCTGGCCGAGTGCAGGCGGGAGCTGGCCGGCCCGGGCGGCCGGCTGCGGACCATCGCGGCGATAGGCCGTACCTGGGGTTTCGTGGACGCGACCCACTTCAGCAAGGCGTTCAAGCAGGCCTACGGCATTTCACCGCGGGACTGGCGGGAGCAGCACCACCCCGCCCCTTCGCGCGGGGGAGCCGCGCGGACCGCCGCGCGGGCAAACGTGCGCATGGCCACACCGAGGCGCCGGTAGGCGTCGGTGCACCTCGTGGGCGTTCACCGCTTTCGGCCCGACGGTGGCGCGCCGGGTCAGCGACGTTCCGCGCCGTCGGCCGTGTCCGCTTCCTCGTCGTCGCGCTCACCCTCCGCCTGGGAGGGAGTGGTGTGCGGCGGGTCGGTGGCGTCGTTGCGCTCGTCGTCGCGTTCGCCCTCGGCCTGGGACGGGGTCTGTTCGCTCATCGTGGTCCCTCCTCCTGCCGGACGGGGTCCTGGGCCGGGTACCCATCCGTGGCCGGCGGCACCACTCAGCGTCCGAGCCGGCCCAGCGCCGTCCGCAGGGCCGTGCGCACCTCGGCCGGCGGGGGCGGGCCGTCGCTCTCGGCGCTGGCGGTGACCGCCGCGGCGACGGTGCGCAACTTGGTGTTGGACAGCTGGGAGGTCTCGCGCAGGATGTGCCACGCCTCTTCCGACGTGCAGGCGTGCAGCGCCATGAGCACGCCCCGCGCCTGGTCGATGACCGGGCGGGAGGCGATCGCCCGGCGCAACTGCTGCACCTCCTCCTGGAGGACGTGCAGCCGCTCGGCCGGGCCCGTGGGGGCGGAGGAGGGCGCGGACTCAGGTCGCGGCTCCGGCTCTGGCTCCGGGTCCGGCTCTGGGTCCGGCTCCGGGTCCGGCTCTGGCTCCGGGTCCGGGTCCGGGTCCGGCTCTGGCTCCGGGTCCGGACGGTGGGCGGTGGCCCGCAGCGGGTCGGTGGTGTCCAGGCCGGCCAGCTCCAGGACCCGCAGCGGCTGGCCGTGCCAGTTCGTCGCCGTCGCCGGCACCGCCTGCCGGTGGCTGTAGCCGCCCAGCAGGTCGAGGAACCGCAGCCCGGCCGTGTCCATGAACCTCACGTCGCCCATGTCCAGGTCGACCCGTTCCACGTCGGCCGGCAGCGCGGCCAGGGCCTCGGCCAGGATGTCCACGCACCCGTGGACGAGTTCTCCACGCGGGACGAGCAACGCCCGGCCGGCGTGCACCCGGCCGTCGATGGCCAGGGTGGCCGGCGTCCCCGCCAGATGTGGTGGTGCCGCTGGGGTCATGTCACCGCCTTGTCCGTCCTCGCTCCGTCCCCGACAGACGTTCGCCAACGTCACACAGCCCCCGTCGGCCGTCGGACCGACCGGGAACAGGGTCCCGGCCCGCAGCGGTCCGGCGGCGCTGTCGGTTCACCTGCCCGTCGGACAGCGGACTACACCCGGGCTCGGGGAATGCCCGGCCCATCGTTGGGTGAAGGCGCTGTCCGCCGGCTCCGGCCCGGCTGCCCCTCCCGACCCTCCCGCCCCCTCACAGCGGCGACCGCCACGTGACCGCCGTCCCCCCGCCGTCGCCCCCGCCGGTCTCCCCGTCGTCGCCGACCGTCAGCCGTACTTCGTCCCCGCCGCCCGGCGAAGCGGCGGTCGCGTCGACGGCGACCTCGACGCGGGAGACGCCCGGCCGTCCGGCCGCGTCGGTCAGGGCGTGGCGCAGGGCGGTGAGCAGGCGGTCCGCGACCCGCTCCGGTACGCGGGTGTCGACGGCGCCCGTGAAGCGCGTGGACGGCGGGAAGCCGAGCAGGGCCGCGGCGGACGCGGTCTCGCGCAGCACCCGGCCGCGCAGTCCGGCCGGCGGGCCGGCCGGGGGCTGCCGCAGCGCGAAGATCGTCGTACGCACCTCCTGGACCGTGGACCGCAGTTCGTCCACCGCCCGGCCGAGGACGTCGCGGACGTCCTCGGCGCCGGGGCGGCGCTGCGTGGACTCCAGCATCAGGCCGGTGGCGAACAGCCGCTGCACCACCAGATCGTGCAGGTCCCGGGCGATGCGGTCGCGGTCCTCGTAGACCGCGAGGCGCTCCCGGCCGCGCCGGGCGTCGGCGAGGACGAGGGCGAGCGCGGCCTGCGAGGCGAACTGCGCGGCGAGCTGCCGTTCGACCGCCGTGTACGGGCGGTCGCCGCGGCGGCGGGGGAGGGCGAGGGTGCCGATCAGCCGGCCGCTCGCCTCCAGGGGCAGCATCATGCTCGGCCCGAACCGGTGCCGCACGTGCGTCGTCATGCGCGGATCGGTCGCCGAGTCGGCGACGAACACCGGTTCACCGCCCAGAAGCTGCTCCAGGACGGGGCTGCCCGGCGGGATGGCCGCGCCGACGATGCCGTCCGGGTCGTCGGGCGTCGAGGCGGTCACGATCTCCATGCCGCCCTCGGCGGTCGGCTGAAGGATCACGCCCGCGTCGGCGCCGGCGAGGAGCCGGGCCCGTTCGGCGACCGTCGTCAGCGCGTCGTCGGCGCTGTCCTCGGTGAGCAGCGCGGTGGTGACGGCCGCCGCGCCCTCGAGCCAGCGTTCGCGCTGCCGGGCCGTCTCGTACAGCCGGGCGTTGCCGATCGCGATGCCGGCCTGCGTGGCGAGGACTCGCAGCAGTTGCTCGTCGTCGGCGGTGAACGGGGCGCCGCCGGGCCGCCGGACGAGACACAGCTCGCCGAACTCCTCGTCGCGCTCGCCGTCACGCACGTGGATCGGCACCCGCAGCCGGGGCGCCGACGCCGGTACGCCGTCCCGGCCCGGGGTGCGGATCTCGGCGAGGCCGTTCCGGCCGGGGTCGGCGGTGGTCAGGGCCGCCGAGACGGCACCGGTCAGTTCGGCGGCGCCGTCCACGATGTGCCGCAGGGTGCTGCGGAGGTCGAGGTCGGTGCCGACGCCCAGGACGGCTTCGAGGAGGCGGGTCAGTCGGGGCGCGGGCTGCGCGGTCATTGCGTCCGGGTTCCTCGGGTTCTCCGGTCTCCGCGGCTTCCGGGATTCCGGGATTCCGGGATTCCGGGATTCCGGCCTTCCCCGGTCCGCTCGCCGGTGGGTCAGTCGGACGAGGCCGGGTTCAGGACCAGCGGCTCGACCCGGCCCTCCAGCATGGTGCCGAGGCCCTGGACCGCGCACACGTCGGGCCGCTCCGCGATGTGCACCGGCATGCCCGTGGCCTGCCGCAGCATCTGGTCGAAGCCCGGCAGCAGCGCGCTCCCGCCGACCATCATGATCCCGCGGTCGGCGAGGTCCGCGACCAGGTCCGGCGGGCAGTCCCGCAGCACCTTGCCGATCCCGTCCAGCACGGCCGTCAGCGGCGTCTGGATGGCGTTGCGCACGGTGGCGGTGTCTACCCGCACACTGCGCGCGAGCCCCGTCGCCACGTCCCGTCCGTGGATCTCGGTGGTGGTCGGTCCCTGCGGGGTGAGGCCGTTGCCGGACAGGGCGAGTTGCAGCGGGCGCACGGACTGGCTGGGCAGCACCAGTTCGTGCTGGTGGCGCAGGAGCTGCACGATCGCGTGGTCCACGGCCTCACCGCCGACCGGGATGCGTTCGGCGGTCACGATCGAGCCGAGGGAGAGCACCGCGACCTGGGTGGCGTGCGCCCCGCACACCATGATCATGGTCGCCTCGGGCTGTTCCACGGGCAGTCCGCAGCCGACCGCCGCGGCGATCAGCGTGTCGACGAGTTCCACACGGCGCGCGCCGAGCCCGACCAGCGTCTCGATCGCCGCCCGCCGGGCCAGCGGATCGGCGTCGTGCGGGGTGCAGACGGCGGCACGCAGCCGGGGCTTGCGGCGCAGCGCCCGGCGGACCTTGTCGCCGAGCAGGTGCCGCAGCATGCGCTGGGCCATCTCGATGTCGACGATCGTACCGCCGGACACGGGCCGCACGACGCGGATGTAGGCGGGGGTGCGGCCGGTCATCTTCTCCGCGAGCTCGCCGACCGCGATGAGCGCACCCGTGCGGGTGTTGACCGCGGCGGCGGACGGCTGGTCGACGACGAGTCCGGCACCCTTGACGTACACGCGGGTCCGCGCCGCACCCAGATCGACGGCGAAGTGGCAGCGACGCAGCTGCTCCAGACTGGCGGTACTGGCGGTCATGGCAGATCCTCCCGAGAGCGCGGACCGTGCGGGGCCGCCCGGTGGCCGGCCTCCCTAGGCATCGTGCGCGGGGGCCGGGGCGGGCGCCTTCCGGAGGGGGCCGGGCGGGGGGCCGCTGAATGGGGGGTGTGCGATCAGCGGTTCTCGGCCGCAGTGAGCAGCGGACGGAGGTCCGGTACGAGGAGCACGTCGCCGTCCGCCGCTCTCAGATCCCGTCGGACCCGCTCGGCGCGCCCGTAGCCGACGAACGGCAGGCCGATGGCGCGGGCGGCGGACTGCTCGGCGGCGCAGGAACCGATCAGCACACACTCGCCGGGGGCCGCGTCGAGCCGCTCCAGGGCTCGCCGGAGGACGTCCGGGTCGGGCATGAGGCGGGTGAGGTCGGCGTCCCGGCCGTGGACGCCGCCCGGCAGGGCGTCCAGCAGGCCCCGGCGTCTCAGGTAGGCGGTGACCGGGGCGGGGGCCCGGTCGGTCACCACGGCGGTGGGCACCTCGCGGGTGTGCAGCGCCTGGATCAGCCGGTCGGCCAGGGGGGTCGGGTGCGCGGTGCGCGCCGCCCGGGCCTCGTGCCGGTCGAGCCGCAGACGCACGTCGTGGGCGAGCCGGTGTCCGGCGAGCGCCCGGATGAAGTCGAGCGTGCCGGCGTACCCGTCCGCCGCGACCCGGGGCAGCGGTGCCCCCGTGAGCGCGTCCTCGGGATCACGCTCCTCGACGAAGAGCGCCGCGATGTCCAGGAGCACCTCCCGCTCCGCGGCGGGCCGGTACAGCCGGGCCGTCACGTCGTCGAAGCCCAGGAGGACGCAGCGGGCGCGGGCGATCAGGTCTTCGGGAGTGTCCGCCGCGCCGGCCGGTACCGCCACACTCGGGCCACGGGCCCCGTCGACCGTGCGGTACCAGCCCCTGTCGGCACCCAGCGGGCGGAACGCGTCCGGGGCGAGGGCGGGGCCGCCGTCGCCCCCCTCCGCGTCCCCGTACACCTCGTCGTAGTACAGGGAGTCCGAAAGGGCGATGACCGCCTGTGCGCCTGATGAGGCATCCAGGGCCGCGTCGACCGACCCGGGGTCTGCGCGGAACGTCCGCACCTCAGTGCCGTCCGTGCGGAACTCCTCCTGCCAGAACTCGACCCGCAACCGCAGGCCGCCCACGCGTGGCAACTGCCCGGGCAGACCCTCCACGGTCGCCCGGAGGAGCCGGGAGGCCGCCACCCGCGGCGCCAGCAGCACGAGGAGGCCACCGCCCTGATCGTCCAGGAGTTCGTACGCCTCTCCGTGGAGCCCGCTGCCCGTCAGCAGGTCCGTGACCACGCCGTGCAGGGCCGGACGGGCCGCACCGCCCGGGGGGCCGTCGGCGAAGGTGAACCGGGCGCAGTCGCGGAACTCGGTGTCGAAGTCGGTGTCGAATCCGGTGTCGTCCTCCGCGGCTTCCGCCTCCGCGAGTGCCGCCATCTCCGCCATGACCTCCGCCCGCTCCAGGACCTCCGCCGGGTCGAGGTCCGGGCCGTCGGCGGGGTCGCCCACCCACGCCCCGCGCGCGGCGAGCAACTCGGCCGCCTCCGCCTCCTCGGTCGTTTCCTCCGGCTGCTCCAGCAGGGGCGTCCAGAGGCCGTCCTCCGTGGGAAAGGGGCCCTCCGGAAGCTCGTCCGGCGCGGACACGGCGCGGTTCGTCCCGTCCGGGGCCGGTGGCTTCTCGTACGCCTGCCACGGGGCGTCGTCCGCCGGCTCGTCGTGCTCCTCGCGCAGTTCCCGGCCCAGCGCCGCCAGGGCCGGGCTCCGCCCACCGGACAGTTCGTACTCCTCGTACACCGCCAGCGCCTCCTCGCCCCGGCCCTGGCGGCGCAGGACGATCAGGTACAGGCGGCGGAAGTCCTCCCGGTGCGGGTGGGCCTGGAGCAGGCCGGCCAGGTCGGTGGAGGCCCGGTCGTACTCGCCGAGGGCCAGGTCGAGTTCGGCACGTTTGGTGTGCAGGGCGAGGCGGAGCCGGACGAGGCGGGTGCGGGCGGTGCGGGCGGCGGGACCGGGCACGTCCGCCAGCGGCTCGGCACCGTCCCAGAGGGCCAGCGCCCCGGTGACGAGGCCGCGGGCCTCGGCGTGCTCGCCGTCCAGCCGCGCCGCGTCGGCGCGCCGTACCAGCTCGTCGCACCGCACGACGTCCACCTCGTCGGCGCTGGTGTGCAGGGCGCAGCCGTGGGCGGACGTCGCCAGTACGCCCGGGCCCAGGGCGTCCGCCAGCCGCGCCGTCAGCCGGGTCACCTCGGCCCGCGGGTTGCGCGGCTCGTCACCCGGGTCCCACAGGCCCCAGCGCAGCTCCTCGTGGGTCACCGTGCGGCCGTGCTTGAGCAGCAGCATGGCGAGCAGCGCGCGGATGTCCGGCGGCAGGCCGGGGGAGCCGTCCGGCAGCCGCACCCGCAGCGGCCCCAGGACGTGGTACCGGCGCCGCTCGTACGCCTCGGCCGCCCGGGCCGGCAGCCGCGGGTCCGCGAGCAGCCCCAGGCCCTGGGCCTGCGTCACCGACGAGGCGGACATCAGCTGGTCGAAGGCGTGCGCGTAGTGGATCCGCAGGCTGCCGGGCAGCCGGTCGAGGTGGCGGGAGTCGATCGGGACCGTCAGGCGCGAGGTGCCCGACGTCAGCAGCAGCAGGACGTCGCACAGGGCCCGCAGGTCCTCGGAGCGGCCGGCCGGGCCCGAGGTGCGCCCCGGCTCGAAGAGGCTCAGCCGGACCGTGCCGTCCGGCAGCAGGACCACCCGGGAGGCCTCCAGACCGCCGTGCGTGACGCCCGCCTCGTGCAGGGCGGTGAGCGCCGTCGCCAGCTGCGCCCCCACCGACACCGTCAGCGGCACCGGCAGCCGCCGGCCGCCCGACCGGGCGAGGGCGTTCAGGGCGATGCCGTCGAGGTGCTCCATGACGACGTACGGGACGTCGTCCTCGACGCCGCGGTCGAGGACGGTGACCAGGTTCGGGTGGGCGATCTCCGTCAGGCGGCGCGCGTCGCGCAGGAACGCCTCGCGCGACGCGGGGTCGGTGTTCGCGTCGTGCAGCCGGACCATCACCGTCCGGTTCGCCGCGGTGTCCTCGGCCAGCCACATCCTCCCGGTCGGCGCGAGCCGGCGCACCGGCCGGTAGCGCGCGCTCATCGCGCGCGGGAAGGGCGACGCGGCCGGTGGCCGCTGCCGCGCGGCCAGCTGCCGCGCGCTCTCCTGGCTGATCGCCGCGAACGACTCGTTCCCGCCGGCACGCTCGGTGCCGTCCCGGTCGGGGATCAGCGCGCGGAACTCGCCGGGCGACCGCCCGGCCCGCTCGTCGATCAGGCCGCCGGTCCGCAGCAGCAGCTCGTGGGTGCGGTTGCGCGCGGTGCGGGGCAGACCGCGCAGCAGCAGGTCGCGCACGCCGGGGCGGAACGCGTACGAGCCGGGTGGCCCGGCGACCGTGGTGAGCAGCCCGCTGAGGATGACCTCGGCCAGGTGCCGGGGGAGCGGGTGCGGCTCGACGGCGGCCTGCACCAGCCGCATCACCGGCAGGTCCGGACGCCCCAGCGCGAGGTGTCCGGCCAGCCGGAAGGCCTCCGGGGACGCGCTCGCGCGAAAACGCAGGACCAGTTCCCCGGCGGACAGCCGCGCCACGTCGGTACGGTCGTCGGCGTCGGCCGGCAACGGGCGGTGCAGCACGGCGGCGGCGCCCGGGTACTCGGTGCCGCCGGGGCTCGCGACCAGTGCGGCCCAGTTCGCCAGCCACTCGGGTCCCGGTTCCAGCACGGGTACGTGCACTGCCCTGCCGGGCGCCGGGGGCGCGGTGCCGTCGTCGTACGGCGTGAAGGCGAGCGAGGCGCTGGGCGCGGCCCGGTGCGGGGCCGACAGCCGGCCGGGGACGGGCGGCAGGGCGGTGTCCCGCCACAACTGCTCGGGCAGCGGCTGGAGGACGGCCAGGGGCGTACGGCGCGCCCAGCGGCGCAGGGTGCCGAACCACCGGGTGCCGGCCGGGCCCTCGCGCCACTGCGGTCCCATGCAGTCGCTGATCAGCAGGGTGACGGTACGGCCGTCGGCGGGCGCGTCGGCTCCCTCGCCGCGGACGGTGCCGTCGGGTTCCGCGCGGTGCAGGGTGACCGTGCGGAAGACGCCCGACTGGGCGAGCGCGGCGTGCAGTTCGCGCACCAGGGGCTGCCAGACGGGCATCGTGGGGCCCGCGTCGTGCACCAGGTTCAGCCGCAGCCAGCGCTCCCGCACGGGCCGCAGCACCGGCAGCCACCACTCGGGGCCGGCCCCCAGCCGCGCGATGCGGTCGGCGGTCGCGGCCTCGTCCACCTCGTGCCCCACCGGAGCGTCGGTACGGCGCTTCAGGGGGCGCAGGGAGCGCTGCAGCGCCAGCGTGTTCCGCAGCATCGGCGGGGCGGGGGCGAGCAGGGCGCTGTGCGGTTCGACCGCCGAGGAGCCCGGTGCGGGGGCCGGGGACGGCAGACGCAGGGGGGTGCGTGTCTCGGGTAGGGGCGGCGGTACCTGCGGCCGGTCCGGCCGGGGCGGCCCGCCCTGCCGGTGCTGCTCCGGCGTCACCCGGGGCGCGGGCGGTGCCGGGGCCGGGGATTCCGTCCCGGCCTCCGCAGGCGACGGAGCCGACGGAGCCGACGGAGCCGACGGAGCCGGCCGGTCCGGCTCCCCGGGCTGCTGCATCTGTGCTGCCAGCCAGAGGAGTTCGGCAAGCTCCAGCGGGGTCGGGCGGACGCCCGAGGCCGCCCGGCCGAGGATGTCGGCCAGACGGGGGAGGGGCTCCGGTGGGCCGGGGCGGTCGGCGGGCATCAGAAGGCGTCTGGCTGCGGGGAACGGCCCAGGTACGGCATCAGCCGCTCCGCCAGCTCGTCGAGCGAGTCGGTGCCGAGGCCGGAGGAACGGGCCAGGTAGATCGCGTTGAGGAGCTGGTCGGTGGCCAGTTCGCCGCTGCCCACCCGGGACAGGAACCGGTCGATCAGCTGCTGCGCGTACCCGTCGGGCTCGCCCAGGTGGGCGCGGACGATCTCGGTGAGGTGCGCGTCGTCCGGCTGCCGCAGACGCAGCGAGACACAGCGGCGCAGGAACGCGGGCGGGAACTCGCGCTCGCCGTTGCTGGTGAGGACGACGAAGGGGAATGCCTTGCAGCGGACCCGGCCGCGCTCGACGGGGACCCGCTGGTCGGTGCCGTCGATCAGCACCTCGGCGCGCCCGTCGGGGATGTCCCGGGAGGCCCGCACCAGTTCGGGGATCTCGTACTGGCCCTCCTCCAGGACGTGCAGCAGGTCGTTCGGCAGGTCGAGGTCGCTCTTGTCGATCTCGTCGATGAGCAGGGCGCGCGGGCGGGCGTAGGGGAGGAGGGCGGTGCCGAGCGGGCCGAGACGCAGGTGGTTCTCGATGCCCGTCCCGGCCGCCGGGTCGTCGGGACGCCCGGTGGTGTGGCGTGCCGCGTACAGACGGGAGAGCGGGTCGTACGTGTAGAGGCCGTCGTGGAGGGTGCTGCGGCTGGTGATGTTCCACCGGAGGACCGGGCCGAGCCGCAGTTCGCGGGCGACCGCGTACGCGAGGGACGACTTGCCGGTGCCGGGCGGGCCGGTGACCAGCAGGGGGCGCCGCAGGTACAGGGCGGCGTTGACCAACTGCACCGTGTGCGCGGAGGCCTGGTAGGTCGCGGCCCGGTGGACGCGGTCGGGCGAGGCGGCCGTGGCGTCGCCGTCCTCGTCCGGCGGGTCGAGCACGGGCTGGCCGTCGAAGGCCCGCCAGGGCGGCGGCGGGGGCAGCTTGGTGATGCCGTCGTGGGGGGCCGGCGCGCCGGTGTAGACGGGCCACAGGGGCATGGTTCTTCTCTCCGAGCGATCGGTGCGGCGGGCGGGTCGTTCCGGCGGCGGGTGGTGTGGCGGCGGGTGGTTCGGTCGGCGGGCGTTCAGCGGCGGGTCGTTCCGGCGGTGGGTGGTTCGGGCGGCGGGCGTTCCGGCGGTGGGTGGTGTGGCGGCGGGTGGTCCGGTCGGCGGGCGTTCAGCGGCGGGCGGTCCAGGGCGGGCGGGTCAGCAGGCGGTTCGGTGGCGAGTGGCTGGTCGGCGGGCGGTTCGGCGGCGAGTGGCTGGTCAGTGGTCGGTTCGGTGGTGGCGGGTCGCGGCGAGTGACTCGGTGGCGGGTGGTTCAGCCGACGGGCGAGTGGAGCAGGGCCGCGGGCTCGGCGAAGCAGCGGGGGTCGTCCCACAGCAGCTGGACGTCTCTCGCCCAGTGCTCCTCGGGGACGTCGGCCGCGTCCGCCGTCTCGCGCAGCCGCATGACCAGGCGGGGGAGTTCGGACGGCGGCACTCCGGCCACGGACACGGCGAGTTCGTCGAGGAACGCCGTACCGGAGCAGGGGCCGTCGTGCCCGTCGCCGGGGCACCCCCTGCGCGGCCACAGCAGCACCGGCACGGGCACGTGGAGACCGACCTCGAAGTGCTCCCGGGCCGCCGCGGGCGCGGTGGCGAAACCGGCCAGCTCCGCGTCGTCCCGCAGCCGCATGCGCAGGCCGGCCGGCCGCTCCCGGGTGCCGCAGTCGACGCGGTGCAGTGTGCCGCCCGTGCTGACCTGGAGCTTGCGCCACTTCTTGCGCAACTGGTGGCGGAGCCGCCCGCTGCGGTGGCGGTGGCGGTCGGTCACCACGAGCGGATAGGCGCAGCCGAGCGGTGTGGGGTCGTCCTCGCTGCACGCCCAGTGCGCCACCGGTTCGTTCAGCCACTCGCGCGGCAGCACGAAGGTGAGCAGTTCCTCGGCGCCGGGATCGAGCTGGGTGAACGCCTCGTCGATGCGCTCCTGGACGAACGACCGCACCGCGCCCCTGGCCAGCCGGCGTGTGCCCACCGGGCGGCGCTGCCCGTCCCGGTAGGCGGACACCTCCACGGTGACCTGGTCGGCGCCGGCGCCGCTGTGATCGATCTCCACGACGATGGGCGACCACGTCGCGGGGCGCGGCGGCGGTGCGTGCAGCAGTTCCTCCAGCCGGTCGGCGAACCGGTCCACGGCACCCGGCTCGGGCACCTCCCACTGCACGTACGCGGCGGCCTCCCGCAGGGAGTCGAAGCCGCCCTCCGGGGGCGGCGGGTCGAAGGGGTCCATGGCGGAGACGTACAGCCGGTTCGGGTCGCACGTCAGGCCGGCGCCCTCGGCCCGGCGCACCAGCGCGTACAACCGCCTGCGCGCGTCCGCCCGGTGGCCCGGCGTGGGCACCAGTTCGCCCAGCTCGGGCCAGTAGCGCGCCATGATCTCGACGGGCAGCATCCGGCCGACGCGTACGTCCCTGGCGCCCGCGACCGCGGTGACCATGCCGACGACCGTGCCGTCGGCCAGCGCCAGCGCCGCGCCGCTGAACCCGGCCGCAAGCGGCTGCCCGTGCGCCGTGACCGCCTCCAGCTGGACCCACTCGTCCGAGATGAGCGGGCCGGGCAGGGCCCGGTAGGAGGCGAGCATGCCCTCGTCGTACCCCTTGGGGAAGCCGTAGGCGACCAACTGGGGCGTGGGCGCTCCCTGTTCCGAGCCGGGCCGGGCGAAGACGGCCGGTTCGAGCGGCACCTCACGGTCCAGTTCCAGTACGGCCAGGTCACCGGGGTCGGCGGGGCCGCCCCGCCAGCCGCCGTGCACGGCGACCGTGGCGGACAGCTCGCCCAGCTTCCGGCGGCCCGGGAAGGTCACCGTGACCGGCGCGCTCCCGCTCCATCTGACGACGTGGGCGCAGGTGAGCAACCGGCGTGCGGAGACGAGGAATCCGGCGCCGACCTCCTTGCCGCACTCGACGCGGGCGTGCCACGCGGTCCCGCTCATGACCGGCCGGCGGCTTCCGGGCCTTCCGGGCGCGTCGGGGGCGGCTCCGGCGACCAGCTCAGCTTCACGACCAGGTGGCCTTCCGCCGAGCCCTTCGCGATGATCGCGCCGGCCTCCGCGCTCAGTTTGACCCCGAACTCCAGCTCCACCGAGTCGGGTCCGAGCGAGCCGTCCCGGAACACCCGCAGGGCGGACTCGGCCGCCGCCCGCACGCCTTCCAGGGAGCCCTCGAACGTGCGCGCCGCCTGGGCCGGTCCGTCGCCGCGCGAGACCAGCCGCGCGCCGTCCTCGTCCTCGACACCCTCGACGACCACCGGCGTGCCGTCCTCGGTCCTGAACTCGACCCACCCGTCCATGACGCCGCTCGCTCCCCGTCTGTCGTACCTGTGCGGAAGGTCATTGTGACGGACCGTACTCGGCCCTGTCCCGGCCGTCGGCTCCGGTCCACCGCCGCTCTGGCGGAAACCCGCCAGGGCGCCAATCCGCCACCTCCGGTCAACTCCGTGGCCCCACAAGCCCCCTGAGACTTCTTCCAGCACTCGTCGCAGCACTCTACGACGTTACGAAGAGAGGCGTGGATGAGCAGAGGACCAGTCAGACGTGGGGCGACCCTCCTGTCGGCGGGGCTCGTGATCGCGCTGCTGCCGGCCGGGACGGCGGCGGCGCAGGAGCCGCCCCCGGACACGGCGCGGACACCGGCCGCCGCCGGCACCGCCGCCCGCACGGTCACCCTCGTCACCGGCGACCGGGTGACCGTCACCGACCTCGGTGGCGGCCGGAAGACCGTCACGGTCGAGCGGCCCGAGGGCGCCACCGGCGCCGTGCACACCCGCGAGTCCGGCGGCCGGACCACCGTCATACCGGACGAGGCCCTGCCGTACCTGCGCGACGGCAGCCTCGACGAACGCCTCTTCGACGTCGGTGAGCTGCTCGAGCAGGGGCTCGCCGACTCCGAGACCGGCGAACTGCCGCTGATCGTGACCTATGAGAAGGGCGCGCGGGCCGCCACCCCGCGCGGATCCGAGCGGACGCGGGCGCTGCCCAGCGTGCGCGGAGCAGCCGTCGAGGCCGACAAGGGGCGTGAATTCTGGCGGGAACTCACCCGCCGCGGCACCGGTGTCGACGGGGTGTGGCTCGACGGGCGGGTCACCGCCGCGATGACCGAGTCCAACGCCCAGATCGGCACCCCCGGGGCCTGGCAGGCCGGGCTGACCGGCAAGGGCGTCACCGTGGCGGTGCTGGACAGCGGCGTGGACGCGGACCATCCCGACCTCGCCGGACGGGTCGACAAGAGCCGGAGCTTCATAGCCGGGGAGGAGGTCGCCGACCGAAACGGCCACGGCACGCACGTCGCCTCCACCGTCGGCGGCAGCGGCGCGGCCTCCGACGGCAAGGAGCAGGGCGTCGCGCCGGGCGCCGGCCTCGCGGTCGGCAAGGTCCTGGACGACTCGGGCTCGGGCAGCGAGTCGCAGATCATCGCCGGCATGGAGTGGGCCGCCCGGGACGTGGACGCCGACATCGTGTCCATGAGCCTCGGCTCGACCGAGCCCAGCGACGGCACCGACCCGATGGCGCGGGCCGTCGACACCCTGTCCCGCGAGACGGGCGCCCTGTTCGTCATCGCCGCCGGGAACACCGGCGCCCCGTCCTCCATCGGCTCGCCCGGCGCCGCCGACGCGGC
This sequence comes from Streptomyces sp. NPDC097107, assembly GCF_044762405.1. NCBI lineage: Bacteria > Bacillati > Actinomycetota > Actinomycetes > Kitasatosporales > Streptomycetaceae > Streptomyces > Streptomyces sp. NPDC097107. The sequence continues at coordinate 714,070 of NZ_JBIWEF010000001.1, read as the reverse complement.
CCTGACCGTCGGAGCCGTCGACTCGGCCGACGAGGCGGCCTACTTCACCAGCGCGGGACCACGCCACGGCGACCACGCGCTCAAGCCCGACCTGTCCGCCCCCGGGGTCGACATCCTCGCCGCCCGCTCCGGTCTGAGCGGGGGCAGCGGCGACTACGTCTCCATGAGCGGTACGTCGATGGCGACGCCGCACGTCGCCGGGGTCGCCGCCCTGCTCGCCGAGCAGCACCCCGACTGGACGGGCGCGCGGCTCAAGGACGCCCTGATGTCCACGTCGAAGGAACTGGACGCGTCCGCCTACCGGCTGGGCGCGGGCCGGGTCAGCGTGCCGGACGCGATCGGCGCCGAGGTCACCGCCACCGGAAGCGCCGACCTGGGCTTCCACTCCTGGCCGTACGACGCGAACGAGCCGGTGACCCGCACCGTCACCTACACCAACGAATCCGACGCCGCCGTCGAGTTGAAGCTGTCCGTGCGCGGCGCCCCCGAGGGCGTCGCCACCCTCGCCGACACCGCCCTCACCGTGCCCGCGCACGGCACCGCCTCCACCACCGTCGCCGGCGACGGGTCCAGGGCGCCGGTCGGCACGACGAGCGGCCGGATCGTGGCGTCGGGCGCCGACGGCACGCCCGTCGCGCACACCGCGTTCGGGATGGTCAAGGAGGAGGAGCGGTACACGCTCACCGTGCACGTCAGGGACCGGGCGGGTGCCGCGGCCCCGGCCGACCTGGTCGTCCAGCGCCTCGCCGAGGGCGTCGACCCCGTCCCCGCGCACGTCGGTGCCTCCGGCACCCTCGAGCTGCGGCTCGCGCCGGGGACGTACAGCCTGACCTCCTTCCTCGACGTGCGCGGCAGCCACGGCGCCGACTCGCTCGGGCTGGGCTTCCTCGCGGCGCCCGAGGTCGTCGTCGACCGGGACCGCGAGGTCACCCTCGACGGACGCGAGCTGCGCGAGATCAGCGCCGACGTCGACAGGCGCACCGAGACACGGCAGCTGCTCATGGAGTACGACCGGAGCGCGAACGGCTCCGGCCTGTTCGGCGCGGTCCAGGTTCCCCTGACGTACGACAGCGTCTTCGCCGCGCCCACCGGGAAGGTCACCGAGGGCGACTTCGAGTACCGGACCGTGTGGCGGCTCGGCAAGCCGCTGCTGGAGGTCAAGGGGATCGGTGAGGCCGTCGTCCAGGCGGGCGGCACCCTGATCGAGGGGCGCGGCCGGATGCCGCTGGTCGACGTCGGTGACGGACCCTTCCCGGACGCGGTCCGGGGCAAGGCGGCCCTCGCCCGGCTCGCCGGGGACACCGAACCGGCGGACCTCGCCCAGGCCGCCCAGGACGCGGGCGTGCGGGCGCTGTTCGTGACCGACGACGCGGCCGGGCGGCTGATGGCCTGGTGGGGCACGGCGGACAACGCCGACCGGCCGTTGCAGATCGCCACGGTCGGTGCGGCCGACGCGCGTCGGCTGCGGGACGCCGGGCGGGTCGACATGACCGGGACGCGCAACACGCCCTACACGTACGATCTCTCGGCGGGACACCGCGGGGGCGTGCCCGACCGGGACCTCACCTATGAGCCGGGGCGTCGCGACCTCGCCACGCTGCGGACCAGGTACCACGCCGCCGAGCCGGCGGGCGGCGGCGAGTTCCGGTACTCGATCACCGACACGTTCCCGATCGGCATCGGCTTCCGGGAACGGATCGACTACCCCGTCGAGCGCACCGAGTACGTGTCCACCGGCCCGGGCCAGCTGTGGCACGAGTCCGTGACGGCCGCCGACGGTGCGCTGGAGCAGCGGTCCGGAACGGTCCGGTACGAGGGAGGGGCGCGTACGGAGCTGAACTGGTTCAAGCCCGTGTGGCACCCGTATCTCGGCACCGGGCTCGGCTGGGGACAGCAGCGCGCGGGCAACCGGCTCCAGTTCAACGCCCCCGGCTGGGGCGACTCCGGCCCCGACCACACCGGCTTCGGTGACGTCTGGAGCGAGGGCAGCGGGATGTCGCAGACCACGTCGGTGTACCTGGACGGCGAACTGGTCGACCAGGGGCCGAGTTCCGCCGCGTACGTGGACGACGCGCCGGCCGGCGAGCACGCGTACCGGCTCGTCACCGACACCGCGCTCGACGCCGGCCGCTGGCGCCTGGGGACCGAGGGGCACGCGGAGTGGACCTTCCGCTCGGCCGCCACGCCGGAGGACCGCTGGACCTACCTGCCCCTGATCAACCTCTCCTTCGACGTCGGCACCGACCTCGCGGGCGAGGTGCGCGGCGGGAGGAAACTGCGGGTCGGGATCGGCGCGGAGTACGTGGCGGGCGCCCCGGGCACCGGGACCATCGGCGGCGGACAGCTGGAGGTGTCGTACGACGACGGCGAGACCTGGCAGCAGGTCCGGCTGCGCGGCGGCGACGGCAAGGGCGACGGGCAGGCGTCCTGGCACGGGACGCTGAGCGTGCCCCGCGACGCCGGGCACGTCTCGCTGCGGGCCTCGGCGCGCGACGACCGGGGCAGCTCGGTCACGCAGGAGATCGTGCGGGCCGTGGCCGTGCGCTGACACGCCTACCGCGGTGACACGCGGACGGCGCCGCCTCCCTGGGACGGGGAGGCGGCGCCGCCTGGGTTCTCGGACCGTCAGACCAGCCAGCCGACGAAGTGGACGATGCCGGCGAGGATGTCGGTGAGAAGGTTCATGATCGTGCAGCTCCTTGCGCTGTGCATGTGTGGGACCTACTTGGGACTGTGCGTCGGCTACGGTCTGCAGCCCGTCGCTCGCACAACGTAAGTATCTTTGGTCCCGGCAGTCACATACGCTCCTCAGAGCGACGATCACCTGTTCCAGGGAACAACTGATCGCTTGTTCGGATCACGCCAAGCTCGGCCAAGTCCTGGGGGCGCAGCCGCAGTTGACCGGCCGTCGACTCCACCTCCTCCGGCGGGCGCTTCAGGATCGCCGCCGCGAGTTCCGGCGCGATGACGGAGAAGTAGCTGTCCGGCGTGGCCCAGGTGCTGCCCGGCGCGGCCAGCGCCAGCGCCCCGCCCGAGCCGCCCTCGCCGATCACCAGCGTGGTGACCGGCGTCCGCACCGACGCCACCGCCGTGAACAGGTCGGCGATCGCCGCGCCGACGCCCTGCCGCTCCGCCTCCGCGTCGCTCGCCGCACCCGGGGTGTCGACCAGGGTCAGCACCGGGATGCCGAGCCGGTCCGCGAGGCGGATCAGCCGGGTGGCGGTGCGGTATCCGGCGGGCCTGGTCGCCGTCCCGGTCTGGGCGGCGTACGCGACCGTCCGCCCCGCGTGCTCGCCGAAGCCGCAGAGCATGCCGTCCGGGTCGGTGCCCCCGCAGCGGTCGCCGGAGAGGGCGACGCGGTGGGCGAAGTAGGCGTCCAGGTACGCCCGGGCGCGCGGCCGCTCGGGGGCGCGGGCCCGCCGTACCGCGTCCCACCCGCCGGCCGGCAGTTCCTGTGCGCCCAGCGGCTCGGGCACCGGCGCCGGACCGCCCGAGGGAGCCGTCAGCAGCCGCAGCCACCGCCCCAGCGTCCCGCGCAGCTCCCCGGCCGGTACGACGGCGTCCGCGCTGCCCGCCGCCACCTGCGCCTCGGCCGTGTACGCCGCCGGATCGGCGTCCGCCGGCCGGACCCGGGAGCCGGCGAAACCCACCTGGGCGCCGGGCAGTGCGAGGACCACGTCGGCGCCCGCGCCCAGCGTGGCCCAGCCGCCGCCGGTGGCCGGGTCGCGCAGTACGGCGATCTGCGGCAGCCCGGCCTCCCGGGTGAGCGCCGACTGGCGGGCCACCCGCTGGAGCTGGGTCAGCGCGAACATCCCCTCCTGCATCCGGCTGCCGCCGGTGGCGACCAACGGCACCACCGGCAGCCGGTGTTCACGGGCGTACGTGTACGCCGCCGCCAGCCGGTCGCCGGTGGCCCGGCCCAGCGAGCCGCCGAGGAAGCCGAACTCGAAGGCGAGGAGCACCGCCCGGGTGCCCTGGACGTGCCCGGTCCCGCAGACGACGGACTCCCGCTCGCCGGTGCGCTCGGCGGCGTGGGCGCGGGCGGCGTCGTAGCCGTGCCAGCCGAGCGGGCCGTCGGGCCGCGACTCCCCGTCCGGATGGGGCAGTTCGGTGAAGTCGTCGGTGAGGAGGGCGAGGAACTCGCGCGCGGACGGCCGCTCAGCCATGCGTCAGCGCCCGCTTCATGATCTTCCCCATGTCGTTGCGGGGGAGGGCGTCGAGGTGCCGCAGGACGCGGGGCCGCTTGTGCGGGGCCAGCCGGGCGGCGACATGGCCGGCGAGTGCGTCGAGGGAGGGCGGCGAGGCGGGGTCCGCCGGCACGATCCACGCCACGATCCGCTCACCGAGGTCCGGGTCGGGCTCCCCGGTGACCGCCGCCTCCCGCACCCCCGGGTGTTCGAGGAGCGCGTTCTCGATCTCGCCGGCCCCGATCTTGTACCCGCCGCTCTTGATCAGGTCGGTGGCCTTGCGGCCGACGATGCGGACATAGCCGTCGGGGTCGCGCACCGCCATGTCGCCGGTGCGGAAGAAGCCGTCGTCGGTGAAGGCGGCGGCGGTGGCGTCGGGGCGGTTCAGGTACTCGGTGAACAGGTTCGGGCCGCGCACCTGGATCTCGCCGACGCTCTCCCCGTCCAGCTCCGCGATCGGCGTGCCGTCGTCCTCCACGAGCCGCAGCTCCACCCCGGGCAGCGGCACGCCCACGGTCCCGGCGCGCGCCTCGCCGTCCGCCCGCACGCTGGTGTTCATCAGCGTCTCGGTCATGCCGTACCGCTCGATCACCCGCCGGCCGGTCGCGGCGGCGATGCGCTCGTGGTCGTGCACGGGCAGCGCGGCCGACCCGGACACCAGCAGCCGGGCCCCGGCGAGCGCCTTCGCCAGCTCCGGGTCGGTGGGCAGGGCCTCGGCGATCCGGTGGTACATCGTCGGCACCCCGAACAGCATGGTCGCGCCGTCGTTCAGTTCCCGCGCCGCGCCCTCGGCGGAGAACCTGCCCAGGTGCCGCACGGACCCGCCGCGCCGCAGCGGGCCGAGGATGCCGAGCACGAGGCCGTGCACGTGGAACAGCGGCAGCCCGTGCACCAGTACGTCGTCCCCGGTCCACCGCCACGCGTCGGCGAGCGCGTCCAGGGTCGTCGCGAGCGCGCGCCGGGGAATGACGGCGCCCTTGGGCGGGCCGGTGGTGCCGGAGGTGTAGACGACGAGCGCGGGGTCGCCGTCGCCGGTGCGGCCGTCCTCGGGGACGGGTCCGGTGGCGCGCACGTCGACGTCGACGCGCTCCAGGGCGGCCAGGGCGGGCGGGAGTTCGCTCCCCGGTGGTGCCAGGACGAGCGAGGGCACGCTGTCGGAGAGGATGTGCGCGAGTTCCCTGTCACCGGACTTCGGGTTGAGCGGCACGGCGGGGACGCCGGCCAGCAGCGCCGCCACCACGGCGACGGCGGTCTCCATCTCCGGCGTCGCCCAGACGGCGACCCGCCCGGCCCCCCGGATCCGTCCGGCGGTGCCACCCGCGGCGGCGGCCAGTTCGGCGTACGTCAGGGAACGCCCGCCGAACCGCAGGGCGGGCCGGTCGGTCGGCGCGCCGGTCGCGGCCGGGGTGAGGGCCGGGAAGAGAGTGGACACGCGTCGTACTCCTTAGCTGTTGCTCACGATTACCGGTTGTCCGAGGTGGACCTGGCTAGGGGGTGTCGTTTGCATCTTGCCGGGGTCGCGGGGCCCGGCACGCGCTCCCCCCACTGCCTGAAGGGCGTGGGAGGTGCCCCCAGCGGCGTCAGTCGTCGGTTGCCAGTGCTCCGCCGTGTCGCCCTCCTGGGTCTTGCAGCCGCACGCACCGGACCCCGCTCGGGTCGGTCGCAAGGCACCGTTGCCCGGAGCCGGCCCGATCCAACCGACACCCCCTACCCGAAGCCGGGCACGACCAGCACCAGCCACGCCAGCGCGGGTACGACGGCCACCACGATGCCTCCGTACACCATCAACTGCCGGAAGAAGCGCTCCCGGTCCGCCTCCGGCGCCGCGGCCAGCACCAGCGCGCCGTTCGTCGAGAACGGGCTGACGTCCACGACCGTCGCCGAGACCGCGAGCGCCGCCACCATGCCGACCGCCCCGATATCGCCCTGCGCGAGGAACGGCACCGCCAGCGGGATCAGTGCGCCCATGATCCCCACGGAGGAGGCGAAGGCCGAGACGAGCGCGCCGATGTAGCAGAGCAGCACCGCCGCCAGCAGCGGGACGCCGATGCCGCCGACCCCCTCGCCCGCCCAGGTGATGGTGCCCATCTCCTCCAGGACGCCGACATACGTGAGGACACCGCAGATCAGCAGGACCGTGGACCAGGCGATCTCGCCGACCGCGCGACGGCTGTCGTCCGGCCACGCGGTGCTCAGCACGACGGCCAGGGAGACCGCGGTCAGGCCCGCGTCCAGGTCGAAGCCGAGAACGGCCACCACGAGCGCGACCAGGGCGGCGAGGGTGGCGATCCGTGCGGGGGTGAGGCGCAGGCCGGCGCCGGCGCCAATGCCGTCGGTGTCCTGCTCCGGCCGGACGGCCACGGCGGTGGGGGCGGTGCCTCCGGCGGCGGTGCTCGTGCCTCCGGTCCCTGTGCCGGTGCCTGTGCCGGTGCCGGTCCCTGCGCCGGCGGGCTCCGAGCCCTTGCCCACCGCGCCCTCGTCCTCCGGCGTCACCGACCCCCGCGCCCACAGCTTCCGCCCGCCGAACAGCACGAACAGCACGCTCGCGATGACGAGGTTGGCGATCAGCGAGGCGAGGAAGAGGGTGACCTCGCTACCCGGCAGGCCCTCGCGCTCCACGATGCCGTTGACGATCGAGCCGTAGATGCTGATCGGCGAGAAACCGCCGGCCTGCGCGCCGTGCACCACCATCGTGCCCATGAGCAGCGGGCTGATCGCGTACCGGGTGGCGAAGCTCAGCGCGATCGGCGCGACGATCGCCACCGCGGCCGGGCTGACCGCGCCGATCGCCGTGAGCGCGCCGGTGAGCGCGAACATCACCCACGGGATCAGCGCGACCCGCCCCCGCACCAGCCGGACGGCCGCGTGCACCAGCCAGTCGGTGGTGCCGTTGGCCCGGGCGATCGCGAAGAGGTAGGTGACGCCGACGAGGACGACGAACAGGTCACCGGGGAACCCGGCGAAGATGCCGTCCGCGTCGAGGTCCGCGACGAGCGTGCCCACTCCGAAGGCGGCGGCGAAGGCGAGCGCGCCCATGTTGACGGAACGGGTCGTGGCGATGACGAACACCACGACGAGGACGAGGATCGAGATGAGTTCGGGGGACATGCGGGGGCTCCCGAGGGCTGACCTGATTGGCTGAGTGGCTGAGCCACTTGGATGGTGCGGTTGGCTGGTCAGCGTGGGGCCGCCCCGGGCCGCCGTCAAGGGGTCGCGCACGAATTGGCTCAGCCACTCGGCCACGGGCCGCCCGGTGTTACGCTCCCGGCGAGAGGGGGATCTCGTGACCGACGCCCTGCGCCCCATGACCAAGCAGCGCCTGTACGAACAGGTGCTGGAGCGGCTGCGCCAGTACGTCACCGACGGCGGCCTGCGGGCCGGCGACCGGCTTCCGCCCGAACGGGACCTCGCCCAGCGCCTCGGTGTCAGCCGGGCCTCGGTGAAGCAGGCGATCGTGGTCCTGGAGGTCCAGGGTCTGGTGGAGGCGCGGCACGGCGGCGGCACGTACCTGGTGCGGGACAGCCTCGACGTCGAGCCGGTCGAGGACATGGTCGAACGCCGGCGGCGGCTCCCGGACGTCCTGGAGGCCCGCGAGGCACTGGAGACCAAGCTCGCCGAACTGGCCGCAGAGCGCCGCACGGAGGACGACCTGGCCGCGATGCGGTCCGCGCTGGCCGTGATGGCCGAGGAGATCGGGAGCGGCGGTCCCGGCGTCGAGGGCGACCGCCTGTTCCACGCGGCGGTGACGGCCGCCGCGCACAGCAGCCTGCTCGCCGAGTTCATGCGCTCCATCGCCCACCAGATCGCCGAGAGCCGCACCGAGTCCCTGCGCCAGCCCGGCCGCCCCGGCCGCTCCCTGGCCCAGCACCAGGACATCCTGGACGCCGTCGCCGCCGGGCAGCCCCGGCAGGCCGCCACCGCGATGCGGCGCCACGTCCGCACGGTCGCCAAGGTCCGGCTGCTGGACTGGGACCCGGAAGAGGAACGGTAACCACATGCCCCGTACATCCGCCATGCCCCGAATAGCGCTCGTCACCTGCCGTCCCGGACCCCGCGTCAGCGAGGACCGCGACCTCCCGGTGCTCGTGCGGGCGCTGGAGGAGGCGGGGGCGCGGGCCTCCGCCGAGGTGTGGGACGACGACGGTGCCGACTGGGGCTCCTTCGACCTCGCCGTGCTCCGTTCCACCTGGGACTACAGCTGGCGCGCGGACGAGTTCACGGCGTGGGCCGGGAAGTGCGGCGAGGTCACGCGGCTCGCCAACCCGGCCGGCGTCGTGCGCTGGAACACCGACAAGCGCTACCTCGGCGACCTCGCGGCGGCCGGCGTGCCCACCGTCCCCACCCGCTACGCGTCCCCCGGTGAGGCGCCCGGCCTGCCCGGCGACCACGAGTACGTCGTCAAGCCCACCTCGGGCGCCGGGGCCCGCTTCGCCGCCCGCTACACACCCGACGAGCACGCCACCGCCGTACGGCAGGTGGAGCGGATGCACGCCGAGGGGTTCACGGCGATGGTGCAGCCGTACGTGCGCAGCATCGACACCGCCGGTGAGCGGGCTCTCCAGTTCTTCGGCGGGCGCCTGCTGCACGCCAGTCGCAAGGGCGCCGTCCTCACGCCGGGGACGCCGTACGACGAGCGCAAGGTCGCGCACCCCGGCCTGGAGCCCTGGACCCCGGCCCCGGCCGAACTCGCCGTCGCAGAGAGCGCCCTGGCCGCCGTACCGGACGCCGCCGAGCTGCTGTACGCCCGCGTCGACCTGGTGGACGGGGAGGACGGACGGCCGCGGGTGATGGAGCTGGAGCTGGTCGAGCCGAACCTGTTCCTGTGGCTGCACGAGCGGTCGCTGCCGCGGGTGGTGGAGGCGGTGATCGACGCGGCTAGCGGTCGCTGATCGCCGTCCGCTGGAGCAGTCCCCAGGTGAACTCCGCGACGACGTCGTGGCGTTGCCCCCGCGCGTCCGGGGCGGTGAAGGCCAGCCCCCAGCGGGTGGGCGCCGAGCCCTCAAGCGGGCGGGCGGGTGCGAAGGCGCGGGCCGCCTCGTCGACCGTGCAGGACCAGGGCGTGAGGTCGTCCAGGGTGCGCAGTTCCGGCCCGTCGGAGCCGGGGGCGCGGACCAGCCACTCGTTCCGGACGACGCCCTTGTCGGCGACGAGCACCTCGAAGCGCAGGTCCGGCCAGAGGGGGAGCCGCCACTGCCGGGCCTCGCACTCCAGGTCGCCGATCCGGCGGGGCGCCGCCGACTCGGGCTCGCCCAGGACCGAGCGGTACCGGGAGGCCGCCGGACGGGAGCGCGGGGAGCGGAGCATCGCCTGCCAGCGCCTGTTGGCCTCCCGCATCTGAGCGAGGGAGGCGCCCAGCTCGCGACGGGCGTCCTCGACCGGGCCCGGATTGTGGTCGGCCATGCGGCGCAGCAGCACGAGCTGGAAGTCGCGCGGGGTGAACGGGCCGGCGGGCTGCTTTCCGGCGGACGCTGGCGTGGGCATGGGCACCATCGTGGACCATGGACGCTACGCACGCCCATTGCCCCGGCAAACGCGATATGAGTAGCCTGTGTTCGCTATTCCGATCGCCTGTTGAAATCTCGAACAAACTTAGGGAGGGGGCGGGACATGGGACGCCTCGTACCAGCCGTGACCCGGGCTCTCGACATACTGGAGCTCTTCCTCGACGGGGACGGCACGCTCTCCGCCCCCGACATCGTGCGCCGGCTCCAGCTGCCGCGCACCACCGTGCACGAACTGGTCACCACGCTCGCCGCCCGCAAGTACATCGTCCCCGTGGCCGGGCAGCCCGGACGGTACCGCCTCGGCGTGCGCCCGTACCAGCTCGGCGCACGCTACGCCGAGCACCTCGACCTCGCCGCCGAGGGCCAGCAGGTCGCCCGGGCCGTCGCCGAGACCTGCGACGAGACCGTGCACGTGGCGATCCTGGAGGACACCGACGTCATCTACATCGCCAAGGTCGACTCCACGCACGCGGTGCGCATGGTGTCGGCGGCCGGCCGCCGGCTGCCCGCCCACTGCACCTCCGTCGGCAAGATGCTGCTGGCCTCCCTGCCCGAGCAGGAGGTCGCCGCCCGCTTCCCCGACGGCGCCGAGCTGACCGCGATGACCCCGAACAGCATCACCGAGCCGGCCGCCCTGCGCGAGGCCCTGGCCAAGATCCGCGGGCGGGGCGTCGCGGTGGAGAGCCGCGAGTCCAACCCGGACGTCTCCTGCGTGGCCGCCCCGGTCCGCGACCGCACCGGCCGGGTCGTCGCGGCGCTGTCCATCTCCGTGCCCATGATCCGCTGGACCGAGGAACGCCTCGGCGAGCTGGAGCAGCTCGCCGTCAAGGGCGCCGCCGACCTCTCCGAGCGACTCGGCCACCGGAGCGCGGCATGACGAAGCACGGTACGACGCCGACCGGGACGGCCTACGACGTGGCCGTCCGGGCGGAGGCGTCCCTCGGCGAGGGGCCCACCTGGGACCCGGAGACGCGCCGCCTCCTGTGGATCGACATCCTGAACTCCCGCGTCCACACCTACGACCCGGCCACCGGCCGGCGCACGGTCCGCCGCACCGACCAGCACGTGGGCGCCGCCAAGCCCCGCGCGGGCGGCGGCCTCGTCCTCAACCTGCGGGACGGGATCGGCCTGCTCGACCCCGACGACACCTTCCGCTGGCTGCACCGGGAGGTCGTCCCCGGCCGCCGCGCCAACGACGCCGCCGTCGCTCCCGACGGCACGCTGTGGGCCGGCACGATGCGCTACGACGAGGCACCCGGCGGCGGTTCGCTGTCCCGGGTCACCGGGGACGGCACGGTCGAGGTCCTCCTCGGCGACGTGGCGGTGAGCAACGGCACCGGCTGGAGTCCCGACGGGCGGCTGATGTACTACGTCGACTCGCCGACCCGCCGTATCGACGTCTTCGACGTCTTCGAGGACGCGGACTCCGGCGCCGGGGAGGGCCGGATCACGGGACGCCGTCGCCTGGCCACGATCGAGGACGGCGCCGGTTTCCCGGACGGCCTGTGTGTCGACGCCGAGGGCTGCGTGTGGGTCGCCCTGTGGGACGGCGGCGCGGTACGCCGGTACACCCCGTCCGGTGACCTGGACCGGGTGATCCCCCTCCCCGTTCCCCGGGTCACGGCCTGCGCCTTCGGCGGCCCCGGCCTGACCGACCTGTACATCACCACGGCCCGGGTGGGGCTGACGGCCCCGCATCCGCTGGCCGGCTCGGTCCTGGTGGTGCCGGGCGCGGGCCGGGGAGTGGCCCAGCCGGCGTTCGCGGGCTGAGCGCGGGGCCGCCGGAGCGGGGGCGGACGCCGGTGCGCGTCCGCCCGTTCCCTCACACCCCCGTGCGGTCCAGCCCCCGGAGCACCGACCGCTCACCCGGGGTCAGCGGCGGCCCGGTCAGCGGGGCGAGCGGGGAGCCGGCCAGGGCGGCCAGGACCGCGCCGGGGTGGAGCATGCGGGTCGGGGGCGTGCGCATGCTGGTGACGTCCCAGATCGCCGAGGCCGCCGCGAAGGAGCCCGCGGCCGCCCTCGTCATGCGCCGCGTGTACGCCGTCACGACGCGGTCGGCGGCCCCCGGCCGTCCGCCGCGCACCCCCGGGTAGAGGACGTCCTGGCCGACGGCCATGGACCAGGCCGGGTCCGCCGAGCGCGCCGCACCCCGCAGCACCCGCCGGGCGAGACCGGGCACGCCGAGATGCCCGGCCCGCTCCAGCTCCCGGCCGAGGACCCGCGCGCCGAACGCGGCCACCGACATGCCGTGCCCGTACGCCGGGTTGAAGGTGGCCAGCGCGTCGCCCAGGACGACGAAACCGTCGGGCCACCGGGCGGACTTCTCCAGGTACCGCCGCACATTGCTGGTCGACCGGCTCAGGTGCACGTCGGTGAGCGGCTCCGCGCCGGAGATCAGCCGCCCCACAATCGGGTCCGGCAGCTCGAGCGTGTACCGCAGGAAGCCCTCCGGGTCCGCCGGTGGCTCACCGCCTCGCGTGCCGCCGCAGCTGACCATCCACCGGTCGTCCTCGATCGGCAGGACCATCGCGCTCCGCCCCGGCCGGGACACGTACGGGTCGGACTGCACGATCGTCAGCGGAAACCGCTCCGCGCCCTCCGGAACCCGGTAGACGCGCGTCGCGTTGACCAGCCCGGAGTCCACGGTGTGCTCCCGGACACCGGCCAGACCGAGCCCGTCGAGCCAGGTGACGACCCGGGTGCCGCGCCCGCTCGCGTCGACGACGAAGTCCGCGTCGAGATCCGTGTCCCCGCCGACGGCCGCGACGCGCACGCCCCGCACCCGGCCGGCGGACCCGGTCAGGCCCACCACCGCCGCCTTGCGGACCTCGACCGGGCAGTGTTCCAGCACCGCCGCCCGCACCGTCCAGTCCAGCAGCGCCCGGCTGCACGTGAGCATGACGGGCCCCTCGCGCCGCCACCGCCGCAGCCAGCCCTCGGGCGTGCGGGCCAGCATGCCCGAACTGAGGGATATCTCGTGGGCCCCGGCGGCCAGCAGCCGTTTGCGCAGGCTCACGCCCGGCACCAGCTCCTCCATGGCGGCCAGCCCGCCGGCCATGAGCAGATGCGCGTGCCGCCCCTGCGGCAGCCCACGGCGGTGCTCCGGCCCCTCGGGCAACTCGTCCCGGTCCAGCACGATCACCTCGTCCACGCCCGCGGTGGACAGCACGGACGCGGCCAGCAGCCCGGCCAGGCCGGCACCGATGACGACAGCTCTACGCGACATGGGGCTCCTCGGGTTCAGCCATGGGTCCGGTCATGGAAGACGGCGCCGCTCCGCCGGACGCGACGGGCGGACGGTCGAGCGCCTGCGCCAGCTCCACCAGTCCGCTCGGGCCGGACACCTCGGTGGCGTGCAGACGGTAGGTACCGGCGGTCTCGGGCGGTTCCTCGCCGGTGACGGCCCGGCGCGCGGCGTCGGCGAGCATGGCCGCCTCCGCCGCCAGCCGGGCCTCGTGGGGGGAGCGGCCCGCGCCCAGGGCGGTGTCCCGCACCCGGACCCGGACCCGGTGGTCGAAGTACGGCGCGAGCGCGAGCAGGGCGTCGTGGATGGACACCTCACGCCACTGGAGCCGGGCCTGGGGGAGCTGCCACCAGGCGGTCGGCGGCTTGGGGGCGGTGGACACCGACTCGACCAGGGACCACAGCGGATCCAGCCGCCGGTAGTCGCCCAGCCCCCGCCAGTGGTCGATCACGGGCGGCAGCAGCCTGGGCAGCACGAACCCGGCCGAGCACAGCAGCGCGGCCAGCGACGCCATCGGCGGGGCCACGGTGGTGGACAGGAAGTCGAGGTCGTGACCCGACCAGCGGGCGACGACCGCCGTGTACTTGGCCAGCTGGAACCCCACCACGTCCAGCAGCGCCCCCAGCAGGATCAGCCGCAGTCCGGTCCGCAGCAGCCCGCCCACCTCGCGGCCCCACTTGACGCAGACGGCGCACATCACGAGCATCGCCGCGCTGTGCCCGAGCAGGTACAGCAGGATCATCTCCCGCATGTACGGGGTGCCCGCGTAGTACGTGTCGAGGTCGGTCAGCCGCTCGGTGTCCGCGTCGGCGAGCGTGAACAGCACGACGATGGCGACCACCAGGAGACCGTAGGCGGCCATGCAGCGCAGCACCATGCGCCGCACCCGCTCGCGGGAACCGCCCCGCCAGTTGATCAGCAGCACGAGCACGGAGCAGCTGTACGCGGAGAGCATCCCGTAGGTCAGCGGGGCCCCGAAGTTGGGGACGCCGGTGAGTTCGTTGACGGTGGCGAGGGTGGCCGGGGCGGCGCAGACGAAGACCAGGGCGCCGAGGACGACCGCCATGCTGGTGGACAGGGTCAGCGGGTTCCGCATGGCCGTGCGCGGGCGGCGGAACAGCAGGACGGAGGTCATCCCGAACACGACGGCCGCCAGATACACGACGAGACTCATACCGGCAGACTCCTCTCGCGCGGGGCCCGGTTCACGCGGTCCCCGCCGCGGTCCTGCCGCTCGGCACGGCGGCGGGGGCCGGCGGCAGCGGCGCCGTACCGGCCAGCACGTCGGCGATCCGGCCGAGGGCGGCCGGGCCCGGCACCCGGCCGGGGAGCGGACCGGTGCCGGCGGGAAGCGGGGCATCCCCCTCCGATTCGGCCTCGTGCCGCACCGCGGCGACGATCACCGCCGCCCAGGCGTCGGCGTCGGCACGTTCCGGATCACCCGTCGCCGCCAGCACACCGGCGCGGGTCCGGCCGTACAGGTCCCGGTCGAGGTAGGCGTCCAGGTGGCCGAGCGCGTTGTGGATGCTGGTCTGGCGCCACATCAGCCGGGTGGCGGGGGAGACGAACCGGGGCCGGGGCAGCCGCAGCGACCGGCGGGTGAGCAGGTCGTCCAGCGCCCGTTCCAGGGGTTCGAGCCGGGCGTACGTCCGCCGGGCCCGCCGCCACTCGGTCACCCGGGGCGTCACCAGCGGGACCAGCACCCCGACGACCATCAGCAGGGCACCGAGACCGGCGGCGGCCGGGGAGAAGGCGGTGTCGAGTGCCGACCAGTCCCGCCCGGACCAACTGGCGCCCACCGCGACCAGCTTGGCGACGCTGTAGCCGGCGCCGCACAGCGAACCGGTGCCGAGCAGTGTCAGGCCCGCCCGCAGCCCGCCCCGCACCCGGCGCGCCCAGCGCAGCGACGAGACCGTGGTGACGGTCACCGCGATGAGGTGCGCGACCAGGTACAGCACGATCATCTGGGCGATGAACGGGGTCGTCGCGTAGTAGGTGTCCAGGTCGGTGCGTCGCTCCACGGGCGCGTCGCCGAGGGCGAAGGTCACCGTGATGCCGAGGACCACGGCGGCGTAGGCGAGCGTCCAGCGGCGCGCCGTGCGGTGCACCCGGGGCCCGCCGCGCCAGTGGACGACGAGGACCTGGGAGGCGGCGCAGTACCCGGTGATCGCCGCGTAGGTGAGCGGGGCCGCGAGGTTCGGCACACCGCTCAGCCGGTTGACGGCGCCGACGGTCGGCGGTGCCCCGAGCAGGAAACAGAGCCCGGCCAGCCCCAGCACGGCGCAGATGGCGCGCAGATACGGATCGCGGCGGTGGCGCACCAGATCGGGGGCCTTCAGCAGCAGACCGAGCCAGAGCACCCCGCAGCTGACGTAGTTGATCAGCCCGTTCATCTCGTCGTCCCGCGGTAGTTGAGCGCGGCCCCGATGCGTCCGGCGAGGTCCTGGGGGTCGTCGGGTTCGCCGCCCTCTGCGGCGAACACCGAGTCGGTGGAGGCTTCCAGCCAGGTACGCAGCCGACGGCCCATCAGCATGCCGAAGCGGTCCGCCTCCTGCTCCTCGGCCAGGGAGAAGTCGGTGCGCGCGGCGACCGGCCGGGGCTGTTCCCCGGGGGCGGCCGGACCGGCGTCCGCCTGACGGCGGCTCATGTGCCACACCTCGTGGCAGAGGATCACGATCTGGTGCCACACGGCGGCGCGCTCGTCCACCACCACGTCGTCGTGGCTCTCGCGCTCCAGCCACAGTCCGCTCGCGGTGTGCGGCGGGAACGCCGCACGGTGGACGACCACGTCGCGTCCCCGCCAGGCGCTGACGGAGGCGACGAGCGCGTCGAACAGGACTTCGGGATCCGCCGGGACCGGCACCCGGATGGGGTCGATGAGGGCGTCAGCGAGACGACGCATCTCCTTCCTGGTACGCACCGCTGTCTCCCTGTTCCCCTGGTTGTTGATCGGTCACCTGTGCAATATGCCAAGACGGGGGCCGTCCGGGCCAGTTCCGCGGGCGGCACGGTCACTCGGTGACCGCCACGGTGTCCTCGGGTGCCGCGGCGCGGGCGCGGATCTCCCGGAGCAGGTCGGGATGGTTCAGGGCGCGCGAGAGCGCCCCGATCTCGCGGAGCAGGTCCGTGGTGTCGGGGTCGCGGGTGCCGTCACCGCCGTCCGCGCGGGGCCCGGCGTCGACCGCGTCGAGGATCACCACCGCCGAGGCGAGCGCCTTCGCCCGCGCCGGGGGGAAACCGAGGTTGAGGGCCGCGACGTACGACCGCTCGCCCAGCCGCTCGTCGGTGCGCCGGGCCAGTGGCAGCAGGACGTCGCGGATGAAGGTCTCGCGGCGGGTCAGGCGCAGCTCGGGGCTGGCGCGCAGGACGAACGGCACTCCGGAGCCGTTCACGGTCCGCGTCAGCCGGTACAGCGGACGCAGCCGGCGGTGGGCCAGGCGGATCCGCCACCGCTCGCGCAGGTACTGCCCGGCGTGCGGCAGGATGAAGCCGACCGCGATCGACACCGCGGACAGGCAGGCCAGGGCCGGGGCCACGTCCAGGCTGAGCCAGTCCAGGTCGTTGCCGGTCCAGCGGGCCGCGACGGCGGTGAGTTTGGCGGCGTCGAAGGCCAGGTTCAGCGCGTAGCCGATCCCCAGGAACCTCAGCCCCCAGCGCAGCCAGGCATCGAATCCGCCGGTGCGGATCCAGTTCCAGATCAGCTTCGAGGTGATGAGCACGGCGGTGGTGTGCGCGACGAGGTAGAGCAGGATCTCCTCGCGCATGAACGGCGTGTTGGCGTAGTACGTGTCCAGGTCCCGGGTGCGCTCCACGGGCACGTCGGCGAGGGCGAACAGCACCCAGAGCGCGACGATCACGCTGCCGTAGGCGAAGACGACCCAGCGCGTGGCCCGGCGCGTCGGGGCGGAGCGCTCGGACAGCCCGTCGCGCCAGGCGATGATCAGCACCAGACAGGAGCCGCAGAAGGCGGTGAGCAGCGAATACACCCAGGGTGCCGAGATGTTGGGCACGCCGGTGACGCGGTTGACCCAGACGATGGTCGAGGGCGCGACGAACACGAACACCGCGCAGGCGAGCAGCAGCAGGCCGCCGACCGCGCGCAGCAGCGGGTCCTTCCAGAGCCGGATGATCGTCGGCACCTTGATCGCCAGAGCGGCGGCCAGGACGGCGGCCGGGACCCACCAGAAGGACGTGTAGAACTCGCTGAGGAACGAGGCCGGACCCATGGCCGCGTCCGCGGACTCCATCTTCGTCCCCCACCCCCGCGCTGGGCACTCGCCGTCGCCTCCAAGGACGTTCGAGCCTACGCGGCTGGATGTGTCCGCGTCATGCGAAGGGTCCGCGCGGAAAGTCGTGCCCCGAGTTCCTGTCCGAACCATTGACGCGCCGACGTCGCCCACCTACGGTCCCGTTCGAAGTTACGAGCGACATTCGATATCTCGAACAATCTCTGAGCAGATAGGGCAGGGCATGGGACGACCTGGCCTGGATCGCAGGCACTTTCTGGCCGCGGCGGGCGGCCTGACGGTCGCGGGCAGCTTCGGCTTCGCGGCCCTGGGCACGGGCGCCGACGCGCTCGCCTCCGGCGCGGACACCCGCGTGAGCTACTGGAACCTCTTCAGTGGCGGCGACGGCTACAACATGATCGCGATGCTGGACTCCTTCCGAAAGGAGACCCCGGGCATCGACGTGCGGGACTCCACCCTCCAGTGGGGCAGCCCGTTCTACACCAAGCTCGCCATGGCGGCCGCCGGCAACCGCGCACCCGACCTCGGAGTCATGCACCTGGGACGCGTCACCGGCTTCTCGCCCGGCCGCCTCCTGGACCCCTGGGACGTCGGCCTGCTCGCCAAGTACGGCGTGAAGGAGGCGGACTTCAACCCCGAGCTGTGGAGGCGCGCCGTCATCGACGGCAAGCTCTACGCCCTTCCGCTCGACATCCACGTCCAGCTCTGCTTCTACCGCAAGGACGTGCTGAGGAAGGCGGGCCTGCTCGGTGCCGACGGGCGGATGGTGCCGGTGACGTCGACCGAGGAGTGGTTCGACGTGCTGAAGGAGGCCGGAAAGGCCACCGAGAAGGGCTTGCAGACCATCGGCCTGTGGCACAACGACCAGAACTTCCAGTGGTGGTTCTTCGTCGCCTTCTACACCCAGCTCGGCGGCACCTGGTTCAACGACGCCGGCACCGAGGTCACCTTCGACACCGACAAGGCCGTCCAGGTCCTGGAGTTCCTGCGCCGGCACGTCGCCGACGGCTACGCCAACCCCGGCTTCGGAGGTGGCGCGGGCGCCGAACAGTTCGTGAACGGCGCTCCCTTCGCCTGGGAGGGCAACTGGTCGGTGCCGGTCTTCTCCGGCGCGGAGCTCGACTACGGCGCGACCCCGCTGCCGCCCGTCTTCGGCAAGCAGGCCACCCACGCCGAGTCGCACTCCTTCGTGCTCCCGCACCAGGCCGGCCGCGGCGGCGCCACCAACGAGGCCGCGCACCGACTGGCCGCCTACGTCGTCAAGCACGCCCGGCAGTGGGCGGCCGGCGGGCACATCCCCGCCTACACGCCGACCCTGTCCACGGCCGCGTACAAGGAGCTGAACCCGCAGAGCGAGTACGCCGGCGCGATGGACCACCAGGCCACCGAGCCCAAGGTGTGGTTCGCCGGGTCCACCGGCGTCCTCGCCCAGCGTGTCGGCCCGATCGTCGTCTCCTCGACGATGGGCTCGGCCACACCCGAGGCCGCCGCCCGCCGTATGAAGGGCGCGCTCACCGACCTGCTGGGCACGAAGAACCCCATGGACGGCAAGACCGCCGCGCAGGGAGGTGCGGTCGCATGACGACGACCAGCGCTGAAACGATCATCCGCCCGGCGCGGGCCGGGACCGCCGCGGAAAGCGCCACCGTCCGACGCAGGCAGGGCTTCCAGCACGGCGGCTGGTTCATCGCCCCCTTCCTCGCCCTGTTCGCGCTCTTCGTCGTCTGGCCCCTGCTGCGCGGCCTCTACCTCAGCTTCACGGACGCCAACATCTCCGGCGACGGCGCGAGCTTCATCGGCCTGGACAACTACAGCGAGGCGCTCCAGGACCCCCTGATGTGGGACGCGCTCGGCCACAGCGCGTACTTCACGCTGCTCGTGGTGCCCTGCATCACCGCCCTCGCCTTCCTCCTCGCGATGCTCGCCCACCACATCGAGCGCGGCAAGTGGCTGTGGCGGCTCTGCTTCTTCATGCCGTTCCTGCTGCCGTCCACCGTCGCCGCCAACCTGTGGCAGTGGCTGTTCAACCCCGGCACCGGCATGATCAACCATGTCTTCGGCACCGAGACGCCGTGGCTGACCGACAAGTCGTACGCGCTGCTCGCGGTCGTCATCACCACCCTGTGGTGGACGGTCGGCTTCAGCTTCCTGCTCTACCTCGCCGCACTCCAGGGCATCCCCCTGCACCTCTACGAGGCCGCCAAGCTGGACGGCGCGAACGCCTGGCACCGCATGCTCCACATCACGCTTCCGATGCTGCGCAACATCACCGGTCTCGTCGTCGCCCTGCAGATCCTCGCCTCGCTCCAGGTCTTCGACCAGGCCGTCGTGATGCAGGACTTCGGGCCCGGCCCGGAGGAATCGACCCGCACCTTCGTGCAGTACACCCTCGAACAGGGCTTCACCAGCTACCGCGTGGGCTACGCCTCCGCGATCTCCATCATCTTCTTCGTGCTCATCGCGGCCGTCGCCCTCGCCCGGATGTGGCTGCTGCGCAACCGTGAGGAGGGCGGCCGATGACCACCGCCGCTGCGCCGACGCGCACCACACCCCGCAGGGCCTGGTCGACCGGCCAGATCGTGCTCACCCTCCTCGGCACCGCCGTCTCCCTGCTCTTCCTGGCGCCGCTCGCCTGGGCGCTGTTCACCTCGCTCAAGTCGGAGACCGAGGCCGTCGAGGTGCCGACGCACTGGCTGCCCGAGGACTGGACGGGCCAGGCGTGGACGGCCCTCTTCGAGACCGGCAACATCACCAACTGGTTCGTCAACTCCCTGGTCGTGTCGGTCTGCGTGACCACGGTCGTGCTGCTGGTCGGCGCCCTGGCCGGATACGGCTTCGCCCGCACCGAGTTCCGGGGCAAGGGCGTCCTGATGGGCGTGGTCATGGCGGGCCTCATGGTCTCCCCGGCCGTGCTCGGGGTCCCCCTGTTCACCACCGTCCAGCAGATGGGGATGGTCGACACCTACTGGGGCATGATCCTGCCGCAGTGCGCGCCCGCCGCGATGGTGTACATCCTCTACAAGTTCTTCCAGGGCATCCCGCGCGAACTGGAGGAAGCCGCCTTCATCGACGGCGCCGGCCGCTGGCGCGTCTTCTTCACCATCATCGTGCCGCTCTCCCGCCCCTCCCTCGCGGCGGTCGGCATCTTCACCTTCATCAGCTCGTGGAACAACTTCCTGTGGCCCTACATGGTGACCAACAACCCCGACCTGATGACCATGCCGAACGGCATCGCGACCGTCATGAACTCCTACGGCATCCAGTGGGCCCAGCTCATGGCCGGCGGCCTCATGGCCGGCCTGCCGCTCATCATCGTCTTCGTCTTCTTCCAGCGGCAGATCGTGGCGGGCGTCGCCCACACGGGATTGGCGGGCCAGTGACCGTGCGCACCACCCTCGCCGCCATGGCGACGGCCTCCCTGATGGCCCTGCTGCCCAACGCCGCTCAGGCGGCGGAGAGTTACCCCGCTCCGCGCCCCATCACGGGCCAGGAGATCATCCACGACCCCACCGTCATGCCCCTGAAGGGCGGCGGCTACGTCGCCTACTCCACCGGTGGCGTCATCGGCGCCCGCCTCTCCGAGGACGGCAGGCACTGGGACGACGCCGGCAACGCCTTCGCGAAGCCCCCGGGCTGGTGGTACGAGTACAACGACACCGGCGACCCGTGGGCCCCCGACCTCTCCTACCGCGCCGGCCGCTACTGGCTGTACTACGCCGTCTCCTCCTGGGGCACCAACCACTCCGCGATCGGCGTCGCCACCTCCCGCACGGGCCTGCCCGGCACCTGGAGGGACCACGGCAAGGTCTTCTCCTCCGAGACGACCGACACCTGGAACGCCATCGACCCGGCGGTCGTCCAGGCCGGCGGCCGCCTGTGGATGTCCTTCGGGTCGTACTGGAGCGGCATCCGCATGGTCGAGCTGGACCCGCGCACCGGCAAGGCCGTCCGGGACGCGGAGGTCCACCACCTCGCCACCCGCCCGGACGAGCCGTACGCCGTCGAAGGACCGGCCATCGTCAAGCACGGCCGCCACTACTACCTGTTCGCGTCGTACGACGCGTGCTGCTCGGGCGTGGACAGCACGTACAAGATCAAGGCCGGCAGGGCCACGGACATCAGGGGCCCCTACGTCGACAGCACCGGCACCCCCATGCTCCAGGGCGGCGGCGACCTCCTCCTGGAGGGCCACGGCCGCCACATCGGCACGGGCGGCCAGTCCGTCCACCGCGACCGGGGACGGGACTGGCTGGCGTACCACTACTACGACGCCGAGGACGAAGGCACGCCCAAGCTCGGGCTGAACGCCTTGACCTGGACCAAGGACGGCTGGCCGAAGGTCTCCTAGGGCACGGCCGGCCGGCAACGAACCCGCGGACACACGCGAACCTCTGGAAAGGCAGACATGCGAACCGCCCGCTTCACCCTCGACCCCGCCTTCACCGTCGGTGAGGTCAACCCCCGCCTCTTCGGCTCCTTCGTGGAACACCTCGGCCGCTGCGTGTACACCGGCATCTTCGAACCGGGCCACCCCACCGCCGACGACGCCGGCCTGCGCCAGGACGTGCTCGACCTGGTCCGGGAACTCGGCGTCACCGCCGTCCGCTACCCCGGCGGCAACTTCGTCTCCGGCTACAAGTGGGAGGACTCGGTCGGCCCGGTGGAGGACCGCCCCCGCCGCCTCGACCTGGCCTGGCGCTCCACGGAGACCAACCGCTTCGGCCTCTCCGAGTACATCGCCTTCCTCAGGAAGATCGGCCCCGAGGCCGAACCCATGATGGCGGTCAACCTCGGCACCCGAGGCGTCGCCGAGGCCCTCGAGCTCCAGGAGTACGCCAACCACCCCGCCGGCACCGCGCTCTCCGACCTGCGCGCCGAGCACGGCGACAAGGACCCCTTCGGCATCCGGCTCTGGTGCCTGGGCAACGAGATGGACGGCCCCTGGCAGACCGGCCACAAGACCGCCGAGGAGTACGGCCGGGTCGCCGCCGAGACCGCCCGCGCCATGCGCCAGATCGACCCCGGCCTCGAACTCGTCGCCTGCGGATCCTCCGGCCAGTCCATGGAGACCTTCGCCGAGTGGGAGGCGACGGTCCTGAAGGAGACGTACGACCTGGTCGACCACATCTCCCTGCACGCCTACTACGAGCCGTTCGACGGCGACATCGACTCCTTCCTCGCCTCGGCCGTGGACATGGAGTCGTTCATCGAGAACGTCGTCGCCACCTGCGACCACATCGGCGCCCGCCTCAAGTCGAAGAAGAGGATCAACCTCTCCTTCGACGAGTGGAACGTCTGGTACATGGCCAAGACGCAGGCCGAGGTCAGCGCCCTGGACTGGCCCGAGGCACCCCGCCTGCTGGAGGACAACTACAGCGTCACCGACGCCGTCGTCTTCGGCTCGCTCCTCATCGCCCTGCTGCGGCACGCCGACCGCGTCACCGTCGCCTGCCTCGCCCAGCTCGTCAACGTCATCGCCCCGATCATGACCGAGCCGGGCGGCCCGGCCTGGCGCCAGACGACGTTCTTCCCGTTCGCCCAGGCCTCGAAGTACGGCCGCGGCGAGGTCCTCGACGTCCGGGTGGACTCACCCACGTACGAGACGAAGAAGTACGGCGAGGCCGACCTGCTGCACGCCACCGCCGTGCGCGCGGACGACGGCTCGGTCACCGTCTTCGCCGTCAACCGCTCCCGCACCGAGTCGCTGCCGCTCGACATCGCCCTGAGCGGCCTGGACCTGACCGAGGTCGTCGAGCACAGCGCCCTCGCGGACGCCGACCCGGACGCCCGCAACACGCTCGCCGAGCCCGAGCGGGTCGTCCCGCACCCGGCCGGGGGCACGGCCGTGGCGGACGGCAGGCTGACCGCCTCCCTGGAGCCGCTCTCCTGGAACGTGATCCGGCTGCGCTGAGGCGGCCCCGGGGTCAGTCGCGGCGCCGGCCGGGGGAGGCGACGGGTTTCACCGGCACCCCTCCGGCCGCGCTGCCCAGCAGTACCAGCCTCGGTGCCCTGGGCCCCGGCGCCGCCTCGCCGCCGGCCAGGACGGCGAGGGCCAGGGTGTTGGCGGCGGCGCGGGTGCGCAGGATGCCGTTCGGCAGGACGAAGGTGTGCGGTGCGCCCGCGGGGTCGTCGCCGGCGCACTCGCCCATGTTCCAGCCGTTCAGGAAGACCTGGGCGCGGTGGTCGCGGTCCGGGCCGCCGTCGAGGAGGAGCCCGATCGAGGCGTCGACGTCCGGCGGGACGTCCAGCCGGAAGGTGGTCCGGTACCAGGTCACGCCCTGGCGCCGGTCCTCGCGGGGGAAGGACGCCGGGGACACGGACTCCCAGCCGCCGTCGTCGTACCCGGGCAGATGCCAGCCCCACCGCTCCCCGTACAGCCCGCCGTTGTTGAGCGGCCCGCGCACGGGGTCGGGCGCGGCGGCGCCCCGGATCCGCCACTCCACCCGTGGCGACGCCCCTTCGAAGGCGGCCGAGGTCAGCCCGCGGGCCGCCTTGTAGGCGTCCTGGTCGTGCTGGGTGCGCCGGACCAGGACGGACAGCACTGCGGCGGCGTCGCGGTTCGCCCGCGGCTTCTCCCGTAGCGCCGTCCGCAGCTCCTCGGGCAGGCGGAAGGCGGCCGTGGCCGTCCACGTGCCCTCGCCGCCGTCGTCCCCCCGGCCCATGCGGTGCGTGCCCAGCGGCTCCCCGTCCAGCCAGGCCATCAGCATCCCGCGCGCGCCCGTGCTGTAGGCGAGGGACACCGACTCCAGGTCCGCGGCGCCGGTGAGCCGGCCCCGGTACCAGACGTCGCCGTAGTGGAAGCCGTAGTCGTCGGCGAAGAGCACGGGCTGACCGTCGGGCACGGGGGTCGTGCTGTGCGACGTACGCCGGTCGGCGACCGTCCACCCCGAGTCGTCGTAGCCGGGCCCGGACTCCGGGTTCTCGGTGCGGCGCCGCCAGCCGTCCAGCGCGGGCAGCACCAGCTCGGGCACGCCGGGCAGCGGCCAGACGGCCATCAGGCTCTGGGCGCGGCCGACGGACGCCTGCACCGGCTCGCCGTTCCAGGTGACGTGGGTGATGCCGCGCGGCGCCCACACTTCGAGGCCGCGCTCCTCGACGGTGTCGCCGGTCAGCCGGATCGTGGCGCCGTCCAGGGCGACGTCGCGCAGCAGCGCCGGGCCGTGCACGAGGACCCGGCCCGACGGGGTCTCGTACGGCCACAGCCGCAGCGAGGCGGCGTCGTCGGCGACGAGCAGGATCAAGGTGCGGTCGGACTCGCCGCTGCGCACCCGCAGCCGCGTCACCCGGTCCTCCCCGAGGGGCACCGTGATGTGCAGTTTCCCGTGGTCGTACGCCCAGGCGGCCTCCTCGTCCAGCCGGGTCGGCCACGGCTCGTGCGGGCAGTCCAGCACCAGGTGCGCCGACTCGCCGGCCCGGCCCACGAAGGCGGCGATGTCGAGGCGTCCGACGCTCAGGGACAGCATGGGCTGCACGGTGGCGTACGCCAGTTTCCGGCCCGCTCCCAGGTGGAGCCCGGTGGCGAACAGCTTGGCGTCCCGGGCGGGGACGGTGACCTCCACGTCGGTCCCGCCCATCGGCAGCGTCGACGTGACGTCGCTCGCGGAGTCGTTGCGCGCGACGTACGCGTGGGTGCCGGTGTCCGGGTTGGCCAGGTGCCGCACCTTGATGCGGGCGTCCGCGGCCCTGACCGCGGGGGCCTCGTCCAGCCGGGTGAAGTCGGGGACGTGGCGCAGCAGCTGGCCGAGCTGGTGGAGCGGGGCGAGTTCGGCCGTCGGCCGGCGCGCCTCGTCGATCGCCGCGGTGGGGTCGTACGTGGGCGTGGGCGCGGACGGCGCGGGCAGCCAGCCCCACGAGGTGCCGCCGAACGCCGTGTGGACGTTGTGCAGCGTGACGCCGTGCGCGAGGTGGTCGAGGTGGACCCGGCGCGCCTCGGCGGCGTCCGGGGTCCGCTCCGCCTCGCCCCAGGCGACCGGGGTGTCGGCGTGCAGGAGGGGTACGTCGATGCCGTCGGCGCGGAGCTTGTCGTGCAGGCGGGTCAGGCGGGCGCGCCGGGGGGCGTCGACCTGGTAGAGCAGGACGGTGCCGGTGCCGTGGGTGTACTGGTGCCGGGCGGCGACGGCGTTGACGCGGCTCAGCCACTCGTCGGCGTGGCGCAGAAAGGCGGGGTCGAGCGTCCGGGCCGTGCCCTCGGCGGCCGTCAGCCAGCCGGGCAGGCCGCCCGCGTCCACGTCCGCGCCGATGTACGGGCCCGGCCGCAGGACGACGTACATGCGGGTCTCGGCGGCCGTGCGCAGGAACAGGTCCAGGTCGCGGACGCCGGAGAAGTCGTACTCGCCGGGGGCGGGGGAGTGCTGGTTCCAGGCGAGGCGGACGCTGACCGCGTTGTAGCCGTAGGCGCGCATCTTCTGCAGCACGTCCCGCCACAGGGACGGGCTGGGCAGCCGGAACGGGTGCATCTCGCCGGACCACAGCGCCAGGCGTCTGCCGTCCACCAGCAGGGAGTACCGGTCCAGGGCGACCCGGTGGCGCACCCCGTCGGCGCCGGGCGGCCCGGGCGGCGGCCCGGTGGGCACGGGGCCGCGAGCGCCGGAACGGGGCAGCGCCTGGCTGTTCACGCTGCCGCCGAGCGCGAGACCGAGGACGGTGGTGCCCGCGAGGGCGCTGAACGCTCGTCTGCTGAGCCTGCTGAGCTCCAAGGGAGCCTCTCCTGTTGCTGTACTTCTGGTGCTGCGCTGCCGGGCCATTCTCCACAACCGGACCGGCGTGCGTTGAATGGCCTGAGTGCGACCTGTTCACGTCCCGCGGGTGTGCATACGATGCGACCGCCTCGTGAATGACATGTGCACAACAGATGTGCAGGTCATTCAACTACATCCACCCCCCACTGACCGGGATGGGAGTCCCATGGCCACCGGCCTGCTCCTGAGCGGCACGATCGCCGCGCTCCTCACCTCCGCGCTGCCCGCGCAGCAACAGCCCTCCGGCGGGTTCGAGGACCCGCCGCCGGACAAGATCGTCATCAAGGTCGCCACGGTGAACGGCTCCGGCTGCCCACAGGGCACGGCGGCGGTCGCCGTCTCGGGCGACAACACCGCCTTCACCGTCACCTACAGCGACTACCTCGCCCAGGCCGGCGGCGACTCCGCGCCCACCGCCTTCCGCAAGAACTGCCAGCTCAACCTGCTCGTCCACGTCCCGCAGGGCTTCACCTACGCCGTGGCCAGCGCGGACTACCGCGGCTTCGCCGCCCTCCAGTCGGGTGCCAAGGGCACCCAGCGGGCCTCGTACTACTTCCAGGGCTCGCCGAACACGGAGTACCGCACCCATCCCTTCAGCGGCCCGCTCAACGACAACTGGCAGGCCACCGACACCACCGACTGGGCCCAGCTGGTCTGGGCGCCCTGCGGAGTGCAGCGCAACTTCAACATCAACACGGAGCTGCGGGTGAGTACGGGGACGTCCGACCCCGCAGAGGTGAGCTTCATGACGATGGACTCCACCGACGGGGACATCAGCACGGTGTACCACCTGGCGTGGAAGGAGTGTCCCGAGTCCTGACCGGTGACCGGCGGAGGGCGTGACCGCGGTCGCCGGCACCGGGCGAACCCGGCCACGCCCGTCCCCGGGTGAGGCCGGCGGTGCGGGCTTGTTCGAAGGGGTCCACGGTCTCTCCCCGGTTGACGGCGTACGTGCGCGGTGGAGTCCGCACGTGCGTTGATCCTCCGGGCGGCGGCCGAGCGCCGCCGCGGACGGTACGGGCGACCCCGCCGGCACGGGGCCGCCCGGCCCGCACCCCGGAACCCGGCCTCGTCGTCCTCTCCCTCGACGCGTTCCGCGCCGCCCGAATGCCCGGCTTCGAGCGGTACGCCCCCGCCCGCGCCCGGACCGTGCTGGACCGGCTGGACGGAGGCATCGCCCGGGCGCCGGCCACCAAGGCCCGGCCCGGCCCCGGCGAGGCCTTCCGGGACGCGGGCGGACGGCTCGACGCCTACGCCGACTCTCCACCGCTGGGTCAGGGACGACCGCGACGGTCACCCGATCGCGGTCCGGCTCGGCGCCGCCGACAGCGCCCGGTTCCCGCTGCCGGGCCGGGCCACGGGCCCGCTGCCCGGCGCCGTGGACCGCGTCTCGGCGACGGGCGACGTGTCCGCGCAGCGCCGTCTGTTCACGCGGGTCGAGGCGGTGGCCCGCGCGGCCGGGCACGGGGCGGTGCCGGACGCGTGGGGCGAGGACCTGGGCCTGATGCGGCCGGAGTGAGGCGCGGACGCGAGCCGGGTCACGATCCGGTCGGCCGGCACAGGAGCGGCTTGTCCAGTTCGGAGCAGGGTCGGTGGCCCTTGGAGCGGATGACGTCCTTGCCGACCTCGTTGGCGAGGTAGCGCAGGAAGCCCGCGGCGATCGAGTCCGCCGGCGGTTCGCCGTAGGTGTAGGCGATCTCCGTCTCCCAGTAGGGGTACGCGCCCTGGTCAGCGCCTTCGAGCGTGGCGGGGTAGCCGTCGATGCGGACCTGCCGCACGTCCTCGTGCGCGGCGGCGGTGCCGACCTCGCTGTAGCCGAGGGCGCCGGGGATCGAGGCGACGGTGTCCAGCAGGATCGGGGTCTTGCCGACCTCGCAGCGATTGCTCCTGCTCATGTCCATGCTCTTGCAGTCGCTCGTGGTGACCGCGAGCAGCGGGCGGTCGTCCAGGACCTGTCCCTGGAGGGCGGTCCGGGTGCCGGAGCCCGGGTTGCGGCTGACGAGCTGGACGGGCAGGTCCGCGCCGCCCACCTGCTTCCAGTTGGTGATCTTTCCGGCGTAGACGTCCCGGACCTGGCGCAGGGACAGGTCCTGGACGCCGGTGTCCTTGTTCACGACCAGGGTGAACAAGGACAGGGCGACGGGGCGGGGCAGGAGCCGGGTGCGGCCGTCGGACTTGGGTCCGTCGCTGAACGTCAGCCGGTTGCCGAACCCTTCGCCGTCCTCCGGCTCTTCCCCGTCCCCGGCCGCGGCGAGTGCGTCCAGTCCCGGGACACTGCCCTCGAAGGAGCTGTCGGACAGCGGGATCCGCGCGTCCGGGCAGGTCTTCGTGTACTGCTCCGCGGCCAGTTCCAGGACCGGCTTGAAGGCGGTGGAGCCCGTCAGGCGCAGCGTCCCCTCGGCGCAGTCCAGCGGCGCGGCCACGGACTCGTCGCCCCGGGCGAAGGTGGACACGGACTGGGCGACGCTCACCAGGACGAGCACGGCGAGCAGCCAGCGGACCGGCCGGGACGCGAAGGGGTAGTACTCGGTCCTCTTGATGGTCCCGCCGCGCCCCCCGCCGACGACGCCCGCGGTGACCTCCGGATCGGGGAAGTCGGCCTCGGTGAAGCCCGGGACGCGGTCCAGGACCGCCAGCACCTTGTAGTGCGCCCGGCGGTTGAGCTTCACCTTGGGCAGCCTGATGACACCGTCCGTGGCCCCGAGGCCCGGCGTTCCCGGAGCGAAGAAGTCGCGCAGCACGGTGTGGCTGCACTCCGTCACGACCATGCCGACGACGCGGCGGCCCGGGAACGCCACGCGTATGCCCACCACGTCGTTGGCGGGAGCCACGTAGTCCTCCTCGACTATCGGGGTCCAGCCGACGTTCTCGATGCGCAGCAGGACCACCGACGGGTCGCGCAGGTCGGCGCCGTCCCACTGCATGCGCCGGAGCACTCCGGTCTCCGGACCGGAGGAGGAGGCCGAGTCCCGGGCGCTGGTGTCCATCTGCACGCGGTAGCCGAGCCGTTTGCGGCCCGCCAGGAAGAACTCCCACAGGGCCGCGGCCGCCGGCACGGCGAGGCCGAGCACCGCGATGACCGACTCCCACGGAACACCGTTCATGACCGACTCCCGACTTCCGGCCTCCGACTCGGGGCGGACGCACATCGATGGGGAGGCCATGTTGGCGCGGCGAGGATCGCGCGGCCGGGGCCGTGCTGAGCATCCGTCAGGTATTCATCGGTACGTCACCTGCGAAACGTGCTGTTTTCCGGACGTTGGTTGCCGTTGCCGCGCGGGCCATTGACTCGCAAGGGGTTCGATTCTACGTTCCCGTCCGAAAAGGCGATCGATGTTCGAAATACAGAACAGGAGCGTGCCCAGTGAGCCGCAAGAGAATCGCCCTCCTCGCCCTCCCCGCCGCCGTGCTGCTCGCCCTCGTCCCCGCCACGGCGTCGGCCTACCCCAACCCCGGCCGGGTCACCGGCTCCGTCATCACGCACGACCCGACGATGATCCGCACCTCGTCCGGGCAGTACCAGCTCTACGCCACCGGCGGCGGCATCAGCAGCAAGACGTCCGGCGACCGCACCGCCTTCTCCGCCGGCGCCGACGCCTTCGGGACCCGGCCGGGCTGGTGGTCCCGGTACTCCTCGGTGCCGGAGGCCTGGGCGCCCGACGTCTCGTACCACGGCGGCACGTACCTGATGTACTACTCCGTCTCGAAGTTCGGGTCCAACACCTCCGCCATCGGGCTCGCCGGCTCCGCCACGGGGCAGCCGGGCAGCTGGAGCGACTACGGCGTCGTCCACACCTCCAGCTCCTCCAGCGACCACAACGCCATCGACCCCAACCTCTTCGTCGACGACGACGGCAAGTGGTGGCTGTCCTTCGGCAGCTGGTGGACCGGCATCAAGATGATCCGGATCGACCCGTCCACCGGGAAGCAGCACGCCTCCGACACCGCCCGCCGCTCCCTCGCCTCCCGCCCGTCGGGGACCAAGGCCGTCGAGGCGCCCTACATCGTCAAGCGGAACGGGTACTACTACCTCTTCGCCTCGTACGACACCTGCTGCGCCGGCACCAGCTCCACGTACAAGGTCAAGGTCGGCCGGGCGACCGGCGTCACCGGGCCGTACTACGACAGGAACGGCGTCTCGATGATGAACAACGGCGGGACGCCCGTGCTCGAGTCGCACGGCAGCGTCATCGGCCCCGGCGGCCAGTCGATCATGAACGACGTCGACGGCGACCTGATCGTCTACCACTACTACGACGGCAGCGACAACGGCACTCCCAAGCTCGGCATCAACCTCCTGAACTGGAGCAGCGGATGGCCCGTCGCCTACTGATCCTGCCGGCCGCCCTGCTGCTCGCCCTCTCGCTCGGGCAGCCCTCCGCGAGCGCGGCCGCCTTCGCCAACCCGGTCAAGGCGCAGAAGGGCGCCGACCCCTGGATCACCCACCACGACGGCGACTACTACATGGTGTCGACGAGCTGGACCGACGTCATCACCATCCGCAAGTCGTCCACCCTCGGCGGGCTCGCCACCGCACCCGGCGTGCAGGTCTGGCAGGGGGACGACACCCACCGGCTGGTGAACGCGGCCACGGGGAAGGTGCTGGACACCGCCGACTGCTCGGCCGCCGACGGGGCCGACCTGCGGCAGTGGTCCTGGCTGGACAACACCTGCCAGCGGTCCCGGTTCCTCGCGACCGACGGCGGTCACGTCCGGATCGTCAGCCAGGCCACCGGCAAGGTCGCCGACGTCGCGGACTGCTCGACGGCGGACTCCGCCGACGTGCGGCAGTGGTCGTGGCTGAACAACACCTGCCAGCAGTGGCGGCTGAACCCGGTCTGAAGCACCGTCCGCGCCCTCACCCCGTCCGGCTCATGCCCGCCGCGTTCGGCCAGCCCTGCGGTCCCGGCCGGCCCGTCGCCGGGACCGACTCCAGGCCGTTGGTGCCCCTGACCTGGGCAGCGGTGAGACCGCCGTGGGCCGGGACGCCGGGCGGGGTGGGGCCGGCGGGCACCGGGTGCTGGGCCGCCGCGGCAGCCGGAGCGACCTGGGCGGGGGCCGGCGCGGGGGCGGGCATGGGCTGCCGCGGGGCCGGTGCCGGGTGGGGGACCGGCACCGGCCCGGGGTAGGGCGCCGGCTGGGGGACCGGCGCCGGCCCGGGGTAGGGCGCCGGCTGGGGGACCGGCGCCGGCCCGGGGTAGGGCGCCGGCTGGGGGACCGGCGCCGGTTGCGGGGCCTGCCGCGGTGCCGTCGGCACCGGCATCGGGCCGATGGCGGCCGCCGCCGGGGCGGCGGGCACCGCGGCGGGGAGCGGCATGCCCGTGCCGGCGGCCGGGGCGGCGACGAGCCCCGGGGGGCCGGTGCCGGCGGCCTGAGCGGCGATCCCCAGCAGGCCGGCCCCGTTGGTCTCGCTCATCAGGCGGTCCACCGCCGCCGTGCCCGAGCTGTAGCTGGTCCCGGTAGCGGGCTCGGGCACGGCGGCTCCCCTCCTGGACCCGTAGAGCACCTGTTCCAGGCCGGACACCAGGCGACGCACGTCGGCCTGGGGGCGCACCACGAGACGCAGGAAGCGGCTGGACGAACCGATCTTGTTGCCGCATTCACGGACCAGGACCCGGTGCTCGGTGAGCATGCGGTCCCGGACGGCGGTGCCCTCGGCGCCCACGGGCAGACGCACGAAGAGGAAGTTGCCCTGGGAGGGATAGACCGTCAGGCCGGGCAGCGAGGAGAGCTGACCGGCCATCTCCAGGCGGTCGCGGCGGACCTGGTGGAGGCTCTGGGCGTACTCGGGCCCGTGGTCGCGCAGCATGAACACGACGTGCTCCGCGAAGGAGTTGAGGTTCCACTTGGGGAGCATGGCGCGCACCCGGCCCGCGAGCGCCGGGTTGGCGACCAGGTAGCCGAAGCGGATGCCGTGCAGCCCGAAGTTCTTGCCGAGGCTGCGCAGCACGACGACGTTGGGGCGCAGCATCGCCTCCTGGACCACGCTGGGCTCGGTCTCCGCGTCGGCGAACTCCAGGAACGACTCGTCGATGACGACCAGGTCCCGGTCGGCCATGGCATCCATGAACTGCACCAGCGCGTGCTTGTGCAGGAAGCCGCCGTCGGGGTTGTTGGGGTTGCAGACGACGGCGACCCGGGTGCCGCGGACCCGGATGAACTCGGCGTACTGCGCGAGGTCGAGGGCGAATCCGCCGGACTCCTGGAGCGGGAACATGTCGACCCGCTTGCCGGTCTCCATGGGCTGGTCGGTCCAGCGGCCGAAGGTGGGGACGGGGACGGCGAGGGACTCCCGGACCAGCAGGTGGTCGATCCAGGTGATCAGCTCCGTGGAGCCGTTGCCCATCGCCACGCACTGCGGAGGCAGTTGGAGCAGGCTGCACAGTTCGGCGGTGATGGTCTCGGCGCCGCTCGGGTAGTACGTGATGATGTCGCGCAGCCGGCCGGCCATCTCGTCGAACATCGCCGAGGTGGGGAAGTACGGGTTGCAGGGGATGCAGAAGTCCACCGGGCCGACGCCCACCGCCTCGCCGCTCTCCCGCGTCAGCGCCGCCATCGACGGGCTGTGCGCCGCGGTGCCGCGGAACAACGAGGTGACGTTGCCGGACAAGTGAACCTCCGTATGTGGGAGGCCCGCGCGGGGGAGCACGGGCCGCCCTTACATACGGAGGGGGACGGGGCGCTGTTCAACACGTGTGAAGGAAGTGTGCCCTCACGCGTCGAACGAGTGCACCGTGGTCGTCCGGTACGTCTGCCCCGGCCGCAGCACGGTCGACGGGAACGACGGCTGGTTCGGCGAGTCGGGGAAGTGCTGCGTCTCCAGGCACAGGGCGTCGCCCTGGCGGTAGAGGGAGCCGCCGGTGCCGGTCAGGGTGCCGTCGAGGAAGTTGCCCGAGTAGAACTGCAGGCCCGGCTGGTCGGTGGCGATGCGCAGGGAGCGGCCGGAGGAGCGGTCGCGCAGGGTGGCGATGTGCTCGGGGCGGTCGGTGCTGCCCTTGTCGAGGACCCAGTTGTGGTCGAAGCCCTTGGCGGTGACCAGCTGCGGGTGGCCGTCCCGGATGTCCCGGCCGATCGGCTTGGCCCGGCGGAAGTCGAAGGGGGTGCCGGACACCCGCGCCAACTCGCCCGTGGGGATGAGACCCGCGTCGGTGGGGGTGTAGCGGGACGCGGCGATCGACAGCTCGTGGTCCTCGATCGTGCCGCTGCCCTCGCCGGCCAGGTTCCAGTAGACATGGCTGGTGAGATTGACGACGGTGGCCTTGTCGGTGGTGGCCTCGTAGTCGATGCGCCAGTCGCCGCGCCGGGTGAGCGTGTACGTCACCTTCGCCCGGAGCGTGCCCGGGTAGCCCATCTCGCCGTCGACACCGGTGTAGTGCAGGACCAGGCCGACGTCGGAGCCCTCGGTGAACGGCTCGACGCCCCAGACCCGCTTGTCGAAGCCCTGGGCGCCGCCGTGCAGGGTGTGCTCGCCGTCGTTGACGGAGAGCTGGTACGCCTTGCCGTCCAGCGTGAAGCGGCCCTTGTCGATGCGGTTGCCGTAGCGGCCGATCAGGGCGCCGAAGTAAGGGCTGGAGGCCACGTAGTCGTCGAGGTTGTCGAAGCCCAGCGAGACGTTCTCGTGGCGGCCCCGGCGGTCGGGGATCTCCAGGGACTGGACGACGCCGCCGTACGACAGCACCTTCATCCGCGTACCGCCGTTCTCCAGCGACCAGCGGTACACCTTCGTGCCGTCGGCGAGCTTGCCGAAGAGCTCCTGCACCGGCTTCCTGCCTCCCGTGGCGTGTGCGGTGCCGCCCAGGGTGGCGGCGGTGAGACCGGCGGCGGCTGCGCCGGCGATGACCGTGCGCCTGTTCAGTTCCATACGGCAACTCCTCAAGTGGGTTGACAGAAGCGCCCTTCAGGGGCGCGGGGAACCGCGCGACCGGTCACAGCCGGCCCGCAGTCTCCGTACGGCCTCAACGGACCGCTTCGCTAGGAACCGACCCGCCGCTTGTTCCACACGTCGAACCCGACCGCCGCCAGCAGCACCGCGCCCTTGATGACCTGCTGCCAGTCGGTGCCGATGCCGACGAGGTTCATGCCGTTGTTCAGCACGCCCAGGACCAGGCCGCCGATGATCGCGCCGAGGACCGTGCCGACGCCGCCGCTCATCGACGCGCCGCCGATGAACGAGGCGGCGATGGCCTCCAGCTCGAAGTTGAGTCCGGCCTTGGGCGAGGCCGCGTTGAAGCGGGCGGCGAAGACCAGCCCCGCCAGGGCCGCGAGCATGCCCATGTTCAGGAAGACCAGGAAGGTGACCTTCTTGTCCTTCACGCCCGACAGCTTGGCCGCGGGCAGGTTGCCGCCGATGGCGTAGATGTGGCGGCCGATGATCGCGTTGCGCATCACGTAGCCGAACCCGACGACCAGCACGCCCAGGATGAGCAGCACGACCGGGGCGCCCTTGTAGCTGGCGAGCAGCAGCGTGACGACGAGGACGGCGGAGACCAGCGCGACCAGCTTGAGCACGAACAGCTTGACCGGCGGCACCTCGAGGGCGAACTCCAGCTGCCGCTTGCGGTCACGGACCTCCTGGTACACCACGAAGGCGATCAGCGCGAAGCCCAGCAGCAGGGTGAGGTTGTGGTAGTTGGTGTTCGGGCCGACCTCGGGCAGGAAGCCGTTGGCGATCTTCTGGAGGTCCTTGGGGAACGGGCCGAGGGTCTGGCCCTTCAGGAAGATCTCCGTCAGACCGCGGAAGAGCAGCATGCCCGCCAGGGTCACGATGAACGACGGTATGCCGAGATAGGCGATGAAGAACCCTTGCGCGGCTCCCGCGAGGGCGCCGATGGCCAGGCACAGGATGACCGCGACCGGCCAGGGCAGGTCGTTCCTGACCATCAGGACGGCGGCCATCGAGCCGATGAACGCGGTCAGCGAGCCGACCGAGAGGTCGATGTGGCCCGCGATGATGACGAGCATCATGCCGATCGCGAGGATCAGGATGTAGCTGTTCTGCAGCACCAGGTTGGAGACGTTGCGCGGCAGCAGCAGGTCGCCGTCGGACCACACCGCGAACAGCGCCACGATCAGGCCGAGGGCCATCAGCATGCCGTACTGGCGCATGTTGCGGCGCATGCCGTCGAGTATCAGCTGCAGCAGGCCGCCGCCGGAGGCCGTCCCGTCCTTGCCGGGCGGCGCGGGGGCCGGGGTCTTGGCGGTCACGTCCGTGCTCATCGGGTTACCTCTTCGTCCTTCTTGTCCTTCGTCATCCGACGCATCAGCGCTTCCTGCGATGCTTCGGCCCGCGAGAACTCACCCGTCAGCCGCCCCGCGGCCATCGTGTAGATGCGGTCGCACATGCCGAGCAGCTCCGGCAGTTCGGAGGAGATGAAGACGACCGCCTTGCCCTGGGCGGCCAGCTGGTCGATGACCGTGTAGATCTCGTACTTGGCGCCCACGTCGATGCCCCGCGTGGGCTCGTCCAGGATCAGCACCTCGGGACCCGCGAAGATCCACTTGCTGAGGACGACCTTCTGCTGGTTGCCGCCGGACAGCTTGCCCACCGGCTCGAAGACGGTCGGCGCCTTGATGTTCATGGACTTGCGGAAGTCCTCGGCGACCTGCCGCTCCCCGTGCTCGTCGACCACGCCCCGCTTGGCGACCTTGCCCAGCGCGGTCAGCGAGATGTTCCGGTTGATGGTGTCGATGAGGTTGAGGCCGTAGTGCTTGCGGTCCTCGGTGACGTACGCGATGCCGTGCCTGACCGCCTCCGGGACGGTCTTCGTACGGATCTCCGTGCCGTCCCGCAGGACCGTGCCGCCCGCGTGCCGGCCGTAGGTGCGGCCGAAGACGCTCATCGCCAGCTCGGTGCGGCCGGCGCCCATGAGCCCGGCGATGCCGACGATCTCGCCGCGCCGCACCTCGATCGAGACGTCGTCGACGACCTTGCGCTGCTGGTCGATGGGGTGGTGCACGGTCCAGTTGCGGATCTCCAGGGCGGGCGCGGTCCCCTCCTCCGGGTGGTGCGGGGTCCGCTCCGGGAAGCGGTTCTCCAGGTCGCGGCCGACCATCCCGCTGATGATCCGGTCCTCGGTCGTCTCCTCGGCCTTCACGTCGAGCGTCTCGATGGACTGCCCGTCGCGGATGATCGTGACCGAGTCGGCGACCCGGCGGATCTCGTTCAGCTTGTGCGAGATGATGATCGAGGTCATGCCCTGTTCCCTCAACTGAAGGATCAGCTCGAGGAGTTTGCCGCTGTCCTCGTCGTTGAGCGCCGCCGTCGGCTCGTCGAGGATGAGCAGCTTCACCTTCTTCGACAGCGCCTTGGCGATCTCCACCAGCTGCTGCTTGCCCACGCCGATGTCGGCGACGCGGGTCTCCGGGTGCTCGTCGAGACCTACCCGGCGCAGCAGTTCGGTGGCGTGCTTCAGGGTGTCGTTCCAGTTGATGAGTCCGCGCTTGGCGTGCTCGTTGCCGAGGAAGATGTTCTCGGCGATGGACAGGTACGGCACCAGCGCCAGCTCCTGGTGGATGATCACGATGCCGTGCTGTTCGCTCGCCCGGATGTCCTTGAACCGGCAGGTCTCGCCGTCGAAGAGGACGTCCCCCTCGTAACTGCCGTGCGGATGGACGCCGGAGAGCACCTTCATCAGGGTCGACTTGCCGGCGCCGTTCTCCCCGCAGATGGCGTGGACCTCGCCCTGGCGAACGGTCAGTGTGACGTCCGACAGCGCTTTGACACCGGGAAAGGTCTTGACGATCGAGCGCATTTCCAGGACGGGTCCCGCCATGGTCGTGCCTTCCAATCCTTGAGGGGGCCCGGTTACTTGAGGTCGTCGGCGGAGTAGGTGCCGCCTTCGACGAGGACCTTCTCGTAGTTGGTCTTGTCCACGCTGACCGGCTGCAGCAGGTAGGCGGGGACGACCTTGGCGCCGTTGTCGTACGACTTGGCGTCGTTGACCTCGGGCTCCTTGTCGTCGAGGGAGGCTTCGACCATGTTCGAGGCGACCTTGGCGAGCTCGCGGAGGTCCTTGAAGACGGTCTGCGTCTGCTCGTCCGCGATGATCGACTTCACCGAGGCGACCTCGGCGTCCTGGCCCGTGACGACCGGCATCGGCTTGCTGCCCGAGCCGTAGCCGTCCGACTTCAGGGAGGACAGGATGCCGATGGAGATGCCGTCGTACGGCGAGAGCACCGCGTCGACCCGGGCGCTGCGGTAGCTGGAGGTGAGCAGGTCGTCCATGCGCTTCTGCGCGGTGCCGCCGTCCCAGCGCAGGGTGGTGACCTGGTTGAGGGCGGTCTGCTTGGACCGGACGATGAGGTCGCCCTTGTCCATGTACGGCTTCAGGACGTTCATCGCGCCCCGGAAGAAGTACCCGGTGTTGTTGTCGTCGTTGGAGCCGGCGAACAGCTCGATGTTGAAGGGGCCCTTCTTGCCGTCCTTCAGACCGAGCTTGTCCACGATGTAGGTGCCCTGCAGCTCGCCGACCTTCTCGTTGTCGAACGAGGCGTAGTAGTCGACGTTCTCCGTGCCGAGGATCAGCCGGTCGTAGGAGATGACCGGGATGTCGGCGTCCTTGGCCTGCTGGAGCACGTTGTTGAGGGACTTGTTGTCGATCGCGGCGATGACCAGGGCGTCCACCCCCTGCGTGATCATGTTCTCGATCTGGGAGACCTGCTGGTCCGGGTCGTCCTCGCCGTAGACGAGCTTGGTCTCGTAACCCTTGGCCTTGAGCTCCTTCTCGACGTTGGCGCCGTCGGAGATCCAGCGCTCGGAGGACTTGGTGGGCATCGCGATGCCGATGGTGGCGCCGTCGCTGCCGCCCTTGTCCTCCTCGCTGCCGCCCTCGCTGTTCTGGCCGCAGGCGGTCAGCGTGAGGGCGAGGGAGGCGGCGGAGGCTATGGCGGCGAGTGCGGCTCTGCGGTTGCGCATGGTCATCATCCTTGATGTGGGTGCAGGGCTCGGTCTGGTGGTGCCGGTGGTGCCGTCACGCAGAAAGCTGAGGGTGGATCGACCGAGAGCAGGTGTGTGGGATTGTGCGCGGCTGTGTCTTCTTTTGTGAAGGCAGTTTCCGGAACGTTATGACGAGATCTCGAACCGGTTGAGCGAGCCCGGCTCACGCGTGCCGAGCGGAGCCATGTCGCCGTCCGCCCCGTGCCGCGCGAGCAGGTCCAGTGCGAGCCGGCCGCGCCGCACCCGCTCCTTGGCGGTGGTCAGCGTCAGTTCGCGCAGGTGGTGGCCGTACGGGTAGATCCCGGGCGCCTTGGCGAGACCGAACTTCAGATACAGCGGGGCACCGCGCCGGATCAGCTCGGCGACCTCGTACATCCGCACGTAGCCGCCGAGGTCGTCGGGGGCCTCGATGTACATGTCCATGGGCGCGGCCGAAACCCGCCGGATCTCGGTCAGGTGATCGGGCGTCAGGTCGCTGGGCACGTTGATGGAGTCGGCGCCGAGCCGCTCGTACACCGCGTACGAGGCCGGGTTGACCGGCCCCACGAGCGCCGAGAGCTTGAGCGTGGTGTCGGCGGGGATGATCCCGGCCGACCGTGCCCGGTGCAGCGTCCACAGCACGCCCTCGTCGGCGACGAGCAGGCACTTGACGCCCAGCTCCGTCGCGCGCACGGCGTCTTCGACGCAGCCGGCGACCGCGTCGTGGCCGCGTGCCCGCAGGCCCGCGCCGCCCGAGTCGGTCCGGGTGGAGCCGCCGATGTCCCAGGTGCCGCGCGGGCCGGTGAACAGGCAGAGTTCGATGTCGCGTTCGGCGGTGGCCTCGACCATCTCGGTGATCTCGGCGTCGGTCAGCATCCACACGCCGCTGCCCTGGCTGATCCGGTGGATCGGCACATCCAGTCGCGAGGACTCCTTCAGGACCACCCCCAGCGCCTCCGGCCCCTCGCAGGAGGGGATCTCGGTGCGCCAGCGGCCGCCGCCCGGGAAGGAGTGCGGCGAGGCGTCGGCGGGGTCGAGGGCGGGCGCGGCCAGGCCGAGGGCGGTGAGCGCCTGCTCACCGGGCCTGCGTGCGGCGGCCTTGGCGGAAGCGTCGGTCACAAGCTGTCCTTAGTGTTCGGTATATCGGACGAAGTTCGCGGCTTAGGGAGGAGTGGCCGCAGTGCCGGGCCGGGGGAGCAGCCCCGCGGAGGGAAGTACGCCGGTACGGAGGCCGTCAGGCCGCCCCCGTACCGGCGTACGGCTCAGGGGCGGGCGTCAGGGACGCAACAGCACCTTGCCGACCTTCGGGTCACCGGACCCCACCAGCTCGATGGCCTCGGCGAACTCCGCGAGCGGCAGCTCGTGCGTCACCAGCGGCCGCGGATCGAGCAGGCCGGCCGCGAAGACCCGCACCGTGTGCGCCCAGGCGTCCGGCGGCGCCCCGAAGACGGTGTGCACCTCCAGCTGCCGTACGACCAGGTCGGTCGGGTCCAGCCCGTCGGCGCCCGGCGCCGGGATGCCGGTCAGCACCAGCCGCCCGCCCCTGCGGAGCAGCGCGGCGGCGGTGCGGGCGGCGTCTGCGGACCCGGCGGTCTCGATGACGACGTCGAAGTCACCGGGGAGGAGCTGGTCCTTCGTCCGGAAGACGGTCGCCCCGTACTGCCGCGAGAGCGCCTCCCGGTCCCCGCGCGTGCCGACGACCAGCAGTTCGCCCGGGGACGCCGCGCGCAGGAACTGCACGGCGAACATGCCGAGCGTCCCGGTGCCGACGACCGCGACCCGCTCACCGGGGCGGGCGTTCGCCTTGAGCGCGGCGGCGGCGATGCAGGCGGCGGGCTCCAGCAGGGCGGCGGCGGTGAGGTCGGCGTCGTCGGGCAGGACGTGCAGGAGGCGGGCGGGCAGCGTCAGCGTGGGCGCCATGGCCCCCGGCTGGGTGAACCCCGTCTCCTCGTACCCCGCCGTGCACAGCGTCGTCTCGCCCGCGTGGCAGCGGTCGCACACCTGGCAGTTGCGGAACCCTTCGCCGACCACCCCGCGCCCGACGAGGGACGCGGGCACCCCGGCGCCGACCCGCGCCACGGTTCCGGACCACTCGTGCCCGGGGGTGAGCGGGTAACGCACGTACCCCTCGGGCCGGTTGCCCTGGTAGACCTCGCGGTCGCTGCCGCAGACGCCGGCCGCGTGCACCCGCACCAGCGCCTCGCCGGGACCGGGCTCACGCGGCTCGTGCGGCACCAGCCGGTGCTCGCCCGGCGCCTCGATGACGACCGCGCCACTCATCCCTGGGCCCCCTTGGGCCTGCGCTGCTCCCAGCCCTCGGCCCACAGGTCGAACCGGGCCTGCTGCTGCGGGAACTCGGCCGCCGCGTCGACGTCCAGCTCGACCCCGAGGCCGGGCGCGTCGGACAGGTGGAAGCACCCGTCCTCCGGGTCCACCACCGGCGCGCCCTTGACCACCTTCTTGATCTCCGCGTCCGCGAAGTCGTTGAAGTGCTCCAGGATCTTGAAGTTCGGTGAGGTGAAGCCGACCTGGAGGCTCGCGGCGGTCAGCACCGGCCCGCCCACGTTGTGCGGGGCCACCAGCGTGTAGTGGGTCTCGGCGGTGGCGGCGAGCTTCCGGGTCTCCCAGATGCCGCCGATGTGGCCGACGTCGGGCTGGATGATGTCCACGGACTGGTCCTCGAACAGCTCCCGGAACTCGATCCGGTCGTGGATGCGCTCGCCGGTGGCGACCGGGATGTCGACCTTCTCGGCGACCTTCCGCAGCGCCTTGAGGTTCTCCGGCGGGACCGGCTCCTCCAGCCAGGCCGGCTTGAAGGGCGCGAGTTCGCGCGCGAGCCGGACAGCGGTGGCGGGGGAGAAGCGCCCGTGCATCTCCAGCATCAGCTCGGCGTCGGGCCCGATCGCGTCCCGGACCGCCTCGATCAGCGACACGGCGTACAGGCTCTGCGCGTGGTCGAGTTCGAAGTGCCCGGTGCCGAACGGGTCGATCTTCAGCGCCCGGTACCCGCGCTCCATGACCCCCTGCGCGGCCTTGTGGTACGCCTCCGGCGTCCGCTCGGTCGTGTACCAGCCGTTGGCGTACGCCTTCACCTTGTCGGTGACCTTGCCGCCGAGCAGCTGCCAGACCGGGACGCCGAGCGCCTTGCCCTTGATGTCCCAGCAGGCCATCTCGACGACGGCGATACCGGACATCACGATCTCGCCGGCGCGGCCGTAGTCGCCGTACTTCATGCGGCGGACCAGGTCCTCGACGGCGAACGGGTCGGAACCGAGAATGTGATTGGCCTCGGCCTCCTTCAGATAGCCGAGGAGGGCGTCGGTGTGCCCCAGCATCCGGGTCTCGCCGACTCCGGTGATCCCCTCGTCGGTGTGCACCTGGACGTATGTCAGGTTGCGCCACGGCGTCCCGACCACGTGTGTGCTGATTCCGGTGATGCGCACGGCGGCTGCCCTTCACTGTGTTCGATATTTCGTCACTCGTTCGAAATGCTGGCGTGACAGTAAGGAGGCGGCGGTCGGAGTGTCAATGGGTCGGACGCATAACGGTTTCGACAGCTTAGAAAGTGCGGAGCGGAGCGGTTCCGGCCGCTTTCCCACACAACCTTCACCGCCACGTCTAGGAACGTGCCCGTTGCGGAACTTAACCTTCCCGCGTCATGGACTACTGCGACCCGTGCCGACGGCACCTCAACGGCGCCCTCGCCTGCCCGGGGTGCGGCATGCCCGCCGTACAAGTCGGCTCGCCCGTCGCATACTTGGCGGCGAGTGAGGGGCGCCCGCCCCGAGCCGCCGACGAGACCCGCACACCCGACCGGCCCTGTGCGCCCGACCGGACCCCCGTGCCCGCCGAGGTCGACACGCCCGCCGAGGATGACGCGCCCGCTGTCGCCTCCACCGACGCCTCCGCCGACGGTTCCCGCGGCGGCCGGGGCAGCCGCCGTGACCGCAAGGCCGCCGCACACCGCCGTCGCCGCCGCCGGACCCTGCTGGTCACCGCGGGCTTCGTCCTGGCGGCCGGCGGACTGAGCCTCGCGGAACTCGGCATGGACGCCCCCGGCTCCCCGGCGAAGCCGGCGGCCGCCGGGGGCGAGACGACGGACGGCGGGGCGACGCGCGAGGTGGGGGATTCGCCGGCGGTCCCGGTCGACGAGACGTCGAGGACGACCTCGGCCTCCGGCACACCGTCCCCCGACGCGTCCGCCTCGGCGACGGCGTCGGCCTCGGCGTCGGCATCGGCGTCCCCAGACGCGGAGACGGCGGAGACGGCGGAGACGGCGGTCGAGACCGAGGCCCCGTCGGCACCTTCGTCGCAGGCCTCGGAGGCCACCCCGACCGCCGGCCCGCCCGTCACGCGGCCGGACGACGACCCGCCCCCGACCACGCCTCCCACCCCGACGACCTCACCGGACCCGACCCCCACCGAAACGTGCGACCGCTTCCTGTGGTGGTGCGCGTAAGCGTTTCGCGTGCCCCGTGAGTGGTGTGGCCCGGTACCTGATTCGGGGTATTCGTCAGGACTCCTGGACGGACTCGGTCTTACGCAACGGGAGGTGCCGGAGCGTTCACCGTTCCGGTCGGCACGGGGAGTCGGTGGGGTATGGCCATGCCAGGGACGGCGCGGGCCTGGATCGTCGTGACGGCGGTGGTGGCGGGGCCGGCCTCGGCGGCCCTGGTGCTCGTGGCGGTCCTGGCGGACCTGGACACCGCCGGGCAGGCCGCGAGCGTGGCGGGCGCGGTGGTCGGCCTCCTGGCCCTGGTGGTATCGGTGATCGCCTTGTTCCGTAACGGCTCTCCGACCGCAGGGGCTCGGTCGGTCCAGTCCGGCGGGGTCATCGGTCGAGCGGTCACCGGCGATCGCAACCGTCTCGGGCCCGCGACGCCTCCCGTCCCCCCGTCGGCCCCCGCCTCTCCCTCCGGCAACGCCGTACCGAGCGAGCGAGGGGTCTCCGCTTCGGGCGGCATCGGCCAGGCCGTCACCGGCGACGAGAACGAGGACGCGTGAAGTGGTGGCGGGGCCTGCGCAAGCCCGCTGAAGTCCAGGTCGAGGAGGCGAAGGCT
Organism: Streptomyces sp. NPDC097107; assembly: GCF_044762405.1. Classification (NCBI taxonomy): domain Bacteria; kingdom Bacillati; phylum Actinomycetota; class Actinomycetes; order Kitasatosporales; family Streptomycetaceae; genus Streptomyces; species Streptomyces sp. NPDC097107. The sequence goes on along the minus strand of NZ_JBIWEF010000001.1, from coordinate 671,176 downwards.
CTGGCCGTTGCGGGCCGCAGGGCGGGAGCCTCCGTCACCGTCCGCGAGCACCGGCAGCGTACGGTCTCACCGGCCGCGCTCACGACAGCAGACCGCTGGCTCACGGAGGCTGCCAAGCACGGCACCCGCGCCCGCAGTGCCCTCCGTGATGTCGCGGAGGTCTGCCCACCCGCCGACGTCCGTTCCGCCTTCGGTCTCCCCGCGGACGGCACGGCGCTCCTTCGCAGTCAGATCCTTCTGATCGACGACGAGCCCGCCGAGCTCGTCGACTGCTATTACCCGATGGACATCGCCCGGGACACGGCGCTCATGGAGCGACGCCGGATCAAAGGCGGCGCACCCGCGCTGCTGGCGGAACTGGGCCACCCCGCGCGGCGCAGCGTGGACCGGGTCTCCGCGCGGATTCCGACCCAGGAGCAGTACCGAGCCCTCCACCTCACCAGCAGTACGCCGGTCCTGCGCACCCTCCGGGTCGCCCACGGTGAAGCGGACAGTCCGGTCGAGGTGACGGTCATGCTGAAGGCAGGGCACCTCTACGAGCTGCAGTACGAGTTCGACATGCCGTGAGGGTCAGCCCTCCGTCGAGTCCTCCGCCAGCATCCTCCGCAACGCGTCCCGCAGGGCCACCCGCTCGTCCTCCGACAGCCCCGCCAGTGGCTCGCGCGCGAACCGCAGGGACTCGCGCAGCCCCCGCGCCACCCGTCGGCCCTCCTCCGTCGCCGCCGCCACCTTCACCCGCCGGTCGCCGGGATCGGGCCGCCGCTCGACCAGTCCCCGCGCCTCCAGCCGGTCCACGATCCCGGTGACGTTCGACGGCTCGCACTTCAGCTTCTGGGCCAGCTTCCGCATCGGCAGCGGCTCCAGCGACAGCAGACTGAGCAGCTTGGCCTGCGCGCCGGTCAGAGCGCGTTCCGCGGCCGCCTCCTCGTAGTCGGCGTGGAAGCGGGCCACGACCTCGCCGATCAGCTCGACGACTTCGAGAGTGAGCGCGTCGGGTCGGCGGGTCGTGTCGCGTGGTGTGGCCATGGAATCCAGGGTACCCATTTGTTTGACAACCTGAAATGTTCAGTCGCATGGTTGTTTCAGATCCTGAAACATCCCCGGCAAGCGCCAGGAAAGGTGCCCCCATGACCGACTCCCCCGCCCTCCCCGCCGTCAACCGCGAATGGCACCTGGTCAGCCGCCCGGTCGGCTGGCCCAAGCCCGAGGACTTCGCCCTCGTCGAGGCGGAGGTCCCCACCCCGGGTGAGGGCCAGGTGCTGGTGCGCAACCTGTTCGTCTCCGTCGACCCCTACATGCGCGGCCGCATGAGCGCCGCCAAGTCCTACGCCGACCCCTACGAGCTGGGCAAGCCCATGCAGGGCGGCGCGGTCGGCGAGGTCGTCGCCTCGAACGCCGAGGGCTTCGCCGTGGGCGACCACGTCCTGCACTTCTTCGGCTGGCGCGAGTACGCCGCCATGGACGCGAAGAACGCCGTCAAGGTGGACCCGGAGGCGGCGCCGCTGTCGACGTACCTGGGAGTGCTCGGTATGACGGGGCTCACCGCGTACGCCGGCCTGCTGCGCGTCGCCGCGCTCAAGGAGGGCGACACCGTGTTCGTCTCCGGCGCGGCCGGTGCCGTCGGCAGCCAGGTGGGGCAGATCGCCAAGCTGAAGGGCGCCGCCCGGGTCATCGGTTCCGCCGGTTCGGCCGAGAAGGTCGAGCTGCTCGTCGACGAGTACGGCTTCGACGCCGCCTTCAACTACAAGGACGGCCCGGTGGGCGAGCAGCTGCGCGCCGCCGCCCCGGACGGCATCGACGTCTACTTCGACAACGTGGGCGGCGACCACCTGGAGGCCGCCGTCGGCTCCCTCAACCTGAACGGCCGCATCGCGATCTGCGGAGCGATCTCCGTCTACAACAACACCGAGCCCGCCCCCGGCCCGAAGAACCTCGCCCGTCTGATCCAGACCCGCGGCCGCATCGAGGGCTTCCTGGTCGGCGACCACTACGACCTCCAGCCGCAGTTCGTCCAGGAGGTCGGACCCTGGGTCCGCTCCGGCGAGCTGAAGTACCGCGAGACGGTCGTCGAGGGCATCGAGAACAACCTGGAGGCCTTCCTCGGCGTCCTGCGCGGCGACAACACCGGCAAGATGATCGTCAAGCTCTGAGCCCCTGCTCCAGCTCCCCTCGGGGAAGGGCGGGCCTTCACGGAGTTTCCGGCATGCGGTAGCGTCTTTCCGAAATCCGTCGTGATCGTGGGCGCGAGTCACGGCGGACCGAGGAGGAAGACAACCGCATGCCGATTCAGCAGTCCGAGGTCCTCTACACCGCCGTCGCCACCGCCGAGAACGGCCGCGACGGACGGGTGGCCACCGATGACGGCAAACTCGACCTGGTCGTGAACCCGCCCAAGGAGATGGGCGGCAACGGCGCCGGCACCAACCCGGAGCAGCTGTTCGCCGCCGGGTACAGCGCCTGCTTCCAGGGCGCGCTCGGCGTGGTGGCCCGCCAGGAGGGCGCCGACATCACCGGTTCGACCGTCACCGCGAAGGTCGGGATCGGCAAGAACGACGACGGGTTCGGGATCACCGTCGAGATCTCCGCCGAGATCCCGTCGGTGGACGCCGCCACCGCGTGGTCGCTGGTGGAGAAGGCCCACCAGGTCTGCCCGTACTCGAAGGCGACCCGCGGCAACATCACCGTGACGCTCGTCTGACCGGCCCCCGGTCTCACCCGGTGCGGCGTTCGCACGCGAGCGCCGCACCGTGCACCGCCGCCACCAGCCGGCCGTTCTCCGGCGCCGCCCCGCCCGGGTAGGCGCAACGGCGCCTGGTGTACCCGTACGCCAGCCCGCTGAACGGGTCCGCGAAGGCCTGGCAGCCGCCCGCACCGCTGTGCCCGATCGCCCCGGCGCCCAGGAACGGGTGCCAGGTGTCCGCCGTCGCCTCGAAGCCGAGGCCGTACGACCGGTGCGTCCGGGTCACCAGGTCGTGGCCGACCGAGTGGAACTGCCCGAACTCCGCCACCGTGTCCGGCTTCAGCAGCGGCGCCTTGCCGTCCAGTTCGCCGATGGCCGCCGCGTAGAGCCCGGCCAGCCCGCGCGCCGAGGCCACGCCGCCCACCGAGGCCGGGCCCCGGGCGCGCACGACCGGCTCGTTGGGCAGGGTCGCCAGGTCGGTGGGGTGCGCCGCGTTGCGGTTGAAGGCGATCGCGGCGAGCGTGTGCGGGCCGTCCGGGAGCGGTTCCGGCGCCACCTTCTGCACCGGGGTGCGGACCACCGCCCGCGCGGTGCGGAAGCGGTGGTCCAGCGAGGCCGGCAGACCCAGGTGGAAATCCAGACGGTGCGGGGCGCGGACCCGGTCCTCGTAGACCTCCTGGAGGGTGTGCCCGGTGGCCCTGCGCACCACCTCGCCCGCGAGGGCGCCGAGGACGAGCGCGTGGTACCCGAAGGCCGTGCCGGGACGCCAGTACGGACGCTGGTCGGCGAGGCGTTCGGCGATCACCCGGTCGTCGGCCAGCTCGGCCGTGCTGAAGCCGGTGTCCGTGCCGATCACGCCCGCGCGGTGCGCGAGCAGGTCGCGCAGGGTCAGCGCGCCCTTGCCCTCGGCCGCGAACTCCGGCCAGTAGTAGGTCACCCTGCGGTCCAGCTCCAGGGTGCCCTCCTGCACCAGCACGGCGACCACCAGGTGGGCCGCGCCCTTGGTGGCCGAGTGCACCCCGTACAGCGAGCCGGCGTCGGCGCCGTCACCGGTCCACAGGTCGACGACCCGGCGACCGTGGACGTAGGCGCACAGCTGACCCTCGTAGTCCGGCCGTTCGCCGGCCACGACCGCCGCGAACTCCTCACGCACCGCCTCGAAGCCGTCGGCGACGGTGCCGTGGATCTTCTGCGTCATCCGCTTCTCCTCACCAACTCGGCGGACCTCTGCGGGGCCGTTCGCCGATCGGTACGGCGCGACGAGCGTGTTCGACTCAATCGCGGCTCCATCGGAGCGGGGTGGTGTCGGTGCCGACCGGTAGAGTTCCGCCCATGCGCGATCTTGGGGCGGGATTCGGCCATCTCCTGAAGGGCCAGCGCTGGGTGGCCCGGCACGGCAAGAGCTACGGCTTCGGGCTCCTCCCGGGCCTGATCACACTGGTGCTGTACGCGGCGGCCCTGGTCGGGCTGGCGCTGTGGGGCACGGACTTCGTCGCCTGGGCGACCCCCTTCGCCGACGACTGGTCGAGCCCCTGGACCGGGCTGTTCCGCGGCTTCCTCACCGCCGTCCTGTTCGCCCTCGCCCTGCTCCTGGCCGTCCTCACCTTCACCGCGGTGACGCTGCTGGTCGGCCAGCCCTTCTACGAGAGCCTCTCCGAGCGCGTCGACCGCGACGTCTCCCCGGACGGCACCGCTCCCGAGTCGCACCTGCCGCTCTGGCGCGAGTTGTGGATCTCCGGCCGCGACAGCCTCCGGATCCTTCTCCGCGCCGCCGTCTGGGGCGTCCTGCTCTTCGCTCTCGGCTTCATCCCGGTCGTCGGGCAGACCGTGGTCCCGGTGATCGGCTTCTTCGTCACCGGCTTCTTCCTCACCGAGGAACTGGCCTCCGTCGCCCTCCAGCGCCGCGGGGTCCAGCTGCGCGACCGCCTCGCCCTCCTGCGCTCGCGCAAGACGCTGGTCTGGGGCTTCGGCACACCGTTGAGCGTGTCCTTCCTGGTGCCGTTCGTCGCGGTGTTCCTGATGCCGGGAGCGGTCGCCGGCGCCACGCTCCTCGCCCGCGAACTGCTGGGCGAGGAGATCCGCGACGGCGGCGCCGACCGCTCCGAAGACGGCTCCGCCGACCCGGCGGTCAGCTCCGGTCCGGCACGCCCGGCCGGTCCGACCGGTCCGACCGGTCCGGTACCGAGGCACTGACCGCCACGGCCACGATCGCCCGCACCTGCGCCACGATGTCCAGCCGGTTCCGCACGAAAGCGGGATCGGTGACCGCCCCGGTCGCCGGACCGGTGTTCCCGGCCCCGAACTGCAGCACCGGCGTGTGGACGTGCCCGCCCGGCAGGGTCGCGTCGAGCCCCAGCCGGTCCCGCAGCAGGGTCGCCCGGTAGGCGATCTCGTTGGAGAGGTAGTCCCCGCCGCCCCCGGCGCGGGCCGTCGAACCGGGCGTGGGCCCGTCCGGCCGTACGACCGGCTCGGTGCCTCCTGCCGGGATCTCGGTCACGCTCGTGTTGTCGTACACGGGGAAGCGCCCGGTGTCCGCCGCCGCGATCGCCTCGTACGGCAGTGTGGTCGTCGTCCACTGCGGCTGCGAGGCCGGGTCGGCGACGGGCACCGTCTCCGTGCGGGAGACGTTCTCGTTGTCGGGGAAACCGCCCCGCCAGGCCCCGTTGGTCCGCTCCACGTCGAACCGCCCGACCCGGCCCTGGCTCACGGTCGTGAACAGATCCACCCTCGGCAGGTGCGGCCGCAGGGCGCGCTCCACCGCCCCGTCCGAGAAGTCCCGCCAGCGCACCGGGAACACGGCCGTCTCCACCCGGGCGGGTCCGTCCGGTGTGTCGATCACCGTGCCGTCCAGGGCGAGCGCGGCGGCGCCGGACGGATTGGAGATCCGGATGTCGCGGTCGAGGGTGAAGGGGTCGAAACCGGTGAGCAGCACCCGCTTCATGCCCTTGCCGCCCTTGCCGCCCTTGCCGCCCTTGCCGTGCCTGTCGTGCCTGTCGTGCGGCAGGCGGATGTCGCTCTGGCCGCGGGAGGCGCGCTCCAGTTCTCCGAGCAGCGCGGCCCGCTGCCGCCCGGTCAGCCCGAACGCCGGCTCCCAGGTGCGCAGTTCACGCGTCATCCCGAGCCGTGCCCAGTACAGGGGCCGGTCGTCGTCCCGGCTGAGGTCCCCGCGGGCCGGACCCCGGCCCTGTACCCGGTCCACGGCCCGCCGCCACAGCGCCGAGCCCTCGCGCGCGACGATGCGGCGGGCCTCGCGGTAGGAGTCGGCCCGTCCGAGCCCGCGGGCGAACGCCGGTCCCGCCGAGCCGAATCCGGAGCGCCGCAGGATCTCCTGGGGCACGTCCCCGTCGAGCCGCAGCTCCTCCACGGTGGGTGCGGAGGCGGTGGCCGGGGGCGCCGCCGTGGCCGTCGCCGGGGCCGCGAGCCCCGCCACCAGGGCCAGTGCGAGTACGCCGATCCGAACGCGTATGTGTGTCAAGGGAGTCCAGGTCCTTCCGTCGCCGTGGGGTGCGCTGTGGGACGGCGGCAGTATCCCGTGGCGGAAGGGCCGTGCGCCATGGCGCGTGGCGACCGGCTCGTGGCCGTTTGTGAAGGGTTCGTACGAACCGGTGACCGGACGCCCGATCGTGGACCACCTGATCTCCGGGGCGATTACCGTCTGACGCGGGACCGCTCACGGCGTGCCCCCACGAACAGCCCCGGCCCGGGACCTGACATCCGGGCCGGGGCTCAGTACCCGGGGGGACCGTACGGGCTACCGCACCGAGAAGCCGTACACCGTCTCCGAGCGGAAGGCCTCGCCCGGCCGCAGCACCGTGCTCGGGAACTCCGGCCGGTTCGGCGAGTCCGGGAAGTGCTGCGTCTCCAGCGCGACGCCGTCCCCGGGCGCGAACGGCTCGCCCAGGTGGTCGGCGGTGTACAGCTGGAGGCCGGGCTCGGTCGTCGCCACCGTCAGCACGCGCCCCGACGCGGGGTCGTACAGCTCGGCGACCGCCACGGCGGTGTCCGTCACGCCCTTGTCGAGGACGAAGTTGTGGTCGTAGCCGGAACCGACCTTGCGCGCCCGCCGGAAGTCGAAGCGCGTGTCCGCCACGTCCTCGGTGGGGCCCGTCGGGATCAGGCCGGCGTCGACCGGCGTGATCCGGGAGGCGGCGAGCCGCAGTTCATGGCCGCCCGCGTGCCCGGAGCCCGGCCCGCCCAGGTTGAAGTAGCTGTGGTTCGTCGGGTTCAGCACGGTCGGCGCGTCCGTGACCGCCTCGTACGCGATCCGCAGCGCGCCCGACGCGTCCAGCGTGTACGTCACCGAGATCTCCAGCCGGCCCGGGAATCCCTCCTCGCCGTGCGGGCTGACGCGGCTGAGCCGGACGCCGTGCGTGCCGTCCCCGGCCGGCTCCGCGTCCCACACGCGCTTGTCGAAGCCGCACTCACCGCCGTGCAGCGAGTTCGGCCCGTTGTTGAGCGCCAGCGCGTACGTCCGCCCGTCCAACTGGAAACGGCCGCCCGCGATCCGGTTGGCGTACCGCCCCACGAGCGCGCCGAAGTAGGGCTCCGGGTGCGTCACATAGCCGTCCAGGTCCGCGAACCCCAGCACCACGTCGGCGGTGTTCCCGTCCCGGTCCGGTACCTCGGCAGACTGCACGATCCCGCCGTACGACAGGACCCGTACCCGTACGCCGGCCCGCTCCAGGGTCCAGCGGTGGACGGGGGTACCGTCGGAAAGTGTGCCGAAGAGTTCGTTCATGTGCGGAACTCTAGGACACACGCCCAGGTCAAGCCCTGGTCGGCCGCGTCAGGGCTGCTTCGCGATGACCGCGCGGTACGCGATCTCGGCCAGCCGGGCCTGGCCGTCCACACTCGGGTGGAACCAGTCCCAGCGGCTCAGCTGGCCGGTCCCGAACCGGTACTCGTGCACCGCGCCGCCGTCGGTGCGGCACAGCCGGTCCTTCGCGCAGACCTCGCGCAGCACCTCGTTGTAGTCCTCCACCCGGTCCCGCACGGTGTTCCGCCGCAGCGTCGCCGCCGAGTCCAGGGAGTCCGCGTCGCCCAGCATCGACGGGCAGATGCCCAGCTTCCACACCTGCTTGCCCAGCGGGTTGGTGCGCCCCTGCGACCAGAGCCGCTTCAGATCCGGGATGCTCGCCACGTACACCTGCGCCTTGGGCAGCTTCTCGCGCAGCGTGCCCATGGCCTCCTCGAACCGGTCCCGGAAGTCGGCCACCGACGTCATCGCCGAGGTCGTGGCCCGGCAGGCGTCGTTCGCCCCGACCATCACCGCGACCAGCTCCGGCTTCCGCGCCGCAGCCCGGGTCACCTGCCCGGTCAGGTCGGCCATCCGGGCTCCGGTGACCGCGTAGTTCCAGCTCCGCTCGGCCGCTCCCGTCTTCCCCAGCAGCCGCACGGCGAGACTGTCGACCTCGGCGCTGCCGCCGGTGGCCCACGAGACCTCCGGGCAGTCCGAAAGGACCGAGCAGGCGTCGAAGCCGCGCGTGATGGAGTCGCCCACGGCGGCGACCGAGTCGGGGCTCGTGTCCCAGGCAGGGGTGGGCTTCGGCCGCTTCGGCGCGGAGGGGGACGGGTCGGCGGAGTCACCGCCCACGGCGTCGCAGCCGGTCACGCCCAGGACGGCGGCGGTCAGAACGGCGAGTGCGGCACGCGAACGTCCACGCCCGGCACGCGAACGTCCACGCCCGACACGCGAACGTCCACGCCCGACAGGCGTCCGCCGGTTCGTCCGCTGACCCATACCGGTCCCCACCCCTCGCCTCGTGCCTCCAACGTCCTCAACCCATGACACCGCGCCAGGGTTCCCGAGGGCGGAGATGCAACGGCTCACACCCGTACAAGCGTCCTGCCGGGTGAATGGCAGAGGTTTGTCGGCACCGGGACCGACGGTACGTCACACTCCTTGCTCCGTCGCACGGTAGCCTCGCCATCAACGCGGCCCGCCCGGCCGCGACCGTTCCGCCCGTTCCGAGATGTCCCGCTCAGCCCGGAGGTTCCGGTGACGACACGTGGAGTTCTGTACGTGCACTCCGCGCCGCGCGCGCTCTGCCCGCACGTCGAGTGGGCCGTCGCCGGGGTGCTCGGCACGCGCGTCGGCCTGGACTGGATCCGGCAGCCCGCCGCGCCCGGCACCTGGCGCGCGGAGTTCTCCTGGCAGGGCCAGGCCGGCACCGCCTCCAAGCTCGCCTCCGCACTGCGCGGCTGGCAGCTGCTGCGCTTCGAGGTCACCGCGGAGCCGTCCGCGAACGCCGAGGGCGAGCGCTACAGCTGCACCCCCGGCCTCGGCATCTTCCACGCCGTCACCGGCATCCACGGCGACATCCTCATCCCCGAGGACCGGCTGCGCGCCGCTCTGGTCCGCTCCCAGCGCGGCGAGACCGACCTGGAGTCCGACATCGCCAAGCTCCTCGGCAAGCCCTGGGACGACGAACTGGAGCCCTTCCGCCACGCGGGCGAGGGCGCCCCGGTCCGCTGGCTGCACCAGGTGGTCTGAAGCGCCCCGAAGCGGCGCGGGTCTCTGCCCGGTGTGCGGCTCCGCCGCGTGGGCGCGACCAGCCACGTACGACCCGCACCCGGCATCCGACGGACGACGATGGCCCGAGCCCCTCCGAGGGGCCCGGGCCATCGAACGTTCGGATCAGCCGCTCAGACCGTCCGCTCAGACCGTCCGGAACGCGAGTACGACATTGTGGCCGCCGAAGCCGAACGAGTCGTTCAGCGCGGCGATCCGGCCCTCGACGGGCAGCTTCCGGGCCTCGCCCCGGACGATGTCCGCGGCGGCCTCGGCCTCGGGGTCGAGGTTCTCGACGTTGATGGTCGGCGGCGCCACCCGGTGGTACAGGGCGAGCACCGTCGCGACGGACTCCACGCCGCCCGCGCCACCGAGGAGGTGACCGGTCATCGACTTGGTGCCGGAGACCGCCATGTGGTCGACGTCGTCGCCGAGGACCTTGCGCAGCGCCTTCAGCTCGGCGATGTCGCCGGCCGGCGTCGAGGTGGCGTGCGCGTTGACGTGCACGATCTCGGCCGGGTTCAGGTCGGTGTTGTCCAGCAGGTGCTGCAGGGCGTGCGAGATACCGCGGCCCTCCGGCTCCGGCTGCACGATGTCGTGGCTGTCGGCGGAGATGCCCTGACCGACCGCCTCCGCGTAGACGCGGGCACCGCGTGCCGCGGCGTGCTCGGCGGACTCCAGGACGAGGACGCCGGCGCCCTCACCGAGGACGAAGCCGTCGCGTCCCGTGTCGAAGGGGCGGGAGGCGCCCTGCGGGTCGTCGTTGTTCTTGGACATCGCCATCATGTTGCCGAACGCGGCGATGGGCAGCGGGTGGATCGCCGCCTCCGTGCCACCCGCGACGACGACGTCGGCGCGGCCGGTGCGGATCATCTCGATGGCGTAGCCGATGGCCTCGGCGCCCGACGCGCAGGCGGAGACCGGCGTGTGCACGCCCGCCCGGGCGCCCACGGCGAGGCCCACGTTGGCCGACGGGCCGTTCGGCATCAGCATGGGGACGGTGTGCGGGGAGACGCGGCGGACGCCCTTCTCCTTTAGCACGTCGTACTGGTCGAGCAGGGTCGTCACGCCACCGATGCCGGAGGCGATGACCGCGCCGAGCCGGTCGGGGTCGACGCCGGCGCCCTCACCCTCGGCCGCCTCGCCGGCCTTGCCGGTGAAACCGGCGTCCTTCCAGGCCTCCTGCGCGGCGATCAGTGCGAACTGGGCCGAACGGTCCAGTCGGCGGGCCTGGGGCCGCGGGATGACCTCGGAGGGGTCCACGGCGACCGGTGCGGCGATGCGGACGGCCTGGTCGGCGGCCCACTCCTGCTCCAGGGGCTTGACGCCGGACTTGCCGGCGACCAGGCCTTCCCAGGTAGAGGCTGCGTCGCCACCCAGCGGTGTGGTTGCGCCGATACCGGTGACGACCACGGTGCGATTGGTCGAGCTCACGGGAATTCTTTCTCCAACGGGATACGGATTCGTACGGCGCCACCGCCGGGTGGCGGGGCAGTCAGCCCAGAGGCAGTGATCGGGTGATCAGCTCTGGTGCTTGAGGATGTACTCGGACGCGTCGCCGACCGTCTTGAGGTTCTTGACGTCCTCGTCCGGGATCTTGACGTCGAAGCGCTCTTCGGCGGCGACGACGACCTCGACCATGGACAGCGAGTCGACGTCCAGGTCGTCGGTGAAGGACTTGTCCAGCTGGACGTCCTCAACCGGGATGCCGGCGATCTCGTTCACGATCTCGGCGAGACCGGCGACGATCTCTTTCTGAGTGGCGGCCATGGTGGCGCTCCTTCGTTGTTTTCAGGGGGTGTGGCGGCCCGCCGCGTCAGCGGCAGGTGTTGCTGGTCTCCGTTCCGGACCGAGTGATCCGGCACGGAGTGCCTAGGGGAGGGTAACGACCGTCGCGGCGTAGACGAGACCCGCCCCGAAGCCGATGACGAGCGCGGTGTCGCCGCTCTTGGCCTCGCCGGTCGCCAGGAGCCGCTCCATCGCGAGCGGAATCGAGGCGGCCGAGGTGTTGCCGGTGGTGCGGATGTCACGGGCGACCATGACGTGCTCCGGCAGCTTCAGTGTCTTCACCATCGAGTCGATGATCCGCACGTTGGCCTGGTGCGGGATGAAGACGTCCAGGTCGTCCGGCGAAAGTCCGGAAGCGTCCAGCGCCTCCTTGGCGACCTTCGCCATCTCGAACACGGCCCAGCGGAACACCGCCTGGCCCTCCTGCGTGATCGCGGGAAACTTGACGTTGCCCTCGGAGTCGAGGGGCAGTTCGGAGACGTCGCCGATCCGGAAGCGGTCCCACGGCACCGTCTGCTTGATCGTCTCGGACTTGTCGCCCTCCGAGCCCCAGACGGTCGGGCCGATCGCCGGCTCCTGGGACGGGCCGACCACGACCGCGCCGGCGCCGTCGCCGAACAGGAAGGCCGTGGCCCGGTCCTCCAGGTCGGTCAGGTCCGAGAGCCGCTCCACGCCGATGACCAGGACGTACTCCGCCGAGCCCTCGACGATCATGCCCTTGGCCAGGGTCAGACCGTAGCCGAAGCCCGCGCAGCCCGCCGAGATGTCGAAGGCCGCGGCCCTGTCCGTGCCGAGCTTGTCGGCGATCTCGGTGGCGACGGCCGGGGTCTGGCTGAAGTGCGACACGGTCGACACGACCACGGCGCCGATCTGCGCGGCGTCGATGCCGGCGTCCGCGATCGCCTTGCCGGACGCCTCGATCGACATCGCGGCGACGGTCTCCTCGGGCGACGCCCAGTGCCGCGTCTCGATGCCGGAGCGCGAGCGGATCCACTCGTCGGACGAGTCGATCGTCTCGAGGATCACCTCGTTCGGCACGACCCGGGTCGGGCGGTAGCCGCCGACGCCGAGGATGCGCGCGTACGGGGCGCCCTTGCTGGGCTTGATCTTCGACATGCTCTCGCGCTCCTTGTCAGGCCTGCTGGCCGTGCTCGGCGACGAGCTCGCGAGCCGCGTCGAGGTCGGCGGGTGTCTTGAGGGCCAGCGTCTTCACCCCGGGCAGCGCGCGCTTGGCCAGCCCGGTCAGCGTGCCGCCCGGGCACACCTCGATCAACGCGGTGACGCCCAGCTCCTTGAACGTCTCCATGCACCGGTCCCAGCGGACCGGGTTGGCGACCTGGCCGACGAGGCGCTCCAGCACCTCGGCGCCGGCGGCGACGGCCCGCCCGTCCTTGTTGGAGACGTACGTCACCTTCGGGTCGGCCGGCGTGAGGGCCTTCGCGGCCTCGGCGAGCTTGTCCACCGCGGGCGCCATGTGGTGCGTGTGGAACGCGCCGGCCACCTTCAGCGGGACGACCTTGCGCACGCCCTCGGGCTTGTCGTCGTTCAGCGCCGCCAGCTGTTCCATGGTGCCGGCCGCCACGATCTGACCGGCGCCGTTCACGTTCGCCGGGGTCAGACCGAGCTTCTCCAGATGCGCCACGCTCACCTCGGGGTCGCCGCCGAGCAGCGCCGACATCCCGGTCTCGGTGACCGCGGCGGCCTCGGCCATGGCCAGGCCCCGACGGCGTACGAGGGTCAGCGCGGCGGAGTCGTCGAGGACGCCCGCGAACGCGGCGGCGGTGATCTCGCCGACACTGTGGCCCGCGACCGCGCCCGGCGCGATCTCGGACATGTCACCGAGTGCCGCGGCGGAGAGGATTCCGGCGGCGACCAGGAGCGGCTGGGCGACGGACGTGTCACGGATCTCGTCCGCGTCGGCCTTCGTGCCGAAGTGGGCGAGATCGAGTCCGATGGCGTCGGACCACGCGGCGACGCGGTCCGCGGCACCGGGAAGGGCGAGCCAGTCAGTCAGGAAGCCGGGCGTCTGGGCGCCCTGGCCGGGAGCGACGAGTACGAGCACTCTCACACTCTCTCTTGAGGACGGCCACGACCGCCCGTGGGGACAGGGACGAAGAACACGAGGGGGTTTTGTGGACCCCCGACAAAAGCTTAGAGTTGCTGATCTCCATCGGCCAGACGCCCCAGGGTGAGCGCGATCCGCAGTGTGAACGCAGACCGTACATCAGAGGGTGACCATCCGGTGACGTCAGTCACACGTCGGAGCCGGTAGCGCACGGTGTTCGGGTGAACGAAGAGCATCCGGGCGGCGCCCTCGAGGCTGCTCGCCTGTTCTAGATAGACGCTGAGCGTCTCCAGCAGCGCGGCCCCGGCCTCCTCCAGTGGTCTGTAGATCTCCTCCACCAGCTGCACGCGGGCCGAGGGGTCGGAGGCGATCGCGCGCTCCGGCAGCAGATCGTCCGCCAGCACCGGACGCGGCGCGTCCGGCCAGGCGGTGCACGCCTTGAGCCCGGCCGCGGCGGCCTGTGCGGACCGGGTCGCGGCCAACAGGTCCGGCACCACCGGACCGGCCACCACGGCGCCCTGCGCGAACGGCCCGATCAGCGACTTCGCGACCGCCATCGGGTTGTCGCTGCCCCCCGCGATCACCACCAGCCGGTCACCGAGCACCCCGGTCAGCACCTGGAGCTTGGCGTGCCGGGCCGCGCGCCGGATGGCCTCCACGGTCAGCTCGGAGTCACCTTCGGGAGCGGTGCCCAGCACCACGCACACGTGCTCGGGCGAGTTCCAGCCCAGGGCGGCGGCCCGGGACACGGCCCCCTCGTCGGCCTCGCCGCTGAGCACGGCGTTCACGACCAGGGACTCCAGTCGCGCGTCCCAGGCACCGCGTGCCTCCGCGGCCTGCGCGTACACCTGGGCGGTGGCGAACGCGATCTCCCGGGCGTACACGAGCAGTGCCTCGCGCAGCACCGACTCGTCGCCCGGGGCGGCGACCTCGTCGATCGCGGACTCCATGACCTCGATCGTGGTCCGCACCATCTCGACGGTCTGCCGCAGCGTGATCGCCCGGGTCAGCTCGCGCGGCGCGGTGCCGAAGACGTCGGTGGAGATGGCCTGGGGGGCGTCCGGACGCCGGAACCACTCGGTGAAGGCGGCGATGCCCGCCTGGGCCACCAGCCCGATCCAGGAGCGGTTCTCCGGTGGCATGGCCCGGTACCACGGCAGCGTCTCGTCCATCCGCGCGATGGCCTGCGCGGCCAGCGACCCGGAGGACTGCTCCAGCCGCTTCAGGGTCGCGGTGTGCGGGTGGACGGCGTGCGCCCCGGGCTCGGGCATGCTTGTTTCGGGTTCGGGCACGTGGACAAGACTGCCTTATCGGGACGGGAGAGCGTGTCGCCGGGTCTACGGTGGACGACGTGATGGACGTACGCCGCGCGGACGAGCGCTACCCCGGAGGTGACGCGGCGGCCGGCATCGAGTCGCGGCACGCCTTCTCCTTCGGACCCCACTACGACCCCGGCAACCTGCGCTTCGGGGCGCTGATCGCCTGCAACGAGGAGCGCCTCGCACCGGGCGCCGGCTTCGACGAGCACCCGCACAGCCACACCGAGATCGTCACGTGGGTGGCCGAGGGCGAACTGACCCACCGCGACACCGCGGGCCACGAGACGACCGTGCGGGCCGGGGACGTGCAACGCCTCAGCTCGGCGGGCGGCGTCCGCCACGTCGAGCGCAACGACGGCGCCGCGCCCCTGACCTTCGTCCAGATGTGGCTGGCCCCACGCGACGCCGGCGGCGACCCCGCCTACGAGATCGTCCGCGGCATCGCCGACTCCACCCCCTACGCCGTACCGGAGGCGGGCGCGATGCTGCACGTGCGCCGCCTGACGGCGGGGGAGCGGACGGCGGTGCCGGACGGGGCGTACGTGTACGTGCACGTGGTGCGGGGTGCCGTACGCCTGGACGGCGAGGAACTGGGCCCGGGCGACGCGGCCCGCGTCACGGACGCCGACGGCCTGGACGCGGTGGCGGTAACGCCGGCCGAGCTGCTCCTCTGGGAGATGTCCTAGACCTCGGCGAGCACCGCGTCCGTGAAGGGCGGCCACACCTCGGCTGCCCAGGGGCCGAACGCCCGGTCGGTGAGCACCACGCAGGCGAGCCGGGCATCGGGGTCGATCCACAGGAACGTACCGGACTGACCGAAGTGCCCGAAGGTGCCAGGAGAGGACGAGGCGCCCGTCCAGTGGGGGGACTTCCCGTTCCGGATCTCGAAGCCGAGGCCCCAGTCGTTGGGGTTCTGGTGGCCGTAGCCCGGCAGCACGCCCTTCGTGCCCGGGTGCTGCACCGTCATCGCCTCGGCGACCGTGCGCGGGTCCAGCAGGCGCGGCGCCTGCACCTCGGCGGCGAAGCGCAGCAGGTCCTCGACCGTGGACACCCCGTCCTTCGCCGGGGAGCCGTCGAGGGTGGTGGCCGTCATGCCCAGCGGCTCCAGCACGGCCTGCCGCGCGTACTCGGCGAACGGGATGTCCGCCGCCTTCGCGATGTGGTCGCCGAGCTGCTCGAAACCGGCGTTGGAGTACAGCCGGCGCTCCCCGGGCGGGGCGGTCACCCGGTGCTCGTCGAAGGCCAGACCCGAGGTGTGCGCGAGCAGGTGACGGACCGTCGACCCGGCGGGACCGGCCGGCTCGTCCAGCTCGACGGCGCCCTCCTCGTACGCGACGAGTGCCGCGTACGCCGCGAGCGGCTTGGTGACCGAGGCGAGGGGAAATGGCTGCCCGACCGGGCCGTGGGTTCCCAGGATCGTGCCGTCGGCTCGTACGACACCCGCCGCGGCGGTGGGAACCGGCCAGCTCTCGATCAACGCGAGGCTCTTCAAGGACATGCCACCGAGCTTAGAGGGTGTCGTTTGGATCTTGCCGGGGCCGCGGGGCCGCGGGGCCGCGGGGCCCGATGAGGCGCCGTCGCTTGCCGCGGTCCGATCCGCCGGCCGGGCCCTGGTGACCGCCCGCGGCGCGTGTCCTGCGGGTTCTCCGCGGTGGCCCGCTCACCGTCGCCCTCTCACCGCGGCGGCTTGCTTGGAGTGCACTCCAAGGTCATAGCGTGGAGCGCATGACGGTGATGCAGACCACTGCCGGGACACCCGCGCCGAACGCCACCAGAACGGACATCTGCTCCGCCCCGCCCCGGCGGCGCCCGCGCCCCGACGGGCAGGACCGCTACACCATCAGTGAGGTCGTCGCCTTCACCGGACTGACCGCGCACACGCTGCGCTGGTACGAGCGGATCGGCCTGATGTCCCACATCGACCGCTCGCACACCGGGCAGCGCCGCTACAGCAACCGGGACCTGGACTGGCTCGACTTCGTCGGCAAACTGCGACTGACCGGCATGCCGGTCGCCGACATGGTCCGGTACGCGGAGCTGGTGCGCGAGGGCGAGAGCACCTACCTCGACCGGCGGGAACTGCTGGAGTCCACGCGCCGCGATGTGCTGACGCGGATGGCCGAGCTCCAGGAAACCCTTGCCGTACTCGACCGGAAGATCAGCTTCTACGGGGACGCCGGACGCGCCCGTGAAGGGGAGAGGACCCGATGACCGACAGCAGGATCCCGACGGTGCGGCTCGGCGACGACGGCCCGGAGGTGGGCGTCCAGGGTCTCGGCTGCATGGGCATGAGCTTCGGCTACGGCCCGTCGGACGGCGACGCGTCGCGGGCGACCCTGGAACGGGCGCTGGAGCTGGGTGTCACGCTCTACGACACGGCCGACGCGTACGGTGCCGGTGAGAACGAGCGGTTCCTGTCGCCGTTCTTCAAGGCCCATCGCGACGAGGTCGTCATCGCGACCAAGTTCGCCCTGTCGATCCCGCCGGACGAGCCGACGAAGCGGATCATCCGCAACGATCCGCCGTACCTCCGCCGGGCGGTCGAGGCGAGTCTGAGCCGCCTGGGCGTCGACGTGATCGACCTCTACTACATGCACCGGCGCGACGTGAACGTACCGATCGAGGAGACCGTCGCCGTCATGGCGGACCTGGTCCGCGAGGGCAAGGTGAAGCACCTCGGGCTGAGCGAGGTGACGGGCGACGAGCTGCGGGCCGCACGGACGGTGCATCCGATCGCCGCCGTGCAGTCGGAGTGGTCGCTGTTCAGCCGGGACATCGAGGCGGGCGTGGTGCCGGCGGCCCGCGAACTCGGCGTGGCCCTCGTCCCGTACTCGCCGCTCGGCCGGGGCTTCCTCACCGGCGCCTTCGCCGACGCCGACCAGGACCTCACGGCCGGCGACTTCCGCCGGCAGCAGCCCCGCTTCACCGGCGGCAACGCGGCGGCCAACGCGGCCCTGCTCGACCCGGTCCGCGCGGTCGCCGAGGCCCACGACGCCACCCTCGGGCAGATCGCCCTGGCCTGGGCCCAGCAGCGGGCGAGGGTGCACGGCCTGCCGGTGATCCCGATCCCGGGCACGCGGAAGCCGACGCGGGTGGCGGAGAACGCGGGTGCGACGCGGATCGTCCTCACCGAGCAGGAGCTGTCCCTGCTGGAGCCGATCGCGGACAAGGTGGCGGGGGACCGCTACGCGGACATGTCGTTCACCTCCGCCGGGCGTGAGTAGTCACAGCTCCGCCAGCAGCTCCGCCTTCTTCGAGGAGAACTCCTCGTCCGTGACCAGCCCCGCCTGGTGCAGCTCCCCGAGGTGCCGGATCCGCTCGGCGATGTCCGCGGGGTCACGCCGAGGGGCCGGCACCGGAACCGGCACCGCGGGGCCCCGGTCCCGCACCGCCGCCAGCACCGCCGCCGCGAACGGCAGCGACTCGTGCACCGGTCCGTACCCGAGCCCGAACACGACCGAGGCGGGGTCCTGGTCGGCCTGCGGAGCGACCGTCGCCGCGTCCCGCGGCAGCAGCCGCAGATACCCCTCGAACATCTCGGGGGACCGCCACTCCACCCCGCCCAGGCCGGCGACCGGGAAGGTCTGGTCGCCGGCCTTCCACTTCGCCGACGACGCGCCCGTCCAGAACCACCGGAACACGACCGACGTCCCGTCGAAGGACGCCTTGCCGTCGTACGCCTTGAAGTGCAGCGGTGCCTCGGGCGCCGGGACCAGGTACCGCTCGGTCCTGCCGGACTCGCTCAGCAGGCCGCGCAGCTCGTCGGCGTAGTACTCCGCGAGCGTCTCCCGCTCGGCGGGCAGCACCAGCCGGTACGGGTCGCTGCCCTCCTTCAGCTGTCCGGCCGCCGCCTCCATCAGCGGATCGGCGCCCGGGCGCGGCTCGACGCGCAGCACGACGGTGCCCCGCCTGCCGGGCGTGAGCGTCACCCCGGCGATCGCCTCCAGGGGGACGCGGCGTTCCCCCAGCGCCTGGAACAGCTTGGGTGTTCGAATCCCCCGTTCGTAGCGGATGAGCACGGAGTCGGACTCGAACTCCCAGGCGGCATGAAATCCGGCCAGTACGTCACCCATGCGGCTCATCGTATGCGGCACGAGCTCCTCCGTCCCTCCCCGTGCAAACCGGAGTATCCGCGCCTCTACGCGCGTCCGGCCGTCGCTGCTGCGGACAAACCCGCCCGGCATGTGTCGTCCTGCGCGGCGCAGGCCACCGTGCGGTATGCGCCAACGCCGATCTGCGCGAAGTTCCGCAGGCTCTCCGTGCCCGGCACGAAGTAGCCGCCGTGCCCCTCGGCGCCCCGCGCGGACAGCACCCGCGCCCCGAACGCCGCGGACACCGGATCGGCGCCGTGCCCGAGGCCGCCGACCTCCAGGTAGGGCACGTCCTGGATCCAGTCGTCGGCGTCCCGCATCGCCCACACCCGGGCGGAGGTGCGCAGGCCGGTGGCCTTCTCGACGCGCATGCCGGGGCTGCCGGCCACCGCTATGTCGGTCACCCGGCCGGGCAGCGTGCCGGCGGCGAGGCCGCACACCACCGAGCCGTAGCTGTGGCAGAACAGCGAGACGGGGGACCGGCCGGGCAGCGCGCGCAGCAGCGCGTTCAGCCGGACGGCCCCGTGCTCGGCGCGCGTCGCCGTCGCCGCCTCCATGCCGAGGCCGCTGGGGGCGGTGTAGTCGGCCCAGGCGATCACGGCCGTACGCGTGTCCGGGCTCGTCGTGCGCTCGGCCGTGTACAGCGACTCGGCCATGCCGACGGGCGCCGAGTACTCGCGGTCGGTGCGCTGGAAGGTGAGCAGTTCCGTGTCGACGCCGGGCACGACGACGGAGACGCGCTCGGCGCGGTTCAGGTTCCCGAACACCTCGGCGACCTTGCCCGAGCCCGACGGGTCGAAGGCGAGGATGTGGCGGCCGCGGTTCAGCAGCGAGTCGTAGCCGTGCGCGCGCCGGCCGGCCTCGCGCTGCCCGGACAGGGACAGGCGCTTGTCGTGCATGCGCAGTCGTTCCACGGCCCGTGCCTTGCGGATCGCCGCGCGGTTGGCGAGGTAGCGCAGGTCGACGGGGGCGCCGTTCATGTTGCCGACGGCGAGCGGGTAGCGCCGGGCCAGGCTCGCGCGCTGCCCTTCGGTGAGCGAGGCGAAGAAGCGGGCCAGCCGGGACGGGGCCGCCTGCGCGTCGGGCAGCCGGCGTCCGTCGATCCGGCCGTGCTCCCATGCCGAAACCGACGCTTCGAGGGCTGTCGGGCCCCGCTGGTTGCGCAGGGCGGTCCAGCCGGTGGTGGCCAGCATCACGAACACCACGGCCAGGGCGAGCAGTGCGCGCCAGACGTTCAGCTGCGGGGAGGCGTCGAAGGAAGTCACTGGGAGGACACACTAGGAGAACGGGACGGTCTCGCGTGAATCCAGTGACACGGATCACGTTTCGGGCGGGTGCTACGGGGTCGGGTCCGCCCGTCCGGGCTGTTCGGCCCGTCCGGAGCCGGGGCGGCCCCGCCAGTCCCCGGTGAGGGCGGGTTCCACCTGATCGAGGTAGGAGGAGGTCAGGTCGCGCAGCGCCGCGAGACTGGCGTCGTCCCGCGCCGACCAGATCCGTTCGGTCACCCGCATCACCGCTCCGAAGACGGCCACGACCACGCGGGGCCGCGGGTCCGCGTCCACGTCCAGCCCTTCGCGGTCGGCGATGACGAGCGCGATCTCCTCCTCCAGCTCCGTGGCGCGCCGCAGATGGGCGGCGAGCAGCGCGGGCGTCGACTCGATCACCCGGTAGAAGCGCATGTGCAGTTCGAGCGGGACCAGCTGCTCGACGGACTCGCCGATGGTGTCCCAGCTCGCCACGAGGGCCTGGCGCAGCGCGTCCAGCGGTGCCTCGCCGGACGGCCGGCCGCGCACGGCGTCGACGAAGTGCGACTCCGCGAGCCGCGACACGAAGAAGGCCGCCTCCTCCTTGCTGGCGAAGTAGCGGAAGAAGGTGCGCTGCGAGACATCCGCCGTCTCGGCGATGTCGTCGACGGTCGTCTCCTCGTAGCCACGCTCGGTGAACAGCTCGAGAGCGGAACGCAGCAGCGTGTCCCGGGTGCGCTGCTTCTTGCGTTCGCGCAGGCCCGGAGGGGTGGCTGTATCCGCCATGTTCAAAGGTTCGCTCCTCGGATCGGCGCCGGCGTGTTGCCTCGCCGTTCGTTTTCGCGGTTCGGGCTATCGGGAGATGTCATGTCAGTTACCGACTGGTGAAATGGTTTGTCAACTGTCAGTGGCTGTCATTAGCCTCGAATGTATGACTAGTCAGACCACCATCGACAAGACGGGGGCGGGGGGCGGGGGAGCGTCGTCCGGCCCGTTGGGCCCGGCGCCGGCCAGCGGACTGCGCGGCCACCCGTGGCTCACCCTCATCACCGTTGCTGTAGGGGTCATGATGGTGGCCCTCGACGGCACCATCGTGGCCATCGCCAACCCGGCGATCCAGGGCGACCTGAAGGCCAGCTTCGCCGACGTCCAGTGGATCACCAACGCCTACTTCCTCGCCCTCGCGGTCTCCCTGATCACCGCGGGCAAGCTCGGTGACCGCTTCGGGCACCGGCAGACCTTCCTCATCGGAGTGGTCGGTTTCGCCGCCGCCTCCGGTGCCATCGGCCTGTCCGACACGATTCCGCTGGTCGTCATCTTCCGTGTGCTCCAGGGCGTGTTCGGCGCCCTGCTGATGCCGGCCGCGCTCGGCCTGCTGCGGGCCACCTTCCCGGCCGAGAAGCTCAACATGGCCATCGGCATCTGGGGCATGGTCATCGGCGCCTCCACCGCGGGCGGCCCGATCCTGGGCGGCGTGCTGGTCGAGCACGTCAACTGGCAGTCCGTGTTCTTCATCAACGTGCCGGTGGGCATCATCGCCGTCGTCCTCGGCGTGATGATCCTGCTGGACCACCGCGCGGAGAACGCGCCGCGCTCTTTCGACGTCCTGGGCATCGCGCTGCTCTCCGCGGCGATGTTCTGCCTGGTCTGGGCGCTCATCAAGGCACCCGAGTGGGGCTGGGGCGACGGCAGGACGTGGCTGTTCCTCGTCGCGTCCGCCGCGGGCTTCGGGCTGTTCGCCTTCTGGGAGACGAAGGTCAAGGAACCGCTGATCCCGCTGGCGCTGTTCCGGTCGGTGCCGCTGTCGGCGGGTGTGGTGCTGATGGTCATGATGGCGATCGCCTTCATGGGCGGCCTGTTCTTCGTGACGTTCTACCTCCAGAACGTGCACGGCATGAGCCCGATCGACGCCGGTCTGCACCTGCTGCCGCTCACCGGCATGATGATCGTCGGCTCGCCGCTCGCCGGCGTGATGATCACCAAGGTCGGCCCGCGCGTCCCGCTCGCGGGCGGCATGGCGTTCACCGCGCTCGCCATGTACGGGATGTCCACGCTGGAGACGGACACCGGCAGCGGCATCATGTCGCTCTGGTTCGCCCTGCTGGGTCTGGGTCTCGCGCCCGTCATGGTCGGCGCCACCGAGGTCATCGTCGGCAACGCGCCGATGGAGCTGTCCGGCGTCGCCGGCGGCCTCCAGCAGGCGGCGATGCAGATCGGCGGCAGCCTCGGTACGGCCGTACTGGGTGCCGTGATGGCGTCCAAGGTCGACAGCGACCTGGCCGGCAACTGGGCGGACGCCGGCCTTCCGGAACTGCCGCCGGAGCAGCTGGGCCAGGCCTCCGAGGCGGTCCAGGTCGGCGTGGCGCCGGTGGCCGAGGGCATGCCGGAGCAGATGGCCGCGAAGGTCACGGAAGTCGCGCACGACACCTTCATCTCCGGCATGAGTCTGGCCTCGCTGGTCGCCGCCGGTGTCGCGGCCGTCGCCGTGCTGGTCGCGTTCCTCACCAAGCGCGGGGAGAACGCGGAGGCCGGCGCGGGCGTGGGCCACATCTGACGGGACGCCGGGCGCGTCCGGTCCGACTCCGCCCGTCTCCGTTCCACTCCGTCGGTCTGCGCCCGTCTCCGGCCCTGTTCGCCTATCCGGGTGACAGGGCCGGAGAACCCTCCCCGTCGACGGACCCCGCAGGTCACAGTGGGTCAAGTCCTCCGCAGGGCACGGGGGGCGAGAAGCTGCGGCGCGCTGCTGGAGGGGGGCAGCGCGCAGGCAGCGCGTTCGCGGCAGGCAAAAGGCGCCGCACCGGGGTACCCGAACTCTACGAAGAGTCGAGGGAGTTGACGATGGCGGGCTTCGGACACGGATCGCGCGGGCACCCCCGCTCACGTGGGCGGACGTGGTCACGGACCGGGCCGGATCGCGCGACGCTCGCGGTCGTCGGAGTCATCTGCGCGCTCGCAGGGTTCTTCGTGCTGGGGATCGTCCTCGGGCCCGTCGCGATCGTCTGCGGCTGGCTCGCCATGGGCCGTAGCTGGGCGGGTTCCCGCCCGGTACCGGCCGTGGTCGCCCTGGTTCTGGGCATCATCGACACCGTCCTGGCAGCCCTCTGGCTCATCGGAGCGGCGTCGCCGGGCTACGGCATGTTCTGACCCGGCACGGCCAGCGGCTCCTGACGCCGGTGGCTCGCCGGTTCCGCGTCGGCGGGACCGCCGGGTACGGCGTCGTCCCTGGACGAGTCCGGCACCGCGCCGCCGGATCTCCGCAACTCGGCCACCTCCGTCCGCAGCGCCCGGACCTCCTCCGTCAGCGCTTGCAGGGCCTCGGTCCGCCGCCGTCCCTCCACGTCGTCCCGCTCGAACCTGGCGATGAACCATGCCGCGATGTTCGCGGTCACCACACCGAGCAGCGCGATCCCGGACAGCATCAGGCCGACGGCCAGCACCCGTCCCATCGCCGTGGTCGGCGCCAGGTCCCCGTACCCCACGGTGGTCATCGTCGTGAAGGACCACCACATGGCGTCACCCAGGGTCCGGATGTTCCCGTTCGGCGCGCTCCGCTCCACCGACAGCACCGCCAGCGACCCGAAGATCAGCAGCCCGACCACCGAGCCGGCGACGTAGGTCGTCAGCCGGATCTGCGAGGCCATCCGCGCCCGCCGTCCCACCAGGAGAAGCGTCGAGACCAGTCGCAGCAGTCTGAGGGGCTGCAGCAGCGGCAGCACCACGGCGCAGAGGTCCAGCCAGTGGGTGCGGACGAACCTCATGCGGTGCGGGGCGAGGCGCAACCGCACCAGGTAGTCGACCGTGAACGCCCCCCACACCACCCACTCGGTCACCAGGCACGTCCGCGCCACGGCCGGGCTCGGCGAGCTGTCGACGATCGGCGTCGCGTAGGCGACGGCGAACAGCAGGGCCAGCACCAGCAGAGGCCGCTGAGTATGCCGCTCCCAGCGTTCCTGTGCCGTTTGCCGCCTTGTGTCCGCTTCGGTGCTCATCCCCGCATCGTAGGTCCCCCGCCGGGATGGCCGGGAGGCGGCGGACTGAGAAGCCCGCCGCCTCCCCGAGCACCGCCGACGTGTCCACTGGTGGCGCAACGTGACGAAGGGCTACTAGGCGTCGCCACCCGCGACCCCGGGATCCGCCGCCGCCACGTCGAGCAGCCGGTACCGGTCGATCGCCTGCTTCAGCACCGACCGGTCGACCTTGCCCTCGCGCGCCAGCTCGCTCAGCACCCCCACCACGATCGACTCCGCGTCGATGTGGAAGAAGCGCCGTGCCGCACCGCGCGTGTCCGCGAAACCGAACCCGTCCGCGCCCAGCGACTGGTACGTCCCCGGTACCCAGCGCGCGATCTGGTCCGGAACCGACCGCATCCAGTCGGACACGGCCACGAACGGCCCCTGCGCCCCGGCCAGTTTCCGCGTCACGTAGGGCACCTGCTGCTCCTCCTCGGGATGCAGCAGGTTGTGCTCCTCGCACGCCACCGCCTCGCGCCGCAGTTCGTTCCAGGAGGTCGCCGACCAGACGTCGGCGCGCACGTTCCACTCCTCGGCGAGGATCCGCTGCGCCTCCACGGCCCACGGCACCGCGACCCCGGACGCCATGATCTGTGCCGGGATCGAACCGCCCGTGCCCTCGCTGAAGCGGTGGATGCCCTTGAGGATGCCCTCGACGTCCACGTTCGCGGGCTCGGCCGGGTGCCGGATCGGCTCGTTGTAGACGGTGAGGTAGTAGAAGACGTCCTCGCCGTGCGGGTGCTGCTCGTCCCCGCCGTACATCCGGCGCAGCCCGTCCTTGACGATGTGCGCGATCTCGAAGCCGAAGGCCGGGTCGTACGCGACGCACGCCGGGTTCGTCGAGGCCAGCAGCTGCGAGTGGCCGTCGGCGTGCTGGAGGCCCTCGCCGGTCAGAGTCGTACGGCCCGCGGTCGCGCCCAGCACGAAACCGCGCGACAACTGGTCGCCCATCTGCCAGAACTGGTCACCGGTGCGCTGGAAACCGAACATCGAGTAGAAGACGTAGACCGGGACGAGCGGCTCGCCGTGCGTGGCGTACGCCGACCCGGCCGCGATCAGCGAGGCCGTGCAGCCGGCCTCCGAGATGCCGTCGTGCAGCATCTGCCCGGTCGGAGCCTCCTTGTAGGCGAGCAGCAGGTCACGGTCCACGGACTCATACTGCTGGCCGAGCGGGTTGTAGATCTTCGCACTCGGGAAGAAGGAGTCCATGCCGAACGTGCGGTACTCGTCCGGCGCGATCAGTACGAACCGCTTGCCGATCTCCTTGTCCCGCATGAGGTCCTTGAGCAGTCGCACGAAGGCCATCGTCGTGGCGATGGACTGCTGCCCCGACCCCTTCTTCACGGTCGCGTACGTCTTGTCGTCCGGCAGTGCGAGCGGCTTGGACCGCACGACGCGGGTCGGCACGTAGCCGCCGAGACCGAGCCGGCGGTCGTGCATGTACTGCATCTCCTCCGTGTCCCGGCCGGGGTGGTAGTACGGCGGCGGGCCGGACTCCAGCTCCTTGTCGGAGATCGGCAGGTGCAGCCGGTCGCGGAAGCGCTTGAGGTCGTCGACCGTCAGCTTCTTCATCTGGTGCGTGGCGTTGCGGCCCTCGAAATTCGGGCCCAGCGTCCAGCCCTTGATCGTCTTGGCCAGGATGACCGTGGGCTGGCCCTTGTGCTCCAGGGCCGCCTTGTACGCCGCGTAGATCTTCCGGTGGTCGTGACCGCCGCGCCCCAGGTGCAGGATCTGGTCGTCGGTCATGTTCTCGACCATGGCGCGCAGCCGGTGGTCGTCGCCGAAGAAGTGGTCGCGGATGTAGGCGCCGGACTCGGTGGCGTACGTCTGGAACTGCCCGTCCGGCGTGGTGTTCATCCGGTTGACCAGCACACCGTCGCGGTCCTGTGCGAGCAGCGGGTCCCAGGTGCGGTCCCACACCAGCTTGATGACGTTCCAGCCGGCGCCCCGGAAGACCGACTCCAGCTCCTGGATGATCTTTCCGTTGCCGCGTACCGGGCCGTCGAGGCGCTGGAGGTTGCAGTTGACGACGAAGGTCAGGTTGTCCAGGCCCTCGCGGGCGGCGATGGACAGCTGGCCCAGCGACTCCGGCTCGTCCATCTCGCCGTCGCCGAGGTAGGCCCACACGTGTGACCTCGACGTGTCCGCGATCCCGCGCGCGTGCATGTAGCGGTTCATCCGCGCCTGGTAGATCGCGCCGATCGGGCCGAGGCCCATCGAGACCGTCGGGAACTCCCAGAAGTCCGGCATCGACCGCGGGTGCGGATACGACGACAGGGCGTTGGGCGCCGCGGACTTCTCCTGCCGGAAGCCGTCCAGGTGCTGCTCGCTGAGCCGGTCCAGCAGGTACGCGCGTGCGTAGATGCCCGGCGAGGCGTGGCCCTGGAAGAAGACCTGGTCACCGCCGTCGCCCTCGTCCTTGCCCCGGAAGAAGTGGTTGAAGCCCACGTCGTACAGGGAGGCCGAGGAGGCGAAGGTGGCGATGTGGCCGCCGACGCCGATACCCGGCCGCTGCGCGCGCGAGACCATCACCGCGGCGTTCCAGCGGGTGGCGTTGAGGATCTTGCGCTCGATCTCCTCGTTGCCGGGGAAGAACGGCTCGCTCTTGGTCGGGATGGTGTTGACGTAGTCCGTGCTGCGCATCTCGGGCACGGCCACGCGCTTCTCGCGGGCCCGCTCGATCAGCCGCAGCATCAGATAGCGGGCCCGTTCCCGGCCACGCTCGTCGACGGCGGCGTCGAGGGAGTCGAGCCACTCCTGGGTTTCCTCGGGATCGAAGTCAGGAACCTGACTCGGGAGGCCGCCAATGATGATCGGATTGCGATCACTGCGGTCGGATGCGGAAGCCACGCTGTTCCTTCGCTGTCAGAGGGCCACATTGCCGGGTGTCTATGCCGATTCCCCGCCGATTCCCCATCGTGTACCTCGCGGGGGCAAACGTCATCTGTACCGTGGGGTAACCGGTCCCCCCATGGGGACCGGGGGCACGTTCATTCGAGTCTCGTACCCACACACGGTTCCCAAATACGCAAACGGGGCAGATAGGTGTGGTGTACGTCACCTTTGGTCTGGACGGCATGGCTGGAGTTGCGGCGACACGGCCGGGATCGTCACCGTTTCGGCGGTCCCAGTCGCCGGGTACTTGCGCGATCCGTCCCGCCCGTGTGGACTACGGCCAATGCTTCGCGCACGCGCGTGGCTGAGATATTCACCAAGACATGATCAGGAGGCAACCCGTGAGCGCGACCGCGGACCACGCGGAGGAGCGGACGAACCCTGCCGTCAGGCTGGGGTTCCAGCCCGGGCAGGTGGTCCAGGAGATCGGCTACGACGACGACGTCGACCAGGAGCTCCGCGAGGCCATTGAGGGCGCCGTCGAGGGCGAGCTGGTGGACGAGGACTACGAGGACGTGGCCGATGCCGTCGTGCTGTGGTTCCGTGACGACGACGGCGACCTGACGGATGCGCTGGTGGATGCCACCACGTACATCGAAGAGGGCGGGGCGATCCTGCTCCTCACGCCGAAGACCGGCCGTTCGGGGTACGTCGAGGCCAGCGACATTTCGGAAGCCGCGACGACGGCCGGACTGACGGCGTCCAAGAGCGTCAGCGTCGGAAAGGACTGGAGCGGCAGCCGGCTGGCTACGCCCAAGGCCGCCAAGTCCAAGCGGTAGCCGCCCAGGCTCCGCACCACACCCGGACCCCGTACGGGCCGACCGCCGTCGGCCCGTCCGCGGACCCGCGATGATCCCTGCGTAGGGTGGTTCCACCGAACCACCCTACGAAGGGACGAACAGGACATGACGCTCCAGGTCGGCGACAAGGCCCCCGACTTCGAACTCAAGGACAACCACGGCGCGACCGTCCGGCTGTCCGACTTCCGCGGCCGGAAGAACGTCGTGCTGCTCTTCTACCCGTTCGCCTTCACCGGCGTGTGCACCGGCGAGCTGTGCGAGGTGCGCGACCATCTGCCGCAGTTCTCCGACCGCGACACCCAGGTGCTGGCCGTCTCCAACGACTCGATCCACACCCTGCGCGTATTCGCCGAGCAGGAGGGCCTGGAGTACCCGCTGCTGTCCGACTTCTGGCCGCACGGCAACGTCTCGCGCGCGTACGGCGTCTTCGACGAGGACAAGGGCTGCGCCGTCCGGGGCACCTTCATCATCGACCAGGAGGGCGTGGTCCGCTGGACCGTCGTCAACGGCCTGCCGGACGCCCGTGACCTGACCGAGTACGTGAAGGCGCTCGACACCCTGTGATCGAGACGTGATCGACACCGTGTGATTTGTCGGTTCCAGGGCCTGCGGGGGGCGGGAACCCGTCACTAGGATCGAATCGTTGATCCGATATCCACGCACTACGGGGCTCCCCGCCCCAGGACACCAATGGAGGACTCGTGGGAGTCAGCCTCAGCAAGGGCGGCAATGTCTCGCTGACCAAGGAGGCCCCCGGCCTGACCGCGGTCATCGTCGGTCTGGGGTGGGACATCCGCACCACGACCGGCACCGACTTCGACCTCGACGCCAGCGCGCTGCTGCTGAACAGCGGCGGCAAGGTCGCCAGCGACGCACACTTCATCTTCTTCAACAACCTCAAGAGCCCGGACGGATCGGTCGAGCACACCGGCGACAACCTCACCGGTGAGGGCGAGGGCGACGACGAGCAGATCAAGATCGATCTCGCCACCGTCCCCGCCGACGTCGAGAAGATCACCTTCCCGGTCTCGATCTACGACGCCGAGAACCGCCAGCAGTCCTTCGGCCAGGTGCGCAACGCGTTCATCCGCGTCGTCAACCAGGCCGGCGGCGCCGAGATCGCCCGGTACGACCTGAGCGAGGACGCGTCCACGGAGACCGCCATGGTCTTCGGCGAGCTGTACCGGCACGGTGCGGAGTGGAAGTTCCGCGCCATCGGCCAGGGCTACGCCTCCGGCCTGCGCGGCATCGCGCAGGACTTCGGCGTGAACGTCTGAGTCACCGATACGTCCGAGGCCACCGCCTCGACCGTCCGGCGCCGCACGGTTTACGTGCGGCGCCGGACGTGCAGGAAACCCGAGAACCATCACCCGGGGAGGGATCACCATGGGCGTCACGCTTGCCAAGGGAGGCAACGTCTCCCTGTCCAAGGCCGCACCGAACCTCACACAGGTACTGGTCGGACTGGGCTGGGACGCGCGTTCCACCACCGGAGCACCCTTCGACCTGGACGCCAGCGCGCTGGTGTGCAGCAGCGGCCGGGTGCTCGGCGACGAGTGGTTCGTCTTCTACAACCAGCTCAAGAGCCCGGACGGGTCGGTCGAGCACACCGGCGACAACCTCACCGGTGAGGGCGACGGCGACGACGAGTCGGTGCTGGTCGATCTCTCCGGGGTGCCGGCCCACTGCGACAAGATCGTCTTTCCGGTCTCGATCCACATGGCCGACGAACGCGGCCAGACCTTCGGCCAGGTCAGCAACGCCTTCATCCGGGTCGTCAACCAGGCCGACGGCCAGGAACTCGCCCGCTACGACCTGAGCGAGGACGCCTCGACGGAGACCGCGATGATCTTCGGTGAGCTCTACCGTTACCAGGGCGAATGGAAGTTCCGGGCGGTGGGGCAGGGGTACGCGTCGGGGCTCCGGGGCATCGCTCTAGACTTCGGAGTCAACGTTTCGTAAAGCCGCGTACGGCGCGGGGGAGCCCCGTACACACACGATTGGGTAGCCAGTGGTTCTGAAAACCTTCGGGTGGTCGTTCGCGGTCACCGCGCTCGGCCTGGTGGCCGCGGTCTTCTACGGGGGGTGGGCCGCCTTCGGCATCGTGGCGATCCTGTCCGTCCTGGAGATCTCGCTGTCCTTCGACAACGCGGTGGTCAACGCCGGGATCCTGAAGAAGATGAATGCCTTCTGGCAGAAGATCTTCCTCACCATCGGCATCCTGATCGCCGTCTTCGGCATGCGCCTGGTCTTCCCGGTCCTGATCGTGGCGGTCAGCGCGTCGCTCGGGCCGATCGAGGCCGTCGACCTCGCCCTCACCGACAAGGACCGCTATCAGGAGCTGGTGACGGACGCCCATCCGTCGATCGCCGCCTTCGGTGGCATGTTCCTCCTGATGATCTTCCTCGACTTCATCTTCGAGGACCGGGACATCAAGTGGCTGGGCCGGCTGGAGCGCCCGCTGGCCAAGCTCGGCAAGGTCGACATGCTGTCGGCCTGCATCGCCCTGATCGTGCTGCTCGTCTCCGCGATCACCTTCGGCGCCCACGCCCACCAGCACGGCGGCACGCACGCCGACAAGGCGGAGACCGTCCTGCTCTCCGGTATCGCCGGCCTGATCACCTATCTGGTCGTCGGTGGCCTCTCCGGCTTCTTCGAGGACAAGCTCGAAGAGGAGGAGGAGCGGGAGCACGAGGCCGAGGAGCGGGCCGAACGCGCCGGCAAGCCCAAGTCGGCCGTCAAGCTGGCCGGCAAGGCCGCGTTCTTCATGTTCCTCTACCTGGAGGTCCTGGACGCGTCGTTCTCCTTCGACGGCGTCATCGGCGCCTTCGCCATCACCAACGACATCGTCCTGATGGCCCTCGGCCTCGGCATCGGCGCCATGTACGTCCGGTCGCTGACCGTCTACCTGGTCCGCGAGGGCACCCTCGACGACTACGTCTACCTGGAGCACGGCGCCCACTACGCCATCGGCGCCCTCGCCGTCGTCCTCCTGGTGACCATCCAGTACGAGATCAACGAGTTCATCACCGGCATGATCGGCGTGGTCCTGATCGGCGCCTCCTTCTGGTCCTCCGTGCGCCGCAACAAGCGGCTCGCCGAGGCCGGGGGAGAAGGCGGCAAGGAGAAGGCGGAGGTCTCCTCCGGGGTGTGAAACCCTTCTGTTCCCGGGCCGGGTTCGCTCCCGGTGCGCCTGCTCCTTCGGTGTGAACACGGCCCGGGCGAGGAACGCTCTGTGCGGGGCGGCCGACGAGGACCACTCCTCGGGGCCGCCCCGTCGGCGGTCCGCGGTCGGTGGTTCGAGCGAAGGTGGGGGCGGGAATGGGCTTTTTGGACGGTCTGTGGCGCGGTCGCGAGTCCGAGTTCGACTCGGGCAGCGCGGCCACCAACTCCATCCAGCTGACCAAACGGCACAGCCAGGTCTCGCTGACGAAGCAGGGCGCGGCGACCGGCAACCTGCGCGTCAACCTCTCCTGGCGGATGCGGACCTCGGACATCATGGGCGCACAGCGCGAGAGCCTGCTGCGGCACCCCTTCAAGGCGCTCAAGCCCCCCGAGGTCATCGGCCACAGCCAGAGCATGGTCAACGTCGACCTCGACCTCGGCTGCCTCTACGAGCTGCAGGACGGCACCCGCGGGGTCGTCCAGCCGCTGGGCGGCTTCCTCGGCGACGTCAACGGCCCGCCGTACGTCAAGCTCAGCGGCGACGACCGCTTCGGCTCGGCCTCCGGCGAGACGATCTACGTCAACCTCGACCACAAGGACGCGATCAAGCGCCTCCTGCTCTTCGCCTACATCTACGACCAGACCCCGGCCTTCGACCGGACGCACGCCATCGTCACGCTCTACCCGAGCAATGGCCCCCGCATCGAGATAGGCCTCGACGAGCGCCATCCGCAGGCCCGGTCCTGCGCCGTGGTGATGATCGAGAACATCAAGGGCGAGATCTTCGTCCGTCGCGAGGTGAAGTTCGTGTACGGCTTCCAGGGGGAGCTGGACCGGCTGTACGGGTGGGGCCTGCAATGGGGCCGCGGGCACAAGAGCAAGGCGGAGCGCTGAGGCTCCGCCCGTCCCGCTGAGGCCCGGCCCGGCCCATCCCGGCCCGGCCCGTCCCGCCCCGGCCCATCCCGTTCAGGCTGCCGCCCGTTCCGCTGAGGGACGTACCGCGATCGTCCGGGCGGTTACCGGCCGACGAACTGCGGTCCTTGCGGCGGCAGCCGGAAGTCCGGGTCGGGCGCCCCGGTGACCGGCGGCGGATAACCGTAGCCGGGCTGCGCGCCGGTGACCCCCGCCGCGGCGGGCGCCTGCGGGTATCCGTACCCGGGCCGTCCGGCCGGCTGCGGGTAGCCGTAGGCCGGCTGTGTCGTCGGCGGCCGCTGCGGATAGCCGTACGCGGGCTGTGCCGGTACTCCGGCGGGCTGCTCCGGGGGCAGCGGCCGCGACACCCCCGGGAGGGGCTGCACGGTCGTCGGCTCGTCGGGGCCGACCGCCGGCGGGGCGGGCGTGGTCTGGACGGGCGTGGTCTGGGCGGGTTCCGGCCGGGGGGCCGACACGGGGTCGTCCGCCCCCTCCGACTCGTCCACCGAGATGCCGAAGTCGGTCGCCAGGCCCTTGAGCCCGTTCGAGTAGCCCTCGCCCAGCGCCCGGAACTTCCAGCCGTCCCCGCGCCGGTACAGTTCGCCGCAGATCAGCGCCGTCTCCTGGCCCGTCTCCGGCTTGACGTCGAAGTACGCCAGCGGCTCCGCGTCGGCGGCCGTGGCATCGTGCAGCATGATGCGCAGCGACCGGACCCGGTCGAAGGCGACGCCGTCCGCCGAGGCGACGAGCAGGATGCGGCCCACGGACGGCTCGACCCGGGAGAGATCTGTCTGGATCGTGTCGGTCAGGCCCTCGTCGACCCGCTTCTTGCCGAGCCGCCAGACCTGACCCGAGGGATGCCGGGGCTGGTTGTAGAAGACGAAGTCCTCGTCGGAACGCACGCGGTCGTCGGGCCCCAGCAGAAGAGCGGAGGCGTCGATGTCGGGGACCCCCTGCCCGGGTGTCCAGCGCAGCACGGCGCGTACCGTGGTGGCTTGCAGCGGGACGTTCGACCCCTTCAGCATCGCGTGCGTCATGCCGTCATCCTGCCCTCTCGGTCCTGGTCACGACAACGCGGGGGCGGGTACTCGGGTCGTGTCCGCTCACTTCGGGTGGCCGCCGCCGACACAGCCGGGTTACCTGGAATTCATGCCCAGTGGGAACCTCCGACATGGATACGTACGTACTATTACCGGCCACCTTTGGACACTTCACAGGTCGCCCAGACACCGCGGGGGAGTTTAATGCGTCATTTCGGGCAGATTGCCCCTGATGTGCGGAAGCGTCTCTTCCACCAGGAGCCCTGCGCCTTCACGGCGGACTCTCCGGCCCGGCTGCTGTCCGCGGCCCTGGGCGCCACGCTCTACAGCCCTGCCACCCGCCCCAGACTCGCCGACGACATCCTCAAGCAGCGGGTGAGCGGTGTGGTGTCGATGGTGCTGTGCCTGGAGGACTCGATCGACGACGCCGACGTGCCGGTCGGCGAGGCGAACCTCGTCGCCCAGCTCACGGAACTGGCGGCCCGTTCCGTCGACGACGTCCCCCTGCTCTTCGTCCGGGTCCGCACCCCCGAGCAGATACCCGACCTCGTGCGGCGCCTCGGCCCCGCCGTGCGGCTGCTGTCCGGCTTCGTGCTGCCGAAGTTCACCGAGGAACGCGGCGTGCCCTTCCTGGAGGCGCTCTCGGCCGCCGAGGCAGCTGCCGGCCACAGGCTCTTCGCCATGCCTGTACTGGAGTCGCCGGACCTGCTGTACCGGGAGTCCCGCGTGCAGACGCTGGAGGGCATCTTCCGCGCGGTCGACAAGTACCGCGACCGCGTGCTCGCCCTGCGTCTCGGCGTCACCGACTTCTGCTCCTCGTACGGGCTGCGCAGGGGCCCCGACATGACGGCGTACGACGTCCAGATCGTCGCCTCCGTGATCTCCGACGTGGTGAACATGCTCGCCCGGGCCGACGGCACCGGATTCACGGTGACCGGGCCGGTATGGGAGTACTTCCGCGTCCAGGAGAGGATGTTCAAACCGCAACTGCGGCAGAGCCCCTTCCTGGAGGTGCAGGCGGTCGAACTGCGGCAGAAGCTGATCGCGCACGCCATGGACGGTCTGCTGCGGGAGATCTCCCTGGACCGCGCCAACGGCCTGCTGGGCAAGACCTGCATCCACCCCTCGCACGTGCTCCCCGTGCACGCGCTGTCCGTGGTCAGCCACGAGGAGTTCAGTGACGCCCAGGACATCCTGCGGCCGGAACGCGGCGGCGGGGGTGTACTGAGGTCCGCCTACACGAACAAGATGAACGAGGTGAAACCCCACCGCGCCTGGGCCGAGCGCACGCTGCTGCGGGCGGAGGTCTTCGGGGTGGCGAACGAGGACATCGGTTTCGTGGAACTCCTCGCCGCCGGTCTGTCCGACTGACCGCACCGCCCTGTCCGACTGAACGCAAGGAATCCATGACCGACGCAAGGGCCCATGCCCCGGTGGACAACGGGAGGCACGAGTACATGACCGAGAGGGCGCGCGCCGAGGGGCGCGCCGGAGTCTGGTCCGGCAGCTGGGTCGCCGAGCGGCTCGGCGTCGAGCTCGCCGGTGACGACACACTGACCGACCTGCTGGGGCTCGCCCTGCGCCGCAACCCCAAGCGGGCGCACCTGCTCGTCTCGAACGTGCTCGGCAAGCACGTCCCGCAGTCGCCCTCCGTCGTGTACGGCCACGGCGTCGCCCTCGGCAGGCGCGTCCGCGAACTGCTCGGCGCCGAAGCGGCCGAGCGCGCGGTCGTCCTCGGCTACGCGGAGACCGCCACCGGCCTCGGCCACTCGGTCGCCGACGGCCTGGGCCCCGCCCCGTACTTGCACTCCACCCGCCGTCCGGTCACCGGCGTCGCCCGGGCGGGCGGCTTCGAGGAGTCCCACTCGCACGCGACCTCCCACCTCCTGCTGCCCGAGGACCCGGCGCTGCTGGCCGGCGACGGACCGCTGGTCCTCGTCGACGACGAGTTCTCCACCGGCAACACGGTGCTCAACACCGTCCGCGCTCTGCACGATCGCTATCCCCGCAAGCGGTACGTCGTGGTGGCCCTCGTCGACATGCGCTCGCCCGCCGACGCCGGCCGGCTGGAGGAATTCGCCCGCGACATCGGCGCCCGCGTGGACCTGGTGACGGCCGCCTCGGGCACGGTCCGGCTGCCGGAGGGCGTACTGGAGAAGGGACGGGACCTCGTCGCCCGGTACGAGACGCGGACCGCCGAGCCGGCTCCGGCCGGCCCGTCCGGCTCTGCCGCCGAGTCCGGCCCGGCCCGGCCGTCCGGATCGGTCGGACGCGTCGACCTGCGCTGGCCCGGCGGGGTCCCCGACGGTGGACGACACGGGTTCACGGCCGCCCAGCGCGACCGGCTGGAGAGCGCACTGCCCGGCATGGCCGAACGGATCGTCGGGGCGCTGCCCCCAGGCGCCCGCCGGGTGCTCGTCCTCGGCTTCGAGGAACTGATGTACGCCCCGCTGCGCCTGGCCCACACGCTGGAGCAGATCACCGACGCCGACGTGCGCTACTCCACCACCACCCGCTCTCCCGTCCTCGCGGTCGACGACCCCGGATACGCGATACGCACCCGCCTGGTCTTCTCCGCGCACGACGACCCGGCCGACGGCCCCGGTGAGCGCTACGCCTACAACGTCGCGGGCGCCGGCTTCGACGCCGTCGTCGCCGTCGTCGACTCGGCCGCCGACACGTCCGCGCTGCACGGGCCCGACGGACTGCTGGCCCGGCTCGCCGCCCACGTCCCGCACGTCCTGCTGGCCGTCGTCCCGTCGTACGTCCCAGAGGCCCCGCAAGCCCCGCAAGCCTCCGAAAGGCCCTCCATGCTGCCCGAGCCCCTGCGCGGCCCCGACTTCTCCTCGTACGCGCCCGACGAGGTCGGCTGGCTGCTCCAGGACCTCTCGGACGTCACGCTGGAGGCACCCACCGAGGAGCGCGAGGAGGCGATCCAGAGCGGCGGCGCGCACTACGCGGAATCGCTCCCCGTGGAGTACCAGCCCAGCGAGCAGTACCAGGAGCTGTTCCACGCGGCGCTGGCGACGTCCGCGACCCGGCTGGCCCGCGCGGTCGGCGCCGTCACCGAGATCGTGCTCGCCGAGCGGTCGCCCCGCCCCGTCCTGGTCTCCCTCGCCCGCGCGGGCACACCCGTCGGGGTTCTCATGCGCCGCTGGGCGCAGTTCCGTCATGGCCTCGACCTCCCTCACTACGCCGTGTCGATCGTCCGGGGCCGCGGCATCGACGCCAACGCGCTGCGCTGGCTGGCCGACCGTCACGACCCCGCCGACGTCGTCTTCGTCGACGGCTGGACCGGCAAGGGCGCCATCACTCGCGAACTCGCCGCCGCCCTGGGCGACTTCGAGGTCTCCGACGGCGTCACCGGCTTCGACCCGGAGATCGCCGTGCTCGCCGACCCCGGTTCCTGTGTGCGCACCTACGGCACCCGCGACGACTTCCTCATCCCTTCCGCCTGCCTCAACTCCACGGTCTCCGGCCTGATATCCCGCACCGTGCTCCGTGCCGACCTGGTCGGCACGCACGACTTCCACGGCGCGAAGTTCTACCGCGAACTCGCCGGCGCCGACCTGTCACCGGACTTCCTCGACGCCGTCTCCGGTCGCTTCCCGGATGTCGCCGACACGGTCGACGCCCAGGCCAAGGAGCTGCTGTCCGCCGACCGCACCCCCACCTGGGAGGGCTGGGCCGCTGTCGAGCGCATCAGCGAGGAGTACGGCATCCACGACGTGAACCTCGTCAAGCCCGGCGTCGGCGAGACCACTCGCGTGATGCTGCGCCGTGTGCCGTGGAAGGTCCTGGCCCGGGCCGGCGCCGGGGCCGACCTCGACCACGTACGACTGCTGGCCGAACAGCGGGGCGTACCCGTCGAGGAGGTCGATGACCTCCCCTACACCTGTGTCGGGCTGATCCACCCCAAGTACACGCGGGGCGCGACCGGCGCCGACGGCAAGGCGGTGACGCTCTGATGCCGGTGCTCGTCGCGAGCGACCTCGACCGCACGCTCATCTACTCGGCCGCCGCACTCGGGCTGACCATGCCCGACCTGCGGGCACCCCGGCTGCTGTGCGTCGAGGTCTACGAGAGCAAGCCCCTCTCCTACCTGACCGAGACGGCGGCCGGGCTGCTGACCGACCTTGGTGACACGGCGGTCTTCGTGCCGACCACGACCCGGACCCGCAAGCAGTACCAGCGCATCAACCTCCCCGGCCCTCCGTCGAAGTACGCGATCTGCGCCAACGGCGGTCACCTGCTCGTGGACGGTGTCTCCGACCCCGACTGGCACGCGCGGGTGACCGCACGGCTGGCCGACGAGTGCGCCTCGCTGGCCGAGGTCCGCGACCACCTGATGAACACCGCCGACCCGCTGTGGGTGCGCAAGCACCGGGTCGCCGAGGACCTCTTCGCCTACCTCGTCGTCGAGCGTGAACTGCTGCCCGAGGACTGGGTGAAGGAACTCGCCGTGTGGGCCGAGAACCGCGGCTGGACCGTGTCCCTCCAGGGCCGCAAGATCTACGCCGTCCCCAAGCCGCTCACCAAGAGCGCCGCTGTGTACGAGGTCGCCCGCCGCACGGGCGCCGATCTCACCCTCGCCGCCGGCGACTCCCTTCTCGACGCCGACCTGCTGCTCGCCGCCGACCGGGGGTGGCGCCCCGGCCACGGCGAGCTGGCCGACTCCGACTGGACGGCTCCGGCGGTCAGTGCCTTGCCCGAGCGCGGCGTCCTGGCCGGTGAGCGGATCCTTCGGGAGTTCCTGCGCGCGGTGAGCCCGGCTCGCTGACCCCTTCGTCCGCGTCCCCGGCACCGGTCCCGCCCCGGGTGCCGGGGCGGGCGTCGTCATCGGCCGGCGGCCGTACGGCCTGCCCCCGGTCGCGGCCCCGGCCCCGCCTGCGGTGGCCGGCCCCCGGCCGCATCAGCCGCATGCCGATGAAGACCAGCAGCGCCAGGGCGGCGATCGCGAGGATCACCTTCGAGTAGGTGGACGCGATGCCCGAGACCTCGGACCAGTTGTCCCCCAACGCGTAGCCCGCGAGGACGAACACGGTGTTCCAGATCGCGCTGCCCAGCGTGGTCAGCGCGACGAAGACGGGCAGCCGCATCCGCTCCACACCAGCCGGTACGGAGATCAGGCTGCGGAAGATCGGGATCATGCGGCCGAAGAACACCGCCTTGGTCCCGTGCTTCAGGAACCAGGCCTCCGTCTTCTCTATGTCGGACACCTTCACCAGCGGCAGCTTCCCCGCTATCGCCACCGTCCGGTCCCGGCCGAGCAGCGCGCCGACCCCGTACAGGGCGAGCGCGCCGATCACCGAACCCGCCGTCGTCCACAGCAGGACGGCGATCAGGTTCATCCGGCCGGAACTCGCCGCGAACCCGGCGAGCGGCAGGATCACTTCGCTCGGCAGGGGAGGGAAGAGGTTTTCCAGAGCGATGGCGAGGCCGGCGCCCGGTGCGCCGAGCGCGTCCATGAGGTCGTTGATCCACTGCGGTGCCGCACCGCTGTCCGCGGCCGTCTGCGCTGCGATGGCTGTCATGACGACCACGCTAGAAAATCGCAGCTGAAGGGAGACTGAGGAAGACCGCAGGATCGACTGTGGTGCACCGCAGTCGGGAATTGCGGTTTTCCGCAGTGTGCGACGCTGCCGCGGACCGCCGCCATCGGCCTCGGGTACGGCACCTTCGGGATGTACGGCTGGCTCCTGCTGGACGGCATACGCAACCCCGGTTCGTTCGGCCTCGGCAGTCTCGGTTGCTTCTTCCTCGTGTTCCTCGCCGTACAGGGAATATTCGGAGTGGTCGGACTGGAGGGGCAGCTGGCGCGTCATTTCCTCGGCCCCCGCCACCAGGAGGAGCTGGAGCGGCGGATCGCCGGGCTGTCCGCCGGCCGCGCCGCCGTCGTCGACGCGGTGAAACGACGAACGACGCCGCACCGAGCGGGACCTGCACGACGGCGTTCAGCAGCGTCTCGTCGCCCTCGGCATGCTGCTCGGCCGGGCCCGCCGCAGTCAGGACGCCGGCCGTCGGGACCGGCTGCTGGGCCAGGCACACGACGAGAGCCGCCGCGCCCTGGACGAGCTCCGTGAGGCGGCCTGGCGGATCTGTCCGACCACGCTGGACGAGGCGGTGGGTCAGCCGCAGCAGCCTCCGCCGCAGCAGCCGCCTCCGCCACCCGACGAGGGCGCCGGGGCCGACGCGGAGGCCGACCCGCCGACCGCGACCGTCGACAGCAGCTTCACCGTGTCGTGGTGGCCCGCCGGACAGGCGGCGGGAGCGGAGGACTCGGCCATGGGGCGGCTCAGTTCGAAGGTGTCGCCGCAGCTCCGGCAGCGGTACTCGTAGCGAGGCATGCGCACAGGTTAACCGGCCTGGCCCAGCGGCCAGGCCCGACGGCGAAAACTCGGTCGGGACCGGAGCCCGAGCACCGGCAGTCGCTCGGCGGTCAGTGGCCGGCCCCGCGCTCCTCCCGGATCCGGGTGACCACGCCGGCCACCGTCTGCCGGACCGCTTCGGTCTCCGTCAGGAAGTGCCAGTAGTCGGGGTGGCGGCCCTCCAGCGTGGTGATCGCCCGTTCCAGCCGGGCCACGGCGTCGTCCAGTGGGCGCGCGTGACGGGGGTCGGGGGTGTTGCGGCCCGCCATGGCCAGCCGCTGGGCGTCACGGATGGCGAAACGGGTGCGCTCGATCTCCTGCTGGGGGTTCTTCTGCACGGCGTTCAGCTGTCGCAGCCGGTCTCCGGCGGCCGAGACGGCCTCGTCGGTGGAATTCAGCAGCGCCCGCACCGTCGACAGGAGGGCTGTCGCGTCGGGCCAGCGCTGTTCGTCGCGGGCGGTCTGCGCCTCGGTCAGTTTTCGCTCGGCCTGCCGGACCGATTCGGTGGCCTGGTCCGGCACCTGCTGCAGGTCCTGCCAGCAGGCTGCGGTGAATCGCCGCCGCAGTTCGCTCAGGACCGGTTCGACCTGTTCGGTGCGGGTGGTCAGGGCCTGGGCGCGGGTACGCAGGGAGACCAGCCGGTGGTCGATCTCGGCGGCGCGCTCGGGCAGCCGCTCCGCCTCGGCGCGGACCGACTCGGCCGCTCGGGTGACCCGTTCGGCCCGTTCGAGGGTCTGTGGCACGCCGTGCTGTCCCGCGCCCTGGTTCAGCCGGGTCAGCTCCGGACCGAGGGCGGCGAGCCGGGCGGCGAGGTCGTCCGCCCTCAGCCCGGCTTCCCGCGCGGCGTCCAGGGCGTTGGAGGCGGCGAGCAGGGCCTGCCGGGCGCGCTCGACGGTGGGCGCCAGCCGGGCCAGCTGGGTCTCGGCCTTGCCGAGCAGGGGGCCGAGACCGTCGGCGAAGCGGTCCAGTTCCTGCTTGACGCGGCCCAGCTCGTTCTTGGCGGCGGTCAGTTCGCCGCGGGCGCGGGAGGCGGCCGACGCCTCCAGATCGTCCCGGTCCAGGTCATGGGCGTCGACGGCACCGATGTACTGGTGGCTGACCTCGTCGATCCGCCGGCCGAGCGCCTCGAAGTCGGTGACCGCGCGCCGGGCGGCGGGGGAGGCGTCGACGGCCGCGATCGTCTCTATCGAGATCCGCAGGTCCCGTTGAGCGGTGTCCAGGTCGTAGAAGGCGGCCGCCGCGTCGTCCTTCGCGGCCTGTGCCTCCGCCCGCTGGCTCTCGGCCCGCCCGCCGAACCAGCGCCGGGTGCCGCCCCCGGCGAACGCGGCGGGCAGCGCGAGCACGGCGAGGAGCGGCAGGCCCACGAGGACGAGCACGTCACGGCCCGCACCGGGCGCGCGACGGCGGTGGGAGCGGTGTGGCAGGCGCTGCGCGCGCGCCACCATCGGCGAGTACGGCTGCGATGGTGTCGCCGTCACATCCCTCTCCCGTGTCGTCCGTCCTGCCCGGGTCCATTCTCCCACCCGTAAGGGACGAACACACGGGCCGGTCAGTTCGCGGTTCGGACCGTGACTTTGCCGTCACCGGTCCGGGCGCTCACCACATGGCTGCTGGCGTCGTCCCGCGGCACCGACACGTCGACCCCGCCGTCACCGGTTTCGGCGGACACCTTGTACGTGGCCCGGGGCAGCGTGATCGTCACGGAACCGTCGCCGGTGCGGGACTCCACCAGGTCGGGAACGGTGCCGAGTTCGATACGGACCGAGCCGTCGTCGGTGTGCGCGTTCACCCGGCGCGAGGAGACCTCCGCGCGCACGGATCCGTCACCGGTGCGCAGCTCCAGAGGGCCGGTGGAGTCGGTGACGTGCACGGACCCGTCGCCGGTACGGATGTTCAGCGCGTCCCGGAACCCCCGCGCCCGCACGCTGCCGTCTCCTTCCTCCACCTGGACGGCGATGCCCCGCGGCACCTCGATGCGGTGCCTGGCCGCGCAGTCGGCGACCACGCCGGAGCAGTGCGTACGCAGCACCAGCCGGTCGTCGTCCATCTTCCAGGTCACTTCGGGATCCGAACCGACGGCGACCGATCCGGAGAACCACCGGGTGACCTCGGCCTTCCCGGACGTGTGGTCGTCCGAGGCGACGATCTCCAGGGCGGAGTCGTCGGAGTCGACGGTGAGGGTGCGGCCCTGAAGGGCGAAGGACCGGTGCTCGGGGTCCTTGTCGTCCGAGGCGGAGGCGCAGGCGCCGAGACCCGCCACGAGAACGGCGACGACGCCGACGGCTGCGAACGTGCGAGCGGAAACGGTGCGGGCGGCCATGACGATCTCCCCCTGGGACGGCTACGAAGTGCCGCGTCCGGCCCTCCCGGAGCGGAAGAGGCCCTCGTCGACGAGGCTCTTCGACCGTACGGAGCACGGGCCCCCGCCGGGATCCGGGCCACTACCGGATCGGGGGTGGGGTTAACCCCCCGGCGGAGGTGGTATCGGCGTCAACACGCTTGCCGGGCAGTGCCCCGGGCCATGTAGGCTGTCGACTCGTCCTGGGTGCGTAGCTCAGGGGTAGAGCGCCTGCCTTACAAGCAGGATGTCGGCGGTTCGAAACCGTCCGCGCCCACCAGGACCGGCGCCGCTGTCGTCGGTGCGGAGGCCCCCGGAGATCTTCCGGGGGCCTCTCGCGTGTGCCCGCCGGCGATCTTGCCGTGGATGAACCCACAGCGCCGAGATCACTGAGCTGATGGCGGGGTCCCCTCGGCCGGGGCCTCGTGGGCGCGTTTCAGCTCCGAGCGGGCGCTCACCTGGTCGGGGCCGGTGATTTCCGACCAGTAGCGATGGGTGCTGACGAACACGGCGAGTTCGCGCTCGCGCCGCCGGAGCTTCTCCACCTCGGCCTGCTCGTCCGCCGACCAGCCGGGGGAGGCCGGGCGCTCGACCTTGCGCCAGCCGTTCCTGTCGCTGAAACCGTCGAGC
This sequence comes from Streptomyces sp. NPDC097107, assembly GCF_044762405.1. NCBI lineage: Bacteria > Bacillati > Actinomycetota > Actinomycetes > Kitasatosporales > Streptomycetaceae > Streptomyces > Streptomyces sp. NPDC097107. Next base: position 629,320 of record NZ_JBIWEF010000001.1, on the reverse strand, counting down.
GGTTCGACAGACCAGGGAAGTCTTTTCAGCAGGGCCGACAGCTCGGCCCGGACCTGATGCAGTTCCTCCTGACCGGCGAGGAGGTCACTGGGGAAATCATAGGTCGTAGCCACGCGCCAATGATACGCCTGTTCGATTTTGAGGCGCGCGTTCCCTTCGATGGTTCACGCGAAAGTGTGGCCGTCGCTGCCGGGGCCGACTGTCAGACCCCTGCCCTACCGTGAAGAGCATGGAAGGCGTGGACGAGCGGGCGGTTGGAGGCGGGGCGCGGGGCGGGGAGCGAGTGTGTCTGGTCCCCTGGGCGGAGCCGGATCTGTGGCTGCTGCGCAGGACCAACAGCCCCGGGATGACCGCGCACCTGGGCGGCCCGGAGACAGAGGAGCAGCTCGCGGCCCGGCATCGGCGGTACGCCGATCCGGGCCCGGGGCGGATGTACCGGGTTGCCCTGGCGGACGGCGGTGAGACCGTCGGCTCGATCGGGTACTGGCAGCGGACCTGGCAGGGCGCGGAGGTCTGGGAGACCGGGTGGGCGGTGTTGCCGGAGTTCCAGGGGCGGGGACTTGCCGTGCGGGCGGCCCGTGCGGTGCGGGAGGCGGCCCGTGCCGACGGGACGCACCGCTATCTGCACGCGTTCCCGAGTGTCGACCACGCCGCCTCCAACGCGGTCTGCCGCGGGGCCGGTTTCGCCCTGCTCGGGCAGGCCGACTTCGAGTATCCGAAGGGCCACTGGATCAGATCGAACGACTGGCGGGTGGACCTGGAGAAGGGAGACTGACGTCATGTGCCGCAGCATCAAGACACTGCGTCCGCCCATGCTGGCCGAGGAGGCCACGGAGGACGAGATCAGGGCCGCCGCCCTGCAGTACGTGCGCAAGATCTCCGGGTTCCGTGCGCCCGCCGCGCACAATCTGGAGGCCTTCGAGCAGGCGGTGGAGGCCGTCGCCGGGGCCACGGCTGATCTGCTGGCCGGCCTGGAGGTGCGGGGAGGCGCACGGCGGGCCTCGTGACACCCCGTGCGCCGTTGCCGCGAGGCTCAGGGCCTGGCGTTTTGATCTTGCCGGCGTCGCGGGGCGTGGCACGCGCATCCGCGGCGTTGTCGTCGGTGGCCGGGGCTCCGCCCCGTCGCCCTCCTCCGCCTCGCAGCCGCACGCACCACGCCCCGCTCGGGTGGGCCGAGAGGCGCAGTCCCTCTCAGCCGACCCGCTCCGAACGACCGGCCCCCGAAGACCGATGAAGATCTTGCTCTGGCCACCCGGCTTGCCCGAGATTGCCTGTGAATGTCAATCGCCATGAATCGGTGCAGGCCGGGCGCGATTTCAAGATCTTCAGGGCACTTCCAGGTGCGCGCCGTGCGGCGGCCGGCCGCGGTGGTCACGAAGCCTCCGTCGCCCGGGGCTGGCGGCGCATCAGGTACGCGGCCCCCGCCCCTGCGCCGGACAGCGCGACCAGTGATACCCCTGCCGCCAGCCAGGTCGCGCCCAGCCACTGACCGCCGAAGTAGCCGAGGGCCACGCTGTAGGCGGCCCAGGCCAGTCCGGCGAGGGCGGACCAGGGGAGGAACTCGCGGATCCGGCGGTGGGCCGTACCGGCGACGAGAGAGACGACCGAGCGGCCGGCGGGGGCGAAACGGGCCAGGACGACGAGGGCGCCGCCGCCTCGGGCGAGGGCCCCGCCGAGACGTTCCTGCGCCGTGGTCAGCCGACGGGAACGGGCGATCGCGCGGTCCAGGCGAGGCCCGCCTCGCCACGCGAGGCGGTAGACCGCCAGGTCGCCGAGGACCGAGGCGGTCGCCGCGCACAGGGTCAGGACCAGGATGTCGGGGACGTCGTCCGGAACCCGCCCGGCGGCCGCCGCGCCCGAGCCCGCGGCCGCCGCCGTGGCCGCCGCGATCACGAGGACACCGCTCGGCAGCACCGGCAGGAAGATGTCGAGGAGCACCGAGACGGCGACCAGCGCGTAGATCCATGGGCTGCTGACCAGCGAACCGATACTGCCGAGACTCTCGACCACCACAACTCCCCGTTACTCCCCCGTGGGCCGGGCCATGCCGCGAGACGCGGGGACGGCAGGAGCGGCCGATGACAGCCATTCAGCCTACGCCGGGGTGAGACATGAGGTTCACAGGGGCCTCGTGTGTTCGCCACGGAGCGTTCACTCGCGAGGGGGCGTTCACGCCCGATGCCCGGCCTCGGCCCCCGCGCCCCCGCGCCCCCGCGCCCCCGCGCCCCCGCGGTCGTCCGGGCGCAGGTGGAGGGTGTGAGCGGCGCCCCCCGGTTCAGGGAAAGGCGCCGCTCCGGTTCGGATCAGGCCGCGACCGGTGTCTGCCTCTCGGTGGCGGCCTTCTCCTGCTCGGACGTGCGCCGGGCGAACAGCCGGTCCAGGCCGAAGGCGCCGGAGCCGGTGAAGGCCAGCAGCAGGAAGGCCCAGCAGAACATGGCGGAGGCCTCGCCGCCGTTCTCCATCGGCCACAGGGCGCCCGGCTGGTGCACCTTGAAGTACGCGTAGGCCATGGAGCCCGAGGAGACGACCGCGGCGGCGCGGGTGCCGAGGCCGAGCATCACGAGGCCGCCGCCGACCAACTGGATCACGGCCGCGTACCAGCCCGGCCAGGTGCCGGGCTCGATCGTGCCGCCGCTTCCCGACGTGCCGCCGAGGACGCCGAAGAGGGAGGCGGCGCCGTGGCAGGTGAAGAGGAGGCCGACGACGATGCGGAACAGGCCGAGGGCGTAGGGCTGGGCGCTGTCGAGGCGTCCGGACATGTGGGGGGAGCTCCTTCGGTCGGGCCGGCCCGACGGGGCCGGTGGGGGACGAAACCGAGTGGGCCGCCCACGTTAGGTGAGCCTAATGAGTACTTGCAAGTTCAACATTTGGCCATGGCTTGGCGCATGGTCACCCCGCTGACGCGGCGGCCATCGCAGGTGGGAGCGCTCCCATTCAGGCGGCGAAGCCCGCCGGTGTGACTTGATTCATACCCGGCTCCGCCTCCCGCCTACGCCAGCTCCCTGTCCGTGACCGTCCGCAGGGCGGTCGTCCCGTCGCGCTCCGCCCGCGCCTGCTCCAGGCGCAGCCGGGCCGATCTCCCCCGCAGGGTGAGCGTCATGAGCTGATTGCCGAACCAGGGCCCGCCGGTCTTGCGCCAGCCGACCGCCGGCGGCCCGCAGCGTCCGTGCCGGGCGATGCGCCGCCCGAGGGCACGCGCCGGGGCGCTCCAGCCGAAGCGGAAGCCGAGACGGATGGAGAGCGGCACGGAGTTGTGGACGGGGGAACAGGTCAGCTGGGCCACCGTGGCGTCGGGCGCGCGGCCGGGCCAGGACGGCTCGGCCACGTAGGCGTGGTGGACGTCGCCCGACAGCACGCTCACGGTCGCGGGCGCCCCGGGCCCCGTACCGGCCTCGGCGATCAGGTCCGCGAGGGAGTCGAAGGAGGCCGGGAAGGCCGACCAGTGCTCCAGGTCGGCCCCGCGCCTGATCCGCTCCCCGAGCCGTGCCCAGCGCGCGCCCCGTTCGCCGACGCACATCGCGGCGCTCCACGCCTCCACGTCGTGCACGAGGTGGGGCAGCAGCCAGGGCAGGGAGGTGCCGATCAGGAGGTGGTCGTAGGAGTCGCGTTCCTCCATGACCTGTTCGCGCAGCCAGGCGGCCTCGCCCGGCTCGAGCATCGTGCGGCGGTCCTCCTCGAGGACGCGGGCCGCGCGGGAGTCCACCATCACCAGCCGTACGCGGCCGAAGTCGCGCCGGTAGCTCCAGCGGACGGAGGCCGGGTCGGTGTCGGCCCGCGCGGCGAACGCACGGAGCACGTCGGTGCCGTCAGGGGTTTCGTGGACGGCTGCGTAGAGGGGATCGGCGGCCAGCTCGTCCGGTGAGAGGTTGCCCAGCTGCTGGTACACCCAGTAGGACATCAGCCCGCTCAGCAACCGCTCACGCCACCAGTCCGTGGCCCGCATGTCGGCGAGCCAGGCGGCGGAGGTGTTCCAGTCGTCTATGACGTCGTGGTCGTCGAAGATCATGCAGCTGGGTACGGTCGACAGCAGCCAGCGCACCTTGGGGTCGCTCCACGACTCGTCGTAGAGGCGGGTGTACTCCTCGTAGTCCGCGATCTGTTCGCCGGGAGGCTCCGCCAGGTCGCGGCGGCCCGCGATCCAGCGGCGTGTGGCGTCGGAGACCTCGTCGGCGTACACCTGGTCGCCGAGCAGGAGCAGCACGTCGGGGCGGGTGCCCTCCGGGTCGGCCGCGATACGGGCGGAGAGGGTGTCCAACGCGTCCGGGCCCACCGGGTCCTTCTCGCCGGCCGGCGGCGATGCCCAGCGGCAGGAGCCGAAGGCGATGCGCATGCCCTCGTCCGCCGGGGGCGTGGCGATCACCGAGGGAGGGAACGGCGAGTCGGGCGGCGGCCATGCGCGGGCGCCGTCCAGGAGCACCTCGTACTCGGTCGCCGTGCCGGGTGTCAGGCCGGTCACCGGGACCAGGGCGTAGTGGTGGCCCGCGACCTGGAAGGTGCGGGTCGTGCCGCGGGAGCCGTCGGCACAGCGCACCTCGGTGGTGCAGGGCCGGTCCGTCTCGACCCAGATGGTCGCCGACGAGCCGTCGGTGTATCTCAACAGTGGTCCCAGGCGCAGTCCGGCCATGGTGATCCCCTCCTCCGTCGCCCCGTACGGTACGGAACGACGGAGGCCGGCGGGGAGGCTCCGCGCCGAACACGTGATGGACGGGGCGTCAGCAGTTCGCGAGGTTGTTCTGGAGCGCCGACTTCTCGGCGGAGTCGACCGAGAGGTCGTAGTAGTACTTCACCTGTACCCAGGCGCGGACGTAAGTGCAGCGGTAGGCGCTGCGCGAGGGCATCCAGGTGGCCGGGTCCTGGTCGCCCTTGGACTGGTTGACGTTGTCGGTGACCGCGAGGAGCTGGGGACGGGTCAGGTCGTTGGCGAAGGACTGGCGCCGGGAGGTGCTCCAGGAGCCGGCGCCGGAGTCCCAGGCCTCGGCGAGCGGGACGAGGTGGTCGATGTCGACGTCGGAGGCGGCGGACCAGGTGGCGCCGTCGTAGGGGGAGTACCAGCTGCCCCTGGTGGCGGCGCAGGAGGAGTCGGTGACGACGCCCGAGCCGTCGCGCTTGAGGACGGTCTCGCGGGTGTTGCAGGTGCCGGACTGCGTGATCCAGTGCGGGAAGAGGTCGCGGTCGTAGCCGGTGCGGCTCTCGGTCTCCACGGTGAGGGAGGCGAGGTAGGAGCGGGCGGTGGCGGCGCTGACCGGGGTGGGGAGGGCGGCGGAGGCGGCCGGGCCGTTGAGGAGCCCGGCGGAGGCTATGAGTCCGGTGAACGCGGCGAGGACACCGAGCCGTCGACGCGCGTAGAACTTCGGCATGCGAACTCCTGTGGAGTGTGGGGGTGTTGGGACGCGGGCAGGGGAATGCTCGCGACGCCGTATGGCGCACAGGTGTGCGGTCGGTAAGAAGTTAATGACGTGTGCATGGCGCGTCTATGGGTACGGCGGCACTCGTGACGGAGCGTCCCGGGACTTTCGGCCCCTCGGCCCCGCCGGCGGGCTCGCGTACTATGGACGGCGCAGAAGGGGAGTAGCTCTTCGCCGGACCGTCGACACACTGCTCAGCTCGCCTGAGCCGGCGCCCGGAGGCAGGCCTCGTACGCGGGGCCGGCCAGCGAGACCTTCGGCAAGCAGTGCACGCCCGTGCCGTCCGGCGGGGGCGACCGTGTGCTGCCGTGCCGAGGTGTCCGCAGCGCAGGACCAGCACTCTCGGTGGGGCGGCCCCGACCGATAGAGGATCCCTTGATCAGCCTGACCGTGACGGCAGTCGTCTTCGGCGTCGTCTTCCTCGCCGAACTGCCGGACAAGACCGCGCTCGCCGGCCTCGTCCTCGGCACCCGTTACCGGGCCTCGTACGTGTTCGCCGGCGTGGCCGCCGCCTTCCTGCTGCACGTCGTGCTCGCGGTCGCGGCCGGCAGCGTGCTGACCCTGCTGCCGCAGCAGATCGTGCACGCGATCACCGGCGTGCTGTTCCTGGGCGGCGCCGCCGTGCTGATGATGAAGAAGGACGACGAGGACGAGGAGATCCGCAAGCCCGAGGACCAGTCCTTCTGGAGGGTCTCCGGGGCGGGATTCATGCTCATCCTGGTCGCCGAGTTCGGCGATCTCACGCAGATCATGACCGCGAACCTCGCGGCCCGCTACGACGACCCGCTCTCCGTCGGCCTCGGCGCGGTGCTCGCCCTGTGGGCGGTGGCCGGGCTCGGCATCGTCGGCGGAAAGGCCCTGATGAAGCGGGTGCCGCTGGCGCTGATCACAAAGGTCGCCGCGCTGCTCATGCTGGGCCTCGGGGTGTGGAGCCTGTGGGAGGCGGTCGCCGGCTGAACGGTTCGTGAACGTTCCGGCGGGGCGGTGGCGCAATCCCCGACCCGTTTTGTACCGTAGAGAAACAAAGTGGCTCCCGCCCGTTCTCCCTGACCGGCGGGCGGGGGCCGCCTTGTTTCCTCCCCGCGTCTTGGAGTCTGCCGATGACGGCCACCGCCACCACCGTTCTCACCGCCCGCGCCCTGCTGCTGGACATGGACGGCACCCTCGTCAACTCGGATGCCGCCGTCGAGCGCGTCTGGCGGCGCTGGGCCGACCGGCACGGGCTGGACGGCGACGAGGTCATGAAGGTCGTCCACGGACGGCAGGGCTACGCCTCGATGGCACTGCTGCTGCCGGACCGGCCCATGGAGCAGAACCACGCCGACAACGCCCGCATGCTCGCCGAGGAGACCGCCGACACCGAGGGTGTCGTCGCGATCCCCGGCGCGTCGGAGTTCCTCGCCGCGCTGCACGGGCTGCCGCACGCCCTGGTGACCTCCGCCGACGTGCCGCTGTCCACCGCGCGGATGGCCGCCGCCGGGCTCGCCCAGCCGGACGTCCGGGTCACCGCCGAGTCGGTCGGCGCCAGCAAGCCCGACCCCGAGGGCTTCCTCAAGGGCGCCGCCGAGCTGGGCGTCGCGCCCGGCGACTGCATCGCCTTCGAGGACTCCGGCGCCGGCATCATGGCCGCGCGCGCCGCCGGGATGCGGGTCGTGGGCGTGGGCCCGCGGGCCGGTGTCCACGGGCCCGACGTGGTCGTGGAGGACCTGACGCGGGTACGCGTGGAGGCCGGCGCGGACGGGACGCTGCGGCTGCACATCGGCTGACGGCCGGACGGCCGGCGCGGGGCGGGCCGACGCGGTGACGCCCTGGCGGGTTGTGACGTCCTGGCGGGGCGTGACGGCCTGGCGGCAGCGCGCTCCTGGTGGGGCGCGATGGCTTGGTGGGCTGTGCGGTCCTGGCGGGTTGTGACGTCCTGGTGGGGCGTGACGGCCTGGTGGGCTGGGCGGTCCTGGTGGGCCGTGACGGCCTGGTGGGCTGGGCGGTCGGGGCGGGGCGTGACGGCCTGGCGGACTGCGCCCTCCTGGCGTACGCGCCCGTGAATGCCGCCTACGGCTCCCGCGTCTCCGACTCCAGCCGGCCCCGGGTGTCCTGCCCGTAGACGCCGAGCGCGTCGTCGCGGATGCCGCGGGCCCACTGGTAGGTGCGGACCGCGTCCTCGACCCGGCGGTCGTAGTCGCCGTTGGTGTCGCCGGTGTAGAGATGCAGCTGGGCCAGACGCTGCTGGAGCTCGACGACCTCGGGTCCGCGGTCACCGCGCTGCAGCGTGCCGCCTCCGTCGGGTACGCGGTCCTCGTCCTCGGATTCCTGTGCGGGGCCGTCGGCCGGTGCGGTCGTCGTGCTCCGCGTCGGCTCGGCCGACCGGGACGGCGTGGGCGAGGCGCTTGACGCCGACGGGGACGGGGACGGGGAGGGCGACACACTGGCACTGGGGGACGCGGAGGCGGACGGGGACGGCGACGCGGAGGTCTCGGGGGCCGACGGTGCGCTCGGCTCGGGGGCCGGGGAGGCCTCACTGGTCGACGGGGCCGGGACGCCCGCCCGCACCTCGTCCGGCAGCGCCCCGTCCCGGGAGGGTGTCTCGTAGGAGAACAGGCCGCTCGCGTACCCGGCCGCGCCCACCACGACCACGACCGCCCCCGCGGCACTCAACAGCACGCTCCGTCGCCGTTTGCGCGGCGGGCGTCCGCCGGTGACGTCCGCACCGGGCCCCACGGGCCCCACGGGCCCCACGGGCCCCACGGGCCCCACGGGCCCCGAGGGCTCCCCGGGCGCGAAGGGGGCGGCGGACGAGCCGGCCGAGGTCTCGAACAGGCGCAGGTCGTGGGCGCTGGGCGGGCCGGCCGAGGGCGCCAGGGGCGTGGGCAGGGTGGAGGTCGTCTCCGTGGTCGCGCCGGGCGGCTCGGTGCCGACGGCGCGCAACGTCATGGTGGCGTCCGGGTCGGGCGGGGAGGGCGGCGCGGACGGGGAAGGGGACGGGGACGCGGACGGGGACGGGGACGCGGACTCGGCGTGGGCCGCCGCGGGCACCGGCTCGGAGGAGGGCGCTCCGGACGCGGGCGCTCCGGACGAGGAGGCCCTCGAAGGAGCCACCGTCCCGCGCGTCCCGGGTGCCTCGGGCGTGCCCGGCTCCCCGGCACCGCCGTCCAACTCGACGTACGGCCGTATGCGCAGTGGATCGAAGTCCTCCGCCGCTGCCACCTGTGCCGTACGCGCGTCGCGCAGGGCTTCGGACGCCCGTGACCCGCAGGCGCAGGCGGGCGTGTTGTCCGCCTCCCTGGGCGTTCCGCACTCCGGGCACGAGTGCCCCCGGGGCCGCTTCCGCGGCTCCTGCGGCGGCTCCTTCTGCTGTTCCACGCGTTCGTCCCTCCCCCTCGCGACTCCCCTCGCGAACTCCAGAGATTATGCACGGGCTGAACCCGGTCACGCGGCGTGCGGGAGCCGCTTCACGAACCAGTGCTCGGCGTACGGGTCCTCCTTGTACGCCTCGGTCTCCGTGTAGCCGAGCCGGGCGTACAGGGCGCGGGCCTCGACGAGATCGCCGCGCGTGTCGAGGACCATCCGCGAGGCGCCGAGCGCCCGTGCCGCGTCCTCGGCGGCCCGTACGAGCAGCGCGGCGCCGCCCCGGCCGCGCATCCGCTCGTGCAGGTACACCCGGGTCAGCTCGGCGGTGGCGTCGTCCCGCAGCCGTACGCCCGAGGTGCCGACCGGTTCGCCCCCGTACCGCGCGACCAGCAACAGCCCCCGGGGCGGCACGAGGCCGGCGCCGGAGTGCGCGGCGATCTCCCGCTCCAGCTCGCCGGGGTCGGTGGGACGGCCCTCGTGCAGCAGGTAATAGCGGTCGCTGACCTCCGTGCAGTACGCGCGCCAAAGGGCGGCGGCGACGGGGGAGTCGTACGGTTCCGGGGCGACGGTCCAGGTCATGACCGGCGTTGTCGGGAGAGGACCGGCCCCGTGTGCAAGCGTATTTTCGCACCGCTGCGCCCTCCGCGCGCGCTGTGAGCCGTTTGAGGCCGGAGTCCGGGGCAACACGAACAGCGAACCGGCCCGTTCGGAGAGCCGGTAGGGCCGAGAACCCGGAAGGCACTCATGTCCACAGGCGTGATCATCGCTTTGATCGTGATCGTGGCGGCCGTGCTCGTTGTCGCGGCCGTACTGGCCCTGCGCGCGCGGGGCCCCCAGCACGGCGGAAGCCTGAAGCGGCGCTTCGGGCCCGAATACGACCGGGCCCTGGCCCGGCACGACGGCGACACCAAGGCCGCCGAGCGCGAACTCGCCGAGCGCGTGGAACGGCACGGGTCACTGCATCAGAGGCCGCTGGACCCGGCCGAGCGCGAGAGCTTCGAGGCGCGCTGGACCGCGGCCCAGGAGCGCTTCGTCGACTCTCCGCGCGAGGCGGTCGGCGATGCGGACCGGCTGCTCGCGGAGCTGGCCGGCGCCCGGGGCTTCCCGGACGGCGGGCAGTACGAGGAACAGCTCGCGGCGCTGTCCGTGCACCACGCCCACCACGTCGACGGCTACCGGCGCGTGCACCGCGTGACGCACGCGCGAGTGGACGGCGCGCAGGACAGCGGCGCGGGGACGGAAGAGATGCGCGAGTCCATGGTCGAGGCCCGTGCGCTGTTCGAGGACCTGGTACGCCCGGACCGTCACGACGCCGGCCGCCACCGGGCCGGAACGGGCGGCGACGGATCCGCGACCGCCCACACCCGTCCGCACCACTCCTGGTCGTTCAGCAAGCGCCAGCCGAAGGAGAGTTGAGGCACATGTCCGATGCGACCCGGCAGCCCGGCGGCATCCCCGCCGAGCGGGACAGGCAGACACCCGACACCCACGGCGAGACGGCCCTGGGCACCGGCCGGACGGACGAGGCGTACCCGGCTCCAGCCGCTCGCGCCGACCACGCCGCAGGCACCCGCGCCGAGACCACCCCCGTGCTGGACACCACCACCCCGGCCCGGCACGAGAGCACCACCACCCCGGCCCGGCACGAGAGCACCACGTCCCCGGCCCGGCACGAAGGCACCACCACCCAGGCCGCCCACGGGGGCACGCTCCTCCCGCCCGAGGAGTGGGACAAGCTCGGGCAGCGGCTCCAGCACGCGGTGGCCGACTTCGTCGACGCGCCGCGTGCCTCGGTCGAGGAGGCCGACCGCGTCCTGGAGGAGATCACCGCCCGCTTCACGGACGCCGTGACGCACCGCCGCCGTACGCTGCGCGCGTCCTGGCAGGACACCGGCGGCGACGACCGCGCCACGAGCACCGACACCGAACAACTCCGCCTGGCCCTGCGGGACTACCGTGAGCTGGCGGACCGTCTGATGCGCCTGTGAACCACGGGCGTCACCGCTCCGCCCGGCGCTCCCGCCACTGCCGTACGACCTCTTCGACGTCGTAGGGCTTCAGTCCCAGCGGGGGGCCGGGTGGTGGCTTGAACATCATGTCGCGGATCTTGACGTTGATCTCCTCGACGATGCGGCGGACCACCGGCTCCGACGGGGCGTTCGCCGCCGCCTCCAGGGCGTCCTCCGCCTCCTTGCGCAGGGCCAGGGTGGGCGGCAGCACGGAGAAGCCCTCGCGGGCCATCTTCCGCTTGACCCACCACAGTTCGTCGTAGGCGCTGTCCAACTCGCTCGGCAGGGGCTTGCCCGCGCCGGGCAGTTCCGCGAACTCGCCGCGCGCGTCCGCGTCACGAATCTGTTTGTCGACCCAGGACTCGAAGTCGACGCCGGGTGGCTTTCGCTCGGTCATGACCCCATTGTGCCGGACACCGCGCCACTGGCCGATCTATCATTCGGCGGCGACAGCCAACGACGGACGTCATGAGGTCTGCGAAGGAGCGCACGTGCTCGAACTCACCATGGCCGCCGTCACCGCGGCCGACGCGGGTGCGACGGCCGGCCTGCAGATGGCCGACGCGCCCAGCGAGCCCGGCGCGGTGCTGCGGGTCGGCCGGGACAAGTCCGGGTGCCGGCTGTCGACGCCGGACGACTGGCTCTTCGTCTCCCGGGTCCATCTCGAGTTCCGGTGCGGTCCCGACGGCACGTGGCAGCTGACCTGGCTGCGGGGCTCGCAGCCGGACCCCTCCTGCGAGGTCCGGCTCACCGTCGGCGGACACGCGCGGCCCCTGGCCTACGGCGGCACCGTGCCGCTGCCGAGGGGCGGCAGCGGCGAGATAGTGATCCAGGACCGCGCTGAGCCGCGCAGCGTCAACGTGGGCTTCTACCACGAGGTGTGAGATCCCGCGCTCGTCCTCGGGCCGGCCTTCAGGCCAGCACCCGGGCCAGCGCGAACCCGTCGTACCCCTTGCTGCCGACCGTCTGGACGGCCGTACCGCTGAGCCGCGGGTGGCTGCCGATCAGCTCGATGGCGGCGCGGGTGCCGCGTACGTCGTCGGCGGTGTCGCCGGCGTCGGCCACGCGGCCGCCGCGCACCACGTTGTCGACGACGATCAGGCTGCCGGTGCTGGTCAGTTTCAGGGCCCACTCCAGGTAGTGGGGGTTGTTGCCCTTGTCGGCGTCGATGAAGACCAGGTCGAAGGGCGGCGGGTTGTCGTCGGCGAGCTTCGGCAGCGACTCCAGGGCGGGACCCACGCGTACGTCGACGAGGGCGTCGAGGCCGGCGCGGGCGATGTTGCGGGTGGCGACCTCGGCGTGCCGGGCGCTGTACTCCAGGGTGACCAGGCGGCCGTCGGCGGGCAGCGCGCGGGCCAGCCAGATGGTGCTGTAGCCGCCGAGGGTGCCGATCTCCAGGATGCTGCGGGCGCCCTGGATCCGGGCGAGGAGCTGGAGGAACTTGCCCTGGGCGGCGGTGACGTTCACCTGCGGCAGCCCGGCGGCGTCGCTCTCCCGCAGGGCCGCCTCCAGGGCCTCGTCGCCGGGTGCGAGGTGGGTGGTGAAGTAGGCGTCGACGTCGTCCCAGAGCTGCGAGTCGCTCATGGCGGGGCCTCCCGTGTGCGTCGTTAGCTTTTCTAAGTAGGTGTGCTAACGAAGATAGCCGGGCGGCCTGCCGGGGCAGGGTGATTTCAGCCGACGGCGCGGCGGAAGAGCTGGCGGGGGCCGCCTTCCGGACCCGGGGCGAGGGTTTCGGCGGGGGTGAAGCCGAGACGCTCGTAGAAGACGCGTGCGCCGCTCTCCGCAGCGCCGGGGTGGGCGGCACCGAAGGTGACCACCTCGATGTCGGCCGGCCCCCGCACCCACCTGCGCATCGCGTCCCGCATCAGTTCACGGCCGACGCCGCTCGCCCGGGCCTGCCGCGACACGACGAGCCAGTGCACGTGGTGGACCGGCGCCTAACGCCCGTCGGCCGCCGGTGCCGAGCCGGGCAGTGGGCGTCCGGCGGACTCCGACATGAACCACACCGCGACGCCGCCGATCACGGCCGCGGCCATCATGTAGTACGCGGGCATCATCATGTCGCCCGTCGCCCCGATCAGCGCCGTCACCACCAGCGGAGTCGTCCCGCCGAACAGGGACACGGACACGTTGAAGCCGATCGACAGCGAGCCGTACCGCACCCGCGTCGGGAACAGCGCCGGCAGCGCGGACGGCATCGACGCGGTGAAGCAGACCAGCAGCAGTCCGAGCGCGGCCATGCCCAGCCCCACCGCCAGCAGGCTGCCCTCGCGGATCAGCAGCAGCGCGGGGACGGAGAGGAGCAGGAAGCCCGCGCAGCCCGCCGCGATCACCGGCCGCCGGCCGACCCGGTCGGTCAGCGCGCCGGCGAACGGCTGGACGACCATCATCAGGGCCATCACGGCCAGTACGACCAGCAGGCCGTGCGTCTCGTCGTACTTCAGCTCGCTCGTCAGGTAGCTCGGCATGTACGACAGCAGCATGTAGTCGGTGACGTTGAAGACCAGCACCAGGCCGACGCAGAGCAGCAGCGCCCGCCACTGACCGGTGATCATGTCCCGCAGCGGTACCTTCGGCCGCGTGGCCTCCGCCTTGTCGAGTTCGGCGGCGAACGCCGGCGTCTCCTCCAGCCGCATCCGCAGATACAGCCCGATGATGCCCATCGGCCCGGCGATCAGGAAGGGAATCCGCCAACCCCAGGACGTCAGGTCGCCGTCGGACAGCAGCGCCGTCATCAGGGTCACCAGACCCGCACCGCCGATGTACCCGGCCAGCGTGCCGAACTCCAGCCAGCTCCCCAGGAACCCGCGCCGCTTGTCCGGCGCGTACTCGGCGATGAAGGTGGACGCGCCCGCGTACTCGCCCCCGGTGGAGAACCCCTGCACCAGCCGCGCGAGAAGCAGCAGGACCGGCGCCCAGACGCCGATCGTCGCGTACGAGGGGATGAGCCCGATGGCGAACGTACCCGCCGCCATCATGATCATCGTGAGGGCGAGGACCTTCTGCCGTCCGACCCGGTCGCCGAGCGGCCCGAAGACCATGCCGCCGAGCGGGCGGACCAGGAACGCCGCCGCGAAGGCGCCGAACGTGGAGAGCAGCTGGGCGGTCGGGTTGCCCGACGGGAAGAAGACCTTGCCCAGCGTCACGGCGATGTAGCTGTAGACGCCGAAGTCGAACCACTCCATCGCGTTGCCGAGCGCCGCCGCCTTCACGGCACGCCTGACGAGCGCGGGGTCGGTGACGGTGGGTGCGCCGGCGGCGCGTGACGGGGGCGCGGGGGGCGTGCGGGACGGGTGAGTGGCGACGTGGGCAGCCGACAAAGCTTCGCTCGCCTACCTTTCGACGGGGACGGGGACGCCACGACCCGCACGGCGGCGCTGTCGCCGGGCCGGAAAGAAGCCCGCGGCACTCGGCCACGGGCAGAAAAGCGACCATAGGCGCTGATGCGCCGCTTACGCCCGGTATGCTTTTCGTTGCACAGTGCACGGAAAGGGCGTGCACGCAGGGAAATCCGCACCCCACGGAGCGCGCTCCTCCCTCGTGACCTGTGATCCTTCTCGCTCCCGCGGGAGGCGTCGACACCGCTCCCGCACTATCGTCGTCCGAACAAACGGCCGGGCGGTCGGGAAAAGACGGGGCGAAAAGCGGGCGGCGGTCAGGTGGAACGGGGGTTGCCTGCGTCTCCCCCCGGGGGTGGTGCGAGCCTCATAGGGTTCGCAAGGACAACACATCGCGTACACGGGCGCGGTACGAACGGGGCGGAGGCCGACGAGGCGTGGCTAATGCGGAGCACAGTGGGCGACCGGGGGAGGCCTTCGGAGGCCCGGCCGTCGAAGCGACCAGAGCACGGCTGCGGGTCGCGCGCCTCGGTTTGTGGCTGGTCGCCGCCGTCCTCGCCGTACGGCAGCTGGCCACGGTCCTCTCCACCCCGAGCGGGGAACGCCTGACGGACCTGGAGACCTGGGTCGGCGAGCACGGCGTCCTGCACGTGGAGGGGTCCCTCTACGAGTCCACGCAGTTCACCGGCACGCCCTTCGTCGGCCTGGTCCTCAAGCCGTTCACCCGCGCCGCCGAACAGGCGCTCGGCTGGGGCTGGACCTTCGGCTCGCTGCTGCTCGTCGTGGCCCTCGGCCTGGTCGCCGCCCGTGCCCTGCCGAAGCCGGTGGGCCGCCGTACGGCACTGCTGGCGGCGCCCGTGGCCGTCAGCCTGCTGATGGTGTCGCTGCCGGTGCGCAACGCGCTGTGGCTCGGCCAGACCAGCATCATCCCGGTCCTCCTCGTCCTGCTGGGCTGCTTCGCCGTCCGCGGCGAACACGGCGACCGGATCGGCGGCGCGCTGATCGGCGTCGCCGCCGCCTTCCAGCCGACCGTGCTCCTCTTCGTCCCCCTGCTGTGGTTCACCGACCGCGGACGGGCCGCCGTGTCCACCGGTGTCACGTTCCTCGCCTGCACCGCCGTCGCCTGGGCGGCCATGGCGCAGGACTCCTACACCTACTGGGTGCACCACATGGCCGGTGTGGGCCTGGGCGGCGAGGCCGACGACCTCGCCAACCAGTCGCTGCACGGCGTCCTGCTGCGACTCGGCTTCTCCGGGCCCCTGGAGACCGCCCTCTTCCTCCTGCTCGGCGCGGCCGTCGCCGTCCTCGCCCTGCGCCGGGCCGTGCGCTACGCACGCGACGGCCAGCTGCTGCTCGCGGTCGCCATCACCGGCTGCGCGGCGGTCGTGGTGTCGCCGGCCACCTGGCAGCACCAGCTGCTGTGGGTGCTGCCCGCGCTCGTCGGCCGGGTCGGCAAGCGCGCCTCCGACCGGCTGGTGTGGCCGGTCGCCGTCGTCCTGGTGATGACGCTGCCCGCGAAGATGATCCTGCCGAACATGGCGGCCCTGTACCCCCTGCGCGACAACGTCGTACTCCTCGCGGCGCTGGCCGCCGCCGTCGCCGTGCCGTTCCTGTCCCGCACCTCGCCGTACTTCGACACGCCGGTCCCGACGAGCTACGCGCCCCCGGTCCCGGCCCGCTTCAAGCACGTTCCCCTGCTGCCGTTCCTGCGCCGGGTCCGCACCCGCCCCAACCTCCTTCTGGAGCTTCTCCTCATCCGGGTCACCTACGCCGCCTACTCCCAGGTCCGCCTCGCGGCGACCGGCGGCAGCAACTCGGCGGGCCGGGCCCGGGCGGAGGAGCACGGCCGGCAGATCCTCGACATCGAACGCTTCCTGCACATCGACATCGAGCACGCGATCAACCACGCGGTGGTGAGGATCGGCTGGCTGCGGGACTTCTTCGACTTCTACTACACGTCGTTCCACTTCATCGTCCCGCTGGCCGTCCTCGGCGTCCTGTACTGGCGCCGCCCGGTCGACTACCGCTGGGCCCGCGCGTCCCTCGGCTTCGCCACACTGCTGGCCCTGGTCGGTTTCTGGCTCTACCCGCTGGCGCCGCCGCGTCTGATGCCGGGGTACGGGATCATCGACACCGTCCACGGGGTGCAGGACTTCTCGAAGCCCGACTACGGCACGCTGACGGCCCTCACCAACCAGTACGCGGCGATGCCGTCGCTGCACTTCGGCTGGTCGCTGTGGTGCGGGCTGGCGATCGCGATCGTCGCTCCGAAGATGTGGATGAAGGCCCTCGGCCTCCTCCACCCCCTCTTCACCGTCGCGGCGATCGTGGCGACCGGCAACCACTGGATCCTGGACGCGGTGGGCGGCGCGGCCGTGGTCGTGGCGGGCTTCGGCCTGGCGTACCTGTTCCAGGGGCCGAGGGCGCGGATGGCCACCGCGACCGGGACCAAGGGCACCGCCCCGGCCGAGGGCACCGCCCCGGCCGAGGACACCGCCCCGGCCGAGGACACCGCCCCGGACAAGGGCACCGCCCCGGCCAAGGACACCGCCCGGGCCAAGGGCACCCCGGCCGAGGACACCGCCCCGGCCAAGGACATCCTCCCGGCCGCGAACGCCATCCCCGCCCCCGCCCCGCCCCCGGCCGAGGACAACGCCCCGCCCGCCGAGGGGATCAGCAGCGACCCGCCGGCCCCGGCGAAGGACCGTACCGGCCGCTGATCCGGTACTCGCCCGGCGCGTCGACGGTCAGGCGGGTGAACTCGCCGTCCTGGGTGAGGCACCCGCCGTCGGCCCGCAGCCACGGCGACCAGGCGACCCGCACGGTCACCGGGCCGGGCCGGTCCACGCGGAGCACCAGGTCGGCGCTGGTGGTCGTCACGACGGTGCCGGGCTCGGAGACGAGCGGTACGGCGTCCCGCACCCGGTACACCCGCCAGTGCTCGTCCTGCCAGACGGGCTCCAGCCACTCGGGCCGCAGGCCGTCGTCCCGTACGAGCCGTGCCTCCTCCCTGGCGGGCCCGTCCGGCTTGCCGAGCGGCAGGACGACGAAGCCGACCGCCCAGCGGTCCAGCCACTCCCGGTAGGTGGCCGCGGAGAAGGTGCCGTCGTAGAAGAGGCGGGCGCGTTCCACGTCGAGCTGCCGGTTCCAGCCACGGGCCAGATTGACGTGCGGCGCGAGCCCGGCCGCCTCGCGGTGGTCGCGGGCCGGTACGGCCTCCACCCGCGTGCGGTCGGCCCCGAGCCCGTCCAGTGCCCGCACGACGCCGTCCGTCTCGGTGGCCCAGGCCGGCACCACGGTGTACTCCTTCAGATCGTCGGCGGTCTTCTTCCCCGTCCATCCGACGGAGAAGACGAGGGCGACGATCAGCAGATCGCGAGCGATCCGCCGTGTCCGGTCCGTGCTGAGCAGGGCCGCGAGCAGCACTGGGGGTGCGAAGTACTCGGCGAACCGCTCGACGTTCGTGCCGACGGAGGAGGCTATGAGGTACGTCAGTACGGTGCCGGCCGCGTACACGGCCCCGCTCCACCGGGCGACCCGCCAGGTACGCGGGGCCAGCGCGGTGACGGCGAGGCCGAGCACGACCGGCGGCCATATTCGGGCCGCCGGCATCGGCTGCTCGCCGGTGAAGGGGAACAGCAGCGTGGTCAGCCCGACGACCGCGGCGGGCGGCACGAGGAGGACCAGGGCGCGCCACCGGTCCCGTACGAGCAGGTGCCCGGCCCCCACGACCGCCAGGTACAGCCCGGCCACCGGTGACGCCATGGTGGCCAGGGCCGCGTACCCGGCGGCGAGGCCGAGCCGCCGCTCCCGGACCAGCACCACGCAGGCGGCCAGCCCGAAGGCGACGCCGAGCGCGAAGGTAGTACGGCCCGAGGCGGCGTTGCACCACAGGGCGAGGGAGGCGAGCAGGGCGGGCCACAGCGGCCTGCGCACTCCGGTCCGCATGATCAGCACGGCCGCCAGCCAGGAGGCGGCCAGCCCGGACACCACGGTGACCGTGCGCACACCGAGTGCGGCCATCAGGTACGGCGAGATCACGCTGTAGTTGACGGTGTGCGTCCCGCCGTACCAGAACAGCCCGTACGCCGATGCGCCGTGCCGCGAGACGAAGTCGGCCCATGCCTCCTGCGCGGCGAGGTCGCCCCCGCCGGTGGCGAGAAAGACCCACCACACCGCGTAGAGCGGGATGGTGGGCAGCGTGGCGAGCAGGGGCACGCGATGCCGGTGCCCGAAGGCGCGCAGGACATCGCCCGGGCGTCTCTCCCGGCGCCGTTCGGGGCGGGGGACGGTCGTCAGTGCGGCAGGGACCACGGTCGGGGTTTCCGTTCGGCGTCATCGGGGTGCACGGCGGGGGCACGTGCGAAGACGATAATTCGAACAGAAACGTTGACCGGGTCCCGGCCGGATCATTCCGCCAGGGCCTGTCGTCAGGCGGAGCCGGAACCAGCGCCCTTGCCGGGAGTCCAGTCCCAGTCGGCGATCTTCTCCGCCAGCTCCGGCAGCCTGCCGTCGCCGGGCTCGACGTCGATGTAGAACAGCGCTTCGTCCGGGTGCTTGTCGTCGCCGCCCCAGCGAACCACGCCCTCGCACTCGGCGAGGATGTCCCGGACCACCGCCAACTGCTGTGGGAAGTAGCCGCCTCGCACTCCGGACGGGTAGGAGCCGGGCCGGACCTGCACCGCCGTACCGGACGCCTGGTTCGACTCGGCCATGCCCTTGCGCACCTTCGAGGGGTGGCGCCAGCCGGTCACGTCGTCCCGGCGCAGTTCGTCGATCTCGTAGTGGAAGCGGCGGATCACGTGGACCAGCACGGAGCTTTTCGGGCTCCGGGCCCTCGGGTCGCGCCAGGGCGGGCGAGGAGAGCAGTTGAGTGCCGACAACGGTGCCCGCGGCCAGGAAGGCGGCACGGCGCAGTATGTGGCGGCGGGACAGAGGGGTGGTCACGTGTGGGTGCCCTTCTTGTGGTGTGCGATGACGAGCCAGGTCAGGACGAGAGCGCAGATTCCGAGCAGTACGGTCGCGGGGTTGACGTAGGACGGGATGACCGCCTCGACCACCCGCCCGTCACCGGCCCGGCAGCCGAAGTGCAGTGGCACGAAGGTCGGTTCGTACCCGGCGACCTTGCCCTCGACGGCCTTCTCGCAGGCCTGGGCCTGGGCGTGGTCGTCGAAGAAGAGCAGGTGAAGAAGCCCCCAGGTGTACATGCCGACCGCCGCGTCCCATGCCAGTACGGCCGCCGGGCCGAGGAGCGTCGCGCCGTTCCTGCGGGAGCGCACCAGGCCGGTGATCACACGGACCGTCAGCCACACCACGGTGATGAGACCGGCCAGGATCAGCAGGACCAGGATGGCCCCCACGTGCTCGGTGTAGGGCTCGTCGCCTGACATGTGCCGTACTCCTGTCAGAGGTTGCGTGAGATGGAGTTGTACTTCTCCATCACGTAGTAGAGCCCCATTCTCTTCTTGGCTTCCTCATAGGCGACGTCACCGGGGCCCTGGTACCGGCGCAGGACCTCGTAGATCTCCTGGTCCGTGTATCCCAGGGTCGGCTGGCGCAGGGCCGGTGAGTCGTCGTCGCCGCCGGGCTTGCCGTCGATGTCCCAGCGGTGGATCAGCGCGACGCTGGTGAGGGCGTACGTCTCGCTGTCGTACGCCTGCTTCCACGCGTTGTACTTGTCCTCGTCGACCGACACGTCCCGGCGCGGCTGACCCGACCCGTAGCCCTTGTCGAGCGCGTGGTTCCAGGCGCCGATGAGGGTGACCGCCCGCTGCTTGGCGATGCCGGTGGAGGTGTCCCTGATGTACTGCCTGGTCGTGTTGAACGCCGTGATGACGGCGGCCCAGGCCAACTCGTCGTCCGGGGAGATGTGCCGCATCTCCCAGTAGGCGGTCGTCTGGATGAGCGCCTTGCGCATGTTGTGCCGGTTGGACAGCTCGGTGATCAGGTCGTCGTGCGCGGTGACGGTCCGCTCGAAGCAATCCTGGTCCCCGATTTGAACCCGTGGTCGAGGGCTGCGTTGATCGCGGCCTGGCCCGCGGCGCGCCCCAGGGGGTAGCTGAAGTCGGCCGCGCCCCGGCCGAAGGTCTGGTAGATGGGGAAGCAGCGCATGGAGTGTGGAGAGTGTCCCGGGGCCGAAGTTGTTCGACAGGCCGGATATGCCGAGTTCGTACTGGAGGGCACGGGTGAGGGCGTACATGACGGTCCAGCTGGTCTGGCCGTTCTCGTCGAGCTTCGATATGCCCAGCTTGGCGCCGTTGTCATAGGTGGTGTTGATGAACTGCTGCGCCGCGCGCACCATTTCGTCAGCCGTGGGCCGGCTCCCTCTCGGGCGGAGGGCGGCCGTCACCGAGCCCGGGACCGTGCCCGACCCGGCCTCGGCCGGGCAGGGGTGATGACTGCCCGCCGCGGTCGTGTGTCAGGGGATCGGCCTGATCCAAGTGCCTTGAGGCCCGCACACTTTAGACACACAGAGATCACACGTTGCAGAGGCCGGCGCATGGTTGGCGCAAAAACGCTGGTCACCGGCTGAGCGGCAGCGCCGGCGGCGCGGTCATCGCGTCCCGGCGGAGGCCCAGCCGACGAAGGCCGCGAAGGCGGCGGGGGCGAGGGTGAGGACCGGTCCCGCCGGGGTCTTGGAGTCGCGGACGGCGACGGTGGTGTGACGGGGGAGTTCGGCGACTTCGAGGCAGTCGCCGCCCTGGTCGCCGCTGTACGAGGACTTGCGCCACGCCAGCGGGCCGAGCGGCGCGCACTCGACGCACTGGCCGCCTTGGTCGCCGCTATAGCTGGACTTACGCCACTGGGCCCCCGTCAGAAGCGTGTTGCTCTCCATAGCGTTCCTCCATCAAGCGCCGGATCAGCTCCGCCGAATCTCTGAGGGAGAGTGCGGATGCCTGGAGATGATCGTATCGGAGTGAGCAGTCCACGACGGTGTCCGGATTGGCGGTCGGGTGCCCGCTGCCGTAGCCCTCGGTGTAGATGATGGGCGGGTCGTCCGCGAAGCGGTAGACGTCGAACGAGCCTTGCAGCCCCGCGTGCGCTCCCGCCGAGAAGGGCAGGATCTGAATGTTGATCCGCGGGTTGTCCTCAAAGGCCAACAAGTGGGCGAGTTGCTCCCGCATGGTCCTCCGGTCGCCCATCTCCTGGTACAGCGCGGACTCGCTGAGCACAGCCCAGAAGATCGGCACCTTCTCCTTCTCGAAGATCTTCTGGCGCGCGACCCGGACGGCGGTGCGGTCGTCGAGTCTGCTCTGGTCCAGCGCCCCCAGGACGGCACGCGCGTACGCCCTGGTTTGCAGGAGGCCATGGATCATGTGCGTATCGAATGAGTAGATCTCAGTGGCTCGCACCTCCAACTCGGCCACCTGTTGAAACCACGCCGGTTGCTGGCTGCGCATCACCAGCGCGACCAGCCGCGACAGCAACCCGCCCGTCCCCAGCGCCGCGTCGACACGCTCGCTGAACTCCGGCGTCGGCAGCTTCCGCGCCGTCTCGATCTGGCCGACCAGCGAGCCGGTGTAGTTGACGATGTCGCCGAGCTGGCGCTGGGTCAGCCCGGCCGCTTCCCGATGGCGGCGCAGCTCGAAGCCGTAGTAGTCGAGCGGCGAGGCGCCCGGGTCGAGGACGTTGACGTGGGTCATGCGGAGAGCCCCTCTCGCGCCGACTCGGTCCACCGCGGGACCGGTTGTATCCGTTCCGTAGCCCACGGTAGTCGTCCGACGTCAGGCTCGTGCCGTGAACGAATACTTTCCCTCGGTCCTCGTGGGCCACCGCCCGGATCAGTACCGGATGAGCTTCACCGCCGGCGCCCACTCGGCGCGGCACGTCCGGCGGATCGTCCGCTCGTACCTGCGCGACTGGGACCTCACCGAGCTGGCCGACGCCGTCGAACTCGGCGTCACCGAGCTGCTGGCCAACGTCGTACGCCACGTCCCGGACCGCCGCTGCACGCTGCTGTTGCTGCGGCAGGCCGGCGGGGGCGGGGTCCGGGTGGAGGTGGCGGACGGCAGTCCACGACTTCCGGTCCTGGCCGGCGAGGTGCCTGACGACGACGCCGAAGGCGGGCGGGGGCTGGTGCTGCTGGACGCGGTGGTGGGCAAGTGGGGTGTGGCCCCCGGGCCCGGGGGCGGCAAGACGGTGTGGTTCGAGTGCGAGGACGCTGCCGGGCAGCCCGGAGGGGCATCCCCCGCCCCGGAAGCGGGGGATGCCCGGTGATCACACCGCCGCGGTGCGACCGGTGATCGGGCAGGCGCCGGCCGTCGCCGCCGCCTTACCGAAGGCGGCGGTCCTGGCGGTGGGCGCCGTTCCGCCGATCTGCTGGAGGATCTCGTCGGAGAGCAGGTCCTCCTTGCCCTTGAGGGCGTCGGCGACCTTGAGATCGGTGTTGAAGACCATCTCGGCGGCGACGTTGTCCTGGACGATGCGGGCGAGGTTGTCCAGGGCCACGAAGACCGGGTCCGAGGGGGTCTCCACGGTCGGCAGGTCGATCAGGTGGGTGTCCACCTTCGCCTGGTTCATGGTGCGGCGGATGATGATGGACGCCTGGTTCAGCTCGGCCGTGGTCCAGATCGACAGCACGGTGACGTAGAGGTCGCTCCACGCCTTCTCGCCGATCAGTGTGCGCCAGCGCTTCATGAGTCCTTCGATGCCGGTGATCTGCGCGGTGGCGGCGAAGGTCATGTTGACGCGGATGGACGGGTAGACGGTGGCCGCGAACCGGTTGAACGACACCATGTCGAACGACTGGGCCGCGACCGACGCGTCGATGAACTTGACGGCCTCACTCAGGATCTTGTCGCAGGAATTCTCCAGGTCCAGGGGGAGATTCGCGGTGCCGAGCTTCGTGTGCGCCGTCTGGAGCGTGGTCTTGAAGGCGTTCAGCGGGGTGATCCAGCCCTTGTCGCCCGGTGCCTTGGTGACGACCATGTCCAGGTCGTGCGGGTCGATGCGGTCCGCGTTGGGGATGTTGGGGACCTGGTCGCTGAGGTAGGCGGCGATCACCGAAAAGATCCCCAGGGGAACGTGGGCGATCGACTTGGCGAGCTCGAAGTACTCCGGGACCGGGTCGACGGTCTCGACCTGCTTGCCATTGCTGATGAGGGTGAAGCGTCCGCCGACCGCGTTGTTCGAGACGACGACGACCGGACTGAGCTGCGTCGTCAGTTCGCTCTTGAGGGTCGCGTAGTTCGCGCGCATTCTCGTGTTGACGGCGCGTATCGCGTCGCGTGCCGCCTTCTCGTCGGTCGCGGTGATTCCCGCGGTCGCCGCCGAGGCGGTGGAGGCCTGCTGGCCGGTGAAGAGCGTTGCCGCCCCGACGGCCGACGCGGTACCCAGAAATCCTCTACGTGTTGCCATGCCCCGTTTTCTGCTTTCTGTGGTGAGCGAAAGTGCCTTTTGGCGATGTGGGGGGGGAAACGGCGTGGGGGGAGTTCGGGGTGGGGGGATCTCAGAGTGGGGCTGAGGGGGAGTCAGGCTCTCAGGACAGGGACTTCTGCGACGGGACCACGACTCCGTAGAGGTCCTGGACCGTGGCGAGGGCGGCCTCGTGGACCTGCTGCGCGGGAATGCCGTCCGGGTCGCCCTTCAGCGGCAGCGGCCGGGTCGCGGAGGCGTCGGCGACCACGGTCGGTGCGTTGCCGTTGAGGAACGCGCCCTGGGCGGTGAACAGGGTGCACATGTTGGTCATGAACCCGGCGACGATGACGTTCTTGTTCCCGGCCTTCTTGACCTGCTCGGCGAGATCGGTGCCGTGGAAGGCGTTGGGGACGCTCTTCTCGACGACGGGCTCGCCCTTGGCCGGCTTGAGCGCCGGGATGATCCGGCCCGCCTCCGACTTCAGGTCGTAGCCCTTGTCGACGATGTGGATGACCGGCGTACCCGCCTCGCGGGCCCGCTTCAGCAGGGCCTCGGCGTTGGCCACGGCCGGCTTCCAGCCGTCGAGTTCCATCACGCCCTCGGTATAGGTGTTCTGGTAGTCGACCATGATGAGTGTGGCGTCGGAGAGCGTGGCCGGGGTCTCGCTGAACTTGTTGAGCTGCCGCAGGGTCGTCGTGTCCTTCGCGACGTTCTTCTCGGCGGTGGCCGTGGTGGCGGCCGACGGCTTGTCCTCGGAGGTGGCGGCCTCGGAACTTCCGCCGCACGCGGCGACGGTGGCCGAGAGGACGGCGGCGGTGGCGAGGGCGACGGCCGGGCGCAGCAGCTTCATCAGGAGATCTCCTTCAGGGACGGGACGACGACCCCGTACAGGTCGGCGATGGTGGCGAGGGCGCTGTTGTGGACCTGCCGGGCGTCCAGCTCCAGGCCCGCGACGGGCAGCGCGCGGGTGGCGCAGGCGTCGGCCACGACGGTCGGGCGGTTGCCGCGCAGGAAGGCGCCCTGGGCGGTGAAGGCCACGCACATGTGCGTCATGAACCCGGCGATGACCAGGTCGCCGTGGCCGGCGGCGTCGATGTGCTCGGCCAGGTCCGTACCGACGAAGGCGTTCGGCACCTTCTTGACGACGACGGGCTCGCCGTCGGCCGGTGCGACGCTCGGGTGGATGGCGCCGATCTCGGCGCGGACGTCGTACGGGGTGCCCTCGCCGCCGTCGTTGACGACGTGGACGACCCGGGTGCCCTCCTGACGGGCCCGTGCCAGCAGTTGGGCGGCGGCGTCGAGCGCGGCCTGCCAGCCGTCCAGTTCCATGACGCCGGTCGTGTAGGTGTTCTGGTAGTCGACCAGGATCAGGGTGGACTCGGCGAGCTTCGCGGGGGTGTCGTCGAAGCCGTTGAGCCGGCGCAGCGTCGTTCTGGGCATGGGAAGTCGCCTAACGTGCTTGTCGGGAGGGGCGGTTCACCGGTGCGGTGGCCTGTGCCCATGACGCTATGGCCCACCGCCGGGTGTCGGCAATGTCGTCTAACATGCAGATACCGACATGGCTGTTGCCGAGCGTGGGGGGTCACTTGAGCATCGTCGGACGACTGATCGTCATAGTCCTCTTCGAAGGCGTCGATCTGCTCGACGTCACCGGCCCACCGGAGGTGTTCTCCCTCGCCCGGCGCGAGACGGAGGAGGCGGCGGGCTACGACGTGGTCCTCGTCGCCGAGACCATGGCACCGGTCACCACCGGCGCCGGGGTCCGGGTCCTGCCCGACACGACCTTCGACGAGCTGTCCGCACCCTCGGCGCGGAGCATCGACACCCTGATCGTGCCCGGCGCCGTGGAGGTGGACGACCAGCGCCGCGTGCACCCGCTCACCGACCCCGCCGTGGTGGAGCGGGTGCGGCAGCTCGCCGACCGGACCCGGAGGGTCACGTCCGTCTGCGTCGGCGCGCACATCCTCGCCGCCGCCGGACTCCTCGACGGCAAGCGCGCCACCACCCACTGGTCGACCGCGCGGCAACTCGCCGAGGACCATCCGGCCGTCGAGGTCGACGCCGACCCGATCTTCATCCGGGAAGGCGACGTGTGGACCGGCGCGGGCATCAGCGCCTGCCTCGACCTCTCACTCGCCCTCATCGCCGACGACCTCGGCGAGGAGGTGGCGCTGCGGGTCGCCCGACAGCTCGTGATGTACCTGAAGCGGCCCAGCGGACAGAGTCAGTTCAGTGTCCCGCTGGAGCAGGTCTCGACGACCCGGCGCATCGAGGACCTGCGCCACCACATCATGCGCAACATCGCCGAACCGCTCACCGTCGCCGACCTCGCCGCGTGCGCCCACGTCAGCGACCGGCAGCTCACCCGGATCTTCAAGACCGAACTCGGCACGACCCCGCACGCCTACATCGAGTCGGCCCGCGTCGAGGTGGCGCGCCACCAGCTCGAATCCACCGACGCGACCTTGGAGAGGATCGCCTCCGCCTGCGGTTTCGGCACCGTCGACACCCTGGTCCGGGCCTTCCGCCGCCGACTTGACACGACACCGACCGAGTACCGGCGCCGGTTCCGGACCCTCCTCGCCTGAGGTGGGTTCCCGGGCACGGAACGCCGAGCTCGGGAGCCCCGTCGGGGCAGGTGGCCGAGGGGCCCCTGCCCCGACGGGGCTCGGTCTGCCGGGCGGGCGGGTCACCGGCGCCCGGCGAAGGCCGGTGCCGTGCGCGGCGCTCCTCGGCTCAGCCGAAGTTCACGTCGCTGCACCACATGTACGCCTGGTCGAGGTGCGAGGCCTGCCAGATCACGAACACCACGTGGTGTCCGGTGTACCCGGAAGTCTGGACGGGGAAGGTGATGTTCTGCGCCGGGGCGAAGCGGCCGGTCTGCGTGATGAAGTCGAGGTTGCCCCAGCCCAGGGTCTGGGTCTTGGGGTCGAAGCCCTGCTTGCTCACATAGACCTTGAAGTAGTCGGCACCGTGGGACGCCTGGTCGTACAGCTGCACCGAGAAGTTGCTGCCGACGTTGGTGGTCTTCCACTGGCCGGGCTTGTTCAGACTGGCGTTCCTCGCGAGGTTGTTGCTGCAGAGCGTCCCGTCGGGGGTCTTCGCCTGGAACTGGCCACCGAGGCCGTCGCGGAGGGCGCTCATCCAGTTCCACATGGTGTCGGCGTTGGCCTGGAAGGCCTGCCAGCACATGGGGTCCTGGGTCTGCATGGCCGGGTTCGTGTGGTTGCTGCCCCACGTCTTCCAGCACTGGTACGCGCGGGTGGCGGGACCGACGATGGTGCCGTGGGCCTGGGCGGGGGTCGACCAGGCCAGTGCGCCGAAGACCACGGCGAACAGCATGACGAGCGCCTGGAGAGGCCGGCGGAGGGCCGACCGCGAACGCCCGGTTAACGGACTCGTTGTGCGCATGTGGGGGGACTCCTTCCAGAGGTAAGGCTGTAGTGGGAGCGCTCCCAAAGTGACGACTCCTCAGTGAAATGTCAATGAAACAGACAAACTTGATCACAGCGGTGGGTCGCGGTCGGGGAATCCGCCCTGGTGCGGGAGCCGGTGCCCTTGCCGGACTCGGGCGGTCGGCCCTTCCCGCGGCGACTCCGGAACCACTCCTTGCCGTCGAGTCCCACCCATCGCCTCCGGAGGGGCAACGGTCTACCATGACGCCGCGTCAGTTCGCGGGCCTGCATCTTCGGGCCGGCGGAGGAGACCGCCTTTACGGCCGAGTCCCCGCCAGCACCACGCAAGCCGTTCGGTCAACCGTCACTCCATCGAGATGAGGTTCCATGAACCGAAACCGAACCGCCGTCGGCGCGTTCGTCGTGGCCCTGTGCACTGCCGGTCTCGCCCTCGACCCGGCGACCGCCGCGAGCGCCGCCGAGGCGAAGTCCCGCGTCGGAGCCGACTGGGAGACCCAGTCGATCGTCTTCACGGCCGCCGCGGGCCACACCAACGACCTCAGCGTCTTCTTCATGTACACCAGCGACGGCATCCAGCGGATCGGCTTCCGCGACGTGGTCCCGCTCGAACCGGGCGGCCATTGCGCGTACTCCTCAGCCGAGGACACCACCGCCGTCGTCTGCGAACTGCCCGCCGAGGGCCCCCGTCCCGACCGGATCGACATCCACCTCGGCGACGGCGACGATACGGTCGCCGCCTTCACTCCCGGGGTCGGCACCGTCAGCGGCGGCTCCGGTGACGACGAACTGCATGCCCACACGGCACGCACGGTGCTGGGCGGCGACGGGAACGACATGGTCATGGGGCCCGCCGTGCTGCACGGCGGCGACGGCATGGACCACCTCATGGGTGACGGCGACGACCAGCGGATGTGGGGTGGCGCGGGCGACGACATGATCGAGGGCTACGGCGGCGACGACACCGTGTACGCCGGCTCCGGCGACGACCATGCCATGGGCGGGGACGGCCGCGACATCGTTCTCGGCGGCCCCGGCGACGACATGCTGCACGGCGAAGGCGGCGACGACCTCGTCGGTGGCGGCCCCGGAAAGGACACCGTCGAAGGCGGGCCGGGCCGCGACATCGTCCTCCCGTAGGCGCACCCGGCGCACGTCCTCCCGTGAGCGCGCCGCTCCGCACGAAGGCCCTGCCCCGCGGCGCGATCGGCGTCGCGGGCGGGGTGCCGCCGCAGTCGGCGCCCTCGGTCACGTGGGGCGGCTCACCTCGCCGGCCGCTCGAACGTGACCGGCGCCTCGAAGGCCGCCCGGCGGGTGGCCCGGCGCAGTGCCTTCAGGACCGGGGTGCCGAGCGCGAGGGTCAGCACGACCGTCACGGCGGCGCGGCCGCCGTCCCAGCCGAGGGACGTGGCCAGGCAGTAGGCGAGGAAGCGGGCCAGGTTGTCGGGGATCGGCGCGTCCGGGTCGAAGGCGATGTCCGAGGCGAGCGTGTTCATGAAGGTCCAGCCCGCCAGGTTCATCACCGTGCCGTAGGCGAACGCGGCCAGGAAGCCGTACGCGGCGAGCATGAGCAGTTCCGGGCGTCCGCGCAGGCGGTCGGGGAAGGGCAGCAGCCCCGCGCCCATCGTGAACCAGCCCATCGCCAGCATCTGGAACGGCATCCACGGGCCCACCCCGCCCGTGAGCAGCGCGGACGCGAACATCGTGACCGAGCCGAGGACGAAGCCGAAGCCCGGGCCGAGCACCCGGCCGCTGAGGACCATGAGGAAGAACATCGGCTCCAGGCCGGCGGTGCCCGCACCGATGGGCCGCAGTGCCGCGCCCACGGCCGCCAGGACGCCGAGCATCGCCACCGCCTTGGGGCCGAGGCCCGACTCCGAGATCGTCGCCGCCACCACGGCCACCAGCAGCACCAGCAGGCCGGCGAACAGCCACGGCGCGTCCTGGGCGTGCGCGTTCAGCGAGGCGTCCGGCGGAGCCAGGAAGGGCCAGCCGAAGCCGGCCACGCCCACCGCGCTGACCAGGAGGAGAGCGGCGACGGAACGGGGGCCGAGGCGGACGGCGCGGGCCTGGCGATCACGTCGGGGACCGGTCATGCCAGCGCCTCCCGGACCTGTGCGACGGTCAGCCACTTCCGTGGCGCCAGCACCTTGGCGACCTGCGGTGCGAAGGACGGCGAGGCCACCACCACGTCCGCCGCCGGACCGTCGGCGATCACCTCGCCCTCGGCGAGCAGCACGACCCGGTGGGCCAGCTCGGCGGCCAGCTCCACGTCGTGCGTGGCCAGCACGATCGCGTGCCCCTCGGCGGCCAGAGCGCGCAGGATGCCCGCCAGCCGGGCCTTCGCCGCGTAGTCCAGGCCGCGCGTCGGCTCGTCCAGGAGGAGCAGGGGCGGGCGGGCGGTGAGTACGACGGACAGGGCGAGGGTGAGGCGCTGGCCCTCGGAGAGGTCGCGGGGGTGGGTGTCGTCGGTGACGCCGGGGAGCAACTCGGTGAGCAGGGCGCGGCAGGTGCCCTCGGCCGCCTCCGCGTCCCGGTCGGCGGCCGCGCACTCGGCGGCGACCGTGTCGGCGTACAGCAGGTCGCGCGGCTCCTGCGGGACCAGGCCGACCCGGCGCACCAGGTCGCGGGGGGCCGTGCGGTGCGGTACGGCGTCGCCCGCGCGTACCGAACCGGCGGACGGTTCGACGAGGCCGACGAGCGCGGAGAGGAGGGTGGACTTTCCGGCGCCGTTGCGGCCCATCAGGGCGACGGTCTCGCCGGGGGAGACGGTCAGGTCGACGTCGCGCAGCGCCTGGATCCGGTCCCGGCGGACGGCGAGGGAGCGGACCTCGGCGGCGTACGGGCAGGGGGCGGCGGCCGGCTCCGGGGACTTCGCGCGGCGCCGCCAACGGGAGGCGGTGGGCCGCGGGGCGGGGAGGGGCGGGAGCGTGGCGGCCCGCGGCGTGTGGTCCGGGATCTCCCGGCCGGCCAGCCGGTCCCGCAGCGGGGCCGCGCGGCGGCGGGCGTCGCGGATCGTCAGCGGCAGCGGGGACCAGCCCGCCAGCCTGCCCAGGCCCACCACCGGCGGGTACACCGGGGACACGGCCATCACGTCCGCCGGAGGCCCGAGGAGCGGCGCCGCGCCCGGGGACGGGAGCAGGACGACCTGGTCGGCGTACTGGATGACGCGCTCCAGGCGGTGCTCGGCCATCAGGACCGTCGTGCCGAGGTCGTGGACGAGGCGCTGGAGGACGGCCAGGACCTCCTCCGCGGCGGCGGGGTCGAGCGCGGAGGTCGGCTCGTCCAGGACCAGTACCCGCGGGTGCGGGGTGAGGACCGAGCCGATCGCGACCCGCTGCCGCTGGCCGCCGGAGAGCGTGGCGATGGGGCGGCCGCGCAGGTCGGACAGGCCCAGCAGGTCGAGGGTCTCCTCGACGCGGCGGCGCATCACGTCCGGGGCCAGGCCGAGGGACTCCATGCCGTAGGCGAGCTCGTCCTCGACGGTGTCCGTCACGAAGTGGGAGAGCGGATCCTGGCCGACCGTGCCGACGACGTCGGCGAGTTCGCGCGGCTTGTGGGTGCGGGTGTCGCGGCCGGCCACCGTGACCCGGCCGCTCAGCGTGCCGCCGGTGAAGTGCGGCACGAGGCCGCCGACCGCGCCGAGGACCGTGGACTTGCCGACGCCGGACGGGCCGGCGAGGAGGACGAGTTCGCCCTCCGGGACTTCGAAGTCGACGCCCCGGACGGTGGGTTCGGCCACTCCGTCGTACGTCACGGAGACATCCTCGAAGCGGATCACGACGGCTCCCTGACGGGTACGGGGTGGGGGGCGGGGGTGATGAACGCCGGGAGCAGGCCGATCAGTACGGCTGCCGCCGGCCACAGGGGGAGGGACGGCGCGACCAGCGGGACCACGCCCGGACGCAGTGCCGCCGGGTCGCGGGCGGCGGCGAGGAACATCAGCGCCGCGACGGCCGCGCCGGAGGCGGTGACCAGCCAGGCGCGGGCGCCCCAGCGGTCCGGGCGGTAGCGGGTGCGGACCGTCCTGCGGCCGCCGAGCCACAGGCCCGCGAGCGCGGCGGCGACGCCGGCCAGGAGGACGGGGATGCCGTACGTGCCGCCCGCGGCGGTCAGCAGCCCGTACGTCCCCGCGCAGACGCCGAGCAGGCCGCCCAGGGTGAGGGCGGCGGTGGTACGGCGCACCGGGGCGGGGACCTGGGCGGTACGGCCGTAGCCGCGGGCGTCCATCGCGGCGGCGAGGGCGACGGAACGCTCCAGGGCGCCCTCCAGCACCGGAAGCCCGACCTGGAGCAGTCCCCGTACGCCCTTGTCGGGGCGGCCGCGCAGACGCCGGGCGGCGCGCAGGCGCTGGACGTCGGCGATGAGGTTCGGGGCGAAGGTGAGGGCGACGACGACGGCCACGCCCATCTCGTACAGGGCGCCGGGGAGGGACTTGAGGAGGCGGGAGGGGTTGGCGAGGGCGTTC
The DNA here is from genome assembly GCF_044762405.1 of Streptomyces sp. NPDC097107. Classification (NCBI taxonomy): domain Bacteria; kingdom Bacillati; phylum Actinomycetota; class Actinomycetes; order Kitasatosporales; family Streptomycetaceae; genus Streptomyces; species Streptomyces sp. NPDC097107. The sequence goes on along the minus strand of NZ_JBIWEF010000001.1, from coordinate 597,985 downwards.
GCGGCGCCTACGCAGATGAGGAGGGTGGCCAGCTTCATCGCGTCGTACAGGGCGAAGGTGAGGCCCTCGGCGGTGACCCGGCCGCCGAGGCGGATGCCCTGCGCCCAGTCGGGGAGGGGGACTTCGGGGAGGGTGACGAGGGTGTGGGTGCCGGGGATGGGGGAGCCGAGGACGATGGTGAAGAGGAGGCGGATGAGGAGGACGGCGAGGGCGAGCTTGACGAAGGCGCCGTAGGAGCGGGACCAGGGGGCGTGGGGGCGGCGGGTGGTCACCACGTAGGCGGAGACGGCTATGAGGAGGGCGAGGAGGAGGGGGTTGGTGGTGCGGGTGGCGGCGGTGCCGAGGGCCAGCGCCCAGAGCCACCAGGCGCCGGGGTGGAGGGTCCCGGGGCGGTGGCGGGGGGTGGGGACGCTCGCCGGCGCTTGCCGGGTGCCGCCTGCGCCCACCCTCCCCCGCTCCCGGCTCGGCTCGAGCGGGGGGACCCCCATCGCCCCAGCGGCACGACTGCCCGCCGGCTGGGGTGGTGTGGGGCGGGTGTCTGTCGGCTGGTGTGGTGTGGGGCGGGTGCCCGCAGACTGCTTGCCCGCGGGATCAGTCGGTGGCATTCCTGCGCCGCCTCGCCTGCCAGGTCGCTGCTCCGGCCAGGGCTGCCACGATGGCGACGCCCGCGTAGAGGCCGACCGCGGGGCCGTCGTCGTCCGACGTGTCCTTCTGGCCCGGGGCCGCGGTGGGCGCCGTCGAGTCGTCCTTCTCCTTTCCCTGCTGCGCGACCTGCTCCCCGCACCCCGACTGCGGGTAGCCCGCGATCCCGCACAGCAGGGCGTTGGTGTTGTAGCGCAGTGGGCCCGCCACGGCGGCAAGGGCGTCGGCGGTCGTCGCGTCGGGGGAGACCTGGGCGCAGGCCGTGCGCGGGGCCGGCGGGGTCTCGCCGGACGGGGCGTCGGACGCCGTGCCGAAGTCGAGGACGAGGGCGACGCGTTTGCTGCCGGCCTCGGCCGGTGTCTTCGCGCAGATCGACGCGAAGTCCGCGGCGCCGCGCGGCTGGGCCGCGTCGTCCGAGTTCTCGCTCACCGCGAAGCGGAAGCCCTGGACGTCACCGTCGGAGGGGCGGACGAGGGACGGGCCCTGGGTGGCGTAGACCCAGCGGTCGCCGTCGCGGTCCCAGAAGGACCAGTAGCGGTAACCGGCGGCCTGCGCCTGGCCCGCGCTCCCGATCAGCAGGAACGCGGCCAGGAAGAGGAGAACGACGCGGCGGGTCACTGCTGCTGCTTCTTGTTGCGGCCGCTCAGCAGGAAACCGATGCCGATACCGAAGACCAGGCAGACGCCGACGAACCACCAGACGCCGAAGCCGGAGTCGTCCTTGTCGTCGTTCTCCTGCGCTGCGTCCTCGGCGCCCACGGTCGCGCTGTCCTTGGCCTCGCCCCCCTGCGGGCTCGGCCCCGTCGCGTTCAGCTCTGCCACCAGGTCCGTGCCGCCGAAGGCGCGCGGGTCGGTGCCCGCGGCGTGGGCGGCGAAGATCAGCTGGGCGTAGGCGGCCGGGCCGCTCTGCTCGGTCCACTTCGCGGCGTTCTTCTGCAGCCAGGCCAGCGGCTTGGCGGCCTTCTCCGCACCGCCCTGCGCGGCGAGCGCGACGACCGCGTCGGCGGTGTTGCCGTAGTCGGGCTGGTCGGCGGAGCCGCCGAGGGCCGACTTGAGGTGACCGTCCTCGGCGACGGCCTCGGCGAGGTGGGCGGCACCGTTCGCGGCGGCCTGCTCGCGGGTCGGCTTCTTCGCGTCGGTGCAGGTGGCGTCGCCCGCCGCCTTGCCGGCCCCGGTGACCAGGCCCTTGCCGAGCGCGCCGAGGACACCGGCCGCGGTCGCGTCCGCGTTGGCGAGCAGCTTGCCGTCCTCGTCGGGCTGGAAGGCGAAGGCGCCCGCGCCCTTGTCCTCGGCGCAGGGCAGGGCGAACGTCAGCAGGGCGTCGTACGGGGACTTGCCGTCCTTCACGACCTGCTCGGGCTCGCTGCCCGTGGCGGTCAGGGCGCCGATGACGATGGACGTGGAGTTGGCGTCGCTGGGGCCGCCGGGGGTGTAGCCCCAGCCGCCGTCCTTGTTCTGTACGGACTTCAGCCAGGTGAGGGCGGACTCGACGACGTCACCGTGCCCGCCGACGGCCCACAGCGCCTGGACGGCGGCGGCCGTGTTGTTGGTGTCGACCGTCGTCTTGGCGTCGCACGCCTTGGCGGGGTCGGCGCGGTACGGGGCGAAGGCGCCGTTGTCGCACTGCTGGCCGGTGAGCCAGCCGACGGCCTTCGGCGAGGGGACCACGCCCACCGTGTCCTGCGCGAGCAGGGCGAGGGACTGGCGCCAGACGCCGTCGTACTGGGGGTCGGCCGTGCCGTACAGCCCGGAGGACTCGGGCGCGGACGGGGCGGACGCGGACGGGGAGGACGACGGATCGGCGGCGGCCGCGGGCGCGGCGGCGGCGCCGATCACGGCTATGGCGGCGAGGGCCGCGGCGCTGCTGCGACGGCGGACGTTCATGAGCGGCGGGTGCCTTTCCCTGTGCGGGGCCGGGCAGCACGGGGCACCCCCGGCGGCTCGGCCCCGTATGCCTCGACGGTGCCCGTGCGCCGGCGGGTGCCGGGCACGTGAGCCGGTCACGTCCGCGCGGGGCAGTCCGGCTCACCGCCCGGGCAGGTCCTCAGGGGGCCTCGGTGGACGGCTCACGGTTGCGGGTCAGCGCCGGAATTGCACCGGCTTCCCCCCGTACGGGCGTGATGGCGACGCCGCCACTTTACCCGGAGGCAACGGGGCCGCCCCGGGGCGCCTGCCCGCGGGCCCCGGCCTCCGTCACGTCGATCAGCCGGCACACCGTCTCGATGTCCACCCGCACCTGGGCGATGGAGGCGCGGCCGGCGAGCCAGGTGATCAGGGTCGAGAGCCAGGTGTGCTCGATGACGCGGATGGCGGAGAGCTGCTCGGGGGTGGGGTTCTCCAGGCCGCCCATCGCGTCCAGGATGATCGCCGTGGTCTGGCGGGAGACCTGGTCGACCTCCGGGGAGACGCCGCGGCCGGCGAAGGTCAGGGCCCGGGCCATCGCCTCGGCCAGCCGGGGTTCGCGCTGCAGCGCGCCGAAGGCCCGCATCAGGGTCTGGGCGACCCGGTCGGCGGCCGTCTCGCCGGCCGGCGGGCTCTTGCGCAGGGTGCCGTGCAGCCGCTCCAACTGGTCGTGCATGGTGGCGACCAGCAGATGGACCTTGGACGGGAAGTAGCGGTACAAGGTGCCGAGGGCGACCTGCGACGACTCGGCGACCTCGCGCATCTGCACCGCCTCGAAGCCGCCCCGGCAGGCCAGTCGGGCGGTCGCCCGCAGGATGCGTCGGCGGCGCTCCCGCTGCCGCTCGGTGAGGGGCGGTGCGACGGCGGAGCGGCGCGCGGGGCCGGTCGTACCGGAAGTACCGGAGGCTTCCGTTCCCGGGTCGTCCACCTTGGCCACCTTCTCCCCGTTGCCGTGGCGTGAATCACCTGATCCACTCGTCACAGCGCCCCTACCTGCCGGTAGATTCGGACCCTCCGAACGATCAAGTCTGAAACTTGTTCTAGATTAACGTCCCGGCGTAATGTCGCGGGACGGCGCAGTGAGAAGGGGGCCCGGAGTGACCGCTGAGGCCAGTGGGGCGGGTCCCCGTCCGGAGCCCGCCGCCGACGGCTTGCGACCGCTCCGCATCGCACTCCTCACCTACAAGGGAAACCCGTTCTGCGGCGGCCAGGGCGTCTACGTCCGCCACCTCTCCCGCGAACTGGCCCGCCTCGGCCACCGCGTCGAGGTCGTCGGCGCCCAGCCCTATCCCGTCCTCGACGAGGGCCACGACGAGCGGCTGTCCCTCACCGAGCTGCCCAGCCTCGACCTCTACCGCCACCCCGATCCCTTCCGCACCCCGAAGCGCGGCGAGTACCGCGACTGGATCGACGCGCTCGAGGTCGGCACGATGTGGACCGGCGGTTTCCCGGAACCCCTGACGTTCTCGCTGCGCGCCCGCCGCCATCTGCGCGCCCGCCGCGGCGACTTCGACGTGGTCCACGACAACCAGACCCTCGGCTACGGGCTGCTCGGCGACGTCGGCGCACCCCTCGTCACCACCATCCACCACCCCATCACCGTCGACCGGCAACTCGAACTCGACGCCGCCGACAGCCGCAAGCGCCGGTACTCCGTGCGCCGTTGGTACGCCTTCACCCGCATGCAGAAGCGCGTCGCGCGCCGCCTGCCGTCCGTGCTCACCGTCTCCGGCACCTCCCGGCAGGAGATCATCGACCACCTCGGCGTACGGGACGACCGCATCCACGTCGTCCACATCGGCGCCGACACCGACCTGTTCTCGCCCGACCCGTCGGTGCCGCGGGTGCCGGGCCGGATCGTGACCACGTCCAGCGCGGACGTGCCGCTCAAGGGCCTGGTCTTCCTCGTCGAGGCGCTGGCGAAGGCACGCGTCGAGCACCCCCGGGCCCACCTCGTCGTCGTCGGCAAGCGGCCCGCCGAGGGCCCCGTCGCCCAGACGATCGAGCGGTACGGCCTCGAAGGCGCCGTCGAGTTCGTCAAGGGCATCTCGGACGCCGAGCTGGTCGCTCTCGTGCGTTCGGCCGAGGTCGCGTGCGTGCCGTCGCTGTACGAGGGGTTCTCGCTGCCGGCCGCCGAGGCCATGGCGACGGGCACGGCGCTGCTCGCCACGACCGGCGGCGCCGTCCCGGAGGTCGCCGGACCCGACGGGGAGACCTGCCTCGCGGTGCCGCCGGGTGACGCGGGAGCGCTGGCCGCCGGACTGGACCGGCTGCTCGGCGACCGTGAACTGAGGGCCCGGCTCGGCGCGGCCGGACGCGAGCGCGTGCTGCGGCACTTCACCTGGGCCCGGGCCGCCGAGGGGACGGCCGCCCGCTACCGCGAGGCCATCGGCCACTCCTCCCCGACCACCCCGCGGGCCGTTCCCGCGGCCCCGACCAGTGCGACCAGTGACACCGGCGTCTACCCCGAAAGCAGGGCCACGTGCTGACCGTCGACTTCTCCCGGTTCCCGCTCGCCCCGGGCGACCGCGTGCTGGACCTCGGCTGCGGTGCCGGCCGGCACGCGTTCGAGTGCTACCGGCGCGGCGCCCGGGTCGTCGCGCTGGACCAGAACGCCGAGGAGATCCGAGAGGTCGCCAAGTGGTTCGCGGCGATGAAGGAGGCCGGTGAGGCCCCGGCCGGTGCCACCGCCACCGCCATGGAGGGCGACGCGCTGGCCCTGCCCTTCCCGGACGGGTCCTTCGACGTCGTCATCATCTCCGAGGTGATGGAGCACATCCCCGACGACAAGGGCGTCCTCGCCGAGATGGTCCGTGTCCTCAAGCCCGGCGGACGCATCGCGATCACCGTGCCGCGCTACGGCCCCGAGAAGGTCTGCTGGACGCTCTCCGACGCCTACCACGAGGTCGAGGGCGGCCACATCCGCATCTACCGGGCGGACCAGCTCCTCGACCGGATCCGCGAGGCGGGCCTGCGGCCCTACGGCACCCACCACGCGCACGCGCTGCACTCGCCGTACTGGTGGCTGAAGTGCGCCTTCGGCGTCGACAACGACAAGGCGCTGCCGGTGCGGGCGTACCACAAGCTGCTGGTCTGGGACATCATGAAGAAGCCGCTGGCGACGAGGGTCGCCGAGCAGGCGCTGAACCCGCTGATCGGAAAGAGTTTCGTGGCGTACGCGACCAAGCCCCACCTCCCGCGGGTGGACGCCGCGTGACCACGTCCCGCACCGAACACCTGGTCCTGCCCGGCGTCCTCACCGACGCCGAGGCGGCCGCCACCGTCCGAGGCATCCTCGCCGTGCAGCGCGAGGACGGCGCGATCCCGTGGTTCCGCGGACACCACCTCGACCCGTGGGACCACGTCGAGTCGGCCATGGCCCTGGACGCGGCCGGCGAGCACGAGGCCGCCGAGCGGGCGTACGAGTGGCTGGCCCGGCACCAGAACCGGGACGGCTCCTGGTACGCCGCCTACGCCGACGGCGACTTCGCCGACGTCACCGACCGCGGCCGGGAGACCAACTTCGTCGCCTACGTCGCCGTGGGCGTCTGGCACCACCACCTCGCCACCGGCGACGACACGTTCCTCGACCGGATGTGGCCCGTCGTCCACGCGGCGGTCGAGTTCGTACTGCGCCTCCAGCAGCCCGGCGGGCAGATCGGCTGGCGGCGCGACGACGACGGCACGGACACCACGGACGCGCTGCTCACCGGCAGCTCCTCGATCCACCACGCGCTGCGCTGCGCGCTCGCCATCGCCGAGCAGCGCGAAGAGCCGCAGCCCGACTGGGAGCTGGCGGCGGGCGCGCTGCGGCACGCCATCCGCCGCCACCCGGAGCGGTTCCTGGACAAGGGCCGCTACTCGATGGACTGGTACTACCCCGTGCTGGGCGGCGCGCTGACCGGCACCGAGGCCAAATCCCGCATCGTCGAGAGCTGGGACCGCTTCGTCGTCCCGGGCCTCGGCGTGCGCTGCGTCGTCCCCAACCCGTGGGTGACCGGCGGCGAGTCGGCCGAACTGGCCCTCGCCCTGTGGGCGGTGGGCGAGTCCGACCACGCCCTGGAGATCCTCCAGTCGATCCAGCACCTGCGGGACCCGGACAGCGGCCTGTACTGGACCGGCTACGTCTTCGAGGACGAGGCGATCTGGCCGCGCGAGCTGACCGCCTGGACGGCCGGCTCGCTGCTCCTCGCCGTCGCCGCGCTCGGCGGCCACGAGGCCACCTGCCAGGTCTTCTCAGGCGACCGCCTGCCGAAGGGCCTCGACCCGGACTGCTGCGTCTAGCCGCCGCGAGGCGTCAGCGCCGGCCGAGGCGGTTGGCGATGGCGTGGCCGATGAAGAGGTAGACCACGGCTGCCAGTCCGTAGCCGGCCACCACCCGGGCCCAGGCCTCGTCGAAGGTGAACAGGTCTCGTGACCAGCCGGCCAGCCAGTTGGCCGCGTCATGGACGAACTGCACCAGGTCGTTGGCCCGGTTCGCGTCCAACAGATACATCAGGATCCACAGTCCGAGGATGACGGCCATGATGTCCGCGATCACCGCGACGGCCGTCCCGGCGGAGTTGGAACCACTGCGACTTCGAGGGGACATGCCTTCCGTCTGGCCCCGGATGCCTGTTTGAAACCTACGGCTCATACCTACGCCGACGGCCCCTCGCCCGGAAGTACCGGTGGGCGAGGGGCCGTTGACGTGAAACGGGCGGACCGGCGCGGTCAGCCGCGCTGGATGCCCGAGGTGTCCTGCAGTACGCCGCGGCGGCCGTCCTGCGTCTGGGCGACCAGGTTGGCGCCGCGCTGCTCGACGGCCAGGTACCAGGTGCCCGGCGCCAGCTCGGCGATCGGCGTGGGGGAGCCGTCCTCCGCGAACAGCGGACGCGGCACCGGCACGGCGAACCAGAACGGCGAGAAGTCCCCGGCCGGCTGAGCCTGCGCCTGCTGCGGCTGCGGCTGCGGCTGCGGGGCCTGCGGCTGACCCGGCTGCGGCTGGCCCGGCTGCTGCTGGCCGCCGAAGGACGGGCCCGGCTGACCGGGCTGACCGGGGCCGGCCTGCCCCGGCTGGCCGCCGTACGGCTGCTGCTGGGCACCCGGGTAGCCGTAACCACCCTGGGGCTGGCCGCCGTAGGGCTGCGGAGCGGCCGGGCGGGCGGCCGGGATCAGGGAGCCCTTGAGGGCCGGGACCAGCGGGGTGGCGATGGCCGCGGCGGCCATGACGAGCGTGGCGACGAGCGCGAGGATCAGGCCCATGCCCGCACCGAGGTCGTCGGTCAGGCCCCCGTCGCCGTCGAAGGCGCCGGCGGGGTCGAAGATGTTGCCGAGCGCGCTCCAGGCGGCGAAGACCGTGAACGCGACGCCGAACTGGCCGAGGTCGAGGCCCGCCACCTTCTTGGGCTGCGGCAGGGCGCGGGCCACGATGATCAGCGCCGCGCCGATGATGCCCGCCAGGACCACACCGAGCACGACCGGCCCACTGCCCCACAGGCTGGGGATTTCGGCGCTGTCCGGAGCACCGTCGAACGCGTAGATGTCGAGGAACGACGCGATGAACAGCAACACCGCTGCTCCGATCACCACGCCGTCGCCTCGAGTGAGGGAGCGGATATTCACTTCAGGTCCTTCGTAGGTCGTCTCGTCGTCGGTAGAGGCGTCGCTGTCACCATGTCGCCGTCAGGTTCCGGAGTGAAGCGCGGGGGTGGCCCCTCATCGTGCGGACGACACTATCGTCCGCACGTCGGGGCTGTCCGCAGGGATCCGAGCGCTGATCGCTACCCGCGCAGGAAACTCACGATTCCCTCAGACATCCCTTGCGCCGCTTTCTGCCGCCAGGCACCACTGGTCAGCAGCGCCGCGTCCTTGCTGTCGCGCATGTTGCCGCACTCGATGAACACCTTCGGGACCGTTGACAGATTGAGACCGCCCAGGTCCGTGCGCGTGACGAGACCGGTGCCGCCACCAACGTAGTTGGAGGGCGCGCTGCCCGTGGCCCGCACGAAGTTGCCCGCGATGCGCTGCCCCAGTTCGGCGGACGGGCCGACGATGGCCCGGGTGTCGGCCTCGCCGTCCCGGACCGGCCCCGGCAGGATCACGTGGAAGCCGCGGTTGCCGCTGCCCGATCCGTCGGCGTGGATCGAGAGCGCGGCGTCGGCCTCCGCCTCGTTGCCGATCCGGGCCCGCTCGTCCACGCACGGTCCGTAGGAACGGTCGTCGTCCTGCGTCAGCTTCACCGTGGCGCCCTGCTCCTCCAGGAGTGTGCGCAGCCGGCGGGCCACGTCCAGGGTGAAATTCGCCTCGGGCCAGCCCGCGTTGGTGGCCGTGCCCGTCGTGTCGCACTCCTTCCAGTGCGTGCCGACGTTCACCTTGCGGTTGATCTCGGAGGGGTGCTGGAAGTTGCCGGGGTTGTGGCCCGGGTCGATGACGACGACCTTGCCCTTGAGGGGGCCGGACGCCGCGGGGAGTGCGGACTTCGAGTTCGAGGGGGAGGGCTTGGCCGTGGTCGCCGAGGGGGAGGTGCCCGTGGGCCTCTTGGCGTCGTCGGTGGGAGCCGCGGGACCACTGGAGGACGGCGGTTGCGACGTCCGCACGCCGCCCGCGCGGTCCGCACCGCTCCCGCCGTCGTCCGAGCCGCCGACCGCCGCGTACACGCCCCACCCGAGCAGCGCCCCGGGCACGAGCGCGGCGATCGCCACGGTCAGCGGGCGGCGCAGCGGGGAACGGCGGGGCTGGGGAGGATCGAAATCCGGGCCTGTGTACGACACGCAGCGACTCTAGACCGCGCCCTCAGATCCCCGGGCCCGTTCGCCGCAGGACGCGCAGCGAGTCGGTCACGGAGACCTCGGTGAACGCGCCGGACGCGAGAGCCCGGAGGTAGACGCGGTACGGGGCCTGGCCGGTGAACTCGTCGGCCGGGTCCGGGAAGACGTCGTGGATGACCAGCAGGCCGCCGTCGGCCACGTGCGGTGCCCAGCCCTCGTAGTCGGCGTTCGCGTGCTCGTCGGTGTGGCCGCCGTCGACGAAGACGAGGCCGAGCGGCGCGTTCCAGGCCGACGCGACCCGGGGCGAGCGGCCGACGAGGGCCACCACGTGCTCCTCCAGGCCGGCCCGGTGGAGGGTGCGGCGGAAGGCGGGCAGGGTGTCCATCACGCCCAGCTCCGGGTCGACCGTCTCCGGGTCGTGGTACTCCCAGCCCGGCTGCTGCTCCTCGCTGCCCCGGTGGTGGTCGACGGTGAGCGCGGTCACCCCGGCCCCGCGGGCCGCGTCGGCGAGCAGGACGGTGGAGCGCCCGCAGTAGGTGCCGACCTCGAGCAGCGGCAGCCCGAGCCCGCCGGCCTCCACGGCCGCCGCGTACAGGGCGAGGCCCTCGTGCGCGGGCATGAACCCCTTCGCGGCCTCGAAGGCGGCGAGGATGTCGGGCGCGGGTGCCGCGGACATGCGAGGGTCCTTTCGGTGGTGCAGGTGTGCAGGTGTGCAGGTGTGCGGGTGTGCGGGTGTGCGGGTGTGCGGGTGTGCGGGTGTGCAGGTGTGCAGGTGTGCAGGTGTGGGGTGTGTCGTGGTGCGGGTGTGTCGTGGTGCGGGTGTGCGGGTGTGCGGGTGTGCGGGTGTGCGGGTGTGCCGTGGTGCGGGTGTGCCGGCGCTCCATGCTGCCGCACCCCCCGCCGCGCGGTGCGACAGGGGGTGCGGGAGCTGGGACGGTACGGGTCAGGCGGAGACCGTCTCGCCCGGCAGGGCCAGGTCCAGGTCGACCGGGCGGTCCGCGCCGGGGTGGGTGGCCGAGTGGGCGAGCGGGCCGTGGCCGGCGGCACGGGCGGCCAGGACGTACGGGCCCTCGGCGGGGACGGCGAGGGCGTAGCTGCCGTCCCCGGCGGAGAGGGTCGCGCCCGCCTGGCGGCCGTGCCGGTCGATCAGCGTGACCTTGGCACGGGCGACGGGTGCGCCGTCGGCGGCCAGTACCCGACCGCGGAAACCGCGCGGCGCCTCCCCGGCCGGGCTCTCCCCGGCCAGTGCCAGTTCGGCGCGGGCCAGGTTGGCGTCCTCCTCGCTGCTCGCGCGCAGCTGCGTGGTCGTCGCCGGGCGGCGGCGGGGGAGGAAGAAGGCCAGCGCCAGGCCGACGGCGACCGCGGCGGTCGCGATCAGGAAGGAGACGCGGAAGCCGTCCATGGTGGGGACGGCGACACCGCCGACGTCGTTCGCGGAGCTGGCGAGCACCATGCCGATGACGGCGCTGGACACCGACGTACCGATGGACCGCATCAGGGTGTTGAGGCCGTTGGCCGCGCCCGTCTCCGAGGCCGGGACCGCGCCGATGATCAGCGCGGGCAGCGAGGAGTAGGCGAGGCCGATGCCCGCGCCGATCAGCACCGAGGTGACGACGGTCTGCCAGGCGGCGCTCATCAGGCCGAGGCCGCCGGCGTAGCCGATCCCGATGATCACCAGGCCGAGGATCAGGGTGGTGCGCGGGCCGTAGCGGGCGGACAGGCGGGCGTACACCGGCGCGGTGAACATCATCGTCAGGCCCAGCGGGGCCACGCACAGGCCCGCGACGACCATCGACTGACCGAGGCCGTAGCCGGTCTCGGAGGGCAGCTGGAGGAGCTGCGGCAGGACGAGCGAGATGACGTAGAAGGAGACACCGACCATGATCGAGGCCAGGTTGGTGAGCAGCACCTCGCGGCGGGCCGTGGTGCGCAGGTCGACCAGCGGAGCCTTGACGCGCAGCTCCATCAGGCCCCACAGGAGCAGGACCACGACGGCGGCGGCGAACAGGCCGAGCGTGGTGGGCGACGACCAGCCCCAGTCGCTGCCCTTGGTGATCGGCAGGAGGAAGAGGACCAGACCGGCCGCCAGCCCGAGCGCGCCCGGCAGGTCGAAGGAGCCCTTGGCGCGCAGCGGGGACTCCGGTACGACCAGCAGGGTCAGGGCGATGGCGAGGACGCCGAGGCCGGCGGCGCCGTAGAACAGGGCGTGCCAGTCGGTGTGCTGTGCGACCAGGGCCGCGGCGGGCAGCGCCAGGCCGCCGCCGACGCCGATCGAGGAACTCATCAGGGCCATCGCCGAGCCGAGCCGCTCGCGGGGCAGCATGTCGCGCATCAGGCCGATGCCGAGGGGTATCGCGCCCATCGCGAAGCCCTGGAGGGTACGGCCGACGATCATCGGGAGCAGGGTGTCGGTGAACGCGCTGACCAGGGCGCCCACCACCATCACCGACAGGCTGGCGATCAGCATGCGGCGCTTGCCGAAGAGGTCGCCGAGCCGGCCCATGATCGGCGTGGCGACGGCTCCGGACAGCAGCGTCGAGGTCAGTACCCAGGTCGCGTTGCCCGGTGTGGTGTCCAGGAGTTTCGGCAGGTCCTTGATGACCGGGACGAGCAGGGTCTGCATCACCGCGACGACGATGCCCGCGAAGGCGAGCACCGGGACGGTGGTCCCGCTCGCTTTCCGGGCGGGCTCGTCGGTCGTCGTGTGGGACATGGGGTGAGGCCTCCAGGCCGGGGAGCCGGCGAATGCGGTGCGGATGTGCGATGCGAGGTGTGTGCAGGCTGAACCTCGTGCGCCGGGGCAACTATTCCGTTGCTTCGAGCCCCTAACGAATTCTTGACCTTTCCTTGGGGAGACGGCCGAGCCAAGGACCGGAGACCGACCGGAGGCCCACGCGATCGGAGACCCAGCGACCGGAGACCGACCGGAGACCCACGCGATCGGAGACCCAGCGACCGGAGACCGACCGGGGCCCACGCGGCCGGAGACCGACCGGAGACCGACCGGAGACCTAGGACCGTCCGGGGACCAAATACCGATGCAAGGGGCGCCTCCGGGTTGAGACCATGACACCCATGCTCGAAGCCACCGGCACCGCCACCGCCCGAATATCCCCGCGCCGCACGCCACCCACCTGGCTGGTCGTGGCGCTCGCGTGCGCCGGACAGTTCCTGGTCGTACTCGACGTGTCCGTCGTCAACGTCGCCCTGCCGTCGATGCGGGCCGACCTCGGACTGAGTGCGCAGGGACTCCAGTGGGTGGTCAACGCCTACGCCATCGCCTTCGCGGGCTTCATGCTGCTCGGCGGGCGGGCCGGCGACCTGTACGGGCGCAAGCGGATGTTCCTGGTCGGGCTCGGACTGTTCACGCTGGCCTCGCTGGGCGGCGGACTCGCCCAGGAGGGCTGGCAGCTGCTGGCCGCGCGGGCCGTGCAGGGACTGGGAGCGGCGGTGCTCGCACCCTCGACCCTGACGATCCTGACCGCGGCGGTGCCGGAGGGCGCGGCGCGGGCCCGGGCGATCGCGACCTGGACCGCGGTGGGCGCGGGCGGCGGCGCCGCGGGCGGCCTGGTGGGCGGCGTCCTGGTGGACGGGCTGTCGTGGCGCTGGGTGCTGCTGATCAACGTGCCGGTGGGCGCGGTGGTGCTGGCCGGCGCCGTGCTGTGGCTGACCGAGAGCCGGGCCGGTGAACGACGGCGCCTGGACCTGCCCGGCGCGCTCCTGGTCACCGCCGGCCTGGCCACCCTGGCCTACGGCATCTCGCAGACCGAGTCCGAGGGGTGGGCCGCGACGGCGACGCTGGTGCCGCTGCTCGCCGGGCTCGCGCTGCTCGCGCTGTTCCTGCTCGTCGAGGCGCGGACGGCGGCGCCGCTGATGCCGCTCGGGCTGCTGCGGCTGCGTTCGGTGGCGTCGGCGAACGTGGCGATGCTGGTGTCCGGCTCGTCGATGTTCGCCATGTGGTTCTTCATGACGCTGTACGCGCAGAACGTGCTGGGCTACTCCCCGCTGGAGGCCGGTCTCGCCCTCGTGCCCAGCTCGCTCGCGGTCGTACTCGGTTCGAAGGCGGCGCCGCGGTTCATGCCGGTGATCGGGGCGCGGAACGTGGCCGTGCTGGGCACGCTCGTGGCGGCCGTCGGCTTCGGCTGGCAGTCGACGATGACCGCGGACGGCGGGTACGTGACCGCGATCATGATTCCCGGGGTACTGATGATGCTGGGCGCGGGGCTGGCGGCGACCCCGCTGGCGTCGCTGGCCATCTCGGGTGCGGCGGCCGGGGACGCCGGACTGGTCTCCGGGCTGGTCAACACCTCCCGGACGATGGGCGGTTCGCTGGGACTCGCCGTGATGTCGACGATCGCGGCGGCACGGGCCGGGGGAGAGGGCGCCGGACCGGAGGAGCTGACGGACGGGTACGCGCTGGTGTTCCGTACGGCGGCGGCGGTGCTGGTCGCCGGGGCGGTGCTGATGCGGGTGTGGCTGCCGGCGGGGGAGCGGACGAAGCGCGGACTACGGGGGTAGCCGCGGCCCGCCCGCCCCGACCCATCCCGCACGTACGCACGCACGCTTTGGCCGGCGGCGGCCTCAGAGCCACCCCTGCCTTCGTGCCTCGCGGAGCGCCTCCGTGCGGTTGCGGGTGGCGGTCTTGCCGATGGCCGCCGAGAGGTAGTTGCGGACCGTGGACTCCGACAGGTGCAGGGCCGCGGCGATGTCCGCGACGGTCGCGCCGTCCGCGGACGCCCTGAGCACGTCGCATTCACGGGCGGTGAGCGGGCTGGGGCCCGCACTGAGCGCGGCGGCGGCCAGTGCGGGGCCGACGACCGTCTCGCCGGCCGGCACCCGGCGGATCGTGCCGGCCGGCTCCTCCACGGGGCCGCATGAGCGGGCGGCGTCCCGTACGGTCGTGGCTGTCCATGGTGCCGGTACCGGGGAGGGTCATGCCGATCGACGCGGCCGAGGCGCTCGCCGCCGCGCCCCGCGTCCGCGAGATCGCGTGGGACCACAAGGACGTCCAGCTCTACCACCTCGGCATCGGCGCCGGTCTCCCCGCCGCCGACCCCCGCGAGCTGCGCTACACCCTGGAATCCCGGCTGCACGTCCTGCCGAGCTTCGCGACGGTCGCGGGCGGCGGCCCCCCGGGCGTCATCGGCGGCCTGGCCATGCCCGGCGTCGACGTCGATCTCGCGCACGTCCTGCACGGCGGACAGCACCTGCGCCTGCACCGGACCGTCCCGGTGCGGGGACGGGCGAGCGCCGCCTCCCGCATCGTCGCCGCGTACGACAAGGGCACGGCGGCCGTCCTCGTCCTGCGCACCGAGGTCACCGACGCGGACGGGCCGCTGTGGACCGACGAGGCCGAGATCTTCGTACGCGGGGAGGGCGGGTGGGGCGGTGTGCGGGGACCGTCCGGGCGCCCGGCGCCGCAGCCCGCCGAGCCGCCCGACCACGTGGTCGAGCGCCCCGTACGCGAGGACCAGGCCCTGCTCTACCGGCTCTGCGGCGACTGGAACCCCCTGCACGCCGACCCGGAGTTCGCGGCGCGCGCCGGCTTCGACCGGCCCGTCCTGCACGGGCTGTGCACCTACGGCGGCACGCTCAAGGCGGTCGTCGACACGCTGCTGGACGGTGACGTGACCCGGGTGCGCGAGTACCGCACGCGGTTCGCCGGGGTCGGGTACCCGGGTGAGACGCAGCGGGTGCGCATGTGGCGGTCCGCGGCGCCGGACGGCGGGAGCCCGGCGGGGGAGGGCGGCGGCTCGGTCGAGGGCGTCGGCGGTTCGGTCGAGGGCGACGGCGGTTCGGTCGCGGGCGTCGGCGGTTCGGTCGCGGGCGCCGGCGGCCCGGTGCCCGGCGGCGGAGGCTCCGTGCGGGTGGCCGTGAGCGCCGTCGAGCGGGACGACGCCCCCGTCCTCGCCGACACCGTCGTCCGCTACGGATGACGACATCGGCCCCGTCCGTCGCAGTGACGAACGGGGCCGGAGCCGCTTGCCTGCTACTTGCTTCGGGTGCCTCTGCCGTGCCTCTCGACGTGCCGTCAGGCCGCCGTCTCGGACACTACGGCCGGCTTGCGGTGGCGGCCCCGTGGAGTCGCCGCGCCGTCCTGACTGGAGACCGGTCCTCGGTGCCGGCCGTGGCCGGTGTCGGTCTCGCGAACGTCGGCACCGTCGGCCTGTATCGGCTGGGTCGTGCTGGCGTCGTTCATCGGAAGGAATTCACCCCGTCAACATGATCTTTCCTACAGCCGGGCGAGTGTAACCGGCACACCTCGGCCCGGATCCAGGCGGCCACGCGAACCGGCACTACTTCGTTACAAGCCGTGCCAGCGGGGCCTGTTGCAGGGGTACGGGACGCTGCGGAGCGGGCGTCGGAGTGTCCGTCTCCCCGGGTTCGCCGGGCTCGTGCGGAGCCGTTTCCTCCGCATCCTTCGCCCGCTCGCCGCCCGCGTCGGGTGCGCCCAGCCGCGCCACGCCGCACGGCGACCGCGGTGTCGAGCACGGCAGCCGCAGCTCCCCGTCCGCGGTCCACAGCCCGGCGCCCGTCAACCACCCCTCGGGGGCCGGCAGGTGACGCACCCGCCGCTCGGCGGGCCGCCACACCCCGAGCCGGCTGCCGAACGCGCCGTCCACGCGCAGCGCCACCGCGCAGCGCTCCGGCGTCAGCGCCTGGCCGGGCTGGATCGCGAACGGCGTCACGACGCAGTCCGGCAGTCGCAGACACTCCGGGAAGCGCACCGGCAGTGTGCTGCCCAGCACCCCCCAGCCGAGCCGGCCCTGTCCCGGCGAGGGCGCGTCCGAGCGGATCAGTACCAGCCCGCTGTCCGGATCGGCCAGCAGTATCCGGTCGTCGCTGTCCGCGGCGATCTGCAGCAGCGGGGACACCTCGCCGCCCCGCTCCAGGTCCACCACGACCGCCTTGGTGCGGCCCCCGGTCTCCCGGTCGACGGCCAGTATCCGGCCGGTGCGGTCCAGCCAGGCCCCGCCCGAGCAGCGGCCGGGGATCTCGGCGAGCCGCTCGGGCCCGAAGGCGCCGCCCGCGACCTGCCACAGCACCGTCGCCCGCGGGCCGACGGCCAGGGCGTACGCCCGCTCGCCGCCCGGGACCGGCGGCAGCAGCCGCAGCACGGTGGTGTCCTCGGGGCACTCCACCGCGCCGAGTGGCAGCTCACCGGTGCCGGGCCCGGTCGGGTACAGCAGCGCGAAGAGGTGCCGCCCGGCCGCGACGCGGTGGACCAGGACCCGCCCGTCGCCCATCGGCTGCACCTCGGTGCCGGGCTCCTCCGGCTGGTTGCCGGGCAGCGGCACCGCGTACGGCTCGGGACCGTCCAGGGTCCAGCGCTCCGGGAACCAGGAGTCTCCGCTCGGGGCGAGGCGCGCGGCGTAGGCGCCCTCCGCGGTGATGCTGCAGCCCGCCCGCGGGGGGCCGCCGTTCCCGGGGCCCGCCAAAGGCTCGATCGCACAGACTGTCATCGTTCGGTCACCTCCGGCGACGAAGGTAGTTTTCGCACGCACGGGCGGGGGACCGGCCGTCGTAGCCATCACACGTACGTGTGGCACAGGAACGATTCGGCTGAGGGAGCGGCGGGGTGTGTGCTGTGCCGGAGCGGGGGGCGGCGACGGGAGCCCGCCGCGGGTACAACGGCACAGATCAGCCAGGTAGCCTTGCCTGCGTGCCCCGTCTGTCAGAAGTCATCGCCGCGCTGGAGAACCTGTGGCCCGCCGAGCGGGCCGAGTCCTGGGACGCGGTCGGCACCGTCGTGGGCGAGCCCGGCCAGCAGGTCTCCCGGGTCCTGTTCGCCGTAGACCCCGTCCAGGAGGTCGTCGACGAGGCGGTGAAGCTGGGTGCCGACCTGCTCGTCACCCACCACCCGCTGTACCTGCGCGGAACGACGACGGTCGCGGCGTCCACCTTCAAGGGCCGCGTGGTGCACACGCTCATCAGGAACGACATCGCGCTGCACGTCGCCCACACCAACGCCGACACCGCCGACCCGGGCGTCTCCGACGCGCTGGCGGGCGCCCTCGGCCTCCGCGTCGTACGCCCCCTCGTGCCGGACCCGGCCGACCCCGCGGGCCGCCGGGGCCTGGGCCGGGTGTGCGAACCGGAACACCCGCTGACCGTCCGCGAGCTGGCCGCCCGCGCCGCCGAGCGGCTGCCCGCCACCGCGCAGGGCATCCGCGTCGCCGGTGACCCGGAGGCGACCGTCCGCACGGTCGCCGTCAGCGGCGGCTCCGGCGACAGCCTCTTCGACCACGTACGGGCGGCCGGCGTCGACGCGTTCCTCACCGCGGACCTGCGCCACCACCCCGTCTCGGAGTTCACCGCGGATCGCGCCCACAGTCCCCTCGCGCTGCTCGACGCGGCGCACTGGGCCACCGAGTGGCCCTGGTGCGAGCTGGGCGCGGCCCAGCTCGACGAGATCTCCGACCGGCACGGCTGGGACCTCCGGGTCCACGTCTCCAAGACGGTCACCGACCCCTGGACCGCCCACGCGGCGTCCGCCCCGACCTCCGACACAATGGGAGCCCCCAACTGAAAGCCGCGCCCGCCGATCAGATCCGACTCCTCGACCTCCAGGGCCTCGACGTGCGGCTCCAGCAGCTCGCGCACAAGCGCCGGTCCCTGCCCGAGCACGCCGAGATCGAGTCGCTGACCAAGGACCTCACGCAGCTGCGCGACCTGCTCGTGGCCGCGCAGACCGAGGAGAGCGACTGCGCCCGCGAGCAGACCAAGGCCGAGCAGGACGTGGACCAGGTGCGCCAGCGCGCCGGCCGCGACCAGCAGCGCCTCGACTCGGGCGCCGTCACCTCCCCCAAGGACCTGGAGAACCTCCAGCGCGAGATCGCCTCCCTCGCCAAGCGGCAGGGCGACCTCGAGGACGTCGTCCTGGAGGTGATGGAGCGCCGCGAGTCCGCGCAGGAACGGGCCGCCGAGCTGACCGAGCGGGTCGGCGCGGTGCAGGGCAAGCTCGACGACGCCGCCGCGCGCCGGGACGCGGCCGTCGAGGAGCTGGACCGCGACGCGGCCTCGGTCACCAAGGAGCGCGAGGTCATCGCGGGTTCGGTCCCCGACGACCTGCTCAAGCTCTACGGCAAGCTGCGCGAGCAGCAGGGCGGCGTCGGCGCGGCCAAGCTGTACCAGCGCAGCTGCCAGGGCTGCCGCCAGGAGCTGGCGATCACCGAGCTGAGCGAGATCCGCTCGGCGGCGCCCGACACGGTCGTCCGCTGCGAGAACTGCCGCCGCATCCTGGTGCGTACGGCCGACTCCGGGCTGTAGGGCGGTTTCGGTGGCAGCTGCGGTGACGGCTTCGGCGGCCGGTCCGGTACGGGAGTTCGTCGTCGAGGCCGACGGCGGGTCGCGGGGCAACCCGGGGCCCGCGGGCTACGGGGCCGTGGTGCTGGACGCGGCGACGGGGGAGACCCTGGCCGAGGCCGCCGAGTACCTCGGGGTCGTCACGAACAACGTCGCCGAGTACCGGGGCCTGCTGGCCGGCCTGCGCGCGGCGAGGGAGCTGGACCCGGACGCGGCCGTCCACGTGCGCATGGACTCCAAGCTCGTCGTCGAGCAGATGTCGGGCCGCTGGAAGATCAAGCACCCGGACATGAAGCCGCTGGCGGCCGAGGCGGCGCGCGTCTTCCCGCCGGGTCGGGTGACGTACGAGTGGATCCCCCGCGCGAGCAACAAGCACGCCGACCGTCTGGCCAACGAGGCGATGGACGCGGGGGCGCGCGGCGAGCAGTGGTCGCCGTCCCTGTCGACGGCGGAGCTGGACGCGGGCGACGCCCGGGCCGCGGCTGACGGGGAGCCCGGCGCGGTGCCGGGTCCGGGCGCAGAGCCGGACACGGAGAGGGAGCCGGGCACGGAGCCGGACGCGGGGCCGGGCGCAGAGCCGGACACGGAGAGGGAGCCGGGCACGGAGCCAGGCACGGAGCCGGGCGCAGAGCCGGACGCGGGGCCGGGCGCAGAGCCGGACGCGGGGCCGGGCGCAGAGCCGGACACGGAGAGGGAGCCGGGCACGGAGCCGGACGCGGGGCCGGGCGCAGAGCCGGGCGCAGAGCCGGGCACGGAGACGGAGCCGGGCACGGAGACGGAGCCGGGCGCGGAGCCGGACGCGGAGCGAGGAGCCTCCGGCTCCGGTGACGGTGCCGCCGTGGGCGAACGCATCGCCCAGTCGGCCCGGACAGCCCCCGAGACCGCCGTTGCCCCGAGCCCTTCCGCCGACACCGGCACCGCGGCCGACGCCGACGTGCGGGCCGCGACGACCGCGGCCTCGCCACGGACGGGCCCCGGCCCCGAGACCGCCGTTGCCCCGCGCCCCTCCGCCGACGCCGCGGCCGACGCCGACGTGCGGGCCGCGAAGACCGTGGCCTCGCCCGGCTGGGGGCCGCCCGACATGGGCGCACCCGCCACCTTCGTCCTGCTCCGGCACGGCGAGACGCCCCTCACTCCGCAGAAGCGGTTCTCCGGAAGCGGCGGCAGCGACCCGTCCCTGTCGTCCGTCGGCCGGGAGCAGGCCGAGAAGGTCGCCGCGAGCCTGGCCCGGCGCGGCACGATCCAGGCGGTCGTCGCCTCACCCCTGGCCCGCACCCGCGAGACCGCCGGCATCGTCGCCGCCCGCCTGGGCCTGGAGGTGGCGGTCGAGGAGGGCCTGCGGGAGACCGACTTCGGCGCCTGGGAGGGGCTGACCTTCGCCGAGGCGCGCGAGCGGTACCCCGACGACCTGGACGCCTGGCTGTCCTCCCCGGACGCGGAGCCGACCGGCGGCGGCGAGAGTTTCGCGGCGACCGGCGCGCGGGTCGCCGCGACCCGGGACAAGCTGGCCGCGGCCTACGCCGGCCGCACGGTGCTGCTGGTCTCCCACGTGACGCCGATCAAGACGTTCGTACGGCTGGCCCTGGGCGCCCCGCCCGAGTCGCTGTTCCGCATGGAACTGTCGGCGGCGTCGCTGTCGGCGGTGGCGTACTACGCGGACGGCGGCGCCAGTGTCCGCCTGTTCAACGACACGTCCCACCTGCGCTGAGCCCCGCCGCCTCGCGGGCGAGCCGCTCCACGCGCCCCCAGTCACGGTCGGCCACCGCGTCCTTCGGGAGCATCCAACTGCCCCCGACACAGCCGACGTTGGGCAGCGCCAGGTACTCCGGCGCCGAGCCCGGCGTGATGCCGCCGGTCGGGCAGAAGCGGGCCTGCGGCAGCGGGGCGGCGAGGGCCTTGAGGTAGGCGGTGCCGCCCGCGGCCTCGGCCGGGAAGAACTTCATCTCCCGCACCCCGCGCTCCAGCAGCGCCACCACCTCCGAGGTGGTCGACACCCCCGGCAGGAACGGCACCCCGGACGCGCGCATCGCCTCCAGCAGTACGTCCGTCCACCCGGGACTCACCAGAAACCGCGCCCCGGCCGCGACGACGTCCCCCACCTGCCCCGGCGTGATGACCGTGCCCGCGCCGACGACCGCGCCCGGCACCTCACCGGCGATCGCGCGGATCGCGTCGAGCGCGACCGGCGTCCGCAGCGTCACCTCGATCGCGGGCAGCCCGCCGGCGACGAGCGCGCGGGCGAGCGGCACGGCGTCGGCGAGGTCGTCGACGACCACCACGGGCACGACGGGGGCGAGGTCCAGGACCGAGGCGGCGGGAGAGGGGGGCAGCGGTGAGCTCATGGCTTCATCGTGCCGTCGCAGAGCAGTCTGCGCAATGACCGTTGCAACCCATGCAACCCATGCAACGCGCGCAACGAATGCTCCGATCCGCTCAGTGGATGTCCGCCACCAGCACGTCCAGCGACCACGGCTTCCCCGCCTTCGCGGGCGCCTCGGCCTCCACCTCGTACCCCAGGTCCCGCAGCGCCTCCACCAGCTCCGCCGGACCCTCGGGCGCGGTCCCGGACGCCAGCAGGCCGCGTACGATCCGCCCCTTGGTCGCCTTGTTGAAGTGGCTGACCACCTTGCGGGTCGGCGCGTGCAGCACCCGCACGGTCGCCGTCCGCCCGGCGACCTTCCCCTTCGGCTTCCACGCGGCCGCGTACGCCGACGAACGCAGGTCCAGCACCAGCCGGTCCCCGGCCGCCTCGGGCAGCACCTCGGCCATCGGCGTCCGCCAGTAAGCCCCCAGCGCCCCGAGGGCGGGAAGCTTCACGCCCATCGAGCACCGGTAGGAGGGAATCCGGTCGGTCACCCGCACCGCGCCCCAGAGCCCCGAGAACACCAGCAGCGAGCGGGCGGCCCGCTTCTTGGCGGCCGGGTCCAGCGAGGCCAGGTCCAGGGCGTCGTACAGCACACCGGTGTAGATCTCCCCGGCCGGACGCGCACCCGCCGTCCGCAGCTCCGTGTTCTTGGCGACCTCGCCGCGCAGCCCCTCGCTGAGCCCGAGCACCTCGCGCGCCTTCTCCTCGTCACCGGCGCACAGCTCGACCAGTTCACCGAGCACGGTTTCCCGGGCCGCGGTGAGCCCCGGCAGGGACAGCGACTCCGGCTTCAGCGGGGCGCCCCGGCCGGACGCGGCCTTCCCCTCGGACGGCGGCAGCAGGACAAGCACACGTACTCCTTCACTCCGAGCTCCTGAGCTACTGAGCTACTGAGCTCCAAGGCTCCTGGTCAGGGTACGGCGTGCCCCTCCCGCGCCCGCTCGACGGCCCGTACGAGAGCGCCGGGGTCGTCGGCGTGGCAGCGCACGACGCGCACCTCGCGCCGCCGCCCGAGGAAGGTGACGTGGGCGACGGGCTCGGCGAGACGGACCGTCACGGAGGTCTGGGCCCCGACGGCGAGATCGAGTTCCCCGTCCACCCGCTCGTGCGTGGTCCGCAGCTCGCGGCGCACGGAGGCGATCCGCTCCAGCGGTATCCGTACGTCGACGTGCGCGGCCCGGCGGATCCGCAGCGTGCCGCCGCCCGGGTCCAGGACGTGCGGACGGACCACGGACGCGGCGTGCAGCCCGATGACGAAGACGACGGTGTACACGTCCAGCACCAGCACCACGTGGTGCACGGTGGGCCAGTCCCGCAGCAGCACGGACATCATCACGGTCTCGATCACGCACACGAACGCGAAGCCGGACATCATCGCGCCCTGCCCTCGCGCGTACCCGAAGGCCGATCCGCCGGCCGCCGCCCCGTCGGTCCGCCGCGCCGCCCACAGCCACAGACTCGCCAGCAGCCGCAGCTCGTGCCGCACCAGGAGGTACGGGACGGTGACGAACGACGGCCCCCTCACGACCGCCGCCCCCTCGACGCGATCTCCATGGCCTGCCGGATCGCCTCCGCCTGCCCGGGCGCGAAATCGGCGTACAGGGCGCCCAGGAAACCGCCACCGGAGTCCAGTACGACGTCCTCCTCGGGCAACAGCTCGGCGGGCAGGCACTCGGCGAGCACCCGGGCCGTCTCCGCCACCCGCGGATCGTCGGCGCCGGTGTCCGCCAGCTCGTCGAGCAGCGCGTACGCGGCATGGGCCCGCGCCACCGCCTCCGGCGAACCCAGGGCACCGCGCAACGCGGCCAGCAGCCCTTCCCGGTCCTCCGGTGCCATCGTGCTCTCCAGCAACGCCAGCATCTCCCGGTCCCGAAGGGCCATCGGCGAGCCGGAGACGTCCCCCATTCCGGCGAACAACTCCGCCAGCTCCGGCGAGACCGGCCCCTCGGCCGGCAACCCGCCCTCCGCCTCCAGCAGCGCCCGCAGCCGCGCCCGACGCTCCCGGATCGCCGCCTCCTGCCGCGCGAGATCCGCGTCCAGTTCCGCCAGCACCTCGGCCAGATCCTTCCCGGCCTCGTCCACGAGCACGTCCCGCACCTCCGCCAGACCGAGCCCCAGCTCGGTCAGCCGACGGATCCGCGCCAGCACGACGACATGCCGCAGGGTGTACGTCCGATAGCCGTTGGCCAGCCGTTCCGGCTCGGGCAGCAGGCCCTGGTGGTGGTAGTGCCGCACGGTCCGCGTGGTGACGCCGACGGTGTCGGCGAGTTCTCCGATCCGCATGACCTCAGTAGAAACGTTGACGTTGCGACAGGGTCAAGCGCGCCGGTCCGGCTTCTGACGGTCGGCGTGATCGTGTGCCACGATCGAGGGAACGGTTCCCGATCTCTCGGACAGGTGATCAGCCGGTGTCCCAGTCTGGCGAGCGACCGAAGGAGGGGCGTGACATGACTGCCATGGCCCACGAGCCGCTGACGCAGGCGGAGGTCCTGCTGGAGGGGTTCCTCGCCCACGGCCCGCCCCTCGACCTCCTCACCGCCCTCCCCCACGCTCGGCTACGCTCGCGCGGGAGGTGCCCCCACCGACCGCCACGTCTACGCCCCGCACGCCCGCGACGAGTTCACGGTCGGCGTCACCGTCGGCGGCCTGGAGGCCATCGCCCACCGGGGCGGGCACATCCACTCGGGCCCGGGATCGATCGCACGAGACCCTGACACCCGGCGTCATCGCCGCCTCCGCCCTGATCCTGGCCGGCTCGGTGCTGGCCACGGCGGCCACGGGCCCGAGCCGGCGCGCACGCCCGGTACCATGGTCCACACGGCAGACGAGCCGGGCGGGCGGCCGCGTGGAGTCCCTTGCGGGACTTCCCGAGGAACGTCCGGGCTCCACAGGGCAGGGTGATGGCTAACGGCCACCCGGGGTGACCCGCGGGACAGTGCCACAGAAAGCAGACCGCCCGGCGCTTCGGCGCCGGGTAAGGGTGAAACGGTGGTGTAAGAGACCACCAGTGCCCAGGGCGACCTGGGCAGCTAGGTAAACCCCACCCGGAGCAAGGTCAAAAGGAGACACCCCGGTGTCTCTGCGCGGACGTACGAGGGCTGCCCGCCCGAGTCCGCGGGTAGACCGCACGAGACCGGTGGCAACGCCGGTCCTAGATGGATGGCCGTCGCCGGCGGGCCCGCGAGGACCCACCGGAACAGAACCCGGCGTACAGCCCGACTCGTCTGCCGCTACCTGCGGCTTTGCCTGGGAAAGGGCCTCTGATCTGGGACGGAGGCCACGTAGGCGTGATACCAGACGCCCTTGGCCGGTCCGGCCGCCTTGGTGATGTCCCAGGTGAACACCTGCGAGGGCCCTGTGGCGACCAGCTCGGGCACCGCCCTGGCCGGGTGGGCGGCCTGCCGCCGGCGCTCACCGGACTGACCCTGCTCGCGCAGGATCCTGTACATCGACGAGATCGAGCAGTGATAGCGCCCGGCGTCCAGCTCGCGGGCCCAGATCTGCGCGGGCGCCATCTCGGCGTACTCGTCGCCGTTCATCAACTCCAGTACCGCGGCCCGCTCCTGGCCCGTCAGGGCCGAGGGCTGCACCTGCACCTGGGAGCGGGGTGCGCGGACCGTCGGGGGCTTGAGACTGCGGTAGTGGGTGGCTCGGGAGCGGCCGGTCAGCCGGCACGCGGCCGAGACGCCCAGCTGGTCCTGGACATCGGTGAATGCCTCGTCCACGACGGGGCCGACGGCAGGCTTCAGTCCGCGCTCTCGGAGATCATTTCCAAGAGCGCGGAAGCTTTTCCCATCACCTCGGGAGCAGCCTGGTTCCGGGCCAGGTCCTTCTCCAGCCGCGCCACCTGCTGCCGCAGCTTCTCGTTCTCCACCTCCGCGGCGGACTTCTTCGCACGGGCCGGGCTCGTCCGCCGGTCGACCAGGTTCTCCAGGGCCCCGGCATCCCGGGCGGCCCGCCACTCCTTGACATGCGAGTGGTAGAGCCGTTCCCGGCGCAGGACCGCGCCCTTCTCGTTCCTGGGCGCCGCGTCGTACTCGGCGACGATCCGCAGCTTGTATTCCGAGGTAAAAGTGCGGCGCTTCGGCCTCGGCGCCGGGTCGGACCCGACGGGTTCGGTGCTGGTCATAAGGGGTGATTCTCCTGTCGCGCCCTCTCAGGCAACCCGACAGAGCGGGATGTCTCACCCAAGGCTGACAGAGAGGGAAGCCGTCCGGAGTCGGTGACGACGGACACTCTCGTTGTCGGTGTCCGTCGACCTCTGAACATACGCGAGGGCGCCGAAGAAGAGCCCCTTCTATTGATCATCGTCGTCGGTGGCTTCGGGTTCGCGGGTGTAGGCCAGGTCGAGGACGTAGCGTTCGGTGACGGGGCAGTTGTTCCAGGCTTCGGTGAGCTGGTCTTCGGGGGAGTCGTCGGTGAGCCGGTCGAGGGTGGTGTTGTAGTAGTCAGCTGCTGCTTGGCGGTTCTGCCACCAGGCGTGGCCTTCGTAGACGCCGGGGCGGGGGAGGGTGATCTCGTCGGCGGGTCCGCGGTCGAGTTGGCCGATGACCAGGATGCCTGTTTCGGATTCGAGGCTGACCTCGGTGTGGCCTTCGGCCTCGGCGGGCGGGGCGGGTGGTGTGTCCCAGATGCGGATCGCCATCTGGACTTTCATGTCCGGTTGCAGGCTGAGGAGGTACAGGTGGTAGCCGTTGCCGGCCACCACCTGTGTCTCCGCGGCGTCCATGGCTGCTTCGTCGCCGAGGTAGGCGTCCGCGTCGTAGACCTCCAGCACGCGGCGGCCGGGGGTGGCGGTGACGTTGTGTTCGGCGAGAAGCGCCATGGTCAGTGGTGTCTTCCTGCTAGTTGGTGATCTTCACGTAGAAGGGGTCGTCGTCCAGGACGCGGTTGAGGGTGTACATCTCGTTGAGGCGCTCTCCGCCCTTGCGGTTGTCCTTGCCGTCGATCAGCCGGACGGAGAAGCGGTTGTCGCCCTTGGTGGACCCCTCCTTGGTCGAGGCGAAGGGGTACTCGTCGCACTCCAGGCCGCTGCCGGCGTAGTCGCCCCAGACCTTCTTGCATTCCTTGAGGGACTTCTTGCGATTGTCTTCGATCTTCTTCGGATCGACGACTCGGCGCAGGGGTTCCTTCGATCCCGGGACGCTCTTTCCGGGCGGCCAGGAGGGGAAGGTGCGCTCGGGGCGGTTCAGGGCGTCGTAGATGTGCATGGCGCTTTCGTTGACCGCCGGGTCCCTCTGGCTCATCACGAGTTCCACACGGGCCTTGGTGAAGACGGTGCCCTTGTGCTTGCCCGCGACCGGTCCGGCGTAGTCGTAGCGGACGCTCGAGTTGTAGACGTTGCTTCCCCCCGTGAAGGGGGCGGAGTTGGGGGAGCTGGCACTCAGGTCCATCGCGACGGTCAAGAAGACGCGCTGCTGGTTGCCCTGGTCGAACAGTGCGCCCTTGTCCGGGGAGGTGTAGGTGAGGCTCCAGTGGGGCTGGGTGTCCCACACGCCGAGCAGTTCCTCACGGTTCACGGTCTGCGGCGCGGTCACCTGCGGGTCCGCATCGCTGCTGGATGCGTTGACGCTGTGGTGGAAGTGCTGGCCGATCCGCCACTTCGTGGCGTCCTCGGTGGGTATCGGCTGGACCCATATGTTCTCGATGCTGGAGACATAGTCGACGCGCCGGCTGCCGTCGTAGGCGAAGCCGAGGACCCATTGGTCGAACTTGAGGCGGCCGAGCGTGGTAGTGCCCCTCACGTCCCGCAGGACCAGATCGAAGGGACGCTTCTGGCAGCTGCAAGGGCAACAGCTCGATCAAGCCGCCGAAGAAGCCGGAGCGCAAGGCTCGCGCCTGGGAGCAGGACCGTGTCGACGCCGTACGGGAGGCGCTGGCCGCCCGGTATCGGATCACGGTCGACCTCGGGGTCGGGTGCGGACTCCGGCAGGGTGAGGTGTTCGGCTTCAGCCCAGACGATGTCCGTGACGGCTTCGTGCACGTGGAGAGGCAGATCCTCATGTACAAGTCGCAGCTGTACTTCGGTCCGCCCAAGGGGGGGGCAAGGAACGCGACGCGCCTCTGCCCCAGGCGATCGCGAAGCGGATCCTCACGCATCAGGAGCATTTCGAACCCATCGAAGTGACCCTGCCGTGGCTGGATCCCGAGGAGCCCGACCTCGCACGCGACGACCGGCGCAAGGTGACGGTCCGGCTGCTCGTCTACACGGGGCGGCGCGGCCCGATCAACCGCACGACTTGGGACACCAAGGCTTGGAAGCCCGCGCTCGCCGAAGTGGGAGTTATCCCGCCGCTGCCTGAGCGGCAGCCGGGCGAGAAGCCGTCGCGTGTATGGGAGCCGAGTCGCGAGCACGGCTTCCATGTGTTGCGTCACACGTACGCCTCGGTGATGCTCGAAGCCGGTGAGTCGATCGTCTCGCTCGCGAAGTGGATGGGGCACTCCGACCCGGCGTTCACGCTCCGGACATACACGCACTTCATGCCGCAGGCCGGTGCCCGGGGACTGTCCGCCATCGAGGCCTGGTTCACGGACTCGGCCGAAAGTCCCTGAGAAGTCCCAGAGGGCTGAACCAGCCGCCGGATGCCCGCAAACATGCAGGTCAGAGCGTGATCGCTCCCTGAGCGGAACAGAACCCGGCGTACAGCCCGACTCGTCTGCCGCTCCTCCCCGTACGTACACGGCACATGATCAGGTGCCGCGACCCTGTAGCAGCGCCGGCCAACGGCCAGCGCGGCAACCGTACTTCGGGTCGTCCGGGTGGTGCTTCTCAGCCGTCCGTGTGCGTTTCGCCACAGCCCGTAGACTGGCCGACGGCAGTGTGGCCGAGGTGAAGGCCGTGACGAGAGCGTGGGGGTACGGGAGCGCCGATGGAGCCGCTGGACACCGAGGCCGACCCGCGTGTGGTGGGGCCGTTCGAACTGCTCGCCCGGCTCGGTGCGGGCGGCATGGGCGTCGCCTATCTGGCGCGCAGGATCCCCCTGGAGCGCCTCCCCGACGAGATGGCCGCCGCCTACCGCCTGATCGAGCCCGATCACGACCAGGAGGCCGATCCGGCCGGCCTCGTGGTGGTCAAGATGATCCTGCCGCGGCTGCTGGACCACCAGCCGCAGGCCCGTGAGCGGTTCGCGCGTGAGGTCGACGCCGTCCGCTCGGTCGTCAGCGACCGGGTTCCGGCGCTGCGCGGGGCCGATCCGGAGGCCGCCGAGCCGTGGTTCGCCATGGACTACGTCGCGGGTCCCTCCCTACAGGTCCTGGTGAAGGAGTCCGGTCCGCTCGGCGTCGGACCGTACGCGGCGCTCGGGCTGGCCCTGGTGGACGCCCTGCGCGCCATCCACGGGACGAAGCTGCTGCACCGCGACCTCAAGCCCAGCAACGTCGTGCTCGGCCCGGACGGCCCGGTGGTGCTGGACTTCGGCCTGGCGGTGCTGTCCGAACGGCAGTCCAGCCAGGCGCTCACCCGGACCGGCGACCTCATGGGCACGCGCCCCTACATGCCCGTCGAGCAGCTCAGGGACACCAAGCACGTCGAGGAACCCGCCGATGTGTACGCCCTCGGAGCCACTCTCTTCTTCGCGCTGACGGGCAGGCCGCCGTATCCCGTCATGCCGCTGATGTCACCGCCCAAGTGGGACGGCGTCGATCTGGCCTTCCTTCCGCTGCTGGCCCAGGTGCTCGTCGCCAGTCCCTCCCAGCGGCCGGATCTCGACGGTGTACAGGAGAGCCTGTTCACCTTGCTCGCCGACGCCGGTCTGACGCTCGAAGCCGCCACGGCCCAGCTCCGGGCCCGCGTCGCCGAGGCGGGGCTCACCCCGGAGCTGCCGCAGCGGGCCCTCGCCGACCACGCGGACCCCGCCGTCCAGGAGCTCGCGCAGCACGCCGTCGACCGGGGGGACGCGCCGGACGCGCCCTGGGCGGAGGACGCCCCCGGCTTCTACGGCATCGTGGACACGGACGAGATCGAGTGGGCCGCGGACGCCACCGACGGCCCGGACGCACCCGGCGGCCCGCACGCACCCGGCGGTCATCCGCCGACGCTCGTCGACCCCGACCCGGCCCCGCCCGTGGCACCGGCACCGCAGGCCGGGCCCTCCGGAGTCCCGGGGCCCGCACCCACGAGCTACCCGCTCCCGCCGCCGCGCCCCCGCGACGCCACGGAGGAGCCGGCCGCCACCGCTTCGAGTACCTCGCAGTCCGCTCCCCGGGCCGCGCGGAACGTCGCGGCCCGCATCCGCGAGCGGTACGCGCACCGCGGGGACCTGTGAGCGCGGGCCGACCGGTGATCACGGGCCGGCCGGCCCGGGCGGGGACCGCATAGCGACAGCGGGCCCGCCCGCCCGCCCACCCGCTCGCAGCCGCCCGCCCGGCCACGACCGCCCGTCCGGCCACGACCGCCCGCCCGGCCACGACCGCCCGCCCGGCCACGACCGCCCGCCCGGCCACGACCGCCCGTCCCGCCCTCGCCGCCCGCCCTGCCACGACCACCCGCCCCGCCCCAGCCGCCCGCCCGGCCACGACCGCCCGCCCGAACCCGCACGCGGCCGTCCGTCACCCACCACCACGGCGCTACTCTCGACCACGCCCCGCACGACCCGGAAGGACCCCTTCATGCCTGCACCCGACGGACCGCCGCCCGCCGGCACGGTGATCGAGGTACGGGACGAGGAGTGGATGGTCCGCAACAGCAGGCAGGTACGCCCCGGCGAGTTCCTGATCGAGGCCGTCGGCGCCTCCGACCTCGTACGCGGACAGGAAGCCCGGTTCCTCGCCCCCACGATGGACCGGCCCCGCGTCCTGCGCCCCGAGAACACCAGGCTCATCCCCGACGGCTCGCCCCATTTCCGCCGCAGCCGCCTCTTCCTGGAGGCCGTGCTGCGCAAGACGCCCCTGCCCCAGCGGGAGCGGCGCCTGGCGTTGACCGACGGGTTCCTCCTGGACCGCATGGACTACCAGTTGCGCCCCGCGGAGAAGGCGCTGGCGAACCCGCTGCGGCCCCGGCTGCTGATCGGCGACGTGGTCGGACTCGGCAAGACCCTGGAGATCGGGGTGCTGCTCGGCGAACTGATCCGGCGCGGCCGGGGCGAGCGCATCCTCGTCGTCACACCCGCGCCCGTCCTCGAACAGTTCCAGCACGAGATGTGGACGCGGTTCTCCCTGCCGCTGGTCCGGCTCGACAGCGCGGGCATCGCCCGGATCGAGCGGAAGATCCCCGCGGGCCGCAACCCGTTCACGTACTACAAGCGCGTGATCATCTCCATGGACACGCTCAAGAACCCCCGGCGCTACCGCCCGTGGCTGGAGCACATCCACTGGGACGCGGTCGTCATCGACGAGTCCCACAACCTGATCAACCAGGGCAGCGACCGCCGTGCCCTCGCCGACCTCCTCGCCGAACGCACCGACGCGCTGATCCTGGCGAGCGCCACCCCGCACAACGGCGAGATGCCCGCCTTCACCGGTCTGATCCGCCTCCTCGACCCCATGGCGGTCGAGGACCCGAGCCGTCCGAGGGCGGAGGAGCTGGAACACCTCATGCTGCGCCGCACCAAGGTCAGCGCCGAGGTCGCGGAGCAGCTCAAGGACCACTGGGCGCCGCGCGGCGGCTCCCACCCCGTGCGGTGCCGGGCGAACGCCCTGGAGGAGGAGGTCTTCCGGGAGCTGGCCGAGCACTGGCTGAAGCAGCGCGAGCGGCAGGCCCAGGCGGAGGACCGGCTCTTCCCGTACGTCCTGCTCAAGTCCTTCCTGTCCTCGCACCGCGCCCTGTTCGCGACGGTCCGTCAGCGGCTGACCCGGACCGGGCACGTGCTCCCCGAGCGGCACCGCGTCACCGACGAGCCGCCGGCCGGCGTCGCCCCGAGCACACCCGAGGCCGCCTCCCTGCTGCGCCTGCTGGAGCTGGCGCGGGCGATCGAGCGCGCGGGCGCCGGGGACGGCGTGCCGGCCGCCGCCTCCAAGCTGGCGGGGCTGGTCGACGAACTGCGCCGCATCGGCGTGAAGGCGGGCAGTCCCACCCGCGCGGTCGTCTTCTCCGAGCGCCGCGAGACCCTCGACTGGCTGGGCGAGGTCCTCCCGCCCCTGCTCGGCTGGCAGGCCGAGGACGACGCGAGGGCCGCGGTCAAGGTCATGTACAGCGGCGCCGGCATCTCCGACCGGGTGCAGATGGAGTACGTCGACGAGTTCGCCCGCGCGGGCAGCGACGTGCGGCTGCTCCTCACCGGCGACGGCGCCTCCGAGGGCGTCAACCTGCACCGGCAGTGCCACCACCTCATCCACTGGGACCTGCCCTGGAGCCTGATCAGGGTCGAGCAGCGCAACGGCCGCATCGACCGGTACGGGCAGACCAGGCCGCCTCAGTTCCGCGCGATGATCCTCGAGTCGGCGGTCGAGGGCGCGCTGGACGACACGGACATCGCCGAGAAGGTCCTCGCCCGCGAGGAACGGGTGCACGCGGTCCTCGGCGCCGTGGAGGCGGCGACGAAGGACAACGACGGCGACAAGGAGGAGAAGCGTGTCATGGAGGCGCTCTTCCGCGGAGAGGCACCCCAGCCGGCCGTGGACGGGCTGCAGACCGTCTCCGCGGACTCCCTCGACGCCCTGGACTCCCTGGACGACGGGTTCACCGCGGATCTGCCGCTCGCCCAGCGGCTGAACGCCGAGTTCGGCACGGGCACGGACCCGTACGACGACGAGTCGGACTTCGACTTCGGCTTCGACTTCGACGACACCCCGGACACCCCCGACGCCCCGGAGCCGGGCCCCGGCGCCCCGGCCGGGAGCACCGCGGGCCACGGCCACGGCCACGGCCACGCCCCGGTCCGGGTCGTCGAGGAACTGCGCCTGTTCACGGACCGCCGTGACTACGTCCTCGCCGGCCTGGAGGAGCTCGCCGACCTGGAGGCGTTCCGCCTGGACACCACCGTGCAGGGCACCGACCTCAGCTTCGACACCCCCGAGGACCTCGCCGACCGGCTCGACGTGCTGCCCGCCGGCTACCTGCGCGACCACGGCATCACGCGCCGTATGAAGCTCACCTTCAGCCGCGAGGACGCGGCCGACTCCCTGCGCCGGGCCCGGGAGGACGCGGACTCCGTGTCGCTGTGGCCGGACGCCCACTACGTCGGCGAACTGCACCCCGTCCTGGAGTGGATCACCGACAAGGTCCTCGTCCAACTGGGCCGTCAGCAGGCCCTCGTCGTCCAGGTGGACCGCGCCCGCGTACCGGAGCCGGTCTTCCTCACCCAGGGCGTCTGGTCCAACCGGGACGGCCGCCCGACGGTCGTGGCCTGGCTGGCCGTCGACCGGCTGGACCGGGCCGGAGCGGAGCCCCGGGTCCGGGAACTGACCCGGCCCCTGCTCGCCGAACTCGGCCTGGGCCCCGCCATGCCGGACCACTTCGCCGAGGGCGACCCGGCCGCGCTCCAGCAGTACGTCGAGGCCGCCGTCGCCGCCACCCGCCGCGAGATGGACCGGCGACGGCAGGAGGCGGAGGAGCACATCGACCGTCCGCTGCGCGAGTACGAGACGAGGGTCGGCCAGTGGCTGGAGCAGAAGCTGCCCGGCTTCACCGGCGGACACACCGCCCGGGAGCGGGCCGCCGAAAACCTGGAGAAGGCCGCGGCCCGGCTGCGCACGGCCGGCGACCCGATGGTGCGGGTCCTCGCCGTCCTGGAGCCGAGCGCATGACCGCCCGCCCCTCGAATTCCGTGCACGCACAGCATCCGATGCGTGCGGTGCATCCCGCGAATCCCGTGCGTCCCGTCCCTGAAGCGAGCCGGCAGGAGCAGCAAGCGTGAAGTTCGACGCTCTGGTCAACGAGGGTGAGTACTTCCCGTCCTTCTACCTGGACGAGATCCTGCCCAAGCAACTGAGGACCGGCCGCCTCAAGGAGTGGGCGGCCGAGGAGCGCCACGGCCGCCCCACGCCCCGGCAGGGGCTGCGGGACCTCACCGCCCCCTACCTCGACGTCCGGCTCGGCGTGGGCGGCGAGGCGGAGAAGTACAACGTCCTGCCCGACCCGGAGGCCGTCACCGCCCAGCGGACGGCGACCGAGGCGCTGAAGACCCACACCGGCACGGACGAGCCGCCCGCCTTCCGGCCGCAGCCCGCCCCGCGCGCGTACGGCGACAGCCCGGAGGAGGAGTGGCGCGCGGGCCTGCACGCCTGGCACGTCCGCGTCCTCGAGGCCCTCGGCTTCACCCCCCGCCCCGGCCACCTCACCGTCCACGGCGCCGCCGGTCCCGTGGCGGTGCCCGTGGCCCACAGCGAGCCCGGTGTCGCCGTCCTGGCCGGCGGCTTCGCCGACGACATCGCGGACACGCGCGGCGACGGCTCCGCCAACCGCCTGCCGGTGCCCGTCCGCGTGGCCTCCGGCAAGACCCTCACCACGGTCACCGACCTCGCCGCCTGGCTGCTCGCCGCCGACAACGCCCCCCGCTACGCGCTCCTCCTCTTCGGCGGCGTCATGGTCCTCGCCGACCGCGAGAACTACGCGCGCGGACGCCATCTCGCGGTCAGCCTGGAGGTCGCCCTGCCCCGCAAGGGACTCAAGGGCGCGAGCGCCGGCGAACTGGACGTGTTCGCCGCCCTGTTCGGCGCACCGTCCCTGCGCCCGGCCGAGGACGGCGGGGACGACGACGTCTCCCGTCTGGTGGCCGAGTCCCGCGACCACTCGGTGGGCGTCACCA
The DNA here is from genome assembly GCF_044762405.1 of Streptomyces sp. NPDC097107. Classification (NCBI taxonomy): domain Bacteria; kingdom Bacillati; phylum Actinomycetota; class Actinomycetes; order Kitasatosporales; family Streptomycetaceae; genus Streptomyces; species Streptomyces sp. NPDC097107. Next base: position 564,339 of record NZ_JBIWEF010000001.1, on the reverse strand, counting down.
ACGACCTGCGCGAGGGCCTGAAGGCGTCGGTCCAGCTCATCGCCAACGAGGTCCTGGAACTCGCGGCGAAGCGGGGCGTCACCCACGACGACCTCCCCGAGTGGCTGCCCGGCCCACTCGCCGAGCGCGGCGCGCTCCCGCACCTCCTCACCAAGGAGTCCCTGCGCTACCTGTACCGCATCCTCTTCCTCCTGTACGCCGAGGCCCGCCCCGAGCTGGACATCCTCCCGATGAGGAGCGAGGAGTACGTCCAGGGTTACAGCGTCGCCCGCCTGCGCGAACTCGCCGTCCAGGAGAAGCTGTCCAGCACCTCCCGCGACCGCCACCACTTCCACGACTCCCTCGCCCTGCTCTTCGAGAAGGTCTTCACCGGCCACCCGGTGGCGGACACGATCACCTCCCGGGAGGCGGCCGTACCGGGCGCGGGCGAGGCAGCACACGACGACGCGGAGGCGGCGGGGCTGTCCGAGGACGACGGCTACGAGGGCGTACGCATCGAGGCCCTCAGGTCCCGCCTCTTCGACCCGGCCTCCATAAAGCTCGTCGACCAGGTGATCACCCACCCCGACGACACCGACCCCGACGGCACGGCCCGCGACGGCGCCCGCCGCCTCGACCTGCGCCTGCGCAACAAGGTCCTGCACCAGGTGCTGCGCAACCTGACCGTCGTGGAGGGCAAGGGGCGCGGCGGACGCGGCGGCTTCATCTCGTACGCCAACCTCAGCATCAACCACCTCGGCGCGGTGTACGAGGGCCTGATGTCGTACACCGGTTTCATCGCCGACGAACCGCTGTACGAGGTCGCCAAGGGCGGTGACCCGAGCGGCGGCTCCTGGCTGATCCGGGCGAGCCAGGTCCGCTCCGGCCGCTACCCGGACGGCCCCGACGACAGCGTCTTCGTCGCCACGGAGCTGAACCCCCAGACCAACGAGCGCGTACCGGTCCCGCGCAAGGTCGGCACCTACGTCTACCGCCTTGCCGGCCGCGACCGCCAGACCAGCGCCTCCTACTACACGCCGGAGTCCCTCACCCAGGCCACGGTCGAGCAGACCCTGCGCTTCCGCCTCGACGAGAAGGGCGACGTCGACCCCAAGGAGCCGGAGAAGGCCTGGGTCAACGCGGCCGACGTACTGCGCTGGCGCGTGTGCGAACCGGCCCTCGGCTCCGGCGCGTTCCTCAACGAGGCCGTCAACCAGCTCGCCGAGCTGTACCTGCGGCTCGCCCAGCGCGAGCGCGGCGTCGACATCGACCCCGAGGACTACCAGCGCGAACTGCAGAAGGTGAAGGCGTACATCGCCCTGCACAACGCGTACGGCGTCGACCTGAACGAGACGGCCGTCGAGCTGGCGGAGATCTCCCTGTGGCTGAACACCATGTACCGGGGCATGAAGGCCCCCTGGTACGGCCTCCACCTCCACCGGGGCAACTCCCTCGTCGGCGCCGCGCGCAAGGTCTACCCCGGCAACAGCCTCTCCAAGGGCGGCTGGCTGACGGCGAAGGCCCCGCAGCGGCCCCGGCACGTTCCGCTGGGCGAGCGGCTCAAGGGGCGCGAGGTGCACCAGTTCCTGCTGCCCGCGATGGGCTGGGGTTCGATCGGCGAGAAGGTCGGCCTGCGCACCCTGAAGAAGGGCACGGCGGAGGAGACGGTGAAGGCTGTGGTCGACGGCGACGTCGTCGACTGGCTGGAGCCCGGGCTGGTCGAGGCCATGCGCAAGTGGCGCTCGGCGATGCGGCGGAACCCCAAGGGCGAGCCGAAGCGGGCGGCGCCGAAGAAGAAGGCGGCGCCGACGGCGGAGCAACTGGCGGCGGAGACGGACGACGCCGGGCTGGGGCAGGGGGCTTTCGACCTCGGGCTGGAGATCTGGGAGCAGCCTTCGCTGGGCGGGGCGGCGGCTCCGGCGGCGGCCTCCGTTTCGACCTCGACCGCGGCTTCGGCTTCGGCTTCGGTGGACGATGACGGGGAGCCCGGGGCGGCGACCGAGACCGGACGGCTGATCAGGCTCGCCCGGCGCGTCGAGTACCTGTGGGACCTCGTCGTGATGCGGCTGGCGCTGTCCGAGCGGGAGATCTCGCGGCACGTGGACGTGTGGGGTGCGGCTGTCCCGCAGGACAGGCGGGACGCTGAGGGTGCGGCGCCGATGGACCGGGACGCGGTTCTGGAAGCGCTGCACCGCCCGGGGACCCCCTACTGGCGCCTACAGCAGCTCATGAACGCGTGGTGCGCGCTGTGGTTCTGGCCGCTGGAGGAGATCGGCCTGCTGGACGGCTCGGACGAGTTCGAGTACCGGGTGGAGGGTGAGGACCGTACGACCCTGCGCAAGGGCGACTCCCGGCGCCGGGTCGCGCTGAAGTCCCTCAAGGACTGGATCGAGTTCGCCGAGGCCGTCGTCGGGCGGGTGGACGTGGATACGGGGGAGGAGGGACGGCAGATCTCGCTGCTGTCCTTCGAGGGCGTCCGGAGCCTGGAAGAGCTCGACGACAAGGAACGCGAACTCGACGAGAAGATGACCGAGGCCACGGCCTGGGCCAAGCCGGCGGACCTCGGGTGGACGTTCCCCTGGTACGAGACGGTCGAGCGGATCGCCGAGGAACGGGGCTTCTTCCACTGGGAGCTGGACTTCGCGCATGTGTTCGCGGAGGGTGGCTTCGACCTGATGGTGGGGAATCCGCCGTGGGTCAAGCAGGAGTGGAAGGAGAGCGGCGTCCTCGCCGAGTTCGAGCCGTGGTTCGAGCTGGCGGACAAGCCGAGCAACGAGGCTTGGGACGAGCGCAAGGCCGAGGTCATGGCGTGGCCGGGGGTACGGCCGACGTTCCTGGGCGAGCTGGCGGACCATGCTGGGGTGTCCGGGTTCCTGGCATCGGTCGACACGTATCCCGAACTGGTGGGGACGCAGCCGGATCTGTATCGGGCGTTCATGTTGCTGGGGTGGAGGGCCGTCGGTGAGCGGGGGACTGCTGGGCTGATTCATCCGTCCACGCACCTGACGGGGGCGAAAGAAGGGGCGCTGCGGAAGGCGGCCTATCGGCACCTGCGATTCCACGCGGACTTCACCAATGAGCTGCTGATCTTCGCCAACCCGGTGGGCAATAGCAGTCACTTCAGCGTCAACGTGTACGGCAAGGACCAGGACATTCGTTTCCAGCACATGAGTTGGCTCTTGCACCCGAGCGTGTTGGTCAAGTCCGTGCGGCACGAAGGCGAGGGGCCGGTACCGGGAGTGAAGGACGGAGGGAAGTGGGACCTGCGTCCGCATCGGGACCGAATCGTCATGGTCAACGAAGAGCGTCTTCGCGAGTGGCGTGCGTTGGCGGGCGAGGAGAACCCGCCGCCCGTCGAGCAGGCCAAGCTCCTGTACCCCGTGACGCGGGCGGAGGAGTCGGCTATCAGGGCCCTCGCGAAGTGGCCGCACCGTCTTGCGGCTTTGGGGCCGCGTATCAGTCGTGGATTCGATGAGAAGAACGATCGCTCTGCGGGCTACTTCACCTGGACCCCGGGGCCTGTCCACACCTGGCGAGACGTGATTCTTCAGGGGCCACTGATTAACGTTGCCACGCCGTACCACAAGCAGCCGCCGGTGGGCGGTTCGAAGAGCATGCGGGACTACGAGCCCTGGGATCACCAGAATCTGCCGGTCGACGCGGTACCGCGTACAAACTACCAACGTGCCCCTGCGTGCTCAGTCCTCGACTATTACAACGCGCTCGCCCGGCGTACCTGGGCGGACTGGGAACTGCTCACAGCGCTGCGGAACGACGAACGCGCATTGGATGCTCTGCAGACGCTGACCGAGGACGGGGACGAGCAAGAAGAGGTTCTTCGTGGGTGGGCTGCCCGCCCGTACTCCCGCTTCTTCCGCCTGGCGTGGCGTCGGCAAATCGCCTCGAACACGGAGCGCAGCCTCTTCGCCGCCCTGATCCCGCCCGGCGCCGCCCACGTCCACATGATGCACAGCACAGTGCTGCCGACAACCCGGGAAACTGCACTGACGGCGGGCTTCTGGGCTTCGCTGCCGTTGGACTACTTCCTACGCGCCACAGGCCGGTCCGACCTTCAAAAGGGCGAGGCAGACGTCATGCCCGCGCCGACAGCTAACCACCCGCTGGAGTCGGCCCTCCTCCTCCGCACCCTCCGCCTCAACTGCCAGACCAACGCCTACGCTCCCCTCTGGGAGGAGCTGTACGACTCTGCCTGGGCGCATGACACCTGGGCCACCTCGGCAATCTGGCCCGACGGCACGCCCCCACTCGCTGAGGGCGTCACCGCCACCTGGACCCGCGACACCCCCCTCCGCACGGAGTTCACCCGCCGGGCCGCCCTCGTCGAGATCGACGCTCTCGTCGCCGTCTGGCTAGGCATCAGCGCCGACGAGCTGGTGGCCATGTACGACGCCAGGTTCCCCGTACTCCAGCAGTACGAGGAGAACATGTGGTTCGACGCCACGGGCCGCCGTATCGCCAAGGCACACCAGCAGTACGGGTACGGCCAGCCCAAGGAGGCATGGAAGCAACTGAGCAAGCCGGAGGCATTCCCGGAGGAGTACGCGGTCCCGGACGGCTACACCGGCCCCCTCTACCGAGCCAACCGCAAGGCCGAGATGCGCGCCGCCCACGCCGAGTTCACGCGGCGCCTGCGTGAGGCCGGCTGGGCACCGGGCGACACGGGTAGCTGATCAGGCTCCGACACCACGAGAGCCCTGCCGTCCGAAAAGTACCGGCAGGGCTCTCGCGACCGTACGAGCGTCAGACGCGCCGTTCCGTCGTGGCCAACCCGACGAACCCCGCCCACGCGTCACGCGACATCGCGATGACGGGGCCAGCGGCGGCCTTGGAGTCCCGGACGTGCACAACTACGGTATCGGCCGCGACCTCTACACAATCGCCGCCCTCGGCTCCGCTGTAGCTGCTCTTGAACCAGGCGAAGCCGGACGCGGCGGTCGAGGACTCAGCGTTGTTCATAGCGATCCCAACAACCCTTCGATGAACTCCAGTGACTCTCGTGAAGTGAGAGCCTGTGATCGGATGATCCCATAACGGGCGGCGGCGAGAGTCGTCTGTTCCGGGTCAGTCTGGAGGGTGCTGGTTCCTTGGGCCTCGGCGTAGACGAACCTCATCCCGTCTTTGCGCGTGACGATCGTGTAAGGCCCGTCCACGCCCGCACTCTCCTCGCAAGAGAGGGGCATGATCTGGATCACGACGTTCGGCTTCTGGCCCGTCAGCAGCAGGTGCTCCAACTGCCCGCGTAGAACCCCCTCCCCACCGTACGGCCGCCGCAGCACCGACTCATCCATCACGAAACTCAGCAATGGCGCGGGCCAGCGATCGAAAATTTCCTGCCGGGCCAGGCGCGCCGCCACCCGTTGCTCAATGGTCTCCGCGTCCAGGACGGGGCGCCGCATTGCCAGCAGCGCTCTCATGTACTCCTCCGTCTGAAGCAAACCCTTGACCACGAGGGTGTCGTACGAGAGCAGCTCAACGGCCTCCTTCTCCAGCACCGCCATCCCCTGGAAGAAGACGGGATACTGAGCCCGCTCCACCTCCTCCTTCCACAGGCAAAGCAACCCGCCCGCCCCCAGCACCTCGTCCGCCTGGTCGATGGTCCTGGGCGACGGGATCCTCCGTCCCTGCTCGAACGACGCGACCGTCGACGCCGAATACCCGATCCGGCTGCCGAACTCCCCCCGGTCCAGCCCCTCCCGCAGCCGCAGCGTCTTCATGGTCTGCCCGAACGCGGCGACCACGCCCTTCCCGGCCCCGTCCTCGGGGCGCCGCCCGTCACCGCTGCCGTCGTCGCCGCTCTCCCAGCCGTCCCCGACACTCACGACCGCCGCCCCGCCGTCCCCGCCGCCCGAACCCGTACGCTCCGTCATCGAACACCGCCTCCCTGGCCCAACGCCCCCGCTGGGAACGCCGTCACGCCGCGCGCTTCGTACTCGTGGAGGCACCGCGCGTACAACCGGCCACGTCGGTGCGTCACATACCGGTCACGCTACGCGGTCGGTGGTGTGGTGGTGGCCGTGATGAGCAAGTCCACCGACACCGCCCGCCCCCGGCACGTCGCCCCTGACCGGCACGGTCGGGTGGTTCCCCGGGCGGCCTGCCGGTCGTATCCACACGAACGGGAGCGCGCTCGATGCCCAGGACCACGCAGTTGCGTACGTACACCGTCAAGGACGGTCTGCTCGACGAGTGGGTGCAGCGATGGCGCAACGACATCGTGCCGTTGAGACTGGATCTGGGTTTCGAGATCGGCGGCGCCTGGGTCGACCTGGAGCGCAACCAGTTCGTCTGGCTGATCTCCTATGAGGGCCCCGAGACCTTCGCGGCGCGCAACGCGAGGTACTGGGCGTCGCCCGAGCGCGAGGCGATGGGCCTCGACCCGGACGACTACCTCGTGCGCACGGAGGACCGTACGGTCGAGCGGCGTTACTGACGCCTGCCGCATCCGCATGCAGCAGGCACTGCCCGCCGCTCCGGTCGTCCGGCCGGGTCGCGCCATGGCGGCCGTCCGGTGACCAGGTCACGGCGCGCACCCGCCCCTCGTGTCCCTTCGGCGCCTCGGCACGGCGCCCCGTCACCACGTCCCGCACGGCGGCCTTCGGCAGCGGCGTGCGGGTCGGTCGGCCGCGCGGGCAGACCTGCGGCGGGGGTGCCCTGCCCCGCCGTCACGCCACGCGCCTTGTACCCGGGGAGGCACCGCGCGTACAGCGGCCCGCGTCGGTGCGTCACCACTGGTCACGCTGCGCGACCGACGTGAACCTTGGTGGGTATGACGAGCAAGCCCACCGGCGCCACCGGCACCCCCAACCCCACTCAGCTCATCGCCCTCAGGCACCACCTGGTCGACAACCCGGGCGCATCGTCGGCGGCGACGGCGCAGCGCACCTTCGAGATGCGCTTCACCTCCACGCCGCGCGGCGCCCGCCTCGCCCGCCGCCTGGCGGCCGTGCGTCTCGACGCCTGGGGGATCCCGTACGGCAGCGACGCGCACGACGCGATCGTGCTGATCGTCGCCGAACTGACCGCGAACGCCGTCGTGCACGGCCACGTCCCCGGCCGGGACTTCCACCTCCGCCTCCACCTGCACGCCGACGCCCGCTCCACGACCGCCCGTGCGGAAGTCACGGACACCCGGGGCGAGCGCGTCCCACCCCGGCCGGGAGCCACCGCCCCCGCCCCGGAAGTGGCCGAGTCGGGCCGGGGCCTCCTCCTGGTCGCCGGCCTCGCCACCCGCTGGGACTGGCATCCGCGCCCCGATGGCCCTGGCAAGACCGTCTGGGCCGAGTGCGAGTTCCCGGCTGTGACCGTTACTCAGCACTGATCGGTTGGAGCCGTCCGGTTTCGGACAGTCAGAAGAACGATCTTGACGGGCCCCCGCCTGGCCGCCCCATGTTCCCGCTGTATAGCGTTGGTTCGCGCGAGTGAAGCAGTAGTGACAGCAGTAACGGGGGATTCATGGGCGACCTGTACATCGACTACGAGATGCTTGAACGGACGCAGAAGGACATCCGTGACATCCACGAGGTGATGGCGGCGCCGTGCCGTGAGATGGACGAGGTCGACGGCGCCGCGATGGGCGTCTTCAAGCTCGCCAAGCGCATGGACGACTTCGGCGACGAGTGGTCGTACGGGATCAAGCAGATGTCGAAGTTCTCGAAGTCCGCGGCGAAGGCACTGGGGCAGATCAAGAAGACCTTCGAGGAGACCGACGAGGAGTTCGCGCGGGAGCTGGAGAAGGCCAGGTCCGCTAAGGGCGGGAAGTCGTGACGGACTACTCGCAGCCGGGCTGGTTGCGTCCTGACCCGGCCGCCGACGCCCGCTTCCCGGCGATCGGATTCTGTCCCTGCCCTGGCAACCAGATGGACGCCGCGCGCGTGGCGGAGATCGTCGTAAGGACGGGAAAGACGCTGCACGACATCGCCCAGGTCCTCAACGGTACGGGCCGCGGGGAGTGGAAGGGCAAGGCCGCCGAGGCGTTCCGTGAGCAGTTCCACGACGACTTCCGGCCCAAGGTCAACGACGCACGCGACTCGTTCACCGATGCCGGTCGGGCCCTGGACGACTGGGCGCAGTACATGCGCGAGCGTCAGATGTACGCCGAGAAGCTGGAGAGCGAGGCGCAGGACGCCAAGGACAAGGCAGCCGGCCTCCAGCGCGAGCTGGACCGCATGCCTCCCGAACCCGGCTTCGCCGAGCGGCTGCGCGACCAGACGCACGAGGAGAAGGCGAAGCGGGAACGGCAGGAGGCCGAGCGCAGCGGTAGGGAGAAGTCGCTCCATACGGCCAACGCCGACCTGGAGGCGATACGCGGCCGGGCCGAGCGGCTGCGGGAACGTTACGTCGAGGAAGGCGGGGCGGTCGCCGACCGGCTCAAGCACGCGATGGACATCGCGCCCAACGAGCCGGGCATCTGGGACAAGATCGGTGAGGCCATTGCGGACTTCGCGAAGATGGCCGCCGAACTGGGCGAAACGATCCTCGACGACATCAAGGGCTTCCTCAAGGAGTACGCCTGGGTCTTCGAGGTCATCGGCAACGTCGCCGGTTTCGCCAGCACCGTGCTCGGCCTGCTCTCCCTCGTCCCCGGGCTGCAGTTCCTGGCCGCACCCGCACTGATACTCGGTGCCGTCGCACTCGGGTCCCACTACCTCCAGAAGGTCGGAGAGTCGGGAAGCTTCGTCGACGCGCTCACGGACCCGACGGTGCTCGCGGACGCCGCCGCGCTGACCTTCGGGTTCGGCGCCTACCGTCTCGGCAGTCAGCTGGGCAAGATGGCGGGAGCCTCGCCCTACGGCTTCTTCCGGGGGGTTCTCACCCAGCCCGGCCATGTCCTGGAAGGGGCCGAGTTCGGACTGAAGGTCGCCCAGTTCGGCGCCAACTGGGGCGCCAACACCGCGGCCCTCGGGCCCGGCGGAGGGGCTCAGCTGATGTGGGACCTCGGGAAGTACGTCGCCCCGGGCGACCAGACGAAGGGACCGGGCGACGACGTGTGGCCCGACGCCCTCACGCCCGCGCCTCTCAGGGATGAGAAGTGACCTCGCCCGTGGCCGGCCGCCGGGCCCGGACGCAGGTGCCCATCGACCGCACGTTCAGAATGGCCTGACATGACTGTCTCCCCGCCCCTCGACGTCTCCGCACTGCGGGACCCGCTCGGTTCCGTCCTGCTGTACGCGCCGACCGACTGGTTCGACCTGCTCGCCGACGGTCACGACGAGGAGGCCGCACGGGCGCGCTGCGCCGACCTGGTCAATCGCAGCTACCCGCACAAGGCCATCGGCCCGCGCCAGGCCTACACCGACGCGCTGATGGCCTGGCGGCGGGTCCTCCTGAACCAGGGCGTGATCACCCACGGCGTCGTCGCGGTGCCCGAAGGCGAGTACGGCAGGGCCGTGTGGCAGATCAGCGCGGGAGTCGTCGAGGTGCCCGCGGCCAACCAGGACGTGAACCTCGGGGAGGTGCTCGCGCGGCGATTCGGGCAGGAACTGCGGGGGCGGCAGGTGTACACCGAATCCTTCCCCACCGAGATGGGGATCGGCATGGGGATCATCTCCCAGCCGGAGGTGCACTCGGCAGACAGGACGGAACTCTTCCCGGAAGCCGCGAAGGCCGAGGCGGGCGTGGGCGAGGGCGGCGGGGCGGGGGCGGCCCGCCCCCTGGCGAAGCTCGGACTCGCCGTCTGCCTGGCCTGCCCGCCCGGCGGCGGCCGTGGACTCCTGGTCGTGGGTACCTGCCTGGACGCCGAACAAGTGCTGGCGATGGCGAGCATCGTGGCCCTCATCGCAGGAAAGTCGACCTTTCTCGAAGACCCTGAACCCGCCGAGGACGGTGCGTCGTCATGAACCCGGGAAATCCGCCGGGCCTCCCCCCGGACCCGCGGACACTGATCTGGTACGACCGCGCAGCCCTCCTGACCGCCCGCGCCGCGGCGACGGACGTCCTGGCTCGGCGCGGTATGGCCCTGCGGAGCATGCTGTGGGCCTGGCTGGCCACGGCGGTGATCGCGGGAGGCTGGCTCCTCGCGTGGGTGGGGCTCGGCTGGTACCTCGGTCTCGACGGTCCCGAGGGCGCGGAACTGCTGGTGGCCGTCGTGCTCGTGGTCGTCTCGCTCCTCGCCGCGGGAGCGGCCGCCGCGGCGTTCGTACGCGTGGTGCGGCGGGGCCGTGCCGCGCAGAGGCTGCTGGAGGCGTGGTCGGAGCTCGACCGCCTGCACCCGGCTCGCTCCCTCCCGCCGGGGGACATCCCGCAGCCGCTCGCCTCCACGTGGGACCTGATGCGGGCGGGGCAGCCCTGGAAGAACACCGTTCCGCTGGACGGGCGCCGGTACCTGGTGTTCCTGTCCGGGAAGGCGCTCGTGTGGATGATGGCGCCCGTCGCACCGCTTCTGGCCGGTGCGGTCCTGGTGCTCGTCGCCCTGACGGGAGACCTCGGCCAGGGCGACGGCGGTGCCTGCGCCCAGGTGGGCGTGGCCGGCGCGGGCGTGGTGATCGCGACCGCCGGCCTCTGGGGTGTGGGCAAGGGGGTGCGGCACTACGCGTGGGCACTGCGGGAAGCCCGGGCGAGGGTGTCGGAGGAGAAGACCTGGCCGGTCGTCCCCGCGCGGTGGTAGGTGGTGATGGCAGGCCCCCAGTGGCTCGACAGGCTTGAACGGCGGCACCCGGCGCCGCGCTTCTATGCGTGCGTGGCCGTCCTGGCCGCTCTCGACGGCGCCATGCTCTCCGGCGTCATCGGCCGCTGGCTCGTGCTCCCCGGCCTTGCGGGGGCCCTCGGGCTGTTGTGGTTGGTCGCGGTGCACACCGGTCAGCGGATGGCCCTGGCGCTGGTGTTCCTTCTCTCCGCCGCGGGACTCTTCGTCCTCGGTCTGTTGCTGATCCAGGACCGGGCCCTGCAACAGCGCGGCGAGTGGATCGACGCCGTCGTGACGTCGAGGGAGCAGACCAGGGTCAACTCGACCTGTGAGTTGCGTGGGAGCGACGGCACTCACTTCGCGGGCCCGGCCGGTGGCTGTCGTGGCGCGCGAGTCGGAGACCGGGTCCGGGTGTTCTTCGACCCCGAAGGTGAGGTGCCGCCCAGCTGGAGTGCGCCCCGCGTCGCCAGGTGGGTCTGGTCGGCGGCCGGAGCCGACGTCGTCTTCACCGCGTGCGTGCTCCGCGCGGCCTGCCTCGGTCTGCGCGGGAACCGGCACGCCGGGGCACAGGGGCCCGGCACAAAGTGATGGCCGGCCCGCGCCGCCGTCACCGCAGGCCCCTCCGGCCCGTTGGTGATCAGTCGCGCGGCGGCATGAAACAGGCTGGCTGACTGGACCTGTCCGCCGTGCTCGCCGTGGCCGGTGAGACCTCCTGGGCCCCGGCCCACACCCGGTACGCCGCCGAGCCGACGGCCGAGCGGCCGAGCGGCGCGGTGATCGCCACCACCGAGCCCGAAGCGTGGAGAGGGCAGCCCGTGCGCCTCATCGACCTCGGGCCCTGATTCCCCCGAACCCGGCGGGGCTGTCGGACCTCACCCGTAGAGTGGAACGTGATCGATTCCGATCGCCCCGGCGGCCGTTTCGTGCCGTCCGCGGCGGTCGGCTCGCGGGACGGATCACGGCAATACGGGGGCGGCAGCGCGTCATGAGACCCACACTCGCCGCGCAGACACTGCGCGACACCACGGTCGAGTACCTGACGACGACCTTCGCGCTGGCCGAACCCGACACCCAGGACGCGCTGGAGGACTTCCTCACCGACCCGGCCGACGGGCTCTTCCGGGGACCGTATCTGAGAATCAGACGGCCCTTCCGGACGGCGGCGGACGGCTGGCAGCGCCACCTGGACTGGTACCCGGCGGACTTCCCGCCCCCGTACGCGCACCAGGCCGAGGCGTTCGCCCGGCTGACCAGCAAGGACGGGCACCGGCCCCGGCCCACGCTGGTGACGACCGGCACCGGCTCCGGGAAGACGGAGTCCTTCCTGATCCCCGTACTCGATCACTGCCGTCGGGAGAGGGAAGCCGGCAAGCAGGGCATCAAGGCCGTACTGCTGTACCCGATGAACGCCCTCGCGGGCGACCAGGCGGACCGGCTCGGCGACCACCTGGAGGACGGCCGGCTCGGGGAGGTGACGGCCGGGCTGTACATCGGCCAGGCGTCGTCGCGCGGTACCGCGCCGTACAAGCGGGTCATGGTGGACCGTGCGGAGATCCGCCGCAATCCGCCGGACATCCTGATCACCAACTACAAGATGCTGGACCTGCTGCTCCAGCGGCAGCAGGACGCCTCCCTGTGGCGGGACGCCGACCTGGCGTACGTGGTGATCGACGAGTTCCACACGTACGACGGCGCGCAGGGCACCGACGTGGCGATGCTGCTGCGGCGGCTCGCGGCCGTGGCCGGAGCCGGCGGGGAGGGGCGGCCGCTCGGTTCCGTCTGCCCGGTGGCGACCTCCGCGACCCTCGGGTCCGGCGGCGCGGCGGGCGGACCCGACGCCATGCTGCACGTGGCCTCCCAGGTCTTCGGCACCCGGTTCCCGGACGACGCGGTGGTGGGGGAGGACCGACGCGAGGCAGATGAGTTCCTGTCACCCGTCGACCACTCGCTGCCCCTGCCGTCACCGGCCGAGCTGGCCGGCCTGCCCGATCCGGCGCGCACGGCCGGTGGCCTGGATGCCGTGGCGCGGGCGACCGTGGGCTGCGACACGGCCGATCCGCGCGAACTGGGCAGGCGGCTGCTGGCCCACCCCCTCACGCACGCGCTGCTGGCCGCGAAGGACGAGCCCCTCACACCCACCGGAATCCTGGAGGCGTTCCCGGCCACGTCGGCGTGGCGGGCCGCGGCCGTCCGGGAACCGGAGCAGGCGGCCGCGGCCCTGGCGCGCTTCGTGGCGCTCATCTCGGTGGCCCGCGCCCCCGAGGCGCCCGCGGACAAGGAACGGCCCCTGCTCCTCGTGGAGACCCATCTGTGGCTGCGGTCGCTGTCGCGCGTGCTGCGGTTCGTGGCGCCCCAGCCGGTGTTCTCCTGGTCGGACGCCGACCAGGCCGCCCTCGGCGGCGCCAGGACGACGTCCGGCGCCGAAGCCGCTGCCGGGGCCGGTCAGGGGCGCGGCACGGACGCCGGGCGGCGGGCACCGGCCGTCGCCGCGCAGACGGAGCGGCGACGGCACGTCCAGCGCTTCGGACGGCTCCCCGCCGCCTACTGCCGGCACTGCGGACGCTCCGGCTGGGCCGCGATCTGCCCCGACCGCAACCCGCAGAACCTCGTGCACGCGCCGGACGAGATCTACCGCGCCAGTGTGACCGGCGGCGCCGCCAAGGGCCGGGTGCGGGCGATGATCGCCGCCACCCCGGCGGAGGCGGCCGAGCAGGCCCGCGCCGTGCGGGCCAGCCGTGCGGCCCGGCGCGCCCGCCGGGGCGCGGCGCACGACGCGACCCTGCTGGTCCTGGAGGACAACGGCAAGGCGCTGCGCAGACTCGACCCGGACGAGGTCGCGCTCGGCGACGGCCGGACCGCCCCGGCGCCCGAGAACGGCGTGTACGTGTGGACCTGGTTCGACAACCAGGAACAGGCCGACCACACCAAGCAGGACCGCTGCCCGGCCTGCGGCCAGGCCCAGGGCATCCGCTACCTCGGTGCCGGTGTCGCCCCGCTCGCCTCCGTCGTCGTCACCCAGTTGTTCACGGGCGGCGAGCTGCCGAGCGAGGACGAGCACAAGCGCGACCGGCGCAAGACGCTGATCTTCAACGACTCGGTGCAGGACGCGGCCCACCGCGCGGGATTCGTCGCCAGCCGCTCCTGGAAGTTCTCGCTGCGCTCCCTCGTCCACGAGCAGCTCACCGAACGCGTCCGAGGCGGACCGGAGTTCGCCGCCGACGGCGTCCCGCTGAACGAGCTGATCTCCTCCCTGATCAGCCGGGCCGCCGTCCCGGAACAACGGCTCCTCGCCTCCGTCGTACCGCCCGACCTGCACGACGTGGACCGCGTCAAGCGCCTGCTGGCGGGCAAGAAGCGCATCCCGGAGTCCACCTGGGAGCTGGTCGGCGAGCGCCTCGCCTTCAACACTCTCCTGGAGTTCGGCCTCCACTCCCGGCTGGGCCGCACCCTGGAACTCACCCGCACCGTCGCCGCCGAGGTCCACCTGCCCGACCCGCGGGCGGCGGCCGACGCGGCGGAATCCCTTTACCGGGTCCACCTGGAAAAGCTCCTGCCCGTGGCCGTGCCCGGGGCCCTGCCGGTGGACGAGGCTCCGGCGCGGGCGGACGGCGCCGACGGGACCGGAGGACCCCGGGCCGTCATTCCGGCCGAGGGGAGCCCGGAGCGCCCGCGCTACTTCGAGGGCTATGTGCGCGGACTCCTCGAACACGTCCGCCAGATCGGCGGCATCCACCACAGGTGGCTGGACAAGTTCATCGACGACGAGGGCCGCAGCCGGCACTTCGTCTCCAACGGCCGCGAGCCCGGCATGCCGCTGTTCGGCCGCAGCTCCGAAGCCCCCGCCTTCGTCCTCGTCGGCGCCCGCGGCCAACGCACCGAGTTCGAGCGGGTGGACACCCGGGACAGTTGGTACGTCGACTTCACCCAGCGCTGCCTCGACCTGGACCGGGAGACGGCGGGCGCCTACCTGGCGGACCTCTTCGCCGCACTCGCCGACGACCGCATCGGCGCCCTCGCCCGCCGCCGCACCACCCCGGCCGACAAGCAGCAGGCACACGGCGTGTACGGACTGACCCCCGGGCACATCCGGGTACACCCCCTGGACGACGAGCAGACCGGGCTCGCCGCCCTCACCTGCCCCGAGTGCGGCTGGACGCAGACCGTGCCGCCGCGGCGGGCCGCGGTCTGGCACGGCACCCGCTGCCCGCTCAAACGCTGCGAGGGCTCGCTCACCCGGCCCTCCGGCGAGGCGGGCGGCCGGGCGGCCCGCGACTACCGCTCCGACTACTACCGGCGCCTGTACCGGGAGGCCGACCCGTACAGCGTGGTCGCGGCCGAGCACACCGGTGTCCTCACGCGCAAGGAGCGCGAGGAGGTGGAGAAGGGCTTCCGGCTCGGCCTGCGGCACACCGACCCCAACGTCCTGTCGTGCACGCCGACGCTCGAACTCGGCATCGACATCGGCCAGTTGGAGGCGGTCGTCCTGGCCTCCCTGCCGCCGTCCACCGCCGGCTACGTCCAGCGCGTCGGCCGGGCGGGCCGCGCCACCGGCAACGCGTTCATGGTGACCCTGGCCGACACCAGCCCCCGCGCGCTGTACCACCTCGCCGAACCCGAGAACCTCATCGCCGGCCCCATCCTCCCGCCCGGGTGCTTCCTCTCCGCCGGTGAGCTGCTGTGCCGCCAGTACACCGCGTACCTGATCGACCGTGCGGCCCGCGGCGGCCTGGAGGGGGTGCCGCCGCTGCCGGACCGGGTGACCCAGCTCGTCGGCCGCACCGGCTGGCTGACCCACTTCCACAAGGCGGTGGCGGGGCGCACGGACCTCGCCGACGAGTTCCTGCGCCTGTTCCCCGAGATCGACCAGGTCCCCGGCTCCGGCGTCTCCCGCGACGCCCGCAAGACACTGCGGCGCTACGCCGAACACAAGCTGGCCGACGAGCTGAACCGCGCCAAGCAGGCCTGGGACGACGAACGCGCCGAACTCGTCAGGCGCCGCGCCCTGATCAACGACGCGGCCGACTCACTCCAGGAGGCCGTGGAGGACGAGGCACGCGAGAAGCGCAACCTGGTCCGCGAGGCGGCGGGCGTCTCGAAGATCCTCCAGGGGATGGGGCAGGCCGACGCGCAGGGGTTCCTCGTCGAACACGGTCTGCTGCCCAACTACAGCCTCGTCGAGGACGGTGTGCGCCTGGAGGCCCAGCTCAGCTACAAGGAGCCGGCGCGCAGGGCGCGGTCGTCGGCGTCCACGGACAAGGCCGAGCCCGGCAAAACGCGCTGGAGCAACGAGCCGCGCACGTACGACCGGCCCGCCGAGGCCGCCCTCACCGAACTCGCCCCCGGCAACGCCTACTACGTGCGCGGCTACCGGCACGTCGTCGACGGCTTCGACCTCGGCCCGACCCCGCAGGACTCCACCGACGGCCTGCCCGTCGGGCTGCGGACGTGGCGCGTGTGCAAGGAGTGCGGCCACGTCCGGGGCGGCGAGCACGCCGAACAGGACACCTCGCCCTGCCCCCGCTGCGGCGGTCCGGGCATCGGCGGGCGAGGCGCCCTGCACCGGGTGGTCGTCCCCCGCAAGGTCACCGCCCACGACAAGCGGGACGACGCGCGCATCGTCGACGACCACGACAGCCGTACCCGCACCCCGTACACGACCGTCACCGCCGTCGACATCGACCCCGCCGACATCAAGCAGACCTGGCGGCACCAGAAGACCACCTTCGGCGTGGACCACGTCCGCGAGGCGGTCATCCGCCGCTTCAACCTCGGCAAGAGCCGCCACGGCAGGCGCAACGACACCCTCTTCGCCGGCACCGAGGTGGCCATCACCGGCTTCACGGTCTGCCCGCGCTGCGGCGGCGCCACCGACCGCGAGCCCGGCCACGGGCCCGCCCAGGACGCGCTCAGCCAGTCCCTGCTCGGCCGGGTCGAGCTGGCACACCACCGGCCGTGGTGCCCCACCAGGCGCCGCGACAAGCAGGCCAGGCCGGAGGACGTACCGGTCATCACCGCCACCGAGCACCGCACGGAGGCCCTGCGCATCCTGCTGCCGGCCGCCACGCTGAACGTCCCCGAGCGTCTCGCCTCCTTCTCCGCCGCCCTCCACCTCGGCCTGGCCCAGCGCTACGGCGGCGACCCCGCCCACATCCGCTCGGCCCCCGCCACCGAGCCCGACCGGGAGACCGGCCTCACCCGCAACTACCTCGTCCTGTACGACGCGCTGCCCGGCGGCACCGGCTACCTGCAACGCCTCGTCGACCGCGAGGGCGAGGAGTTCCGGGCCGTACTCGCCGCCGCCCAGGAGGAACTGCGGAAGTGCCCCTGCGGGAAGACCTCCCGCCGGGCCTGCCACCGGTGCCTGCTCGGATACGCCCCGGAGCGGGACTACAAGGACCTCGACCGGCAAGAGGCGCTGTGGATGCTGGACAGCCTGCTGGGCTCCGACGGGAGCAGCGGATGGGACGTGCGCAAGGACGCCGCCGACGCCGGCCTCCGCTTCGCCGACCAGGCGGAGAGCGACCTGGAGCGCCGGTTCATCGAATGCCTCGACCGCTGGCTGGAGATCCCGGGCAACGCTGACGCGGCCGACCACGCCACCACCCCCACCGGCGGGAACGGCAAGCAGTTCACCCTCACGCGGCCGGGCGGCGGTCCGGTCCACTGGGAGGTCGTCGCCCAGAAGGACCTGCACGGCTACCGCACCCGCCCGGACCTGCTGTTCCGGCCCGTGGCCGGAGACACCGCCGGTGACGGGGCGCCGCCCCTGCCGATCGCCGTATACCTGGACGGCTACCGCTGGCACGCCTCCTCCCGGACCAACCGCATCGCCGCCGACGCGGCCAAGCGCGCCCGGCTGCGCGCCGACGGGATACTCGTCTGGCAGATCACCTGGGACGACGTAGCGGCCTGGGACCGCGCCCTCAAGGGCGAACCCGACCGGGACCCCGACGCCCCGGCCGACCCGCTCGACGCCGTCATCGCGGGCCGCGCGGCCGACGCGGCCTGGCCGCCCTACGACGTGACGTCCGCGGCGGGCCCCGGTGCCCTGGTGCGCGAACAGTGGCGCAAGGCCCGGCGCGACCCCTCCGAAGTGGACAGGCTGCTGTTCAACGGAGCCATCCCCTCGCTCCTCGGATTCCTGCGCGACCCGCGGCCGAACCGGTGGCAGCAGCTCGCCCAGCTCGCCGTCAGCGCGCCGGCCTCCCTGCGGAGAACGGAACTCGTCGACGCGGACCCCCACGCCGCCGTCGGATGGATCAACGCCGCGGTACGCGGCGAGCCCGCACCGGCCGTCTCGGGGCAGGGGCTCAAACTGCTGCCCTTCCAGGACGGCTCGGGACTGCCTCTCGTCGTCGCCGGCGCCCGGCGCGCCGACGGCAGGGGAATGCGGTGGAGCGCGCTCGCCGTCCTCGACGACCGCCCGGACGCCGTCGAGGGCGACCGGGACGACCACCGGCGCCGCTGGAAGGCCTGGCTGTGCTGGGGCAACATCATCCAGTTCCTCGACCCCACGGGCGAGGGCACGGCCGACGGACTCGCCCTCGCCCGCACCACGCTCGACACCTTCGACGCCGCACTGCTCGCCGCCGCGGCCGGGCCCGCCGGCGGACTGCTTCCCGCACTGCGCGACGACACCCCGGGGACCGGGCTGGATCTCGCCGACGACCACGAGGCCCGGCCGGACGGGGAAGCCGGACCGGACGGGGAAGCCGGACCGGACGGACAGCCCCGACGCGCGACGGTCTCCGGCGCCCTGGAGCCGGTGAACGACATGACCCCCCTGGAACGAACGGCCTGGGAACTGACCCTCGGCGAACTGACGAAGTGGGGCGACCCGGACGTCGCCGGGCTCGCCGCACGCCTGGCCGCTCGCGGGAACGTCCCGGCGGGCAGGGCGACCTGGGACGTCGACGGCGTCTCCCGGACGGTCGAACTCGCCTGGCCCGGGCCTAGGATCGGAATCGTCCTGGCCGAGGACGCCGAGGACGCGGAGTACATGGCGCAGTGCGCGTCGGCCGGCTGGCAGGTGCGCGCGCCGGACGACTGGGACGTGGAGGAACTCGCCCGGTTGCTGGGCGAGGAGGGGGGCGCACGATGAGCTACGGGGCGGGACGACCGGGGAACCGGGTCAGGACGCGGGTGCAGGTGGGCCGCCAGGCGCACGGCGACCTGGAACGCCGGGACGGGGCCGTGGCGGACGCGGTGGGGGACTTCGTCCACCGGCTGCGCGCCGACCGCACCAACCGGGCCCTGCGCCTGTCCCCGCTCCGCGAGGCGGGCGACAACGGCGACCTGTATCTCGCCCACCCCGACGCCCGCTGCGTGGTCCTGCTCCTGTCGACCGACGGCGGGGACGAGATGCGCGTCCTCGCCGTCCGTGACGGACCACGGGCACGCGACGAACTCGCCCGCCTCACCGTGGAGATCAACCCGGTCTCGGGTGCCGTGGAAGTCGTCGACCAGAGCGAGGCCGACGCCACCGTGGTCTCCCTGCGGGACCGGGCCACCCCCCTCTTCGCCCGGTACGACGACCGGACCCTCCTCGACCTCGGCGTCGTCCCCTCCCTGCTGCCGACCCTCCGTGAGGTCACCTCGCAGGAGCAGTTCGACAAGCTCCTCACCCACAACCTTCCGGAACTCACCCGCGACGTCCTCCTGGCCCTGCGCGACCGCGCGGACCCGGAGGAGGTACGGCGCCACATCACGGACAAGTGGCGCGCCGACGAGCGGGTCGACCCCCGCGACTGGGCCCGGGCGGCCCGGCGCGCGGTCTCCCAGGCGGAGACCGACGACGACGCCGTCCTCGGCGCGCTGGGCCGCAGTTTCGACGCCTGGCGCCTGTTCCTCCACCCCGAGCAGCACCGCTTGGCCACCGGCGACTTCAAGGGCTCGGCGAAGGTGACCGGGGGCCCCGGCACCGGCAAGACGGTCGTCGCGCTGCACCGGGTACGCCATCTCGTCGACCGGCTGCCGCCCGGCCACTCCCGTGCCGTGCTGCTCACCACGTACAACACCAACCTCGCCCGGGAACTCGAGCAGCGCCTGCGTCAACTGGGTGGCGACGAACTGCTGCGCCGGGTCGACGTCAAGTCCGTCGACGCACTCGCCCTGGAGATCGTCCAGGAGTCCCGGCGGGAGCTGGGCCGGCCACTCGACGACGACGCGGCGATGAACCTGTGGCACACCGTGCGCGTCGAGACCGGCCTGCTCGCGTACGACGCCGACTTCCTGGACGCCGAGTTCAAGCACGTCGTCCTCGCGAACCGGTGCGGCGCCTGGGACACCTACCGACGCGTCGGCCGCTCGGGCCGCCCGCGCATCAGCACCGCCCAGCGTCACGACGTGTGGCAACTCGTGCAGGCGTACAGGGCCCATCTGGACGTCGCGCCGCGGCGGACGACGTACGCGCTCATCGCCGACCGGGCGGCCGAACTCGAACAGCACCGCATGGCCCGTACCGAGGAGCAGGCCCGCTACAAGGAGGAGGAGCAGCAGGGGCGCGACCTCGTCCACCGGGAGGCGGGCAGCGGCATGTGGCTCAGGCCCCGCTATCAGCACATCGTGGTCGACGAGGCACAGGACCTGTCCGCCTCACACTGGCGCATGCTGCGCGCGATGGTCCGCCGAGGACCGGACGACCTCTTCCTCGCCGGAGACGCCCACCAGCGCATCTACGGCAGCCGAGTGGTGCTCAGCCACCAGGGCATCGAGATCCGCGGCCGGGCGTCCCGCCGCCTCACCCTCAACTACCGCACCACCCGCCAGATCCTCGGCAGCGCCAACCGACTGATCCAGGGCGCCCCCTTCGACGACCTCGACACCGGGACCGACACCCTCGACGGCTACCGGTCGGTGCTGACCGGACTCACTCCCCAGTTCTGGCGTGCCCCCGACCGGCTGACCGAGATGAGGGCCGTGGCGACCCTCATCAAGGAACGCCGCGAACTGCACGGCACGGCGTACTCTGCGATGGCCGTCAGTGTTCCGGACGGAGGCGCGGCGCAGGAGTTCGCCAACGTTCTCCTGAGAGAGTTCGATCTGCCGGTCGTGGAGCTCGGCAGGGACGGGGTGCGGTCGGACGCGGACGCGGTGCGCATCGGTACGATGCACCGTTTCAAGGGCCTGGAGTTCCAGCGCGTCTTCCTGACGTCGGTCGGCGAGGGGCAGGTTCCCCACCAGCGCATCGAGCAGTACCGGGACGCCGACCCGGACCGCTACCGTCAGGAGGAGCAGCGCGCCCGCTCCCTGGTGTTCGTCGCCGCCACCCGCGCCCGCGACGAACTCGTCGTCACCTGGAGCGGCCGGGCCAGCCGTTTCCTCCCGCCCGACGCGGACCGAACCGCTCACCGTGCCACGGACCTGCTCAGGCAGGAGGGACCGCCGTCCGGGTCTTCCGGATCGGCGGCCGCCTGACCGTGGTGGCACCGTTGTGCGCTGCTTTCGACCGACGCGGGGGCGGTGGCCGAACCACCGCCGTTCCGCCGCCGTCAGTCCGCCGACTCAGGCGAACGCCGGCACCACCCGCTCGGCGATGAGCCGCGACTGCGTGTCCACATCCGCCGCCCCCAGGAGGTCCCGCCCCGTGAACGCCCTCACCAGGCCCGGTCGGTGATGGCACAGATCATGTGGTTCACGCCGCTGGGAGCGATGTTCCACTCGATCCTCGCCAGGCACTCCTCGGGTGGGCCGGCCGGTCGCGGAGACCACCCAGGCACCGAGTCCAGGGAACGCCAGTCCGTGCCGGCGCGCTCCGCGCCCGCCCGGATGTGCCGCACGGGGTAGTCGTAGGCCTCGCGGGTGTAGCTCAGGGCGTGGTGGCAGCCGTCCGACAGCTCACCGGCCGCCTCGAAGGACTTCGGCCCGCGCATCGCGCCGAGCATCAGCGCGGCGCCGCCCGCGCGCCCGCGCGCAATCGAAAGTTTCGACCCTCTCTCTTGTGCTTTCTGATCTATAGGTCGGACGGGTCGCGCACGGGTCGCGCGTGGAGTGGTCTGTCGGCGGGGAATAGGTGGTTGGGCAGCGAGTTTTCCCCTCCTTCGGTGTTATTGCGCGTGCCGAAGGTTTCGAAACTTCTACCGAAACTGTTGACGCCCGACGAGTGCGGCCCAACACTGGCGCCGTTGTCGCACCCCCACGGAACCCTCACGGAGAGGAAGCACCCGCCATGAACGTGCTCGTCCGACCCGGGCGTCGCAGAAGCGGCGCCGTCACACTGCTCGTCAGAAGTGCGTGGGCCCTCGCGCTGGCCGCCCTGGCCGCGCTGATGCTGCCGGGCACCGCCCACGCCGGCACGGTCGTCACGACCAACCAGGAGGGCACCAACAACGGCTACTACTACTCGTTCTGGACCGACAGCCAGGGCACCGTCTCCATGGACATGGGGTCCGGCGGCCAGTACAGCACCTCCTGGCGCAACACCGGCAACTTCGTCGCGGGCAAGGGCTGGAGCAACGGCGGACGCCGGACCGTGCAGTACTCGGGCACCTTCAACCCGTCCGGCAACGCGTACCTGACCCTCTACGGGTGGACGTCGAACCCGCTCGTCGAGTACTACATCGTCGACAACTGGGGCACCTACCGGCCCACGGGCGAGTACAAGGGCACCGTCACCACCGACGGCGGCACCTACGACATCTACAAGACGACCCGCTACAACGCGCCCTCCGTCGAGGGCACCCGCACCTTCGACCAGTACTGGAGCGTGCGGCAGTCCAAGCGGACCGGTGGCACCATCACCACCGGCAACCACTTCGACGCGTGGTCGCGGGCCGGGATGCCGCTGGGCAACTTCAGCTACTACATGATCATGGCCACCGAGGGCTACCAGAGCAGCGGCAGCTCCAACATCACCGTCGGCGGCACGGGCGGTGGCGGCGGCGGCGGTGGCGGTGGCGGCGGCGGCGGCGGCGGCGGCGGCTGCGCCGCGACGGTGTCCGCCGGGGAGAAGTGGGGGGACCGGTACAACCTCGACGTCTCGGTGAGCGGGGCGAGTGACTGGACCGTGACGATGAACGTGCCGTCTCCGGCGAAGGTCATGTCCACCTGGAACGTCGACGCGAGCTATCCCGGCGCGCAGACGCTGACCGCCAAGTCCAACGGCAGCGGCAACAACTGGGGTGCCACCATCCAGGCCAACGGCAACTGGACCTGGCCGAGCGTCTCCTGCAGCGCCGGCTGAGCCCCGGCACTAGGAGTGAGGAGGACTTACTCGTATGCGTAGCAGAATCCGTCCCGGGTTACGTTCCACGGTCACCGGCTTGGCCGTCGCCGCGCTGGCCGCGGCGGGTACCGTCGCAGCCGACGCCGCCCCCGCGCGGGCCGCCGCCTGCAACGGCTACGTCGGACTCACCTTCGACGACGGCCCCTCCGGCAACACCCAGGCCCTGCTCAACGCGCTCAAGCAGAACGGGCTGCGGGCCACCATGTTCAACCAGGGCCAGTACGCGGCCCAGAACCCGTCCCTCGTCCGGGCCCAGGTCGACGCCGGCATGTGGGTCGCCAACCACAGTTACACCCACCCCCACATGACCCAGCTCAGCCAGTCGCAGATGGACTCCGAGATCTCCCGGACCCAGCAGGCCATCGCGAGCGCCGGTGGCGGTACGCCCAAGCTGTTCCGCCCGCCGTACGGCGAGACCAACGCGACCCTGCGGTCGGTCGAGGCCAAGTACGGGCTGACCGAGGTGATCTGGGACGTCGACTCGCAGGACTGGAACAACGCCAGTACCGACGCGATCGTGCAGGCCGTCTCCCGGCTGGGCAACGGCCAGGTCGTCCTCATGCACGACTGGCCGGCCAACACCCTCGCGGCCGTACCCCGCATCGCGCAGACGCTGGCGAGCAAGGGGCTGTGCACCGGCATGATCTCACCGCAGACCGGACGTGCCGTCGCTCCCGACGGGAGTGGCGACGGCGGTGGTGGCGGTGGTGGTGGCGACGGCGGTGGCGGTGGGTGCACCGCGACGCTGTCCGCCGGGCAGCGGTGGGGGGACCGGTACAACCTCGGCGTCTCGGTGAGCGGGGCGAGTGACTGGACCGTGACGATGAACGTGCCGTCTCCGGCGAAGGTCATGTCCACCTGGAACGTCGACGCGAGCTATCCCGGCGCGCAGACGCTGACCGCCAAGTCGAACGGCAGCGGCAGCAACTGGGGTGCCACCATCCAGGCCAACGGCAACTGGACCTGGCCGACGGTCTCCTGCATCGCGGGCTGACCGGCACCGCGGGTGTCCGGGCCCGGGGACGCCCCGGGCCCGGGGCGTCCCCGGGCCCGGTACCTCAGCACCTCACACACCGGACCCACGCACCGGGCCCACGCAGCGGGCTCACGTGCCGGGCCCACGCAGCGGGCTCACGTGCCGGGCCCACGTGCCGGGCTCACGCACGGGGCGACAGCGACCGCCCCGCCACCCGTGCCAGGTGCCGCGCGAACACCTCCCGCGCCTGGGGCGTCAGCGTCCGCAGGGCCACCAGCGCCGTGATCACGACGTCGCACAGCTCCGCCTCGACGTCGTCCCACGTGTGGGTGATGCCCTTGCGGGGGTTCTGGCCGGTCGCGCCGATCACCGCCTCGGACACCTCGCCGACCTCTTCGGACAGCTTCAGCATGCGCAGCAGGAGGCCCTCCCTGCCGCCGACGGGCTGGTCGGCCTCCAGCCGCTTCCACAGGTCGTCGACGGTGTTCCAGAGGTCGGGGGGCGTGCCGCCGCGGTCGTCGCTCATGCGGGCAGCCTGCCACGGAGGGCGGGCCGGTCAGGACCGGTGCGTCAGTCGAACAGGGGTTCCTGCTCACCCTCCGCCGCCTTCCGTACCCGCTTGTTCCGGGCTCCCACCACGACCGCCGTGGCCGCGGCCGTCGCCGCCAGGGCGGCCGGGACCATCCAGTTCCGGTTGACCGCGTGGCCCAGCGCGTGGTCCAGCGAGAGGCGGCCGGGGCCCGTGACGGCGAGGCCGGCGGCGGTCAGGCCGAGGGAGACCGCGTACTCGTAGCCGCCGGCCTGGGCGAAGAAGCCGTTCGGGGCGTGCACCGCCGCGGCGCCCACCATCGCGCCGGCCGCCGCCGCGCCCGCCGCCGGGGTGGCCAGCCCCAGTGCCAGCAGTGTTCCGCCGCCCGCCTCCGCGAGGCCGGCCGCGGTGGCGCTGGCCCGGCCCGGCGTGTAGCCCATGGCCTCCATGGCCTGGCCGGTGCCCGCGATGCCGCCGCCACCGAACCAGCCGAGCAGTTTCTGCGCACCGTGCGCGGCCAGGACGCCGCCGGTACCCAGGCGGAGCAGCAGCAGCCCGAGATCACGCCGGTCAGTACAGTTCACGTCGACTCCCCAGCAGGTGGTGGCGGCTCACCTCCCCACCGTCGCCCGCCCGCGCCGCGCGGGCCCGCCACGGGCGCCGTTCGGGTGGCGGGGGCGCGGAGCCGGTGTGACGCTGCCGCCATGACGATTCAGACCACGCGACTCAGCGACCCGGCCGTCCGCGCCTTCGTCGCCGCCGTCAACGCCCACGACCGCGAGGCATTCCTCTCGCTGCTCGCCCCGGACGCCACCATGGCCGACGACGGGGACGACCGGGACCTCGGCCAGTGGATCGACCAGGAGATCTTCTCCTCCCACGGCCACATGGAGGTCGACAACGAGTCGAACGGCGGTCGTGTCCTCATCGCCCGCTACAGCAACGACACCTGGGGTGAGATGCGTACGCGGTGGGACTTCACCGTGAACGAGGAGGGCCGGATCGCGCGGTTCGAGACCGGGCAGGCGTAGCGCGTACTCGTGTGATCTGCGCGGCAGCCGTTCCGCCCACCGGTGTGTATCCCGCGGTCCCACGCGGGGTCCACCCCCGGCCGGTGCGGCGGGACGGCTGCCGCCTCCCCCTCGGTATGGCCTGCGGATCGCCCTGAGCGCTACGGAAAGCCAACGCCCCAAGTGTGAAGCTCTCGTGAAGGAGAGTTGAGCATACGTCCGTCACCGGCAGCAATACCGCGGACTCTTATATTCCGATTGTGTGAATCGACGCGGTGGGCCCGGCCGCCGGGCTCAGCCGCGCCCCACGTACGGCATCGCCGTCGCCATGACCGTCGCGAACTGCACGTTCGCCTCCAGCGGCAGCTCCGCCATGTGCCGCACCGTGCGCGCCACGTCGGCGACGTCCATCACGGGCTCGGGTGCCGTCTCCCCGTTGGCCTGGAGCGCGCCGGTCTGCATGTCGGCCGTCATGTCGGTCGCCGCGTTGCCGATGTCGATCTGGCCGACCGCGATGCCGTAGGGGCGGCCGTCCAGCGACAGTGACTTGGTCAGGCCCGTCAGCGCGTGCTTGGTCGCCGTGTACGCCACCGAGTGCGGGCGCGGCGTGTGGGCCGAGACCGAGCCGTTGTTGATGATCCGGCCGCCCTGCGGCTCCTGCTCCTTCATCTGCCGGTACGCCGCCTGCGCGCACAGGAACGCGCCGTTGAGGTTGGTGTCCACCACGTGCCGCCAGGCCTCGTAGGGCAGCTCCTCGACCGGCACGCCGCCCGGGCCGAACGTCCCGGCGTTGTTGAACAGCAGGTCCAGCCGGCCGAAGCGGTCGCGCACGGCGTCGAACAGGGCCGCCACGTCCTCGGGGCGTGACACGTCGGCGCGGACGGGGAGTGCCGACGCGCCGCCCGCGGGGGCCTGAGCGGCCGTCTCCTCCAGCGTCTCGACGCGCCGGCCGGCGAGGGCCACCGACCAGCCGGCCGCCAGCAGTTCGACGGCGACCGCCCGGCCGATGCCGGATCCGGCGCCCGTGACGACGGCCACTTTCTGTGCGCCGACGTTTTCCTCGCCGGCGGTTCTCACGGTGTTCATGAGTCGGCAGCGTACGCGTGGCGGATCATGCGGATCTCATCCGTCCGACATGGGGTCGTCATGTTCGCGCCAAGCCAGGGTCGTCCCCGGCCATTCGAATGCCCTATGCAACCACTGCATGGGGAGGAACGGATGACACCCGCGAACCACCAGGCCCAGTCCCAGCCCTCGCACGCGCCCGAACTCCGCGCCGTCGCCCGCCACCTGGGCCGCCGCCGCTTCCTGACCGTCACGGGCGCCGCCGCCGCGCTCGCCTTCTCCGTGAACCTGCCGGCCGCCGGCACCGCGAGCGCCGCCGAACTCGACGCGGCCCGGCTCACCGACGACCCCTTCACGCTCGGCGTCGCCTCCGGCGACCCGCAGTCCGACTCCGTCCTGCTGTGGACGCGCCTGGCCCCCGCCCCGTACCAGGCCGACAGCGGTCTGCCCGCCAAACGCGTCGACGTGGGCTGGGAACTCGCCCTCGACGAACGGTTCCGCCGCGTCGTCAGACGGGGCAAGGCCACCGCCCACCCCGAGTTCCACCACACCGTGCACGTCGAGGTCGACCACCTCGCCCCCGGCCACGTCTACTACTACCGCTTCCGCGCCGGCCCCTGGGTCAGCCCGGCCGGCCGCACCCGCACCGCGCCCGCGCAACGCAGCCGGGTCGCCGACCTCACCTTCGGCGTGGTCTCCTGCCAGAAGTACGACGAGGGCTACTACACCGCGTACAAGCACCTGGCCCAGGAGGACGTGGACGTCGTCTTCCACCTCGGCGACTACCTCTACGAGTACGCCGTCGACGACGTCGCCGGCCGGCGCGCCTACCCGGCCGGCACCCTGCCCTCCCTGTTCGAGCGCGAGACGGTGACCCTGGAGGACTACCGCCTGCGGTACGCCCTCTACAAGTCGGACCCCGACCTGCGGGCCGCGCACGCCGCGCACCCGTTCGTCGTCACCTGGGACGACCACGAGACCGAGAACAACTACGCCGGCGGGACGCCGGAGAACAGCGTCCCGCCGGAGGAGTTCCTCATCCGCCGGGCCGCCGCCTACCGGGCCTACTGGGAGAACATGCCGCTGCGCCGCCCGCAGCTGCCCGACGGCGCCGACCTGAAGCTCTACCGCCGCCTGCACTGGGGCCGCCTCGCCCAGTTCGACGTGCTCGACACCCGCCAGTACCGCTCCGACCAGGCCTACGGCGACGGCTGGCAGTTCCCCGGCCCCGAGTCCGAGGACCCGAGCCGCACGCTGACCGGCGACGCCCAGGAACGCTGGCTGATCAACGGCTGGCACCGGTCGGACGCCCTGTGGAACGTGGTGCCCCAGCAGGTCACCTTCTCGCAGCGGTACAACATGACCACCACGCCGTCCAGGGTCTCCATGGACTCCTGGGACGGCTACCCGGCCTCCCGCGAGCGGGTGCTGGCCGGCGCGCAGGCCGCCGGCGTCGAGAACCTCATGGTCCTCACCGGCGACGTGCACGTCTCCTACGGCTTCGACATCAAGCGCGACTTCTCCGACCCGGACTCCCGGACCGTGGGCACCGAGATCGTGACCACCTCCGTCACCAGCGGGCGCGACGGCTCGGAGAAGCCGTCCAACTGGGACACCCTCATGGCCGCCAACCCGCACCTGAAGTTCTTCAACGGGCGGCGCGGCTACGCGACCGTGTCACTCGGCCGGAAGTCGGCGCGCGCCGACTTCAAGACCGTGTCCCACGTGACCACGCAGGGCGCGCCGCTGACGACCGCCGGGTCCTTCGTGACGGAGGTGGGGGAGCAGGGCCTCAAGCCGGCGTGACCGCACGCTCCTCGCCGGGGTAGCGGACGCCGACGTGGTCCCGGATCGCGTCGAGCGTCCGCATCACGGCCAGGGTGCCGTCGAGCGGGACCAGCGGGGACTCGGTCTCACCGGCGCGCAGGGCGCGCATCACCTCCCGGGCCTCGTGCTTGAGGCTGGCCCGGGGGCCGTCGCCAGGGTCGGCCCGGAACTCCTGCGGGTCCTGGCCGTCCCGGTGCAGCACGAAGTGGTCCGGGAAGAAGAAGCCGTACGGGACGTCGATGCGGCCCTTGGAGCCGGTGACCGAGGCGGAGTTGGGCGTACCGCCGGTGATGGAGCAGTGCACCGAGGCGAGAGCGCCGCTCTCGTAGGAGAGCAGTGCACCCGTCTGGAGATCGACGCCCTCGTCGGAGAGCACCGCTCGCGCCACGATGTCCGACGGCTCACCGAGCAGCAGCTGGGCGAACGACACCGGGTACACACCCAGGTCGAGCAGCGCACCGCCGCCCTGCGCGGGGTCGCGGAGACGGTGCGCGGGCGGGAAGGGGCCCGCCAGCCCGAAGTCCGCCTGCACGCTGCGGACCTCGCCGATCGCGCCGTCGTCGACCAGTGACTTCAGCCGCCGTACCAGCGGGTTGCAGTACATCCACATCGCTTCCATCAGGAAGCGGCCGCCCTGCCGGGCGAGCGCGACCAGTTCCGCCGCCTCGCGCGCGTTCAGCGTGAACGGCTTCTCGCACAGCACGTTCCGCCCCGCCTCGAGGCACAGGCCGGCGGCCGTCCGGTGCGCCGAGTGCGGCGTGGCGACGTACACCACGTCGACGTCCTCGTCCCGCGCCAGTGTCTCCCAGTCGCCGTACGCCCGCGGTATCCCGAACCGCTCCGCGAACGCCTTCGCCGACGCCTCCGTCCGCGAGGCCACCGCCACGACCTCCGCGTCCGGCAGATCGACCAGATCCGCCGTGAACGTCGCCGCCATCCCACCGGTCGCCAGAATCCCCCAGCGCACCTTCTGCCCGGTCACCGCTGACACCCTGCCCCACCCTCGCTCAGGTTGTTCGAGTCTGTTCGTTCAAGTCCGTACGAGCTGAGAGCATAGGTGGCGGATCAGTCGAAGAGGGAGGGGCACATGCCCGAGCGCGGGCCGTCCATACCGCACACGTCACCGGACACCACACTGAAGACCTCGAAGCCCGCACAGGCGGCCGGACCCGAAACGGGACCGGCCGCCCGCTCGCTGCGCGCCACCCGCCGCACCGGCCTGCTCGTCACACTCATCCTCGGCGGCCTGACCGCCACGCCGCCGCTGGCGATGGACATGTACCTCCCAGCGCTCCCGGAGGTCACCCGGTCCCTCCACGCGCCCGCCGCGACCGTCCAGCTCACGCTCACCGCGTGCCTGGCCGGCATGGCGCTCGGCCAGCTCGTGGTCGGACCGATGAGCGACAGGTGGGGCCGCCGCCGCCCGCTCCTGGCGGGTCTCGCCCTCTACGTCGTCGCCACCGTCCTGTGCGCGCTCGCGCCCACCGTCGAACTCCTCGTCGCCTTCCGGCTGGCGCAGGGACTCGCGGGCGCCGCCGCGATCGTCATCGCCCGTGCCGTCGTCCGGGACCTGTACGACGGTGTGGCCATGGCCCGCTTCTTCTCCACGCTCATGCTGATCTCCGGGGTCGCGCCGGTCGTCGCGCCGCTCATCGGCGGGCAGATCCTGCGGGTGACGGACTGGCGGGGTGTGTTCGTCGTGCTCACCGTGGTCGGGGTGGTGCTGGGCGTCGTCGTGTGGGCCAAGCTGCCCGAGACGCTCCCGGAGGAGGAGCGGCACGCGGGCGGGGTCGGCGACACCCTGCGCGCGATGCGCGGGCTGCTCGCCGACCGCGCCTTCACCGGGTACATGCTCGCGGGCGGCTTCACCTTCGCCTCGCTGTTCGCCTACATCTCGGCGTCCCCGTTCGTCATCCAGGAGATCTACGGCGCCTCCCCGCAGACGTTCAGCCTGCTGTTCGGCCTCAACTCGATCGGCCTGATCGTCGTCGGGCAGATCAACGGCAAGGTCCTGGTCGGACGGGCCCGGCTGGACCGGGTGCTGGGGCTCGGGCTCCTCATCGTCATCGCCGCCGCGACCGCCCTGCTGCTGATGACCCTGGGCGTCTTCGGCGAGGTCGGCCTCGTACCGGTCGCCGCCGCGCTGTTCGTGCTGATGTCCGCGATGGGCATCAGCATGCCCAACACCCAGGCGCTCGCCCTGATGCGGGTCAAGAAGTCCGCCGGCTCCGCCTCCGCGCTGCTCGGCACGTCCTCCTTCCTCATCGGGGCCATCGCCTCCCCGCTCGTCGGGATCGCGGGGGAGGACACCGCACTGCCGATGGCCGTGGTCCAGCTGGCGTCGGCGCTGGTGGCACTCGCCTTCCTGGTGGGGATGTGTCGTCCTGTCACGGAACGGACGACGG
Organism: Streptomyces sp. NPDC097107; assembly: GCF_044762405.1. Classification (NCBI taxonomy): domain Bacteria; kingdom Bacillati; phylum Actinomycetota; class Actinomycetes; order Kitasatosporales; family Streptomycetaceae; genus Streptomyces; species Streptomyces sp. NPDC097107. The sequence goes on along the minus strand of NZ_JBIWEF010000001.1, from coordinate 533,683 downwards.
GCGAGGGAGAAGACAGCTGAGCGTGCCGAGACTGCGCAACGACACCCCGGAGCGGGCCGGACTCGACCCCGGGCAGCTCAGCCGTGTCGTCGAAGAGGTGCACGACCTCACCACCGGCGAGCGGCCCTGGGCGGCGGGCGCCGTGGTGGCCGTCGGACGCGGACCCGTGCTCGCCGTCGAGGAGGCGGCGGGCTGGGCCGTGCGCTACGCGTCCTACGATCCGCGCACCGACACGGGCGTGGAACTGCCCGCGCGCTCCCGGGTGCCGATGACCGTCGGCACGCCCTTCGACCTGGCGTCCCTCACGAAGGTGTTCACGGCGGTCGCCGCCGTGCAGCAGATCGAGCGGGGCACGCTCGGCATCGACGCGAAGGTCGGGGCGTACCTGCCGGACTTCCGGGCCGCCGCCGCGCACGGCGTCACGGTGCGGCAGCTGCTCACCCACACCTCCGGGCTGCGGCCCGAACTCCCGCTGTACGACTGCGCCGACGACGAGGAACGACTGCGACGGCTGCGGGCGGAGCCGCCGGTGGGGGTGCCCGGCACGTACTGCTACTCGGACCTGAACATGCTGCTCCTCCAGCAGGTCCTGGAACGCGTCACCGGCCGTGGCCTCGACGTCCTCGTCCACGACGGGATCACCCGGCCGCTGGGCATGACGGCGACACACTTCGGGCCGTGCCCGGGGGCGGCGGCGACGGAGGACCAGCGCAGGCCGTGGGCCAAGGCGGACCGGGGGATGCTGCGGGGCGTCGTCCACGACGAGAACGCGTGGGCGCTGGGCGGGGTGGCCGGCCACGCGGGACTCTTCTCGACGGGGCGGGACCTCGCGGTCTTCTGCCGTGCGCTGCTGGCGGGCGGCTCTCACGGGCCGGCGCGGATCCTCGGGCCCGATTTCGTGGAACTGCTCCTGACCGATCCGGGGCTCGGGTTCGTCCTGGACCAGCCGTGGTTCATGGGCGGGCTGGCGGGGCGGGGGGCGGCCGGGCACACCGGGTTCACGGGCACGATGCTCGTCCTCGACCGGGCGACGGACACGTTCGCGGTCCTCCTCGCCAACACGGTCCATCCGCGCCGCCGCGCCCCGGACAACGGGCCCCGGGCGGCGCTGGGGACGCGGGTGGCGCGGGCAGTGCGGGCGGTGCGGGAGATCTGAGCGGGGTGCGGGTGCGGGCGCGATGCCTGCGGCGGCCTGTGCGGGTTCGGTGGGGGTGCGGGTCGCGCGGGCGGTGGGGGCACCTCCCGCTCATGGGGTTTCCCCCGCGCAAGCGAAGCCGGGCGTGGGGAGGAGCCGGGCGTGGGGAGGAGCCGGGCGTGGGGAGGAGCCGGGCGTGGGGAGGGGCCGGGCGTGGGGAGGAGCCGGGCGTGGGGAGGAGCCGGGCGTGGGGAGGAGCCGGGCGTGGGGAGGAGCCGGGCGTGGGGAGGAGCCGGGCGTGGGGAGGAGCCGAGCGTGGGGGAGGAGCCGAGCGTGGGGGAGGCGCCCCGCACCGCCAGGCCGCGACACCCGCCTCCGGCTCCTACCCGCGCCGGGCACCCCGCAGCGCGCCCGCACACCGCCACCCCACCCGGCCCGCCCCGTAGAATCGCCGGGTGAACGACCCCGCCACCCCCGCCGACACCCTGCGCGCCGCCCTCGCCGACCTGGTCGACGGGCTGCCGCCCCGGCAGGCCGCGCAGGCCGTTGAGCGGCTGATCGCCACCTATCGCGGGGCCACCCCGACCGACGCCCCGATCCTGCGGGACCGCGCGGACGTCGTCGCCTATGCCGCGTACCGCATGCCGGCGACCTTCGCGGCGGTGCGGTCGGCGCTGGCGGCGTTCGCGGACGCCGTGCCGGGGTGGGTGCCCGGGAGCCATGTCGACGTCGGTGGCGGGACCGGCGCGGCCACCTGGGCCGCCAGTGCCACCTGGGGCGGCGTTCGTCCGGTGACCGTGCTCGACTGGGCCGAGCCCGCGCTGGCCCTCGGCCGGGAGATCGCCGCCGCCCACCCGGCCCTGCGCGACGTACGTTGGCAGCGCTCTCGGATCGGAGCGGCGCTCACGGTCGAGAGCACTGATCTCGTCACCGTCTCCTACGTGCTGAACGAGCTGACCGGCGCCGACCGCGCCGCCCTCGTCGACGCCGCCGCCTCCGCCGCGCAGGCCGTCGTGATCGTGGAGGCCGGCACCCCGGACGGGTACGCCCGGGTCATCGAGGCCCGCGACCGGCTGCTCTCCGCCGGGTTCCGGGTCGCCGCCCCCTGCCCGCACAGCGCCGCCTGCCCCATCGTCCCCGGCACGGACTGGTGCCACTTCGCGGCGCGGGTCAGCCGTTCCTCCCTGCACCGCCAGGTCAAGGGCGGCTCCCTCGCCTACGAGGACGAGAAGTTCAGCTATGTCGCCGCCACCCGGTTCCCGGTCGACCCCGCCCCCTCCCGGGTGATCCGGCGTCCGCAGATCCGCAAGGGGCAGGTACTGCTCGACCTGTGCGAGCCCGACGAGCAGCTTCGCCGCCGGACGGTCACCAAGCGCCACGGCGACCTGTACAAGGCCGCCCGCGACGCGGACTGGGGGGACGTCTGGCCCCCGCCGGAGCCGGAGCCGGAGCCGGAGCCGGAGCCGGAGCCGGAGCCGGAGCCGGAGCCGGAGCCGGAGACCGATCCGCCTGCGCGGTAGCGGCGTTCGTCCCGCTCGCGGCGCGTCGTCCCGCTCACGACGCCTCGTCGCTCGCGGGCTCGCCTTCCGGTGTCTGCCGCCGCTGCCGTTCCTGGAGCTTGCGCAGCAGTTCCCGTTTCCGGCTCCGCGGGTCCGGTCCGCCGCCGATCCGGCCGTTGCGGTCGCTGCCGCGCAGGGCGTTGCGGCCGAGCTTCCGGCGCGTGCCGCCGACGCCCAGCATGTCTCCGGTTCCCCCTCGGGTCATGGCGTTTCCCTCCCGGTAATACGAGACGTTGCGTCTCGTCGCTTGTCGAAGTCCACTCTCGGCGAGACGTACCGTCTTGTCAACCTGGTAAATTCGGGCCATGGCCGCTCAGAAACCAGCCCACGCCCCGACTCCCGCGCCCGACAGGCCGCACCCCGACGCCACCCGTCGCAGTCAACGGTCCCGCCAGGCCATCTACGACGCCGCTCTCGCCCTCGTCGCCGAGGTCGGCTACCCCAAGACCACCATCGAGGGCATCGCCGCCCGCGCCGGTGTCGGCAAGCAGACGATCTACCGCTGGTGGACCGCGAAGGCCGACGTACTGCTGGAGGCCTTCCTCGACCTGGGCGAGCGGGCCGTGCAGGCCGCCGGCGAGGAGGCGTACGCCATCCCGGACACCGGTGACCTCGCCGCCGATCTCAAGGCCGTGCTGCGTGCCACCGTCGACGAACTGCGCGATCCGAAGTTCGAGGCCCCCTACCGCGCCCTGGCCGCGGAGGGCGTCGTCAACGAACAGCTCGGCCGGGAGTTCGTCACCAGGCTCCTGGAGCCGTCGCTCCAGCTCCACGCCGACCGGCTGCGCGCCGCCCAGGGCGCCGGTCACGTGCGACCGGACATCGACCCGCGCATCGGACTGGAACTCTTCGTCTCCCCGCTCGCCCAGCGCTGGCTGCAGCACACCGGGCCCATCTCCCACGCCTACACCGACACGCTCGTCGACTACGCGCTCCACGGACTCGCTCCGCGATGACCAAAGAAGCCTGACCAGGGGAGTTTGTCCCTTCCCGACCCCGAAGCGCCGAATGGTGCGACCATAGGGCATGCTGGTGCGCACGACGGCGAGGCGAAGGGGATAGATGAGCGCGGAGTTCGGCGGTCGGAGCGGCCTGCAGGGCAAAATCTCCCAGTGGCTGCGCGGACGCCGCCCCAAGGAAGCCACCGGTGACGGTGGCCGGGAAGACCTGCTGCTCGCCGCCGCCGATGCGGGACTGCCCCTGGCGCCCGCCGCGCACCCGGCCGGATACCGCTGCTCGTGCGACCGCGTCGGCTGTCCCACCCCCGCCCGGCACCCCGTGTCGTTCGCCTGGCAGACCCAGTCCACCACCGACCGCGCGCAGATCGAGCGCTGGGCCCGCCACCAGCCCGAGGCCAACTTCATCACCGCGACCGGCATGGTGCACGACGTCCTCGACGTCCCCCTCCAGGCCGGTCGCGAGGCGCTCCGGCGCCTGCTCGACGCCGGTATCGAGGTCGGCCCGGTCGCCGAGAGCGACGACGGCCGCATGCTGCTGTTCACCCTCACCCGGGGCACCCCCGAGGAGGAGGACGAGTGGTGGCCCTGCGAGCTGGACTGTCACCCCGAGACGATGGACGAGCATCCGGGCCTGCGCTGGCACTGCCGCGGCTCCTACGTCCTCGTGCCGCCCGCCCGCCTGCCCGGCGAGGACCGGACGGTGCACTGGGTACGCGGCCCGGAGCATCCGCTGCCGGACCCGTTGACCCTGCTGGAGATCCTCACCGACGCCTGTGCCCGGCACATCGGCGAGGAGAGCGACCACGCGGGCACGGCCTGGCCCTCGCGCCGCTGAGCGAGCACGGCCACCTGCCGCTACTCGCCCTTCGCCGACGTGAGACCCTGGACCCGCCCCAGGACCGACACCTCTCCGTCCCCCGCGCCCCGCGCCGGGTCGAGCGCGATCCCGTTGGAGACGAACTCCATCGTCAGCGACTGCTTGATCTCGCCGTCCGTCAGCGCCAGTACGTCCTTGCTCGGCGTCGGCACCGACGAGCCTTGCGCCGAGGTCTGTTTCTCGAAGTGCCGCGTGGTGAAGAACACCAGCGCCCCGCCGTCCTCCGTGCGCAGCGCCAGCGGCGCGTAGTCGCCGTTCGTCAGCGGCTCGTCGATGTACTGCGTGACCAGGCCGGGACGGATCGACCGCTTCTTCCGCAACTCCCGCCAGGAACTGGTGTGGGCGCCGTCCGCGAAGGTCTTCCCGCCGTCCTTCAGGTACGTCGTGTAGTCCTTGCTCAGGTCGGCCGGCGGAACGGCCAGGTCGGTGGAGTCCGCGGGGACGGCCTCGGCCCAGCCGTCCCGGTCGGTCGTGAACTCGGGCACCTTGTCGGGCGCGACCAGCGTCAGGTACGCCGTCTGCCAGGTCTCCTCCAGGCCGTCGCGGGTGAAGACCAGCAGCCAGCGGGCGTCGCCGCCCTTGTTGGCCTTGGTGTCCGCGACGAACCAGCGAGGCCAGCCCGCCTTCTTCGGGATCGTGAACTTCGCGTCCGTCAGCTTCAGCGGAGTGTGCGACGGGTTGCCGTCCGGGTTGTTGGCCCGGCCCGCCTCCAGCCGCGCCGAGTCGATGGCGCCGAGGGCGCCGGTGGTGTGTTCGGCGTCCAGGGAGGGGTCGTACGCCTTGTCGGCCGCGTTGTAGGCGGAGGTGAACTGCTGGAGCGCCTTCGCGGCCTCGGCCCGCGTGGTCGACGGGAGCACCTCGCGCTCGCCGTGCACCACCACGCATCCGCTCGCCGTCAACGACAAAGCGGTCGCCGAGGCGGCTATCAGCGCGCTCCGGTCAAGCCTGCGGGGCCAACGAGGGCCGCGATCCCTGGTCATGAGGTTCCTTCACCTTCCCCTTCCCGGAGGCGAACCCTACCGGGGCGGGGGCCTGTCCGGCGGATCAGGTCGCAGGAAGGCGGCGGCGCCTGGTCAGCGCAGGTGAGCGGGGGGCCGGCGAGCGGTGCTTGAATGCTCCGGTGACCGACTACGACGTACTGCGCGTCTTCTGCGCGCCGAACGGCGGATACGGCAAGGAGCTCGGCGTCGTCCGGGACGGCTCCGTACTGCCGGGCCCCGCCGAGCGGCAGGAACTCGCCGCGAAGCTGGGCTTCAGCGAGACCGTCTTCGTCGACGATCCCGAGCGCGGCGTCGTCGACATCTACACGCCCACCCTGCGCCTGCCGTTCGCCGGCCACCCCTGCGTCGGCACGGCCTGGCTGCTCGACGTGCCCGAACTCGTCACCCCGGCCGGGGTGACGGGCACCCGCCTGGACGGCGAGTTCAGCTGGATCGAGGCCCGCCCCGAGTGGGCCCCGCCGCGCACCCTGCGGCAGTACGCCACCGCCGCCGAGGTCGACGACCTGCCGGTGCCGCCACTGGGCGAGCGAAGCGAGATGGGGGTCCCCCCGGACGAAGTCCGGGGGAGGATCTACGTCTGGGCCTGGGAGGACGAGCCGGCGGGGCGCGTCCGGGCGCGTGCCTTCCCGGGGCGCGGTGACGGTATCGACGAGGACGAGGCGACGGGCGCCGCGGCGCTGCTGCTGACCGAGCGGCTGGGCCGGGCGCTCAACATCACCCAGGGGGCCGGCTCGCAGATCCTGACGGCGCCGCAGCCCGAAGGGTGGATCGAGATCGGCGGACGGGTACGCCTGGACCGGTGACGGGTGCACCCGTACGGGTGGAACCGCGTGTGCGGGCGAGCGCGAGGGGTTACCTCTCGCCTGACCGTTCCCTCACGTGAGAGGCACTCCATGCGCATCCGCTCCGCCCTCGCCACCGTCCTGCTGACCGCCGCCATGACGGCCGGCGGCGCCGCGACCGCCACCGCCTTCGACGGCCCGCTGCACGGTGACGAGGACGCCACCTGCAGCCCGTACTTCGGGGCCATCACCACGCCCAGCACCGGTGACCTGTACTTCGGCGGCATCAACTGCCGCAGCGACGACTACGACATCGACAACTGAGGCCGGCGGGCCGTTCGCTCCGGTCCCCCTCGGCCACGGCGGCCGAGGGGGACCGGTGCGTCCACGACCGTCCGTCCGGACCGGGCCGCTCATCACGAACGCCGCTCAGGCCGACAGCGGGAACTCCTCGCCCAGCCCCCGGAAGACCGCCGTGTTCAGGGCGAAGGCCCGCCTGCACTCGGCGACGACCCGCTGCTTCGCCAGGTCGTCCGCGTGGATGCCGTCCAGCAGTTCGCGGTACTCGCGCTTGAACGCGGCCGGGTTGGTGATCTCCTCGAAGACGTAGAAGCGGACCCCGTCGCCCTTCCTGGCGAAGCCCCACGTCCGCTCCGCCCTGTCGCGGATGATCTGCCCGCCGGACAGGTCGCCGAGGTAGCGCGTGTAGTGGTGGGCGACGTACCCGGCCGGCCAGCGCTCGGCGCACTCGCGCACCCGGGCCGCGTACTCCTCGGTCGCGGGCAGGGCGGTCAGCCCCGTGCGCCAGCCCGGACCGCGCAGGTGCGCCAGGTCCCGCTCCAGCGAGGCCAGCCGCATCAGCTCAGGCCGGACGAACGGCCCGGCCACCGGGTCCGACGCCAGCCGCCCGGCCCCGCCCTCCAAGGCCTCGTAGACGAACCACAGCTGCTCGGTGTAGCGCGCGTACGCGTCGACGCCGAGTCGGCCGCCGAGCAGGTCGCTCATGAAGGTGGAGGTCTCCGCCTCCACGTGCTGCTCGTGGGAGGCCGTGCGGATGAGGGTCGAGAAGGAGTCCATGGGGCCGATCTTCTATAGTTAGGCTTACCTAAGTCAATAGTCTTTCCGACGTCCTGTCGGTAAAAAGCGTACCCGGACACGAAACGGCCCGCCCTCCGGGGAGAGCGGGCCGTGAAGGGCGTGGTGGGGCTACGGAAGGGTCAGGATCTCGGCCCCGGAATCGGTCACCACGAGCGTGTGCTCGAACTGCGCCGTCCGCCTGCGGTCCTTTGTCACGACCGTCCAGCCGTCGTCCCACATGTCGTACTCGTGCGTGCCGAGCGTCAGCATCGGCTCGATCGTGAAGGTCATCCCGGGCTGGATGACGGTGGTGGCGTGCGGGCTGTCGTAGTGCGGGACGATGAGCCCCGAGTGGAACGACGAGTTGATCCCGTGGCCGGTGAAGTCCCGCACCACCCCGTACCCGAACCGCTTCGCGTACGACTCGATGACCCGGCCGATGATGTTGATCTGCCGGCCCGGCCTGACCGCCTTGATCGCGCGGGCGAGGGACTCGCGGGTCCGCTCGACCAGCAGCCGGCTCTCCTCGTCCACGTCGCCGACCAGGTAGGTCGCGTTGTTGTCGCCGTGCACGCCGCCGATGTACGCCGTCACGTCGAGGTTGACGATGTCACCGTCGCGCAGCACCGTGGAGTCGGGGATGCCGTGGCAGATGACCTCGTTGACCGAGCTGCACAGGGACTTGGGGAAACCGCGGTAGCCCAGCGTCGAGGGGTAGGCGCCGTGGTCGCACATGTACTCGTGCGCCACCCGGTCCAGCTCGTCCGTCGTCACGCCGGGCGCGATCAGCTTCGCGGCCTCCTCCATGGCCCGCGCCGCGATCCGCCCGGCCACGCGCATCGCCTCGATCGTCTCGGGCGTCTGCACCTCCGGCCCGGTGTACGGCGTCGGCGCGGGTTTGCCCACGTATTCGGGCCGGCGGATGTTTCCGGGTACGGAACGGGTGGGAGACAGCTCCCCTGGTACGAGCAGCGACTGGCCAGACATGTCAGTGAGTCTAACCAGCGGGCATAAGAGAGCATGTCCCTGGCGAAAGGAGCCGGTCATGGCCCTGTTCAAGAAGCGCACGGTCGGAAAACCGGGCGAGTGGTACTACTGCCTGGAGCACCAGAAGGTCGAGGAGGGCCCGGACTGCCCGGGAAAGGACCGCTTCGGACCGTACGCCTCCCGCACGGAGGCCGAGCACGCGATGCAGACCGCCCGCGAGCGCAACCTCGAGTGGGAGAACGACCCCAAGTGGCACGGCCCCTCCGCCGCGGGCCGAGCGGAAGAGGACTGACGGGCCATCGCGCCACGGTCACCGCGGCGGTAGCTGCCCTGCGCGCGGACGCGGGGGCGGGGACTACCAGCCGGAGGGCGGCGGGGCCGTCAGGTGGTCGGCCAGCCGGGACAGGCGGTCCCTGAAGCGGCGGCGGCCCCGGGGCGGCGGCACCGCGTTCTCCCCGGCCGCCGCGCTGACCAGGTGCTGCACCGTGTCCAGGTCCAGCTCGGCGCCGTCCGGCACGGTCAGCGTCTCGTGCGCCATCGCCGTCAGCTCCCGCTCGCCGGTGCCCAGCGCAAGGACCGTCGCGCCGGCCCGGCGGGCGTCGTGCACCCGTTCCAGCAGCGGGGCGCCGGGGTCGTCGGGCGTCACCACGAGCAGCGTCTCCCCGCGCCGGGCCGCCGCCAGCCGACCCGGACCCACCGCCAGATGCGCCGGGTCCGAAGGACGCGCGTCGTGCCGTACGAGCGTGGGAGCCAGCTCCGGCGTCCCCGACCAGGCCGCCTCGTCCACCAGGTGCGCCGCCAGATGCCAGGGCTCGTACTCGGCGGTACCCACGAGCAGCAGCCCGCCCCCGTGCGGGACCACGGAGCCCCGCAGCGCCCCCGCGAACCTCCGGGTGGCGCCAAGCCACTCGGTACCGGCTAGCACTTCCCGCAGCAGCGCGACCCGTACGGCGTCCATGGGCCCGCATCCTGCCGCAACCCGGCCCGCGCGGCCCGGGATTCGCCCCGGATTCGCCCGACCCGGGGACGGCCGGGGAACGCCTCGGCGCTGGGCGGGACCTGATCCCGTCCGGCGGTCGGGACGGACGTAGGGTCGGCCCATGACCTCTACCGACAGTGCTGCACAGAAGGCCCCCGCCAAGGACCCCTGGGACCTGCCCGACGTCTCCGGGCTGGTCGTCGGCGTGCTCGGCGGCACCGGACCCCAGGGCAAGGGCCTCGCGTACCGCCTCGCCAAGGCAGGCCAGCAGGTGATCGTCGGCTCGCGCGCCGCCGAGCGCGCCGAGGCCGCCGCCGAGGAGATCGGGCACGGCGTCGAGGGCGCCGACAACGCCGAGACCGCCCGCCGCAGCGACGTCGTGATCGTCGCCGTGCCGTGGGACGGCCACGGCAAGACCCTCGAATCCCTGCGCGAGGAACTGTCCGGCAAGCTCGTCGTCGACTGCGTCAACCCGCTCGGCTTCGACAAGCAGGGCGCCTACGCGCTCAAGCCCGAGGAGGGCAGCGCCGCCGAGCAGGCCGCCGCCCTGCTCCCGGACAGCCGGGTCACGGCCGCCTTCCACCACCTGTCCGCCGTCCTCCTCCAGGACCCGGAGATCGACGAGATCGACACCGACGTCATGGTGCTGGGCGAGGCCCGCGCCGACGTGGAGATCGTCCAGGCCCTCGCCGGGCGCATCCCCGGCATGCGCGGCGTCTTCGCCGGGCGGCTGCGAGGCGCCCACCAGGTCGAGTCGCTGGTCGCCAACCTGATCTCCGTCAACCGCCGCTACAAGGCACACGCCGGGCTCCGCGTCACCGACGTGTGAGGCGATGGGGGACACTGGTGGGTGCAAGCCAGACCGCGACACGGCACCCGAAGTGCCCGCCGTGTCCCCCGACAGGAGTCCGCACCATGCCCCGCCTCGCCCTCTACGCCCTGGCCGTCTGCGTGCTCGCCGTGGCCGCCGCCGTCGTCTCCTTCGTGCGGGGCAGCGTGCTGATCGGCGTCGTGTGGGTGCTGCTGTCGGGGCTGTCGTCCAACATGTGCTGGTACTACGTCAAGCGCGGCAGGGACGCCCGCCGCTCCACGTCGGTCACGGGCTGACCGAGCAGAGCTGGTCCGTCTGCCAGAAGCGGTACAGCTCGAAGCCGCAGTACGTGTCGAGCTCGCCGATGCCGAGGCCGCGCAGGAGCGCGTCGACCGCGTCGAAGAACACGCCGTTGACGGCCGGGATCCACAGCAGCGCGAACACGATCAGCAGCCCGAACGGCGCGAGCGGCTCCACCTGCCGCCGCACGTTGTACGACAGCCACGGCTCGATCACCCCGTAGCCGTCCAGGCCGGGCACCGGCAGGAAGTTCAGGATCGCCGCCGTGACCTGGAGCAGCGCGAGGAAGGCCAGTGCGATCCGGAAGTCGCGCGGCACGCCGTCCAGCGCGTCCAGCCAGAACGGGGCCGTGCACACCACGGCGAACAGGACGTTCGTCAGCGGGCCCGCGGCCGAGATCAGGCTGTGCCGCCAGCGTCCCCGGATCCGCCCGCGCTCGATGAAGACGGCACCGCCCGGCAGGCCGATCCCGCCCATGATCACGAACAGCACCGGCAGCACGATGCTCAGCAGCGCGTGCGTGTACTTGACCGGGTTCAGCGTGAGATAGCCCTTCGCGCCGACCGAGATGTCGCCGCTGTGCAGCGCGGTGCGGGCGTGCGCGTACTCGTGCAGGCACAGCGACACGACCCACGCGGCCGTCACGAACAGGAACACGGCCAGGCCCGGCTGCTCGGCGAACCCGGTCCAGGCGGCCCAGCCCGTGACCGCGGCGACGGCGACGATCCCTAGGAACACCGGACTGATCCGCCGGTCACTGGGGCGGGCGGTGGCGGTGCTCATGGGGCTCCCTGGGCTTTCGGGCGTGCGGCGGGACCTGCGGGGACTGCCCGACCGTACCGGGCGCCCCGGGGAAACGTCTCGCGGGTGGCGGGAGGTTCCAGGGAAGGCGGGGCCGCGTTGCGGGGGCTTTGACCCCGGCCCGCGCGCCGCGCCGTCAAAACCCCGTGACCGGCTCCGACGACAGCGGGGACAATGGGCCCTGTGCGCTATCGCATCCTCGGCACCACCCAGGTACTCCGCCCCGACGGCACGGCCGTCCCGCTCGGCGGGGCGCGGCTGCGCGCGCTGCTGACCGTGCTCGCCATCAGGCCCGGCCGCACCGTGCCCGCGGGCCTGCTGGTGCAGGAGGTGTGGGACGGCGCCCCGCCCGCCGACGCGCCGGGTGCCCTGCAGGCCCTGGTCGGGCGGCTGCGCCGGACGCTCGGCGCGGGCGCCGTCGCCTCGGCCGACGGCGGTTACCGGCTCGCCGCCGCCCCCGACGACGTCGACCTGCACCGCTTCGACCGGCTGGCCGGCGAGGGCACCCGCGCCCTGGCCGACGGCGATCCCGGCAAGGCGGCGGTCCTCCTCGACGACGCCCTCGCCCTGTGGCACGGCCCCGCACTCGCCGACCTGCCCGACCGCACCGCCGAGGCGGCCCGCTGGGAGATGCGGCACCTGGACGTCCTGCGCGCCCGCCACACCGCCGCCCTCGACCTCGGACAGGCCGAGCACTCCCTGCCCGAGCTGACCGCGCTGTGCGACGGCCGCCCCCTGGACGAACCCCTCCAGGCCCTGCGACTGCGCGCCCTGCGCGACACCGGCCGCACCGCCGAGGCGCTGGCCGCCTACGACGCCGTACGCCGGCTGCTCGCGGACCGGCTCGGCACCGACCCGGGACCCGAACTACGGGCGCTGCACGGGGAACTGCTCAATCCCGCGACGCCCGCGACGCCCGCGACGCCCGCGACGCCGGCGAGCACCGCAACCGTCGATTGAGGAACCACGACGGCGAGCAACCAGCTCCGCGAGAGCGGCGCCGGTTCGGGCGCAGGAAGGTGGGGGCGAAGCCCCCCGGGGCCGGTGTCGTACCGCGGTGGCTCAGTGGACGGAGTGCTCCTCCTGCGGGAACGTTCCGCCGACGACGTCCTCGGCGAACGCCTTCGCCGCGCCGCCGATGACCTGGCGCAGGTCGGCGTACTGCTTGACGAACTTCGGCATCCGGCCGCCGGTCAGCCCGAGCATGTCGGTCCACACCAGCACCTGCGCGTCCGTCTGCGGACCCGCGCCGATACCGACCGTCGGGATGTGCAGCGTCCGCGTCACCTCGGCGGCCAGCTCGGCCGGCACCAGCTCCAGGACGACCGCGAAGGCGCCCGCGTCCTGCACCGCCTTGGCGTCGCGCAGCAGCTGCTGGGCCGCCTCCTCGCCCCGGCCCTGCACGCGGTAGCCCATGGCGTTGACGGACTGCGGGGTGAGGCCGATGTGCGCCATCACGGGGATGCCGGACTCGACGAGCAGCCGGATCTGCTCGTGCGACCGCTCACCGCCCTCCAGCTTGACCGCCCCGACCCCCGCCTCCTTCACCAGCCGGGTCGCCGAGCGCAGCGCCTGCACCGGGCCCTCCTGGTAGGAACCGAAGGGCAGGTCGCCGACGATCAGGGCGCGGCTGGTGCCCCGGACGACCGCGGCCGAGAGCATCGTCATCTCGTCCAGCGTGACGGGCACGGTCGTGTCGTAGCCGAGGTGGCAGTTGCCCGCGGAGTCGCCGACGAGCATGACCGGGATGCCGGCCTCGTCGAAGACGGACGCGGTCATCGCGTCGTAGGCGGTGAGCATGGGCCACTTCTCGCCGCGCTCCTTGGCGGCGGCGATGTCCCGGACGGTGATGCGACGGTTGCTCTTGCCCCCGTACAGCGCCTTGCTCCCGTCGGAGGGCTGGCGCTGAGGCGTCGGGGCAGCCGAAAGCTGCGTCATGGCAACGGCTCCTTCATGTCATCTCGAGGCACCCTGACGGTGTCCCCGGATCCCCTCCATGGTGGCACCTCGTGCGTCCCGGCGGCTAGGGGGTGTCGTCCGGAGGGGGCCGGCTCCGGGTGCCGGTGGCTTGCGGCTGACCCGGGCGGGGTCTGGTGCGTGGGAGGGGGCGAATGTGCTCGTTGTGTCACAGAGCGGCCCGTGCCGGCGTTGTTCGGAACTCCGGACGCCGACTCGTACGTCCTCGTGCCAGTACGGCCGTCACGGGACGGCGGGTTCGGAACCGATCATCCCCTAGGGTGCTGAGTCACAGGGGGCGACGGTGTTGCACGGCAGGTTGTGAGGCGACGGTATGGCGCAGCAGGCGTACATGACGGAGACGGACGGCGGCGGCTCGGGGCCCGAGCGCCGGGAGCCCCGGATTCGGCGCCTGTTCGACCGGGCGGTCACCGGCTGGCGCGGCGACCCGCGGATCTGGCGCCGGGGTCTGGTCACCGCCGCGGTGGCCGTCGTCCTGGCCGTCGTCATGGCGGGCCACTCGCGCATCCCGAACGCCATCGGCAACCTCGGCAGCCTCACGGAGACCTTCCTGCCGTGGTTCGGCCTGCTGGTCCCGGTGCTCCTGGTGATCGCCCTGGCCCGCAAGTCGGCGACGGCGCTGATCGCGCTCCTGCTGCCGGTTTTCGTGTGGTTCAACCTCTTCGGCGGCCTGCTCTTCGACAAGACCGGCTCCGGCGGCGACCTCACGGTGGCCACGCACAACGTCAACGCCGACAACGCCGACCCGGCCGGTACCGCCCGCGCCGTGGCCGCCGCCGGCGCGGACGTGATGGCCCTGGAGGAACTGAAGGCGTCCGCCGTACCGACGTACGAGAAGGCGCTCGCGGCGAAGTACCCCCATCACGCGGTCGTCGGCACCGTCGGGCTGTGGAGCAAGTACCCGCTCGGCGGCGTCAAGGCGGTCGACATCCAGCTGGGCTGGAAGCGGGCGATGCGCGCCACCGTCGCCACCCCGTCCGGGCCGGTCGCGGTGTACGTCGCCCACCTGCCCTCCGTACGGGTGAAGCTGGAGGCCGGTTTCACCGCCCGGCAGCGGGACAAGAGCGCCGAGGCCCTCGGAGAGGCCATCGCCGACGAGAAGCTGCCCCGCAAGATCCTGCTCGGCGACCTCAACGGCACCATGAACGACCGCGCGCTCACCGCGATCACCTCCCAGATGCGCTCCCCGCAGGGCGCCGTGGGCGACGGCTTCGGCTTCAGCTGGCCGGCGTCCTTCCCGATGGCCCGCATCGACCAGATCCTGGTGAGCGGTGTGGAACCGACGACCAGCTGGACCCTCCCGGCGACCGGCAGCGACCACCTCCCGATCGCCGCGCGTGTGAGGGTCGACACAACGGCGTCCTGAAAGTCCCTGGTCAGCCCCGTATGGGCGGCTGCCGGAAACCCACGCGTCACCTCACGGAATACTCGGCCTGAGAGGCTTTGTTCCGTACGGGAACATAGCGAAGAAGTCCCGTACGCACCTCCGCTCTCGAAAGGCGAGACCCTTCATGCCCCTGGCCCTGCTCGCCCTTGCCGTGGGCGCCTTCGGCATCGGTACCACCGAGTTCGTGATGATGGGCCTGCTGCCCGAAGTCGCGGACGACCTGCACATCTCGATCCCCGCCGCGGGCCACCTGGTCTCGGCCTACGCGCTCGGCGTCGTCATCGGGGCACCGCTGCTCGCCGCGGCGACCGCGCGGATGTCCCGCCGCGCGGTTCTCATCGCCCTGATGGCGTTGTTCGTGCTCGGAAACGCGCTGTCGGCGTTCGCCCCCGGCGAGGTCTCCCTCCTCGCCGCCCGCTTCGTCAGCGGCCTGCCGCACGGCGCCTTCTTCGGCGTCGGCGCGGTGGTCGCCACCGGCATGGTCGCGCCGGAACGCAGGGCCCGCTCCGTCTCCCTGATGTTCCTGGGCCTGACCGTCGCCAACATCGTCGGCGTGCCCGCCGCCACCGCCATGGGCCAGCAGCTCGGCTGGCGGGCGACCTTCCTCGGCGTGAGCGCGATCGGCGTCGCGGCGATAGCGGCGCTCGTCGCCCTGATCCCCCGCGACCACGCCCCCGCCCCCGCCACCGGCCTGCGCGGCGAACTGGCCGCCCTGCGCTCCGTCCCCGTCTGGCTGGCGCTCGGCACGACCGTCGCGGGCTTCGGCGCGCTCTTCTCCGCGTACAGCTACATCACCCCGATGCTCACGGACGCCGCCGGATTCGCCGAGGCGAGCGTGACGCTGCTGCTGGCCCTCTTCGGAGTCGGCGCCACCGCGGGCAACCTGCTGGGCGGCCGCCTGGCCGACCACTCCCTGCGGGGCACCCTCTTCGGCGGCCTCGCCTCGCTGGTCGTGGTCCTCGCCCTCTTCCCGCTCCTGATGCGCACGGAGGTCAGCGCCGCCGCAGCGGTGGCCCTGCTCGGCATGGCCGCCTTCGTCACCGGCTCCCCGCTCCAGCTGATGGTCATGGAGAAGGCCGCCGCGGCCCCCTCCCTGGCCTCCTCGGCCAACCAGGCCGCCTTCAACCTCGCCAACGCCGGCGGCGCCTGGATCGGCGGCCTCGCCCTCGCGGCGGGCTTCGGCGCCACGTCCCCGGCGACGGCGGGCGCGGGGCTGGCGGTCCTCGGCCTGGGCGTCGCGGGCGCGGCCTACGCCGTGGACCGGCGGCGAGCCGCCGCCGCTCCGGTCACCGGGCGGGAACGTGTGGTCGCCGGGCACGTGCCGGAGACCGTGGAGACGGCGCGCCGCTGAGGACCGCGCCCCCACGACGGGGTGACGGGGGCCGCATCCCGCCACCGTGGCGTCGGCCGTCCGTCTACCGTGACGCACGTCACGATGCGACGCGTACGGCGGAGGGGTGCGGATGTCGGTGAACGGCGAGGCGGACGAGCCGGGTTGGGAGGTCGACCCGGACGACGAGTGGGGCGTGGCCGTCCTCACCACCGTGGGGCGGCAGCTGAAGCTGCGCCGCGAGGCGGTGGGGATGCGGGCGGGCGACTTCGGCGTGGCCGCCGGATACGGGGAGGACCTCGTCTACAAGGTCGAGGGCGGGAAGCGGATCCCCCGGCGGGAGTACCTGGAGAAGGCGGACCAGGTGCTGCGGGCGGGTGGTCTCATCGCCGCGGCCTGGGAGGACGTGAAGAAGGTCCGGTACCCCAAGCAGGTGCGGGATCTGGCAAAGATGGAGTCCCGGGCGGTCGAATCGCTCTCGTACGGCAGTTACAGCCTGCACGGGCTTCTCCAGACCGAGGAGTACGCGCGCGCACTGCTCGGCAGGCGACGGCCGGCCCTCACCGAGGACGAGGTGGCGAACGCCGTCGCCGCGCGTATGGGCCGCAAGTCGATGTTCGAACGGGCCCCGGCCCCGGAACTCAGCTTCGTCCAGGAGGAGGCGACCCTCAGACGCCCTGTCGGAGGCATGATGGTTCTGCGTCGGCAGCTCGAACACCTGCTGGAGGTCGGGCGATTGCGGCACGTGGAGATCCAGGTGATGCCGACGTCTCGCGGTGACCATCCGGGAGGTGGGCGGATGCAGGTGCTCAAGTTCGAGGACGGCACGGCGGTCGGCCGGGCCGACGACGAGTTCGGCGGCCGGCCCGTCACCGACCCCCGGCAGCTGCGCATCCTCGAACTGCGCTATGGCAGTATCCGGGCCGAGGCACTGTCCGCCCGGGAGTCAGTGGCCTTCATCGAACAACTGCTGGGGGAGACATGAGCCGTAAGGACGCATCCGGAGACCTCGCCGACCTGGCCTGGTTCAAGAGCAGCTACAGCGACACCAGCAACCCGAGCGACTGCGTCGAGGTCGCGATAACCCCCGCCACCATCCACGTCCGCGACTCCAAGCACCCCGACGGCCCCCGCCTGGCCATGGCGCCGGCCATGTGGGCCGCGTTCGTGGCGGGCACCGGCAAGTGATGAGCCCCGGACGCAATGGTCCGGGGCTCATCACGCGCGCGTCAGCCGTGCGGCTCAGGCCATGGTCGTGTGCGCGTGGCCCTGCGCCGTGGCGCCGCTGAGCGACGCGGAGCCGCCGAGACCGGCACCGAGGGCGAACGGTCCGGCCTCCGCGTAGAGACCGGCGCCGACCGAGCCACCGGCCGTTATGACGGCCGCGCCGGCGTCGACACCGATGTGGCCGCCGGACACCTGGTCCAGGTCCGCGTCGGAGATTTCGGCCGTTTCGATCTGGGGCACGAGGTTCATGGTGAGCCTCCCTTTCGTGGGGACGAGTGCGAGGGGGACGGCAGGCCGGTCGAGTGTCGGAGTGGGGGATCCGGAGCGGTCACCGGCGTGCCGGGACCCGATCAAAGCACGCTGGTGAACGGCCCCGCCACGGGCGGGCCGTTCACGGGGCTGTCCGGTGGGCGGGCTGTTTCACCATGTGCGGATTCGGTCGGGAAAAGAGCCCGCTGCCTTCACGTTTTCCGCCGGTAGCAGGCCCTTTCCGGGCCGGGACACGCGCAGTCGGCCCCGTCCGCCGCCGTCATGCCCTTCTTCTGCGACGGTGCGATGAACGGTGTGCAGGTCCGAGGGAGTTCCCGGACCGGTATGGAAGCCGTTGTCAGGCCCGGCGGAGTAACACCGCGGAGAAGGCGACAGGCGTACCGCCGCCACCAGAACCCCTCGGTGGCGGCGGTACGCCTCGGCCTTGTCGGACAGGGCGTATCACTCAGATACGGTCTTCCGGGTGCGCGCCGCCGGTCCCCGTGCCGCGACGGGGTGCCGTGTCGTGTGTCTTGCCGCGACGGGGAATGAGCCCGAGCAGACCCAGAAGACCGGCGAGCCCCCACAGGCCCCATCCGCCGTCGCTGTCGTCCTTGCTGTCATCGTCCTGCGCCTGGTTCTGGGCGGCCTGCACGGTGGTTGCCTGGGTCGCCACCGGCGTCTGTGCTTCCGCCGTGACCGCAGCCGGCCCTGCGAGAAGGGCGGCGGTCAGAAGAGCACCGATAGTCATGCGACGCATAGTTCCTCCTGAAACGACCCCGGACGGGGTCCTGTGCCCATATCGCGTGATTCCGCGGAGTCGTGCAACTCGGGCAGGCCGGGGACAGCTCATCAGGCAGCGCGTTCGAGCCTGGCTTTACGGGGGCTGCGGCCTGCGGGGCGATCGGCTGATCGGGTGACTCCCGACCACTTCGACGCTCGGCCTGCTCACGGGGAGACGTGAGGGACGTGGCAGCTCAGGCCTGCCCGAAGGGCCCTGGTGAGTGCGTCCGGGTGGCAGCTCCGACGTACGGCCCGGAGACGGCCCGGAGACGGCCCGGAGACGGCCCGGAGACGGCCCGGAGACGGCCCGGGACCAGTGGGACGCCAGGAGGCCGGCGATCCGTGACCGCCGGCCCGTCCGCCGGTATCAGCGGGAAACCTGCTCCGACGATCCCTACAGCACCGGCAGGCTCTTCCGCAGCTCGAACGCCGTCACCTGGGAGCGGTACTCCTCCCACTCCTGCCGCTTGTTGCGGAGGAAGAAGTCGAAGACGTGCTCGCCGAGGGTCTCGGCGACCAGGTCGCTGCGTTCCATCAGGGCGAGGGCCTCGCCGAGGTTCTGGGGGAGGGGCTCGATGCCCAGCGCGCGGCGTTCCGAGTCGGACAGGGCCCACACGTCGTCCTCGGCGCCCGGCGGGAGTTCGTAGCCCTCCTCGATGCCCTTGAGGCCGGCGGCGAGGAGGACGGCGTAGGTCAGGTACGGGTTGGCGCCGGAGTCGATGGAGCGGACCTCGACGCGGGCCGAACCGGTCTTGCCGGGCTTGTACATGGGGACGCGGACCAGGGCCGAGCGGTTGTTGTGGCCCCAGCAGATGTACGAGGGGGCCTCGCCGCCGGCGCCCGCCGTGCGCTCGGAGCCGCCCCAGATGCGCTTGTAGCTGTTCACCCACTGGTTGGTGACCGCCGAGATCTCCGCCGCGTGCCGCAGCAGGCCCGCGATGAAGGAGCGGCCGACCTTGGAGAGCTGGTACTCGGCGCCGGACTCGTAGAAGGCGTTGCGGTCGCCTTCGAACAACGACAGGTGCGAGTGCATGCCCGAGCCCGGGTACTCCGAGAACGGCTTCGGCATGAAGGTGGCCTGGAGGCCCTGCTCCAGCGCGACCTGCTTCATGACCAGGCGGAAGGTCATGATGTTGTCGGCCGTGGAGAGCGCGTCGGCGTAGCGGAGGTCGATCTCCTGCTGGCCGGGGGCGCCCTCGTGGTGGGAGAACTCGACCGAGATACCCATCGACTCCAGCATGGTGATCGCCTGGCGGCGGAAGTCCATGCCGATGTTCTGCGGGGTGTGGTCGAAGTACCCGGAGTTGTCGGCGGGGGTGGGGACCGTGCCGTCGACGGGCTTGTCCTTCAGCAGGAAGAACTCGATCTCCGGGTGGGTGTAGAAGGTGAAGCCCAGGTCGGAGGTGCGGGCCAGGGCGCGCTTGAGGACGTAGCGCGGGTCGGCGAAGGACGGGGAACCGTCCGGCATGAGGATGTCGCAGAACATGCGGGCCGTGCCGGGGGCCTCCGCGCGCCAGGGCAGGACCTGGAAGGTGGAGGGGTCCGGCTTGGCGATCATGTCGGACTCGTAGACCCGGGCGAAGCCCTCGATCGCGGAGCCGTCGAAGCCGATGCCCTCGTCGAAGGCCTGCTCCAGCTCGGCCGGGGCCACGGCGACGGACTTGAGGAAGCCCAGTACGTCCGTGAACCACAGGCGTACGAACCGGATGTCGCGCTCCTCCAGCGTCCGGATCACGAACTCCTGCTGCTTGTCCATCTTCCGCTTCCCCATCCTCGCTGGTCAGGCCGCCTGTCTCCGGTACGGCGGGAGGCGGCCCTGCACCTGAGCATCACACCACAGCACGGTTTCGTACGCGTTGCGGGCCTCGGTCGGCCCACCGGCTCTCCCCGCAGCGTAGAGGCCGCCTGTTCGATCGGGCCATTCCTGGGTTCCCACCGCGACGGATCCTGTGATCTCCCTACGATTCAGCCCTCCTCCGCCATTACGATCAGCGGACTCCACCGCCCCCCTTTTCCCAGAAGGGCACACCCCATGGGTTCCGCCAAGAAGAGCAGCAACACGGCGCGACAGACACGCATAGCCGAGATGCGGCGCGCCGAGGAGGCCCGCGACCGCCGGAACCGGATCCTCACCATCGCGGTCAGCGCCGTGGTCGTCGCCGGTCTCGTCGTCGGCGGAGTCGTCCTCGTCCGGTCGCAGTCCGGCGACTCCGACGATGCCACGGCGTCGGACGGCAAGACCTCCGGCAAGTTCGTCGCCGGGTCGGACGGGGTGCGGACCTGGAAGGGCGACCTGGCCCGCAACCACGTCGCCAAGAAGGTCTCCTACCCGGCCGAGCCCCCGGTCGGCGGCGACCACAACCAGGTCTGGATGAACTGCAACGGCGACGTCTACACCGAGCCGCTGGAGAACGAGAACGCCGTGCACTCGCTGGAGCACGGCGCAGTCTGGGTGACGTACACCGACAAGGCGCCCGAGGCCGACGTGGAGAAGCTGGCGGCGAAGGTGAGGAAGACGCCGTACTCGCTGATGAGCCCGGACGACAAGCAGAAGGACCCGATCATGCTCACCGCCTGGGGCCACCAGCGCACGGTGACGGGCGCCGACGACCCGAACGTGGACAAGTTCTTCGAGAGGTTCGTGCAGGGCGAGCAGACCCCGGAGCCAGGTGCCGCCTGCACGAACGGTCTGTCGCAGTGACACCGAAACGGGCCGGCTGGATCGCGGGGGCCGCCGCCGCGGCCCTCGTCGCGGCCGGCGGCATCACCTACGCCGTCGCCGGGGACGACGGCGCGGGCCGGGTCCCGACGGCCGACTCCGCGGACGCCGGCTTCGCGCGGGACATGTCGGTGCACCACCAGCAGGCCGTGGAGATGTCGTACATCGTGCGCGACCGCACGAAGGACGAGGAGGTGCGGCGCCTCGCGTACGACATCGCGCAGACCCAGGCCAACCAGCGCGGCATGATGATCGGCTGGCTGGACCTGTGGGGGTTGCCGAAGGTGTCGTCCGACCCGCCGATGAGCTGGATGGGCATGGGCGACATGCCGTCGGCGGGGGAGGGCTCGCTGATGCCGGGGATGGCCACCGACGCCGAGATGGAGAGACTGGCCACGCTCGACGGGAAGCGGGCGGAGGTCTACTACCTCCAGCTCATGACCGAGCATCACAAGGGCGGCGTCCACATGGCCCAGGGGTGCGCCGACAGGTGCGCGGTCGGGGTGGAGAGGCGGCTGGCGCAGGGGATGGTGGCGTCCCAGGAGTCGGAGATCCGGCTGATGGCGGACCTGCTGGCGGAGCGGGGCGCGAAGCCGCGGACATGAGGACATGAGACGGGTACCGGCACGCCACCCCATCGCGTCGTTCTGACGATTAGACTGTGCGCGTGCCTCAACTACGACTCGCCCTCAACCAGATCGACTCGTGTGTCGGCGACATCGCCTCGAACGCGGAGTCGGTCGTCCGCTGGACCCGGCACTCGGCCGAGCGGGGAGCGCACCTGGTGGCGTTCCCGGAGATGGTCCTGACCGGGTATCCCGTCGAGGACCTGGCGCTCAGGCCGTCCTTCGTGGAGGCGTCCCGCGCGGCCCTGCGCTCGCTGGCGGCGCGTCTGGCGCGGGAGGGCTTCGGCGCGCTGCCGGTGGTCGTCGGCTACCTCGACCGCTCCGCCACCGCCCAGCCGAAGTACGGCCAGCCGGCCGGCGCCCCGCAGAACGCGGCGGCCGTGCTGTACGGCGGCGAGGTGGCGCTGAGCTTCGCCAAGCACCACCTGCCCAACTACGGCGTCTTCGACGAGTTCCGCTACTTCGTGCCCGGCGACACCCTGCCGGTGGTGCGGGTGCGCGGCGTCGACGTGGCGCTGGCCATCTGCGAGGACCTGTGGCAGGACGGCGGCCGGGTGCCGGCCGCGCGCTCGGCGCGGGCCGGGCTGCTGCTCTCCGTCAACGCCTCGCCGTACGAGCGCGACAAGGACGACACGCGGCTGGAACTGGTGCGCGGGCGCGCCCGGGAGGCCGGCTGCACGACCGCCTACCTCGCGACGACCGGCGGGCAGGACGAGCTGGTCTTCGACGGCGACTCGATCGTGGTAGACCGGGACGGGAAGGTCGTGGCGCGGGCGCCGCAGTTCTCCGAGGACTGCGTGGTCGTCGACCTGGACCTGCCGGCCGCCGAGGCGGACGCGCCGACCGGCGTGGTGGACGACGGCCTGCGCGTCGACCGGGTCGTGCTGTCCGAGGAGCCGGTGCCGGCCTACCCGCCGGAGCCGTCCGGCGGGCACGCGGAGCGCCTCGGCGACGACGAGGAGGTCTACTCGGCGCTCGTCGCCGGACTGCGGGCGTACGTCGCGAAGAACGGCTTCCGCTCGGTGCTGGTCGGACTGTCCGGAGGCATCGACTCCGCGCTGGTCGCGGCGATCGCCTGCGACGCGGTCGGCGCGGAGAACGTGTACGGCGTCTCGATGCCGTCCAAGTACTCCTCCGGGCACTCCCGGGACGACGCGGCGGAGCTGGCGCGGCGCACCGGACTGAACTACCGCACCGTGGCGATCGAGCCGATGTTCGACGCGTACATGGGGGCGCTGGACCTGACCGGACTGGCGGAGGAGAACCTCCAGTCGCGGCTGCGCGGGACGCTGCTGATGGCCATCTCCAACCAGGAGGGCCACCTCGTGCTCGCGCCCGGCAACAAGTCGGAACTGGCGGTGGGGTACTCCACGCTGTACGGCGACTCGGTCGGCGGGTACGGGCCCATCAAGGACGTGTACAAGACGTCCGTCTTCCGCCTCGCCGAGTGGCGCAACCGGTCGGCCGGGGACCGTGGCCGGACCCCGCCGATCCCCGAGAACTCGATCACCAAGCCGCCGAGCGCGGAGCTGCGCCCGGACCAGGTCGACACGGACTCGCTGCCGGACTACCCGGTGCTGGACGCGATCCTCGAGCTGTACGTCGACCGGGACCGGGGCGCGGACGAGATCGTGGCCGCCGGGTACGACCGCGAGCTGGTGACGAGGACGCTGCGCATGGTCGACACCGCGGAGTACAAGCGGCGCCAGTACCCGCCGGGCACCAAGATCTCGCCGAAGGGCTTCGGCAAGGACCGCCGGCTCCCGATCACCAACCGGTGGCGGGAGACCGACTGATCCCGAAGGACCGGCTCTCCTAGCCCTGCCGCTTCTGGTCCGCCAGCAGCTGGTGCAGCGGCTCCGTCGCCCGGCGGCGGTACTCCTGGACCGCCCAGCCGTTGCCGTCCGGGTCCTTGAAGTACATGAACGTGGCGCCGTCGTCCGGGGCGTACTGCACCGGCTCGGAGACCTCCAGGCCGCGCCCCACCAGCTCCGCGTGGGCCGCCTTGATGTCGGTGACGCACAGCTGGAGTCCCTGGTACGAGCCGGGGGCCGGCGTGGTCTGGCCCTGGGCCATGTCCCAGATGGCCTCGCCGAGGGCGATGGAGCAGCCCGAGCCGGGCGGCGTCAGCTGGACGATGCGCATGCCCGGCATGACCTCCTGGTCGATGTCGACGTGGAAGCCGACCTTGTCCCGGTAGAAGTCCCGGGACCGGTCGATGTCGGTCACGGGCAGCGGGATCACTTCGAGCGTGAAGTCCATGGCACGGCTCCTTCGGCGTCCTTGTCGAGCACGATGTCGTGATGTCGGTTCTGTCGGTGTCCGTCTGTGCGTATCCGTCAGTGCGTATCCGTCAGTAGTGGTACCGCGCCTGCACGATGACCAGGACGCCATCGGCGGGCTTGTACACCAGGCGGTGCGTGTCGTCGATGCGGCGTGACCAGTAGCCCGACAGGTCGCCCTTCAGGGGTTCCGGCTTGCCGATGCCCTTGAACGGGTCACGTGTGATGTCGGTGATCAGTCTGTTGATCCGCTTGGTCACCTTCCGGTCGCTCTCGGCCCAGTGGACGTAGTCCTCCCAGCCGTGCGACGTGAAAGTGATCTTCACGTGCGCTCCGCGTCCGGATCGATCAGCTCGCGCCGCCGTGCGCCGCCGGACTGGGCCTCGGCGATGGAGTCGAGCAGGCGGCGGGCGTTCTTGGGAGAACGCAGGAGATGCACCGTCTCCGTCCAGGCCGTGAAGTCCTCCTCGGACATGAGCACGGCGTTGCCCTTCCGGGAGGTGATGTGCACCGGGGCATGGTCCTCGTTGACCTGCTCTATCAGGGGGAACAGGTTCTGACGGGCTTCGCTTGCGGTAATGGACATACGGGTGCCTCCCTTCACGGCTTGTACAAGATATCGTACGAGTGCGGAGTGGTCCACCGGAAGCCGGGAACCGGGAGCGAGAGCGGTACGCCCCGGCGCCCCCGCGCCGCTCCCCGGTTACGCTCAGGCCGTACGACCTTGATCCCACAGGTCCGACAGGAGGCCGAGATGACGGCGCCGGGGCGCAGGAGCAGTACCTTCACGCGGCTGCTGCGGCACGGCTTCACCGATCCCTCGGCCGCCGAGCGGCTGCTGGACGGCGTGGAGCTGGCCGGGGTCCGCGACGACCCGGTCCTGCTGGAGGCGCTGGGCGCCACCGCCGACCCGGACCTCGCCCTGCACGGACTGGTCCGGCTCCTGGAGGCGCAGCCCGAGCCCACCGCCCGCCAGGAGCTGCTGGACACCCTGATAGCGGCCAAGCCGCTGCGCGACCGTCTCCTCGGTGTGCTCGGCGCCTCCGAGGCGCTGGCCGACCACCTCGCCCGGCACGCCGGCGACTGGCAGGCCCTGGTCACCTACGAGCCGCGGGACCTGCACCGCGGGGTGGCGGAGTTCGAGCGCGGCCTCGCCGAGGCCACCGACCCCGTCTCCCTGCGCGTCGCCTACCGGCGCTGCCTGCTGTCCATCGCCGCCCGCGACGTGTGCGGCACCATCGACGTCGCCGAGACCGCCGCCGAGCTGGCCGACCTCGCCACCGCCACGCTGCGCGCCGCCCTCGCCCTCGCCGAGGCCGCCGCGCCCGAGGACGCGGCGCTGTGCCGGCTCGCGGTGATCGCGATGGGCAAGTGCGGCGGACACGAGCTGAACTACGTCTCGGACGTGGACGTGATCTTCGTCGGCGAGCCCGCCGAAGGCGCCGACGGAGCGGCCGACGAGGCCAGGGCGATGCGGGCCGCGACCGCGCTCGCCTCGCACCTGATGCGGATCTGCTCCGAAACCACCGTCGAGGGCTCCATCTGGCCCGTCGACGCCAACCTCCGCCCGGAGGGACGCAACGGCCCGCTGGTGCGCACCCTCAGCAGCCACCTCGCCTACTACCAGCGCTGGGCCAAGACCTGGGAGTTCCAGGCACTGCTCAAGGCCCGCCCGGTGGCCGGCGACCCCGGCCTCGGCGCCGAGTACGTGGCCGCCCTCCAGCCGCTGGTGTGGCAGGCCGCCGACCGCGAGAACTTCGTCCCGGACGTGCAGAAGATGCGCCGCCGGGTGGTGGAGACCATCCCCGTCGCCGAGGTCGACCGGCAGCTGAAGCTGGGTCCGGGCGGGCTCAGGGACGTCGAGTTCGCCGTCCAGCTGCTCCAGCTGGTGCACGGGCGGTCGGACACGTCCCTGCACAGCGGTACGACGCTGGACGCGCTGGAGTCCCTCGCCGCGGGCGGGTACGTGGGCCGGGCGGACGCCGCCCAGCTCGACGAGGCGTACCGCTTCCTGCGTTCCATGGAGCACCGCATCCAGCTCCACCGGCTGCGGCGCACCCACCTCGTCCCCGAGGACGAGGCCGACCTGCGGCGCCTCGGCCGCTCCCTCGGCCTGCGCACCGACCCGGTCGCCGGGCTGCTGCGCGCGTGGCGGCGGCACGCGTCCGTCGTACGCCGGCTGCACGAGAAGCTGTTCTACCGGCCGCTGCTCGACGCCGTGGCCCAGCTGGCGCCCGGCGAGGCCCGGCTGAGCCCCGAGGCGGCGCGGGAGCGGATGGTCGCCCTCGGGTACGCGGACCCGGCCGCCGCGCTCCGGCACCTGGAGGCGCTGGCGTCCGGCGTCACCCGCAAGGCGGCCATCCAGCGGACCCTGCTGCCCGTGCTGCTCGGCTGGTTCGCCGACTCGGCCGACCCGGACACCGGCCTGCTCAACTTCCGCAAGGTCTCCGACGCGCTCGGCACGACGCCCTGGTACCTGCGGCTGCTGCGGGACGAGGGCGCCGCGGCCGAGAACCTCGCCCGGGTGCTCTCCGCCGGGCGGCTCGCCCCCGACCTGCTGATGCGGGCGCCCGAGGCCGTGGCACTGCTCGGGGACGGCAACGCCGGCGGGCTGGCGCCGCGCGGGCGGCTACAGCTGGAGCAGGAGACACTCGCCGCGGTCCGCCGGGCCGACGGCGCGGTGCAGGCGGTCACGGCGGCGCGCGGGGTCCGGCGCCGGGAGCTGTTCCGTACGGCCGCCGCGGACATCGTCGGTTCCTACGGCACCGAGGCGCAGCCCGTCGAGGCCGACCAGGGCGCCCTGGTGGACCTGGTCGGCGGCGCCGTGTCCGACCTGACGGCGGCGACCCTGGCGGGCACCCTCCGGGCCGTCGTGCGGGAGGGCTGGGGCGACACGCTGCCGACCCGGTTCGCGATCATCGGCATGGGCCGGTTCGGCGGGCACGAGCTGGGCTACGGCTCGGACGCGGACGTGCTCTTCGTGCACGAGCCGCGCGACGGGGTCGAAGAACGGGTGGCGTCGGACGCGGCGAACAAGGTCGTCTCCGAGATGCGCCGCCTGCTCCAGGTCCCCAGCGCCGACCCGCCCCTCCTGATCGACGCGGACCTGCGTCCCGAGGGCAAGTCCGGCCCGCTGGTGCGGACCCTGAAGTCGTACGAGGCCTACTACCGGCGCTGGTCGCTGGTGTGGGAGCGGCACGCGCTGCTGCGGGCCGAGTTCGTCGCCGGCGACGCGGATCTGGGGCGCCGGTTCACCGAGCTGGTCGACCCGCTGCGGTACCCGGCGGACGGGCTCGGGGAGGACGCCGTACGGGAGATCCGGCGGCTCAAGGCCCGGATGGAGTCCGAGCGGCTGCCGCGCGGCGCCGACCCCAAGCTGCACGCCAAACTGGGGCCGGGCGGGCTGTCCGACGTGGAGTGGACCGTGCAGCTGATCCAGCTGCGGCACGGGCACGCGGAGCGGGGGCTGCGCACCACCCGGACGCGCCAGGCCCTGTCCGCCGCCTGCGACGCCGGGCTCATCTCGGCGGAGAACGCCGGGACACTCGACGAGGCGTGGGTACTGGCGACGCGCGTGCGCAACGCGGTGATGCTGGTGCGAGGCCGGGCCGCCGACACCTTCCCGACCGACCCCCGGGAGCTGGCGGCGGTGGGCCGCTACCTGGGCCACGGTCCGGGCCACGCGGGCGACATGCTCGACGAGTACCGCCGCACGGCCCGCCGGGCCCGGGCGGTGGTGGAGGACCTGTTCTACGCGTAGCCGCGACGCGGTAGCTGCCGGGCGGTCGCGCCGGGCAGGCGTACGCGCCATACCGCTGCGGGCAGTCGCGCCGGGCAGGCGTACGCGCCATACCGCTGCGGGCGGTCGCGCCTCCCCAGTGCCTGAACGGCCTCGGAGGTACCCCCAGGCGGTACGGGTGGGCTGTGGAGGAGGCACCCCGCACCGCCGGGCCGCGCAGCGCCCGCCCCGGCGTCAACGCGGGCAGGCGTCACGCACGCGTGGGCAACCACGCCCCCCGCCGCTCCACCGGCCCCGGCGCAACCCGCGGCAGCGCATGCGGCAACGCCCCGTACCAGGCCGCCGCCACCAGGTACCCGAACCCCAGACACAGCACCCCGCCCACCGCGTCCAGCCAGAAGTGGTTGGCGGTGGCGACGATCACGACCAGGGTCAGCGCCGGATACACCAGCCCCAGCACCCGCACCCACGGCACGGAAGCCAGCGCGAAGACGGTCAGCCCGCACCACACCGACCACCCGATGTGCATCGAGGGCATCGCCGCGTACTGGTTCGACATGTTCTTCAGGTCGCCGGACGCCATGGAGCCCCACGTCTCGTGGACCATCACCGTGTCGATGAAGTGCCCGCCGTTCATCAGACGGGGCGGGGCGAGCGGATACAGGTAGTAACCGACCAGGGCGACGCCCGTCGTCGCGAAGAGCACGAGCCGGGTCGCCGCGTACCGACCGGGATGGCCGCGGTACAGCCACACCAGCACACCCAGGGTCACCACGAAGTGCAGCGTGGCGTAGTAGTAGTTCATGCCGACGACCAGCCAAGTCACCGAGTTCACGGCATGGTTGACGGACTGCTCGACGGCGATGCCGAGCTGCTGCTCGACGCGCCAGATCCAGTCGGCGTTGCGCAGTGCCTGCGTCCGCTGCTCCGGTACCGCGTTCCGGACGAGGGAGTACGTCCAGTAACTGACGG
Organism: Streptomyces sp. NPDC097107; assembly: GCF_044762405.1. Classification (NCBI taxonomy): domain Bacteria; kingdom Bacillati; phylum Actinomycetota; class Actinomycetes; order Kitasatosporales; family Streptomycetaceae; genus Streptomyces; species Streptomyces sp. NPDC097107. The sequence goes on along the minus strand of NZ_JBIWEF010000001.1, from coordinate 505,124 downwards.
CGATCAGCAGGATCTCGAACCACAGCCGGGGTCGGCGCGGTGCGCGGAGCCGGCGCAGCGGGCCCCGCCCCGTCTCCTCCGTGACGGGGTGCGGAGCGCCCTTTTCCAGGCGTTCCGAAGTCCTCACGGTCGCGTCACCCATAGGCATGAAGTCTGCCAGAAAAGCCCTCTCCCACCGATCATCCCCCGGTCGGATCCGGGCCGCATCCGGCCACCTCGCGGAGGAGGCGGCGGGGCTACCGGTTGCGCTCGCCCGGCGCCGACGCCGTCGAGCCGCGTACCACCAGCTCCGGCATGAACACGAACTCACTGTGCGGCGCGGGCGTCCCGCCGATCTCCTCCAGCAGCGTGCGCACCGCTGCCTGCCCCATCGCCGGGACCGGCTTGCGGACGGTCGTCAGCGGCGGGTCGGTGAAGGCGATCAGCGGCGAGTCGTCGAAGCCGACGACCGAGAAGTCCCTGGGCACCTCCAGGCCCCGCTGCCGGGCCGCCCGTATCGCGCCCAGCGCCATCATGTCGCTGGCGCAGACCACCGCCGTGCAGTTCCGCTCGATGAGAGCGGTGGCCGCCGCCTGGCCGCCCTCCAGGGTGTAAAGGGAGTGCTGGACGAGATCCGTCTCCACGGTCTCGGCACTCAGATCCAGTTGGTCCTGGATGGTGCGGACGAAGCCCTCGATCTTGCGCTGCACCGGCACGAACCGCTTCGGGCCGAGGGCCAGCCCGATGCGGGTGTGGCCGAGCGAGACGAGGTGCGTGACCGCGAGGCTCATCGCGGCGCGGTCGTCGGGCGAGATGAACGGCGCCTGCACCTTCGACGAGAAACCGTCGACGAGGACGAAGGGCACGCCCTGGGCGCGCAGCCGTTCGTAGCGCTGCATGTCGGCGGTGGTGTCGGCGTGCAGGCCGGAGACGTAGATGATGCCGGCGACCCCGCGGTCGACCAGCATCTCCGTCAGCTCGTCCTCCGTGGAACCGCCCGGGGTCTGGGTGGCGAGGACCGGCGTGTAGCCCTGACGCGTCAGCGCCTGGCCGATGACCTGGGCCAGCGCCGGGAATATCGGGTTCTCCAGCTCCGGCGTGATCAGGCCGACCAGGCCCTCGCTGCGCTGCCGCAGCCGCACGGGGCGTTCGTAGCCCAGGACGTCGAGGGCGGCGAGTACGGACTCTCGGGTGGTGGCGGCGACGCCCGGCTTCCCGTTGAGGACGCGGCTGACCGTCGCTTCGCTCACCCCCGCCTGGGCGGCGATGTCGGCAAGCCGTGTGGTCACAGGGGTGGACTGTACCTGTCGGCCGCCACCCTGCACACCGATGGGGCGCCGTGCACGGCCTGTTGGACGGCCCGGCGCGGGCTGCTGCGTCATCGCGCTCCCTCGAGAAAGTGGCGGCAAGAGCTTGCAGAGTCTTGCACAACCGGCCCGATACCGCTCGGCCCCTGTAAACAAGCGTCTCATGACGGTCGCCAGGAGGTCACGCACGGATAACTTCGGAGATCTCTTGCACTTTTTTGCTGCAAGCACTTTCGCGCCGCTTTCAACGCTGTTACGTTCACGTCGCCCGACGGCGGCAAGGACGCGGTCGGTGTCGGCAGGAGCGGCGGACGGGCCCGCACCCTGCACCACACGGGCTTTCACCCTCAAGGAGAACTCATGCGGCGTGGCATAGCGGCCACCGCTCTGGTGGCGTCCCTCGCCCTCGCGGCGACGGCGTGCGGCGGGGACGGCGACAGCGACAGCGAGTCGGGCGGACCGGTCACCATCACGTACTGGGACACCTCGAACGCGACCAACGAGGCGCCGACCTACAAGGCCCTGGTCAAGGAGTTCGAGGCCGCCAACAAGGACGTCAAGGTCAACTACGTCAACGTCCCCTTCGACCAGGCGCAGAACAAGTTCGACACCGCCGCCGGTTCCAAGGGCGCCCCCGACGTGCTGCGTGCCGAGGTCGGCTGGACCCCCGCCTTCGCCAAGAAGGGCTTCTTCCTGCCGCTGGACGGCACCGAGGCCCTCGCCGAGCAGGACGAGTTCCAGCCCAACCTGATCGAGCAGGCCGGGTACGAGGGCAAGACCTACGGCGTCCCGCTGGTCACCGACACCCTCGCCTTCGTCTACAACAAGGCACTCTTCGAGAAGGCCGGCGTCGAGGCCCCCAAGACCTGGGACGACCTGAAGAAGGCCGCCGCCACCATCAAGGACAAGACCGGCACCGACGGCTACTGGGCCTCCACGGCCGGGTACTACGCGCAGCCGTTCCTGTACGGCGAGGGCACCGACACGGTCGACGCCGAGGGCAAGAAGATCACCGTCGACTCGCCCGAGGCGAAGAAGGCGTACGGCACCTGGCTGAGCCTCTTCGAGGGCAAGGGCCTGCACAAGGCCGACGTCACCGCCGACGCCTACGCCCACATCCAGGAGGCGTTCGTCAGCGGCAAGGTCGCCTCGATCGTCCAGGGCCCGTGGGAGATCACCAACTTCTACAAGGGCTCCGCCTTCAAGGACAAGAACAACCTCGGCATCGCCACCGTCCCGGCCGGCTCCACCGGCAAGGCGGGCGCCCCGACCGGCGGCCACAACCTGTCGGTGTACGCCGGCTCGGACAAGGCACACCAGCAGGCGTCGCTGAAGTTCGTGAAGTTCATGACCTCGGCGAAGTCCCAGGAGACCGTCGCCCTGAAGAACTCCACGCTGCCGACCCGCGACGACGCCTACACCGCCGAGGTCAAGGCCGACCCGGGCATCGCCGGCTTCCAGACGGTCCTGCCCGCCGCCCAGCCGCGCCCGGCCCTGCCGGAGTACAGCTCCCTGTGGACCCCGCTCGACGACGAGCTGCCCCAGATCGCCGGCGGCAAGAAGTCCCTGGACGAGGGGCTGGGCGACGCCGAGACCGCGATCGCCAAGCTGGTGCCGGACTTCAGCAAGTGAGTCCGGGTGGCCGCCGGGTCCCCGACCGGAGGGGAGGGACCCGGCGGCCACCGCACCGAGCGCCGCACCCCCTGACGTTCCGCTCGTCCTGATGCTCCCGAAGGTGTCGAACCATGACAGTCGCCATCGACCGCGCGACCGGCAAGCGCCGCGGTGACCGCACCCCGCGGCCCGGCCTTGGCCGGCGTCTGAAAGACGGCTACCAGAAGCACTGGTACGCCTACGCCATGATCGCGCCGGTGGCCGTCGTGATCGGCGTCCTCGTGCTGTACCCGCTGGGTTACGGCCTCTACCTCACCCTCACCGACGCCAACAGCCTCAACACCGGGCGCACGATCGGCGTCAACGAGATCGAGGCCACCTACGAGTTCGTCGGCCTGGACAACTACGCCGACATCCTGTGGGGCCCCACGGCGTACGACCGCTTCTGGTCGCACTTCATCTGGACCATCGTGTGGACGGCGGTCTGCGTCGGCCTGCACTTCTTCATCGGCCTCGGTCTGGCCCTGCTGCTCAACCAGAAGCTGCGCGGCCGCACCTTCTACCGGCTGATCCTGGTCCTGCCGTGGGCCGTGCCCACCTTCGTCACCGTCTTCGGCTGGCGCTTCATGCTCGCCGACGCCGGCATCGTCAACTCCGCCCTGGACTGGCTGCACCTGCCGACCCCCGCGTGGCTGGAGGACACCTTCTGGCAGCGGTTCTCCGCGATCATGGTGAACACCTGGTGCGGTGTGCCGTTCATGATGGTCTCGCTCCTCGGCGGCCTGCAGTCCATCGACAACACCCTGTACGAGGCCTCCGAGATGGACGGCGCGAACGCCTGGCAGCGTTTCCGCCACGTCACTCTCCCCGGTCTGCGGTCCGTCAGCTCCACGGTCGTCCTGCTCGGCATCATCTGGACCTTCAACCAGTTCGCCGTGATCTTCCTGCTGTTCGGCAACACCGCTCCCGAGGCGCAGATCCTCGTCACCTGGGCCTACCAGCTCGGTTTCGGGCAGCAGCCGCGCGACTTCGCGCAGTCCGCGGCCTACGGCATCCTGCTGCTGGCCATCCTGATCGTCTTCACCTCCTTCTACCGCCGCTGGCTGAACCGCAATGAGCAGCAGCTCGCGAACTGAGGCAGGAGCCGCCATGAGTACCACAACCGCGCCCACCAAGGCCCCGGCGGAGCAGGCCGACGCGTCCACCGAGCCGCCGCGCCGGGTGCGCGGCCGCGGCGAACGCAGCCGCGCCGCGTCCCTCGCCTCCCACGGCGTCCTGTCCGTCGCGAGCCTCATCGCGCTCTTCCCGGTCGCCTGGCTGGTCTACCTGTCGCTCGGCCCGGACCAGAACGACTACCTGCACCCCGAGCGCATCTGGTCGAAGATGACCTTCGACAACTACGCGTTCGTGCTCCAGCACACGCAGTTCTTCGACTGGCTGAAGAGCTCGCTGATCGTCTCGCTGGGGACCACGGTCATCGGCGTCATGGTCGCCGCCACCACCGGCTACGCGGTCTCGCGGATGCGCTTCCCCGGCTACAAGAAGCTGATGTGGGTGCTGCTGGTCACCCAGATGTTCCCCATCGCCGTACTGATCGTGCCGATGTACCAGATCCTGTCCGAGCTCCAGCTCGTCGACAGCTACCTCGGCCTGGTCCTCGTCTACTGCTCGACCGCGGTGCCGTACTGCGCGTGGCTGCTCAAGGGCTACTTCGACACCATCCCGTTCGAGATCGACGAGGCCGGGCGCGTCGACGGGCTGAGCCCGTTCGGCACCTTCTTCCGGCTGATCCTGCCGCTCGCCCGGCCGGGCCTCGCGGTCGCCGGCTTCTACAGCTTCATCACCGCTTTCGGCGAGGTCGCCTTCGCCTCGACGTTCATGCTGAGCGACACGAAGTACACCTTCGCCGTCGGCCTGCAGAGCTTCGTCAGCGAGCACGACGCGCAGCGCCACCTGATGGCGGCCACCGCCGTACTCGTCGCGATACCCGTCTCCGCGTTCTTCTACCTGGTGCAGAAGAACCTGGTGACCGGCCTCACCGCCGGCGGCACGAAGGGCTGACGCCCCGCCGGGAAAACGTCCGGCCGCGGTGCCCATCCGACCCCGCTGCACCGCGGCCGGCCGCCTCGTCCCGACCCGTGCCTCCATGACCCCAGATCCGTCACATCACAAGGACGACATGAGCCAGCAGCACTCCGCCGCACCGGCCTCCGCCTCCGCCGTCGCCACCGTCGCAGGGCGCCACGACTGGTGGCGGGACGCGGTCATCTACCAGGTGTATCCGCGCAGCTTCGCCGACAGCAACGGCGACGGCATGGGAGACCTGGAGGGTGTCCGCACCCGCCTGCCGTACCTGCGCGACCTGGGCGTGGACGCCGTGTGGCTCAGCCCCTTCTACGCCTCGCCGCAGGCCGACGCCGGCTACGACGTCGCCGACTACCGGGCCGTCGACCCCATGTTCGGCACCCTGCTGGACGCCGACGCGCTGATCCGCGACGCCCACGCGCTGGACCTGCGCGTCATCGTCGACCTGGTCCCGAACCACTCCTCCGACCAGTACGAGTGGTTCAGGCGCGCCCTCGCCGAGGGCCCCGGCTCGCCGTCGCGCGACCGCTACCACTTCCGCCCCGGCAAGGGTGAGAACGGCGAACTGCCGCCCAACGACTGGGAGTCCATCTTCGGCGGCCCCGCCTGGACCCGGGTCACCGAGCCCGACGGCACGCCGGGGGAGTGGTACCTGCACCTGTTCGCCCCCGAGCAGCCCGACTTCAACTGGGAGCACCCGGCCGTCAGCGACGAGTTCCGCTCCATCCTGCGGTTCTGGCTGGACATGGGCGTCGACGGCTTCCGGATCGACGTCGCGCACGGCATGGTGAAGGCCGAGGGCCTGCCCGACCTTGGATCACACGAGCAGCTGAAGCTGCTGGGCAACGATGTCATGCCGTTCTTCGACCAGGACGGTGTCCACGACATCTACCGCCAGTGGCGGCTCATCCTGGACGAGTACTCCGGTGAGCGGATCTTCGTCGCCGAGGCGTGGACCCCCACCGTCGAGCGCACCGCGAACTACGTCCGCCCCGACGAGCTGCACCAGGCCTTCAACTTCCAGTACCTCGGCACCCACTGGGACGCGGCGGAACTGCGCACGGTCATCGACCGCACGCTGGACGCCATGCGCCCGGTCGGCGCCCCGGCCACCTGGGTCCTCTCCAACCACGACGTCACCCGGCACGCCACCCGCTTCGCCAACCCGCCCGGCCTCGGCACCCAGATCCGCCTGGCCGGCGACCGCGAACTGGGCCTGCGCAGGGCGCGCGCGGCGACCCTGCTGATGCTGGCGCTGCCCGGCTCGGCCTACGTCTACCAGGGCGAGGAGCTGGGCCTGCCGGACGTCGTCGACCTGCCGGACGAGGTGCGCCAGGACCCGGCGTACTTCCGGGGCGCGGGCCAGGACGGCTTCCGCGACGGCTGCCGGGTGCCGATCCCCTGGACGCGCACGGGGTCGTCGTACGGTTTCGGCGACGGCGGCAGCTGGCTGCCGCAGCCGGCGGGCTGGGGCGAGCTGAGCGTCGAGGCGCAGACCGGCGAGCCCGGCTCGACCCTGGAGCTGTACCGCGCCGCGCTGGCCGTACGCCGCGAGCAGGCCGGCCTGGGTGCGGGCGACGCCGTCGAGTGGCTGCGCGCGCCCGAGGGCGTCGTCGCCTTCCGGCGCGGCGAGTTCGTGTGCGTCGCCAACACCACGGGCGAGTCGGTGCCGATGCCCGCGTACGGGCGGGTGCTGCTGGCCAGCGGCGAGGTGACCGAGGCGGCCGGCGAGGCGAAGGTGCCGGCGGACACCACGGTGTGGTGGACGACCGGCTGACGGACCGCCGGCCCGGCGCACCGGCGTACGGGCGTCCACGAGGGCCCGCCGCCCCTGCTCCCGGGGGTTCATCCAGTCGGGTCCGTACCGCAGGGGCTACGGCGGTGGCGGCATCGACGGAGTCTTCGGCTCCCGGGCCGCGGCCGCCCTGACCCAGCTCAAGGCCGAAATGGGCGTCGGCCAGGCGTACCCCACGCCGTCGGAGGGCGCCGGGACGCCGGTCGACGTGCTGGCCGACGACCGGCGCAGGGCCGCCGAGGCGCTCCAGCGCAGCCAGCGGTCGTAAATCCTCCAGGCAACTTCCCACGGCCCGCCGCCCTTTCGGGTGGCGGGCCGTCGACATCCGCGGCCCGGTAACCCGAGCGGCCACCCGAAGGGTTGTGAAAGTTCTTGCCGTCCCTTTCACAACTCTTGCCGCAAGTCTTGCGTGAGCGCTACCGTCTCGCCGGGGTCGGACCCAACGAGCCGCAAGCACAAGGAGTTCACGCCTGTGATACGGAGATGGGTGGCGCCCCCGACGCGCCGCACCGCCCACGCCAGACGGGTCGCGGCAGTCACCGCGGCCGCGCTCGCCGCAGCGCTCGTCCAGCCCCTCGCCGCGCGGGCCGACGCCCCGCCCGCGCCCCCGTCGGACGCCAGGCTCGCGAAGGCCGACGCCCGGCACGACCTCACCCGCGAGCAGTTCTACTTCGTCCTGCCGGACCGCTTCGCCAACGGCGACACCCGCAACGACCGGGGCGGCCTGACCGGCACCCGGCTCGCCACCGGCTACGACCCCACCGACAAGGGCTTCTACCAGGGCGGCGACCTCAAGGGCCTGACCGAGAAGCTCGACTACATCAAGGGCCTGGGCACCACCTCCATCTGGATGGCGCCCCTCTTCGAGAACCAGCCCGTGCAGGGGACCGGGGAGAACGCCTCCGCCGGCTACCACGGCTACTGGATCACCGACTTCACCCGGGTCGACCCGCACTTCGGCACCAACCAGGACCTCAAGAACCTGATCTCCAAGGCGCACGCCAAGGGCATGAAGGTCTTCTTCGACGTCATCACCAACCACACCGCCGACGTCGTCGACTACGAGGAGAAGTCCTACGACTACCTCTCCAAGGGCGCCTTCCCGTACCTGACCAAGGACGGCGAGCCCTTCGACGACGCCGATTACGCGCAGGGCGACCGCCGGTTCCCGCGCGTGGACGCCGGCTCCTTCCCGCGTACGCCGGTCGTGCCCGCCGCCAAGAAGGACCTCAAGGTCCCGAAGTGGCTCAACGACCCGGCGATGTACCACAACCGCGGTGACTCCACCTGGGCCGGCGAGTCCGCCACCTACGGCGACTTCTCCGGCCTCGACGACCTGTGGACCGAACGGCCCGAGGTCGTCGACGGCATGGAGAAGATCTACCGGCGCTGGGTCGAGGACTTCGCCATCGACGGCTTCCGCATCGACACGGTCAAGCACGTCAACATGGAGTTCTGGACCCAGTGGGCGACCGCGCTCGACGCCTACGCGGCGAAGAAGGGCCGGGACGACTTCTTCATGTTCGGCGAGGTCTACTCCGCCGACACCTCCGTCACCTCCCCGTACGTCACCCGGGGCCGCCTGGACTCCACGCTGGACTTCCCCTTCCAGGACGCGGCCCGCGCGTACGCCTCCCAGGGCGGCAGCGCCAGGAAGCTCGCGGCCGTCTTCGGTGACGACTGGAAGTACACGACCGACAAGGCCAACGCCTACGAGCAGGTCACCTTCCTCGGCAACCACGACATGGGCCGCTTCGGCACCTTCCTCAAGCAGGACAACCCGAAGGCCACCGACGCCGAACTGCTGAAGAAGGACAAGCTCGCCAACGAGCTGATGTTCCTCAGCCGGGGCAACCCGGTGATCTACTACGGCGACGAGCAGGGCTTCACCGGCGCGGGCGGCGACAAGGACGCCCGCCAGCCGATGTTCGCCTCCCGCACCGCCGACTACCTGGACGACGACCAGCTCGGCACGGAACGCACCCACGCCGACGCCGCCTACGACACGCGAGCACCGCTCTACCAGCAGATCAGCGCTCTCGCCAAGCTCCGCAAGGCGCACCCGGCCCTCGCCGACGGCGTCCAGACCGAGCGCCACGCGGCCGACGGCGCCGGCGTCTACGCCGTCTCCCGCACCGACGCCGAACGCGGCACCGAGTACGTCGTCGCCTTCAACAACGCCGACGAGGCGAACACCGCGACCTTCGCGACCGGCTCGGCCGGCATGACGTTCCGCGGCCTCTACGGCACCGACGCCACCGTGCGGTCCGGCGCCGACAAGAAGGTCACCGTCACCGTCCCCGCCGGGTCCGCCATCGTCCTCAAGGCCGCCGGCCGGCTCGCCGAGCCCGCCACCGAGCCGGCCCTCACCCTCACCGCCCCCGGGCCCGGCGCCACCGGCACCGTCGAGCTGACGGCCGACGTCACCGGCGGGCAGCTGAACCGCGTCGTCTTCGCCGCCCAGACCGGCGACGGCAAGTGGCGCACCCTCGGCTCCGCCGACCACGCCCCCTACAAGGTCACCCACACCATCGGCGAGGACACCCCGGCCGGCACCGCCCTGCGCTACAAGGCGGTCGTCGTCGACTCGGCGGGCCGCACCGCGAGCACCACGGCCGCCTCGGCGACCGGCACCCCGCCCGACGAGCAGCCGCCCACCGCCGCCTCCCGCGACTACGCGATCGTCCACTACAAGCGGGACGACGGGAACTACACGGACTGGGGCCTGTACGCCTGGGGCGACCTCGCCGACGGCGAGGCGACCACCTGGCCCGACAGCCACGCCTTCACCGGCCGTGACGCCTACGGAGCCTTCGCCTACGTCAAGCTCAAGCCCGGCGCGAGTGACGTCAGTTTCCTGGTCGTCGACAAGGACGGCAACAAGGACGTAGCCGCCGACCGCACCATCGACGTCACGCGGACCGGCGAGGTGTGGATCGAGCAGGGCAGGGAGCCGGCCGCCACGGAGCGGCCCGACCACCCCGCCCAGGACACCACCAAGGCCGTCCTCCACTACCACCGCGCCGACGGGAACTACGACGGCTGGGGACTGCACGTCTGGGGCGGCGCCGCGAGCCCCACCGACTGGTCGAAGCCCCTGATGCCGGTGCAGACCGACTCCTACGGCGCGGTCTTCGAGGTACCGCTCACCGAGGGTGCCACCGGTCTCGGCTACATCGTCCACACGGGCGACGAGAAGGACCTGCCCACCGACCAGGCCCTGGACCTCAAGGCCAACGGTCACGAGGTGTGGCTGCTGAGCGGCGAGGAGAAGTACCTGCTGCCGCAGCCGGCCGGTTCGGCGGCGGCCGTCGACCTCACCACCTCCAAGGCGGTCTGGATCGACCGGGACACCGTCGCCTGGAACGGCTCCGAGGGCGCCGCCTCCACCCAGCTGCTCGCCTCCCGCACCGGCGCGGTCAAGGCCGAGGACGGCACCCTGACCGGCGACGACGAGACCACCTGGCTCCGCCTTGCCGAGACCACCCTCACCGACGTACAGAAGGCGGAGTTCCCGCACCTGGCGGAGTACACCGCCTGGTCCGTCGACCCGCGCGACCGCGACCGGGTGCGCGAGGCCCTGCGCGGCCAGGTCGTCGCCGCCCAGCGCGCCGCCAACGGCGCCGTGCTCGCGGCGACGGGCGTGCAGATCGGCGGCGTTCTGGACGACCTGTACGCGGCCGACGCGACGAAGGCCGACCTCGGCCCCGTCTTCCGCCGCGGCCGCCCCACCCTTTCCGTGTGGGCGCCGACCGCACAGGACGTGAAGCTGGAGATCGGTGACCGCACGGTCCGCATGCGGCGCGACGACGACACCGGCGTCTGGTCCGTGCGCGGCCCGCGCTCCTGGAAGGACAAGGCCTACCGCTACGCCGTGAAGGTGTGGGCACCCGAGGCCGGGAAGGTCGTCACCAACAAGGTCACCGACCCCTACTCCCTCGCCCTGACCACCGACTCCGAGCGCAGCCTCGTCGCCGACCTGGGCGACCGCTCCCTCGCCCCGCGCGGCTGGCACGGCTACGACAAGCCCGAGGCCGTGCCGCTCAGGGACGCCCGGATCCAGGAACTGCACATCCGCGACTTCTCGGTCGCGGACCGGACGGCGGACGCGGACCACAAGGGCACCTACCTCGCCTTCACCGACAAGGACAGCGACGGCTCCGAGCACCTGCGCGAGCTCGCGGAGTCGGGCACGTCGTACGTCCACCTCCTGCCGGCCTTCGACATCGCCACCATCCCCGAGAAGAAGTCCGACCAGGCCACCGTCGACTGCGACCTCGCAGCCCTCCCCGCCGACTCCGGCAAGCAGCAGGAGTGTGTGGCGAAGGCCGCCGCCGAGGACGCCTACAACTGGGGCTACGACCCGTACCACTACACGGTCCCCGAGGGCTCCTACGCCACCGACCCGGACGGCACCGCCCGCACGGTCGAGTTCCGCGAGATGGTCAAGGCGCTCAACGAGGACGGCCTGCGCGTCGTCATGGACGTCGTCTACAACCACACCGCGGCGAGCGGCCAGGCGAAGACCAGCGTCCTCGACCGGATCGTCCCCGGCTACTACCAGCGGCTCCTCGCCGACGGCTCGGTGGCGAACAGCACCTGCTGCGCGGGCACCGCCACCGAGAACGCCATGATGGGCAAGCTGGTCGTCGACTCGGTCGTCACCTGGGCCAAGGAGTACAAGGTCGACGGCTTCCGCTTCGACCTCATGGGGCACCACCCGAAGGCCAACATCCTCGCCGTGCGCAAGGCCCTCGACGCGCTGACCCTCAAGAAGGACGGCGTCGACGGCAGGAAGATCATCCTGTACGGCGAGGGCTGGAACTTCGGCGAGGTCGCCGACGACGCCCGCTTCACGCAGGCCACCCAGAAGAACATGGCCGGTACCGGCATCGCGACCTTCTCCGACCGCGCCCGCGACGCCGTGCGCGGCGGCGGCCCCTTCGACGAGGACCCCGGAGTCCAGGGCTTCGCCTCGGGCCTGTTCACCGAGCCCAACGGCTCGGCGGCCAACGGCACCGGGGCCGAGCAGAAGGCCCGCCTGCTGCACTACCAGGACCTGATCAAGGTCGGCCTCACCGGCAACCTCGCCGACTACACCTTCACGGACACCGACGGCAAGGAGGTCAAGGGCTCCGAGGTCGACTACAACGGCGCCCCCGCCGGATACGCCGAGGCCCCGGGCGACGCCCTCGCCTACGCCGACGCGCACGACAACGAGTCCCTCTTCGACGCGCTCGCCTTCAAGCTGCCGGCGACCGTGAGCGCCGACGACAGGGCCCGGATGCAGGTTCTCGCCATGGCGACCGCCTCCCTCTCGCAGGGACCGGCTCTCTCCCAGGCCGGCACCGACCTGCTGCGCTCCAAGTCGCTGGACCGCAACTCCTACGACAGCGGCGACTGGTTCAACGCCATCCACTGGAACTGCGCCGCCGGCAACGGCTTCGGCCGCGGCCTGCCCCCGGCCGCCGACAACGAGGACAAGTGGCCGTACGCCAAGCCCCTGCTCGGCACGGTCGAGGTCGGCTGCCCGCAGATCACGGGCGCCTCGGCGGCGTACCGGGACCTGCTGAGGATCCGTACGAGCGAGCAGGACTTCTCCCTCGCCACGGCGGAGCGGGTACGGTCCCGGCTCTCCTTCCCGCTCTCCGGGAAGGACGAGACGCCCGGCGTGATCACCATGCTCCTCGGTGACCTCGTGGTCGTCTTCAACGCCACCCCGCAACAGCGGGAGCAGCGGATCGAGGCGTCGGCCGGTACCGGCTACCGGCTGCATCCGGTGCAGACGGCGGGCGCGGACCCGGTGGTGAAGAAGTCCGCGTACGCGGCCGGAACCGGCACGTTCACCGTCCCGGGCCGTACGGTCGCCGTCTTCGAGCGCACCGGCTGACGGGCGTAGGACGGCGGTGGTCTGCGGTTAGGGTGAGCCCTGCTGTTCACGCAACGGGAGGGCTCATGCCGCAGATCACCGTCGACTACTCCGCCCAGCTCGCGGACGACTTCGACCGGCCCGCGTTCGCGCGGGCGCTGCACACCGCCGTCGTCGAGATAGCGGCGGCCAAGCCGCCGGCGTGCAAGACGCAGTTCCGGCGCGGCGAGGACACCACGGTCGGCGCGGACACCGAGGGGCACGCCGTCGTGCACGTCACCCTGGGGCTGCTCGCGGGCCGCACCGAAGAGACCAAGGTCCGGCTCACCGAGGCCGTCCTGGAACTGCTCCGGCAGCACGTGAAGCCGGGCGACGGCCTCGCCCTGCACGCCTCCGCCGAGGTCCGCGACCTGGACCCGTCGTACCGGAAGTTCGAGAGCTAACCGGCCAGACCGACGAGCCGGCCGACCAGGTCCCCGAAGGGGCCGTCGGCCGGCTCGTCCTCGATGACGCGGCGCAGCAGGGCGCCCATCTCCTCGTCGCGGGCGGCGCTCACCGCCGTCAGCGCGGCGAAGTCGTGCACGAGCTGGACCTCCAGCTCGGCGCGCGGGATGCGGCGCCCGTCCAGCCAGATCAGCGCCGTCGACTCGGCGAGCGAGATCCAGGAACGGACGACCAGTTCCAGGCGCGCGGGGGGATCGGAGACGTCCAGGTGCGAAAGGATCTGGACATACGCGGCCTGCCGTACGGAGTCCACGAGTGCGTTGGTCGTGGACGAGCCGACCGCCGGACCACCGCGCATCAGGGCCGAGAAGCCGGGGCCGTGCTCGTCGACGAAGTCGAAGTAGCGGCCCATCACCCGCAGCAGCCGCGCGCCCAGCGGGCCTCCGTGCGGCTCCACGAACCGGGCCGCCAGATCGTCCGAGGCGCGCTGCAACGCGGCCTCGTACAGGCTGAGTTTGCCGGGGAAGTAGTGGTAGACCAGCGGGCGCGAGATGCCCGCCGCCGACGCTATCTCGTCGATGGAGACCTCGTCGGGCGAGCGGCGGCTGAACAGATCGAGCGCGACGCCGATCAACTGCTGCCGCCGCTCCTCGACGCCCATTCTGCGGCGTACCCCGGTAGTCATACGAACACCTTACCGATCGAATCCGGCCCCTGAACGGGCCGGACCGGGCGCAGGTGTTCACATGTCCAGCACGAGCCGCTTCCCCCGGGCGCGGGACACGCAGATGAGCATCGAGTCGCCGCGCTCCGAGTCGGTCAGCAACTCGTCCCGGTGATCGATCTCGCCCTCCAGCACCTTCTGTTGACAGGTTCCGCACCAGCCCTGCTCACAGGAGTACGGGGTGTTCGGCAGCTCGGCGCGCACGGCGGCCAGCACCGAGGTGTCCCCGTCCACGGTGAGCATGCGCCCGCTGCGGTGCAGCTCGACCTCGAACTCCCCGTCGCCACCGGCCGCCGTACGCGGCGCGAAGCGCTCCAGGTGCAGCGCCGTGCCCTCCGGGAGGCGTTCCTCGACGGCCGCCATCAGGCCCTCCGGGCCGCAGCAGTACACCGCCGTGCCCTCGGGAAGGTCCGCCAGGAAGACGTCGAGCCCCGGGCGCCCGTCCTCGTCCTCGGCGACGACGGTGACCCTCCCGCGGCCTTCGGCCGGGGCCACCCCCGTCTCGCTTCGCTCACGGCCCGGGTCCAGCTTCTCGATCTCCTCCAGGAACGGCATCGAGGCCCGCGTCCGCCCGCCGTACAGCAGCCGCCACTCGGCGGCCTCCGGCAGGGCCCGCAGCATGGGCAGGAGGGGCGTGATGCCGATGCCGCCGGCGACGAAGGCGTAGGCGGGGGCGTCGACCAGCGGGAAGCGGTTGCGCGGGCCGCGCACCTCCAGCTCCACGCCCTCCCGCACCTGCTCGTGCACCTCGCGCGAGCCGCCCCTCCCGTCCTCGACCAGCCGCGTGACGACGGTGTACGACGAGGTGTCCTCCGGGTCGCCGCACAGCGAGTACTGCCGCACAAGACCCGACGGCAGCACCAGGTCCAGGTGGGCGCCCGGTTCCCAGCGCGGCAGATCGTGTCCCTCCAGACGGATCCGGACCGCCCCGTCGGCTATCCGCTCGTGCGCGGTGACCAGCAGCGCCATCGCGCGCGGGCTGGGCCGCCCGGAGACCGGCGGGTCCAGCGCGGGCATCGGCCACAGCGGCGCGGCCCGGATACGGCGCCGCAGCGCCCGGCGGACGACGAGCGCGGCACCGGCCGCGAGCACCAGGGTCATCGGCTTGGGCTTCACGCGGCTTCCTCCCGCGACTTCTCGGCGGCGTCAGCGGCGACTGCCGCAGGTGAGGCGGCGAGGTAGGCCACGGCCTGCTCGGTCGACTCCTCCCAGGCGAAGGACACCTTCCGCGCCCGGAGCGGGACATGCGCATGAGACATGGCCTTGTTAGACATGGCGTCAATGTACTGACGGGTAGGACTCCGGGGAACCCTCGTGCGAATACTTGTTGACGCTGGTGTCAGCTAGGCCCTAGCGAAGTCCGCCGATCTTCCGGCCGTTCTCCAGGGTGCCCTTCAGCTCGGCCTGCGCGCCCTGCTCGGCCTTCGCCGTCAGCAGGTTGCCGTCGGCGGAGTCGCTGATCCCGCCCGTCGCCTCGACCGACTTCGTGTCGCGGCCGCCGGCGGCGAGCAGGTACCAGTGCCCGCCCTCCGACTTCCACAGCACCCCGGCCAGCACGTGCGGGTCGCGCTCGCCGCAGGCAGGCACGCCCTGTGCCTTCGCCGCCACCGCGCCCTGCGCCCCGCCCGGCGTCCGGAACTGGGCCATCACCCGGGCCCCGTCACCCCGCCAGGTCTCGGCCCGGGTGCACACCCACGCGGCCGACCCGCTGGAATCCGGCAGCGGCTGCGTCGCGAACTGCCAGGCGTTCACCGACCGCACGCCCTGCCCCCGCACCGCGCCCAGCGAGCAGGCGTACGGCGCCCAGGTGCCCAGCGCCTCGGCGCCGGAGGCGTCCTTCGCCGAACCGGGGCGCCCGGTGGTGAGGCGGGCCGGAACCAGCTCGCCGAGGTCGGTCACCAGGCGGGTGTCGGAGCCGTCGGTCAGCTCCAGCACGTGCCAGGACGCGCACGCCCCCGACTGCTGCTGCACGGGGCTGCCCACCGGCGAGGTCACGCCGTCGGTCAGCGTCAGGTCCCGGGCGCCGGCGTCCGGGTCGGTGAGGTCCCGCCCGGCCGCCTTTGTCACCCAGGGCGCCGTCAGGTAGCGGACGTTGCCGTCGGCCCGGCCCAGGACCACGGCGTTCGCCTCGGCCCGGCCGGCGCCGTCGGTGCGCGCGAAGTCCAGGGCGGCCCCGGCAGTGCCGTCCTTCGGCTCGGCGTACCTGGCGATGCGCAGACCGTCGTGCAGGATCACCACGCGCGCGCTGTCGACGGTCCCGGCGTACAGCAGCTGGGGCGGGCCGGACGGACCGCCGGTCGGGGTGCCCGGTGTCGCCGAGACCCCCACCTCCTCGCCGGGCCGGGCCCAGACGGCGAGGGCGCGCCGCAGCAGCTCCTCGTCGCCGGTGAGGTCACCGCGGGCCGGCCACACCGAGAAGTCGGTGCGCGCGGACGTCTCCCACGCGGCGGCGGCGACCTTCGTCAGCCTGCCGGGGTCGAGGGCGGCCTCGGCCGCCGGGTTCCGCGCGTACGGCGGGGCGGCGGCGCCGTCCGGCCCCCAGCCCTCACCGGGCAACCCCAGCAGCGCCCCGCACACCGCCAGGGCCGCCCCGGCGGCCAGTGCCGCCTTCGTGTGCTGCCGGCGGCGCATCAGGTCGGTCGGGCGGGCCTGGAGCGAGCAGGGGTCGAACTCGGGGGAGCCGAGCAGCGCGTACTGGCCGGCTACCTCGTCGGCCTCCCGCAGCGCGGCGTCCGCGTCGGCCACCCCGGCGGCTCCGAGCAGCTGCCGTACGTCGTCGTCGGGGAGCTTCTCCAGGCCCCGCAGCACGTAGGCCGCCCGGCCCGGCGCGGAGAGGGCGGAGAGCCGCTGGTCGAGGGCGAGTTCGTCGGCGCCGCCGGAGCGCGGGAAGAGCTTGAGCCCCCGCACCTGGGGCAGCAGCGGCGGCAGCTGGGAGCGCTTGGGCCAGGCGAGCCGCCTGAGCGGCAGGCCCGCCTCCAGCGCCGTACGGACGACCCGCAGCCGGACCAGGGCGTAGCCGGGGTCGACTCCGCGGCCGGTCGACTGGGCCGGGATCACGGGTGTCGTCGTCCGGTTCCGGGGCAGCGCGCGCTGGGTGAGGGCGTGCGCGGTCAGGACGCGGCGGCTCCGGCCGAGGCGTGGTGGCAGCACCAGGTAGGCGAGCCGGACCAGGCGCGGATAGTGCTCGACGAGCGCGGCCTCGGCCTGCTCGACGTCGACGACCGGGTCGGCCGAGGAGGCTGAGGACGGTGCGGGGCGCGGGGCGACATCCTGTGACTGCACGTTCAGCAGAACGAGCGAATCGGTGGTTGGTCACCGTGCCCGGATCAATCCTCGGGCTCCACCAGCCGCCGCGCGTAGGCGGCCATCGAACGCTGGTAGCGCGGCAGATGGGGTGCGAGCGCGCCGAGCGCCAGCGACAGGCCCTCACGGTCGCGGCCCATGCTCGACAGGCAGAGCGCGAGCGTGGCCCGTACCGCGTCGTCCAACTCGTCGGACGGCGCGAGCAGTTCGGGCGACAGCAGCTTGACGCCCTCCTCCGGGTGCCCGGTGTTCCGCAGGGAGCTGGAGAGCTGGATCTTCGCCCGGCGGCCCTTGTAGCCGCTGACCTCGCCCAGGCCGCGCGCCAGCGCCTCGCGGTACAGCGGCACGGCCCGGTCGGAGTGGCCCGTGGAGTCCCAGGCGCAGGCCCGCTCGAACAGGCCGAGGGGACTGTCCGCGGGCAGCTCGTCGGCGAGGCCGTCGATCACCGCGCGGAAGGCGGCGGCGTCGTCCTCGGCGTGGTCGTCGAACGTCGCCCACGCGGCGGTCACTCGGTCTTCCCAGTCCTGGTCCACGGCGCCACTCTGGCACGGGCGTGCTCGGGGCACCAGGATCGCTGAGTACTTCGCGCCTCGCGGCCGTATCGATGACGAGAGCCCTCGCCGGGGCTCCGTGCGGCATGTCGCCGGAACGGACCGGAGGAACACATGAGGCTGACCCGACCGATGCTCGCGCTGGCCGGAGCGGCGGCGGTACTGGCGCTGACCGGCTGCGGATCCGACGGGGACGGCGAGGCGGCCGTGCCCGAGACGGCGACCGGCAGCCTGGAGCACCTGGCCGCCGAGGCGAAGTGCGCCCCGAACATGCAGACCGACGCCGACACCATCCGCCAGGCGCTCTGCGAGAAGGGCGACGAGAAGTACGTGCTCGCCACCTTCTCCACCGACCGCGGCCAGCGGGAGTGGATCAACACGGCCAAGGACTACGGCGGTTACTACCTCGTCGGCCGCAAATGGGTCGCCGTCGGCCATCAGGACGTCGTGGCGGACCTGCGCGGCCGGCTCGGCGGAACCCTGGAGCAGGGTACGCAGCACGGCGGCGGCACGCACTCGGCCGGCGACGGTGAGAGCGGCGGTCACGGCGGTCACGGCGGCTGACCGGACGCCGGCACGGCGGAGAGGGCCGGTGACGGGTTTCCGTCACCGGCCCTCTCGGCGGGGCGCCGCGTGGACTACTGGCAGTCCTCGCCGCTGTTGATGCAGTCGACCACCTCGTTCATCAGGCCATCGTCCATGACGTTGATGAAGTCGTTGTGATCGGTGATCGGCTTGTGCAACTGCTCGGGGAAGCCGTCCACGGCGTACGGGTTCTGCACCTGACCGTTCTCGACGGCCGGGGTGGGCACGTCGTACACCAGACGGACCTGCAGCTGGGGAATGGCCTGGAAGCCGTTCGGGCAGCTGCCGTCCTGCTGGACGAAGGCCACGTGGTCGCGGTGGTTGGCGCTGTCGATGTTCTGGCCGTCCCAGCAGCTCTGGAAGTTGGACGTGCGCACGACCTGGCTGCCCTCCGGGCAGAGCACGTACTTGTCCGTCACCTGCCTGTCCTCGAAGCCGGTACAGCTGAACGAGCTGTTGGCGTTGGCGACACCGTTGGTGAAGGCCTTGGCGTCACCGGTGATGATGCGCAGGAACCTGGGCATCGCGACGACGTCGCTCCGCTGGTTGCCCACGAACTTGATCTCCGCCTGTGCGGCCTTGAGGATCTTGCCGACGTTGCCCTCGGCGCCACCACCCAGGTCACCCGCGTCGAACTCCTGGGTGCCGTCCTGGAGACGGAGCACCGGCCAGTAGTAGGTGGACTTGTCGCCCTGGTTCTGGCACGACGTCTCGGCGCCCGCCAGGTCCTCGTCGCTGGAGAAGGCGTCGTTGTCCTGGTTGCCGACGTAGTCGTGCGTGTGGTGCGCGCCGTTGTCGACGCCCGGGGCCACGATCAGGTTGTCGCTGTTGAACAGGTTGTTCTTGTTGACACCGCAGTTCGTGGTGAAGGAACCCGTGGACCCGTCCTCCCCGTTGGCGGCCAGCCCGTTCTCCAGATCCCGGGAGTTTGGCCGGACGTCGTTGATGTCGACGAAGTCATCGGCGAAGGGACCCGCGGCCCCGTTGCCGTTGTCGCCCTGGTTCTGGCCGTTGTCCTGGTCACCGTTGTTCTGGTCACCGTTGTCCTGGCCGTCCTGGCCGTTGCCGTCGTCGCCGCCGTCGGGCTGGTCGGCCACCATTCCCTTGCACTCGGCGAAGCGGTCCAGCCCGTCGGGAGCACTGCCCCCGACCCGCCGGATGTTGATCCCGATGCGGTCGAGGGCCGCGGTCCGCTTGGACTTCAGCGGACCGAGAATCGCGTTCTGGACGAACCCGGCGTCTCCCGCCTGGTCCCGGCGGGTCGACGCGAGGCGGGCGTACGCCTCGGTGATCTGCTTGTCGAGCTTGGCCAGCTCCTGGTCGACACCGGCGCGTGCGCCCTTCGGCACGTCCCGCAGGTTCTGCCCGACGTCGGGGCACTGGATCGTGGCGATCTCGGCACCCGCTGACCTCGTCCGGTTGTGCGCCGGATTCTCCTCGTGCGCCGAGGCGTAGAAGTTGGCCCAGACCAGCCCGCCCCCGCCGACCGCCAGGGCCGCCGCCCCGGCTACGACCTTGGTGGCCAGCGGCGTACGGCGTTTTCTTGTGTTGCGTCCCATGGAACTCCTCTGACTTCCTTGCGGGGCATCGAGGGCGCCCGACAGGAGTGAAGCGGCTCCCTTAACTACGGGAGCCGCTCCGAGGGTGTTCAGTCGTCTCGGAAATTGCTGGGTCCTGTGGGACGGGTGGGGCCGGCGACGGGGTCAGCGGCCGCGGTCCAGATACGCCAGAACCGCCAGTACACGCCGGTTGTCGTCGTCCGACACCTCGAGGCTCAGCTTCGCGAAGATGTTCGCCGTGTGTTTCGCGATCGCCCGCTCCGTGACGACGAGCTTGCCGGCGATCGCCGCGTTGGTACGGCCCTGCGCCATCAGCTCCAGCACCTCCCGCTCCCGGGGCGTCAGCCGTTCCAGCGGCCGGTCCTCCGCCGCACGCCGGGTGAGCAGTTGCTGGATGACCTGCGGGTCCATCGCCGTACCGCCCGCCGCGACCCGCCGCACGGCGTCCACGAACTGCTCCGCGTCGAAGACCCGGTCCTTGAGCAGGTACCCCACCCCGCCACTGCCGTCGGCGAGCAGCTCACGCGCGTACAACTGCTCCACGTGCTGGGAGAGGACCAGGACCGGCAGCCCCGGCCGCTTGCGACGGGCCTCCAGCGCGCACTGCAGGCCCTCGTCGGTCAGCGTGGGCGGCAGGCGTACGTCGACCACGGCGACGTCCGGCTCCAGTTCGGCCAGCGCCCGGGACAGCTCGGGGCCGGTCTCGACGGCCGCGGCGATCTCGAAGTCGTGGGCCTCCAGGAGCCGGACCAGGCCGTCCCGCAGCAGGAACAGGTCTTCGGCTAGGACAACGCGCAAGGGATCTCCATGGTGACCATGGTGGGACCGCCGGCGGGCGAGCTGACGGCCAGGACGCCGTCGAATGTACCGAGTCGGCGCTCCACCCCGGCCAGCCCCGACCCCGCTCCGATCACCGCTCCGCCCTTGCCGTTGTCGGTGACGGCGACGCGCAGATATCCCTCGGTGTGGTGCATGTCGATCCAGATCCGGTCGGCGCCGGAGTGCTTCACGGCGTTGGTGAGGATCTCACTGACCGCGAAGTACCCGGCCGACTCCACGGGTGCCTCCGCACGGCCGGGCAGGTCCACCTCGACCTCGACGGTGACGGGCAGCCGCAGTGCCAGGGCCCGTACCGCGTCGCCCAGGCCGCGTTCGGCGAGCACCGGCGGGTGGATGCCGCGTACGAGTTCACGCAGTTCGGTCAGGGCGTCGGCGGAGGACTGGCGGGCCTGCGCGAGCAGTTCCCTGGCCTTCTCCGGGTTCTTCTCCAGCAGGGCCTCGATGGTGCCCAGGTCCATGCCCATGGCGACCAGCCGGGCCTGCGCCCCGTCGTGCAGGTCGCGCTCGATGCGGCGCAGTTCGGCGGCGGAGGTGTCCACGGCGTCACGGCGGGTCTCGGTCAGTACGCGTACCCGCTCGGCGAGTTGGCCCTGGCCGGAGCCGAGGACCGCGCCGGTGAGCCGGAAGTGGGCGTGCAGCATGCGAGGGGTGAGCCAGAGCGTGACGAGGAGGAGCACGGCGCCGAGGCCCGCGGCGTAGAAGGCCGAGGTCTGGTCGGTGACCCGGACGAAGCCGTACCAGTACCCGTCGGGCATGACCCGCCACAGGCCGGCCGCGATCGCGAACCCCTCCAGCGGGTACAGCGGCAGCACGAAGGCCAGCAGCGCGGTGACGGTGCCCGCCGTCATGTCGACCGGCAGCCACACGAAGTCCCGCCAGGTCGCCGGGTCGCCGAGCATGCCGAAAGTGCGCGCCCACGGATTGGCGTTCGCGGGCAGCGGCCGGTACGCCCGCTGGATCCGCACCCCGCCCCACTCTGCGGCGAGCAGCCGGCGCCAGTCCGCGAACGCCCGCACGCCCGTGAGCACCCACGGAGTGGTGACGAGGCCGATCCCGATCGGGACGAGGGAGACGGAGACGATGGTCAGGCAGAAGAACAGCACCGAGCCGACCAGGGAGATCGGTGTCAGTGCCAGCCCCCGCACGGCCGACAGTGCCACACCTCGGGTCCGTGTCGTCCGGTCGGTGCGCCGGTCGTCGCTCTTCGTCTCGATGTCCATGCCGTCAGTCTCGCCGAGGCGGCGGTTCGGGTCACTGGGCCGGACCCCCCGGTCAGGGGGTGGTGTCAGGTACACCTTCGCGGGGCCCGCTCCGGTCGGCGGCGAGCACCTGCGCCTCCGTCTCGGGGTCCAGCCGACCGGCGGCCGGTCCGGGCGCCGGGGCGCCGTGCCGCCGATGCCCCGCAGCCAGGCCCAGGTGTCGGCGACGGTGGCGCCGGCCGGCCGGCGGCGCAGGCCCGTCGCCAGCGCTCGGGACACGTCCGCGCTGTGCAGGGCGTCGTGCAGGTCGCGGGCCCGGCGGCGTCCACACGGGCAGTTGCCCCCACGGCTCGGCGCCGGCGGCCAAAATGGTCTCGGGGGCCGGTGGCCGGGGCGGGGGAGTCGAGGGCGCCGGTGGACAGGGAACGGGGAGTCGCCATGAGACGTCAGCTCTTTCGCGCGAGGGTTCGTCGGGAGGGGCGACGGGCGCGAGTTCGTGACCGGGCGCGTCGCGGAGACGTACGTCGTGCGCGCCGGCCGAGGGCCTGGATGTACGGCTCTCTGGCGGGCCGGCGCGGTCGTCGCGCGGCAACACACCCGGTCGAAGTCGTCGTGCTGACGGGGAGGCCCGATGTCACGTACCACTGACAACGCGATCACCGCGCGGTTCGCGGGCAACGCGGAGGGGCGTCCACCGTCGCGGTGGACGCCCCTCCGGGCGAAGCGGGGCGGGGCCGGATTCAGACCTGGCCGGCCTTCTCCAGCGCCGTGCAGCAGGTGTCCACCAGCAGGCGGGTCACCACGTACGGGTCGACGTTGGCGTTCGGACGGCGGTCCTCGATGTAGCCCTTGCCGTCCTTCTCGACCTGCCACGGGATGCGGACCGAGGCACCGCGGTCGGAGACGCCGTAGGAGTACTCGTTCCACGGGGCGGTCTCGTGCAGGCCGGTGAGGCGGTCGTCGATGCCGGCGCCGTAGTTCTTGACGTGGTCCATCGGCTTGGAGCCCTCACCGAGCGACTCGGCGGCGGTGATGATCGCGTCGTAGCCCTCGCGCATCGCCTTGGTGGAGAAGTTGGTGTGCGCGCCCGCGCCGTTCCAGTCGCCCTTGACCGGCTTGGGGTCGAGGGTGGCGGAGACCTCGAAGTCCTCGGCCGTGCGGTAGAGCAGCCAGCGGGCCACCCACAGCTGGTCGGAGACCTCCAGCGGCGCCAGCGGGCCGACCTGGAACTCCCACTGGCCCGGCATGACCTCGGCGTTGATGCCGGAGATGCCCAGGCCCGCCTTCAGGCAGTTCTCCAGGTGCGCCTCGACGACGTCACGGCCGAAGATCTCGTCCGAGCCGACACCGCAGTAGTAGCCGCCCTGCGCGGCCGGGAAGCCGCCCTCGGGGAAGCCGAGCGGGCGGGCGCCCTTGAAGAAGGTGTACTCCTGCTCGATGCCGAAGACCGGCTCCTGCGCGGCGAAGCGCTCGGAGAGCTCGGCCAGCGCGGCGCGGGTGTTGCTGGGGTGCGGGGTCATGTCCGTGTCGAGGACCTCGCACAGCACCAGGATGTCGTCGCCGCCGCGGATCGGGTCGGGGCAGGAGAAGACCGGCTTGAGCACGCAGTCCGAGGAGCTGCCCTCGGCCTGGTTGGTGGAAGAGCCGTCGAAGCCCCAGATCGGCAGGGCGTCCAGGCCCGCGGGGGCGTCCGTGATGATCTTCGTCTTGGAACGGAGCTTGGCCGTCGGCTCGGTGCCGTCGATCCAGATGTACTCGGCCTTGAAGGTCACGGGGACACATCCTTCGGGGTGGGTCTGGGCGCACTGCGGGTGCTGCGGCGCCGGGCAACCGGGGCGTCGCGTCTACTGCGGAGCAGCGTGCCAACAGGCGATTTCCCGTCCGTTGCCCATATGTGAACCCCGTGTTACCTGGTACCGGTGTGGCGCGTCCCTCACCGATCCCGTCACGACTCCCGCCCGTCCCCGGCCGCCGCCTCCCGCCGGCCAGGTGGCCGACGTGACCCGAGCCGGTGACCGTACCCGCGCCCTTCGGCGTGACGCACGACCCCGTGACCGGCCCGGCCGACGGCCCGCCACTCGCCCTCTTCCTCGGTGGCTGTGCGGCCTCCTCGGCCTCTTCCTCGGTGGCTGTGCGGCGTCCTCCCCGGTGGCTGTGCGGCGACCTCGGCCTCCTGGTACGCCCGGGCCGGTGAACTGCCCCGCACCCACCGCCTCCACGCGGTCGGCCTGATCGGCGCCCCCGGCCGCAGCACGCCGGTCGGCGAGACGGTCCGTGCGGCGATCCTTGATCATCGTGGGTCATGGCGGCGCAGGGTGACAGCGCGGCCGGCCCCGAGTCCCGGCGCCCGACAAGGCGTTGCCTAACGGGACAGAGCGTCCCGAACCGCCTCATCGGTGCGGCCCACGACGGCCGTTCCGTCGTCCGCCGTGATGATCGGCCGCTGGATCAGCTTCGGGTGCTCGGCGAGCGCGGCGACCCAGCGAGCGCGTGACGCCTCGTCACGGGCCCAGTCCTTCAGGCCCAGTTCCTTGGCCGCGGCCTCCTGGGTGCGGGTGATGTCCCACGGCTCCAGGCCGAGACGGGTGAGCACCTCGCGGATCTCCTCCTCGCCCGGTACGTCCTCCAGGTAGCGGCGGACGGTGTAGTCGGCGCCCTCGGCGTCGAGCAGGCTGACCGCGCTGCGGCACTTCGAACAGGCCGGGTTGATCCAGATCTCCATGCCGACACCGTAGCCCGAGGGCGCGAAAACCCGTTCGTCCCGTGCGCCACAGCGACCCCGAAAGCCCTTGTGGCCAGGGGCTTTTGTCAGTGGTGGGCGGTAAAATAGAAGCAGTGTTCGAGGGTGTCGCCGGGAGGTCCGGACGGCGCCCTGACCGCGACAGGAGGATGCCCGTGCCCGCTGCCGCACTGAAGCCGAAGCCCTTGCCCACCCAGTCCACCGCCAAGCGGCCCGTCCTGCTCGACCTGCCCTACGAACCCGTGGAGAAGCGTCCGCTGCCGGCGGGCCGTCCCCGCGAGTGGTACGTCACGCACAACCGCCGGCTCAAGGCGATGCGGCTCGCCATCGCCCTGCTCGACTCCGGCGTCTACCTGCCGAACCAGGCGCGCAACGAGAGGATACGGAGCGCTGCGGAGACGATCGGCGTCCACCCGCCGTCGGACACGACGTGCCACATGGTGCGGGCGTTGATGCGGTACTCGCGGTGAGCGGGGACGCGGGGTGCCGTTCGTTTCGCGGTGCCCTGCGTCCGGTCGCCGCCCCTGGGGGCTGCCGCCCCTGGGGGCTGCCGCCCCTGGGGGCTGCCGCCCCTGGGGGCTGCCGCCCCCAGGCTCCCGCATCGGCCTGAACGGCCTCGTCCTCGAACGCCGGACGGGCTGGGACTCCCGGCCTCGGGAACACGAAGACGGTGTGCCGCATGCCGTGCATCCGGACCAGCGACCGGTCCTCGTACAGCGCCCGCTCCGTCCCGCCCACGCTCTTCGTCGCGTCCGCGAGCCGGGCGCCCACGGCCAGGTGCACCGTCGCGGGGTCCGTGCCGTGCAGCGCGACCAGCGAACCGGCGGCCTCCTCCGGGCTCCCCGCCCGGGACGACTCCGCCAGCCGCTGCCGCAGCGCGAGCCGGTGCCGCCGCTCCGCCGACCCGATGTGCCGCCGCCCGTCACCCATACCGGCCTCCAGCCGCCCGTGACGTCGCGCCCCGGTGAGGCCATCCTGCCCGACGCCACTGACAGTCCCGGGCCGGACGGCCCGGTGAGCGCCCTAGTAGGACGCCCGGAAGTTGGCGTAGCCGAGCAGGACGATCAGCGCGGCCACGCAGCCCAGCACCACGGCGGTGGACACCCACGACGACCGGCGTCCGGAGCGGCCCACGTGCTCGGGGTCGGCGCGGAAGGGCACCGGTCCGGGCGGGTTCTCCTTCCAGCGCGCGGCGAGCATCCTGGCGCGTGCGGAGGGTTCCTTGTGCTCGGCACCGTCCGCCCACTTGATGTCGAACTCGCGTTCTTCGTCGTCCCGCTCGGACATGTCCGGCCCTCTCCCCGTCCCCTGACTCGAACAATCGTGTCAGTAGACATGATCCTGGGCCCGTTCTCCCCTGTGAAGCTTTTCGGCCAACGAGCCAACGAGCCAACGAGCCGGCTGACAACGACGGCGCCCCCGTCCCTGACGAGCAGGAGACGGGGGCGCCGGACGACCCGGGCCGGCCTGAGCCGACCCGGGCGTCGATCACACGTCGAAGTACATCTCGAACTCGTGCGGGTGCGGACGCAGCTGCAGCGGCGCGATCTCGTTCGCGCGCTTGAAGTCGATCCACGTCTCGATCAGGTCCGGCGTGAAGACGTCGCCCTGGAGGAGGAACTCGTGGTCGGCCTCCAGGCGGTCCAGGACCGCGCCGAGGGAGGTCGGGACCTGCGCCACGTTCGCGTGCTCCTCGGGAGCCAGCTCGTAGAGGTCCTTGTCGATCGGCTCGGCCGGCTCGATCTTGTTCTTGATGCCGTCCAGGCCCGCGAGGAGCAGGGCCGAGAAGGCCAGGTACGGGTTGCCGGAGGCGTCCGGGGCGCGGAACTCGACGCGCTTGGCCTTCGGGTTCGAGCCCGTGATCGGGATACGCATCGCGGCCGAGCGGTTGCGCTGCGAGTACACCAGGTTCACCGGCGCCTCGAAGCCCGGCACCAGGCGGTGGTAGGAGTTCACCGTCGGGTTGGTGAAGGCCAGCAGCGACGGGGCGTGCTTGAGGATGCCGCCGATGTAGTAACGGGCGGTGTCGGACAGGCCGGCGTAGCCCTGCTCGTCGTAGAAGAGCGGCTCGCCGCCCGTCCACAGCGACTGGTGGACGTGCATGCCCGAGCCGTTGTCGCCGAAGATCGGCTTCGGCATGAAGGTCGCCGTCTTGCCGTTCTTCCACGCCACGTTCTTCACGATGTACTTGAAGAGCTGGAGGTCGTCGGCCGCGGCGAGCAGCGTGTTGAACCTGTAGTTGATCTCCGCCTGGCCGGCGGTGCCCACCTCGTGGTGCTGTCGCTCGACCTGGAGGCCGGACCGCTCCAGCTCCAGGGAGATCTCGGCGCGCAGGTCGGCGAAGTGGTCGACCGGCGGGACCGGGAAGTAGCCGCCCTTGTAGCGGACCTTGTAACCGCGGTTGTCCTCCAGGGCGCCGGTGTTCCAGGCGCCGGCCTCGGAGTCGATGTGGTAGAAGGACTCGTTCTCCCTGGTGGCGAACCGCACCGAGTCGAAGACGTAGAACTCCGCCTCCGGGCCGAAGAACGCCGTGTCGGCGATGCCCGTGGAGGCCAGGTACGCCTCGGCCTTCTTCGCCACGTTCCGCGGGTCGCGGGAGTACTGCTCGCCCGTGATCGGGTCGTGGATGAAGAAGTTGATGTTGAGGGTCTTGTCCCGGCGGAAGGGGTCGACGCGCGCGGTGGACAGGTCGGGGCGCAGGGACATGTCCGACTCGTGGATGGCCTGGAAGCCGCGGATCGAGGATCCGTCGAAGGCCTGCTCGTCATCGGGGTCGAACGCGGCGGCGGGCAACGTGAAGTGCTGCATGACGCCCGGCAGGTCGCAGAACCGGACGTCGACGAACTTGACGTCCTCGTCGGCGATGTACTTCTTGGCCTCGTCGGCGTTCTGGAACATCCAGCTCCTCCTACTCCCGACCGTCCCGCCGGGGTGGTAGATCGTTCGTGCGGCCAGTGCGGGTGGCACACGCTTCCTCGACCCTAGGGACGGGTGATTTCTCGGGCGTGACCCATTTGTTTCACAGAAGTTAACCGGCTCCGTTCCAGCGTAGACCTCGTCCCGGCCCGCCACACCCGGCCGTACACCGGCCCGCGGCCTTCGCGGCCACCCTCCGTCCGCCGGTCATATACGGGCGCAGTACCGTGGACGGGTGGACAACAGGCAAGCAATCGGATCGTGGCTTTCCGGGCCGCGCGCGGCCATCGAAGGGGCCGGCGGCGATCTCGGATACCGGGGTGAGCAGCTCGGTCTGCCCGAGGAGGGACCGGGCGCGATCGCCCGTCCGGGCAGGCGGATCGGCGCCCTGGCAGTCGACTGGGCCCTGTGCCTCCTGATCGCATACGGCCTGATCACGGACGGCTACGACCAGGCGACCGGCAACTGGGCGCTGCTGATCTTCTTCGTACTGGGCGTGCTGACCGTCGGCACGGTCGGCTTCACCCCGGGCAAGCGCCTCTTCGGCCTGCGCGTGCTGGACCTGGGCACTGGCCGCCCGAGCCCCCTGCGCGGCCTGCTGCGCACGGCCCTGCTGTGCGTGGCCCTCCCGGCGCTGATCTGGGACCGCGACGGCCGCGGCCTGCACGACCGGCTGGCGCGCACCGTGGAAGTGCGGATCTGACGACCTGTACGGATCTGACGCGACCCGTACGGATCCGACGCGGCGTCCGGATCCGACGTGACCCGTACGGATCCGGCGCCACTCGTACGGTGTGAGCCACTCGTACGGTGTGACGCGACGCGTACGGTACGGCGATGGGGGGCGCCCGGAGTGATCCGGGCGCCCCCCATCGCCGTACCGGCGTCTCGAAGTCCTGCGGGGTCAGCGCTGCCTGGGGTTGCCGCCCCGGGGCATGCGCATGCCCTTCGGCATCGGGCCCTTGGGCAGCGGCATGTTGCTCATCAGGTCGCCCAGGGCGCGCAGCCGGTCGTTGGTCACGGTGACCTGCGGGCCGCTCAGGACGCGGGGGAGCTTGAGCATGGTCGTGCGCAGCTTCTTCAGCTCGACCTGGCCCTCGCCGGTGCCCACGACCAGGTCGTGCACGGGCACGTCGGCGACGATGCGGTTCATCTTCCGCTTCTCGGCGGCGAGCAGGGACTTCACCCGGTTCGGGTTGCCCTCCGCGACCAGCACGATGCCGGCCTTGCCGACCGCGCGGTGCACCACGTCCTGGTTCCGGTTCATCGCCACCGCGGGGGTGGTCGTCCAGCCCCGGCCGATGTTGTCCAGCACGGCCGCCGCGGCGCCGGGCTGTCCTTCCATCTGGCCGAAGGCCGCCCGCTCGGCCCGGCGTCCGAAGACGATCGCCGTCGCGAGGAAGGCGAGCAGCACGCCCAGGATGCCTGCGTAGATGGGGTGACCGATCAGGAAACCGATCGCGAGGAGGACACCGAAAACGACGATGCCGACACCCGCGAGTACAAGACCGATCTTCTTGTCGGCCTTGCGGGTCATCTTGTAGGTCAGAGCGATCTGCTTCAGTCGCCCGGGATTCGCAGCGTCCGCTGCAGGTTCCTTCCTCGCCATGGCACGAAGTCTACGTGTCCCCGAAAGCGCCGACGACGGCAGTGCCGGGCGCGGGAGACGGGACGGCGGCGGGACCGGAATCAGGGGCGGCCGGCGACGGACTGCCGCAGCACGCGCTCCGTCTCGATCCGGTCCTTGGCGCGGCGGCGGTCTTCCAGGACGGAGGTCCAGGCGTTGCGCCGGGCGGTGCGCTGACCGCTGCTCATCAGCAGCGACTCGACGGCCCGCAGCGCGGTGGTGAACGACGGGATGGCGGTGGCGCGAACGGCGGTGGCGCGAACGGGCGCGGCCTGCATCGTGGAGGTCCCCCCTCGGTAGGGCTCCGGGCACGGAGACGGGTGTACGTGCTGTGATTTCAGGGTCACTGATTGGTGTTACCAGGGCGTGACCCCCCGGTCAAACGGACATGAAGCCGCGATGCCGGGGGCCGGAACGGCGTCGCGGCCCCGACCGGTGTCCTCATCTGCGAGGACGGTCGGGACCGCGGCGTATCGGCCATTACTGGCGAGTAGTGACTTGTGCGTGAATTCACACGGTGGTGGAGTTACGCTGCTCCATCGCCATCCGGTAGAGCCGTCCGGCCCGGTACGAGGAGCGCACCAGCGGGCCCGACATCACGCCGGAGAAACCGATCTGCTCGGCCTCCTGCTGCAGCTCGACGAACTCCTGCGGCTTGACCCAGCGCTCCACGGGGTGGTGGCGCACCGACGGGCGCAGGTACTGCGTGATGGTGATCAGCTCGCAGCCGGCCTCGTGCAGCTGCTTCAGCGCCTCGCTGATCTCCTCGCGCGTCTCACCCATGCCGAGGATCAGGTTGGACTTGGTGACCAGACCGTAGTCGCGGGCCTCGGTGATGACCTTCAGGGAGCGCTCGTAGCGGAAGCCGGGGCGGATGCGCTTGAAGATGCGGGGAACCGTCTCGACGTTGTGCGCGAAGACCTCGGGGCGGGAGGCGAAGACCTCCTGGAGGAGCTCCGGCACCGCGTTGAAGTCGGGGGCCAGCAGCTCGACCTTGGTGCGGCCGTCCGCGCGCTCCGCCGTCTGCTGGTGGATCTGGCGCACCGTCTCGGCGTACAGCCACGCACCGCCGTCCGGCAGGTCGTCACGCGCGACGCCGGTGATGGTCGCGTAGTTCAGGTCCATGGTGACCACGGACTCGCCGACCCGGCGCGGCTCGTCGCGGTCGAGCGCCTCGGGCTTGCCGGTGTCGATCTGGCAGAAGTCGCAGCGCCGGGTGCACTGGTCGCCGCCGATGAGGAAGGTCGCCTCGCGGTCCTCCCAGCACTCGTAGATGTTGGGGCAGCCGGCTTCCTGGCAGACGGTGTGCAGGCCCTCGCTCTTCACGAGGTTCTGCATCTTGGTGTACTCGGGGCCCATTTTCGCCCGGGTCTTGATCCACTCGGGCTTGCGCTCGATGGGGGTCTGGCTGTTGCGGACCTCCAGGCGCAGCATCTTGCGTCCGTCGGGTGCGACTGCGGACACGACCGGCTCCCTAGCGTTTGATTCTTCGGCGTGCCCCAGGGTACGCCCGTTGATTTGTTGGTCGGCGTTGGTGCTGGCCCTGCCGGGGGCTGCCGCCTCCGGGCCCCCGCTCCGGCCTGAACGGCCTCGTCCTCAAACGCCGGACGGGCTTGTTTTATGCCGCGCGGGATTCAGGCCGGTGTCTTCTCGACCACCCTCGGCTTCGGTTCCGCGTTCTCCAGGACGTCGCGCAGGTGGCGCTCGGCCACCGGCAGTACTTCCTCGATGGTGATGTCCCGGCCCAGCTCGTTCGCGAGCGAGGCGACGCCCGCGTCGCGGATGCCGCAGGGGATGATCCTGTCGAACCACTTGTTGTCGGGGTTCACGTTCATAGCGAAGCCGTGCATGGTGACGCCCTTGGCGACCCGGATGCCGATCGCGGCGATCTTGCGGTCCTCGCGGCGCTGGCCGGCGTTGGACGGGGCGTACTCGGGCCCGTTCATCCGCGGGTCGAACTCCTCGTCGGTCAGCCGGGGGTCGAAGTCCAGGGACAGCCCGCCGAGCGCCGGGCGCCGATCGAGTGGGTCGCCCAGCACCCACACCCCGCTGCGGCCCTCGACCCGGGTGGTCTCCAGGCCGAACTCCGCGCAGGTGCGGATCAGGGCCTCCTCCAGCCGCCGCACGTGCGCCACCACGTCCACCGGGCGCGGGAGCTTCTGGATCGGGTAGCCCACCAGCTGGCCCGGACCGTGCCAGGTGATCTTGCCGCCGCGGTCCACGTCGACGACCGGCGTGCCGTCCAGCGGACGCTCGCTGTCCTCGGTGCGCCGGCCGGCGGTGTAGACCGGCGGGTGCTCGAGGAGCAGCACCGTGTCGGGGACCTCGTCGGCGAACCGCGCGGCGTGCACCCGGCGCTGCTCGTCCCACGCCTCCTGGTACTCGACGCGTTCGGCACCGAACCCCATTCGGACGAACCGCAGCTCACTCACGGCAAGTGCCTCCCTGGAAGGTCGTAAGGCACGAACCGTGCCCACGCCACTGTACGACCGCCCGGCCCTCGTCAGCCGGGCGGGCAATCCTCACACGATCGGATGAATACCGCTGAAAGTGTGCGATCGGGTGCTCACTCTCCGCTACATTCGCGCCGTTCACGAGGCCGTAAGGGCTGCTCACAGGCGCTCCGGGCACATCGAACGGCCCGGAAGGCAGGAGACCGCACCGCACCATGACGGAACGACCCGCGCAGCGCACCCCCAACCGCCAGCTCGCCGCGCTCATCGCCGAAGCGGGGTTCTCCAACGCGGGTCTCGCGCGTCGCGTCGACCAGCTCGGACTCGAGCACGGCCTGGACCTGAGATACGACAAGACGTCCGTCACCCGGTGGTTGCGCGGCCAGCAGCCCCGCGGTACCACCCCGGCCCTGATCGCCGAGGTCTTCACCCGGCGTCTGGGCCGCCGCCTGACCGCCCAGGACCTGGGCCTGGACGCCTGCGCCCCCGTCTACGCGGGGCTGGAGTTCGCCGCCTCCCCGGACGAGGCAGTCGACATCGTCGGCGGGCTGTGGCGCAAGGACTCCGGCAGCCACGCCGAACTGCGCAAGATCGCCTTCACCCCGGCGGGCCTCGTCGTGCCCAGCCGGGACTGGCTGATCGGCCGCGCAGACGAGAAGGTGGCCCGCGTCGAGGTGCCCGTGCGCATCCCCGCGCAGGGCCGCGCGGCGGCCCCCAGGATCCCCGTCCCGCTCGACCCGTCCCGCCGGCGGGCCCCGGCCGATCGCGGGCCGGGCCAGAAGGTCACCGGCGGCGACCTCGCCGCGCTGCGCTCGGTCGGCGAGCTGTTCCGCAGCCTGGACGACCGGTACGGCGGCGGACACGCCCGCCAGGCCCTCGTGCGCTACCTGGAGCACGAACTGGAACCGATGCTGCGCGGCACCTACGGCGAGCAGACCGGCCGCCGGCTGTTCGCCGCCGCCGCCGACCTGACCCGGCTCGCGGGCTGGACCTCGTACGACATCGCCGCGCACGGCCTCGCCCAGCGCTACTTCGTGCAGGCGCTGCGGCTGTCGCAGGCGGCCGGCGACCGGGCGTACGGCTCGTACGTGCTGGTCACCATGAGCCGCCAGGCCGTCTACCTGGGCCACGGGCGGGAGGCCGTACAACTCGCGCGGGTGGCGCAGCAGGGGGTGGGGACCTCCGCGCCGCCGGTCGTGCAGACGCTCCTGCACGCAGCCGAGGCGCGGGCGCACGGTCTGCTCGGCGAAGTGCGGGCCTGCACCGCCTCGCTGGTCAGGGCCGAGCGCGCGCTGGAGACCGCCAGGCCGGGCGACGAGGTGCCGCACTGGGCGCGCTTCTTCGACGAGGCGCAGCTCGCCGACGAGTTCGGGCACTGCCACCGCGATCTGCAGCAGTTCCGCGCCGCCGCCCAGCACGCGGAACGCTCGCTGCAACTGCGCGCCCCCGTCTACGCCCGTAGCCGGCTGTTCTGCCGGATCGTCCTCGCCACCGCCCGCCTCGGCCTCGGCGAACTCGACCAGGCCTGCCAGCTGGCCGCCGAGGCGGCCGGGCAGGCGGCCGAGATGCGGTCGGTGCGCGCGACGGAGTACGTACGCGACTTCGAACGGCGCCTGGAGCCGTACCGGGACGCCGCGCCGGTACGGGGATACCGGGACAAGGTGGCGGCACTGGGGTAGCCGGGGCGCGCGTCAGGCGGCTCGGGCCGTCGGCAGGGGGTCGGCGCTGTGCATCGGCCGGCCCGCCCCCAGGTCCGTCAGGATCGCCGCGGACGCCCGGTGGCCCGAGTGCAGCGCGCCCTGGACGGTGCTGGTGTCGCGGTGGTCGCCGCACACGTACAGGCCGGCCAGCAGCCGTACCGGCCGGCGCAGGTCGTGCGGGGCGCGCATCGCGGGCACCGCCTCGGGCGTGTGGTGCACGGCGAGGGTCTCCCAGCGGGTGGTCGGGGTGCCGTAGAGGCGGGACAGGTGAATGCGTACGGCCGTGTCGACTTCGGGCGGGGGAGGGCCGAGGACCGTCGAGGAGACGAGGGCGCGTCCGGCCGGCGCGCGGGACGGGTCCACGTGGCTGACCACGGCCGTGTGGGCGACCGGGCCGCCGCGGTCCGCGTCCAGCAGCAGGGAGGCGCCGGTCGCCGGCGGTTCGCCGGTCGTGTGGTGCACGACCGTCACCGGATGGAAGTCCGGCACGCGCAGCCCCGGCAGCAGCTCGGCCGCGGCGCGGGCGTCGGTCGCCACCAGCACGGCCCGGCAGCGGATGACGCCGTGCTCCGCGGTGGCCACGGCGTTGGTGGCGACCGACGTGACCCGGACGCCGGTGTGCACGGTGCCGGGCGGCAGCGCCCGCGTCAGCAGCTCCGGCAGCGCCTCGGCGCCGCCCTCGGGCAGCCCGAGCCGCCCGCCGGCGAAGGCGCGCAGCGCGAGGTCGGCGCACCGGCTGGAGGTCGTGAGATCCGGGTCGCACAGCAGGGCGGCGAGCAGCGGGCGCAGGAAGCCGTCGATCGTGCGGGCCGGCAGCCCGCGCACCGCGAGGGCCTGGGCGGCGGGCAGCTCCGGGCGGGCCAGCAGCCGTTCGACCGGGGTGCTCCCCAGACGGGTCAGCGCGGCACCGAGCCGGGCCTGGTCGACGGCGGTGCCGAGCGGGGCGCCCGCCCGGGTGCGGGGCACGAGCGCGGGACCGCCGGACGCTCGGGGCGCGTTGGCCGGGCGCCGGGGCGCGGGCACGGACCGGGGGGCGCTTGCTAGGGCGCGCACCGCGTGGAGTGCGCTCCTTGCGCCCCGCGCGCCCCCCGGGGCGCCCGCGCGGTGGTGGCGGCCCTCGCTGTGCAGCAGCACGCCGGGGGCGAAGGGCAGCAGCGCGAGGCCGTCGAGCCCGGGGGTGCGGCGCAGTTCGGGATACGCCGTGGACAGCAGCTGTCCGATTCTGTCGAGCCGGAAGCCGTCGACCTTCTCGGTCGCCATCCGGCCGCCCACGCCATGGGCGGCCTCCAGGACCGTGGTCGCCACTCCTGCGCCGGTCAGCCGATGCGCCGCGGCGAGTCCGGCGATCCCGGCCCCCACGACGACGACGTCCGCCTGGTACGCGGGCTCAAGCACGTGCCCCTCCTCGAGGTTGCGCGGCCGCTGGAGACGTCATGCCCCCAACCGGCTTGTGGGATACCCGAGTTCGAGTCGAGGTTAGGGCCGGAAACGGTCAAGGGGAGTCGCGCGGAGACAGAGCACGGTCGCACGACGGTCGCATACGGGCGCGGTATGGCCTCAAGAGGTCGTCACGCGATCGGCGCAACGGTCTCGGGAAGCTGCGGGGGCAGGGAAGCGGAGACGGCGGCTGCGGAGGCGCCGTGGTGCGCGGCAGCGTGCGGGGCCCTACCCCGACCTACCCCGACCTACCCCGCCCCGCCCCGACCCACCCACCCCACCCACCCCGCCCGCCCCTCACAGCGCTGCCCGGATCGCCCCGTCGATCTCCGGGAACGCGAAGCGGAAACCCGAGTCCAGCAGGCGGGCCGGGAGGACCCGGGCGCTGCCCAGGACGTCGCCGGCCATTTCGCCGAGCGCCGCGCGCAGGACGGGGGCGGGCACCGCGAACGGGGTCGGGCGCCGTAGTACGCGCCCCATGGCCTCGGTGATCTCACGGTTCGTCAGCGGGTGCGGGGCGGTCAGATTGAAGGGGCCGGACAGGTCATCGCGGTCCAGCAGGTGCCGGATCGCCGCCACTTCGTCGTGCAGTGCCACGAAGGACCAGTACTGGGACCCGTCGCCCAGCCGCCCGCCGAGCCCCGCCCGGAAGAGCGGGAAGAGCCGCCCCCAGGCCCCGCCCCCGCGGGCGACGACCAGCCCGGTCCGCACGAACACCGTCCGTACGCCCGCCTCCCGGGCCGGGGCCGCCGCGGCCTCCCACTCCACACACAGGGACGGCAGGAAACCCTCGCCCGCGGGCGCGCTCTCGTCGACGGCACGGTCGCCGGTCTCCCCGTAGAAGCCCATCGCGCTGCCGTTCACGAAGACGCGCGGAGGCCGCTCCAGCGAGGCGACGGCCTCCGCGAGCGCCGCCGTGCCGTGCACCCGGCTGCTGCGGATGCGCGTCTTGTACGCGTCCGTCCAGCGGCGGTCGCCCACCCCGGCCCCGGCCAGATTGACCACAGCGTCGCACCCGTCGAGCCCGGCCGCGTCCACACGTCCGCCCTCGGGGTCCCACCGGACCTCGTCCGCGTTCCGGGGCACGTGTCGCACCAGGCGCACCACGTCGTGCCCGTCCGCGGTCAGGGACCGCACCAGTGCGCCGCCGATGAGACCGGACGCACCGGCCACCGCGACGCGGGAACGTCCCCTGTCCTTGCGTCCATCGTCCATGCGCCCATCCTGCCGCGTGCCCCTGGAAAAACCCCGGACCGCTCTCCGGCCCGGCGTCGTACAGTGACCGTCATGCCAGCTCCGCACATACGCCGGGCCAGATCCGACGACGAGCAGCCATTGCGCCTGCTCGACCGCCAAACCTGGTCCTACCAGCACGCCGTCTCGCCTCCGCCGGAACCGGACCAGGCCTTCTTCAGCGAGCGTTCGGGCCCCGCCGACCACCTGGTGGCCGAGCTCGACGGCGCCGTCGTCGGCTACGTCCGCCTCGGCTTCCCCACGGAACTGGCCTCCAACTCCCACGTGCGCCAGATCCGCGGCCTCGCCGTCTCCGACGCGGCCCGCGGCAACGGCGCCGGCCGCGCCCTCGTCCGGGCCGCCGTGCAGGAGGCCCGCCGCCTGGGCGCCCGGCGCATCACCCTGCGGGTCCTCGGCCACAACACCGCGGCCCGCAAGCTCTACGAGTCCGAGGGCTTCGTCGTGGAGGGCGTGCAGCCGGAGGAGTTCCACCTCGGCGGCGAGTACGTCGACGACGTGCTGATGGGCCGGTCCCTGACCGGCCCCTGACGCTCACGACGTGACCGGCTCGCCGGTGTCCACCGCCTCCGTCGCCTGCGCCGCGCGCCGCGCCTCGTCGGCCACCTCGTCCGCCGTCAGCACGTAACCGGTCCGGGCGTCGGAGGTGGAGCGGGCGAAGACCACGCCGTACACCCGGCCGTCGGTGGTCAGCAGGGGGCCGCCGGAGTTGCCGGGGCGGACCGTGGAGCGGATCGAGTAGATCTCCCGGGTGACGTTCGCGTCGCTGTAGATGTTCTGGCCGGTCGCCCGTATCCGGTTCGCCACCGTCGCCGCCCGCAGGTCCAGGTCGCCGTCCTGCGGGTAGCCCGCGACCACCGCGGGATCGCCGCGCCCCGCGTCGTCGTCGAACCGCAGGACGGGCGCGGACAGGTCCGGGACGTACAGCACGGCCACGTCCTTGCCCGGGTCGAACAGCACCACCCGGGCCGCGTACGACGGACCCACCCCGCCGACCCGCACGCCCGGGTCGTCGACGCCGGCCACCACGTGGGCGTTGGTCATCACGTGCTCCGGCGCGTAGACGAAGCCGCTGCCCTCCCGGCCCCGGGTCCCGGCGACGCCCTCGACCTTGACCGTGCTGAGCTTGGCCGCGTTGGTGGCCGCCGCCGTGACGCTGTCGCCGGAGGGCTCGGCGACCTCGGCGGTCGACTCGTTCTCGAAGGGGTTGAAGACCTGCGGGAAACCCGCCTCGGTCAGCGCGGACGTCGCCCCGGAGAACCACGCCGGCGTGGTGTCAGGCATCGCCCGCTGCACCGCGCCCAGCAGCGTCGAGTCCCGGATCGCCGAGGTGAGCAGCGAGGAGGAGGACGCCGCCAGGACGCTCGCCGCCACCCACGCCACGACCAGCGCGGCCGCCGCGTTGGCCACTGCCCCGCCGACCCCGTCGGCCACCCTGAGCGGCCCCGCGTCCAGCTCCCGGCGCAGCCGCAGCGCGAGCCGCCCCGCCAGTTCGTGGCACACCACCGCCGGCAGCAGCACCGTGACCACGGCGGTCACCGTCGCCGCCGTCGAACCCGGCGCCACCAGATCCATCACCCACGGCAGGCTCCACACGCCGAGCGCCGCACCGCCCACGAAACCGGCCAGCGAGACACAACCGGCCACCAGGCCGCGCCGGTAGCCGGCCGCGGCGTAGGCCAGCACCACCAGCGCCAGCAGGATGTCGAGCAGGTCCACGCGAGCCGCCTTTCCGTCCGGACCCTCTGCGGACCCCCGGACCCTGAGTACGTGCCGGACGGGCCCGGTGGTCAGCCTGGGACGCGCGGCTGTCCGAAAACCCGCCACCCGTGCGCGTCGACGGGTGTGCGAGTGACCGCGAGTGTGTGCGATCAACCGGAAAACGTCCTGGACCAGGACGATGGTTCCACCGGGTGGCACAGCACACATCGCGGATGGAGCGGATCCGCCGGACAGTGGGACCATGCGTGTCTTCCGAGGACCGCGCGAGGCCCGGGAACGGCGTGCGCTTCCCGTACCGGGCGCGGCCCGCGTACGGGGTGCCGTCGCCCGCATGCCGGGCGCGGTACGGGTGCTGCTCGGCTGCCTGCCCGGTCTGGCCGCCGTCGCCGCGCTGGCGCTGTGCGCGAGCGGTGTGGAGCGGGCCGCCACGACGCACGCCCGGCCGGCCGCCGCCGACCGGCACGCCGCGCCCCGGCCGCCCGTCGTGCCCCGGTCGGCCTGGCTGGGCGACGCCGCCCGCGCGCAGCCGCCCCCGCGCTACGACGACAAGATCCTCGCCGTCTTCGTCCACCACACGGACACGCCGAACGGCTACGACTGCGCCGACGTGCCGGCCATCCTCCGCGGTGTCTACACGGGCCAGACCGGCGCCCGGGACTGGGACGACATCGGCTACAACTTCGTCGTCGACCGCTGCGGCACCATCTACGAGGGCCGCGCGGGCGGCATCGACCGGCCCGTCACCGGCGCCCACACCCAGGGCTTCAACCACCGCACCACCGGCATCGCCGCCCTCGGCACCTTCACCGCGGGCGTGCCCGTGCCCGACGCGCTGACCGACGCGATCGCCGCGCTGGCCGCCTGGAAACTCGGCCGCACCGACACCGACCCGCGCGGGAAGGCCAGCCTGGTCTCCAGCAACGGCCTCAGCCGGTACGCCGTCGGTGCCCTCGCCACCCTGCCCGCCGTCGCGGGCCACGACGACGGCTACCAGACCAACTGCCCGGGCGCGGCCCTCACCGCCCGTCTTCCGGACATCAGGGACCGGGCGGCGCGGCTCCAGGACCGGGCCGGCTGACACCCGCGCCGAGCCGGTTGGGCCGGCGGACCGGAGGCGGGCCGTCAGTCCTGGCCGAACCGCTCCCACAGGCGCGGGAACCGCTCGGCGACGGCCCGGTCGTTCTCCAGGTCGATCGCGGTGCCCAGCGGCTCCACGGGCGCGGGCGCGATGCCGAGGTCGGGAGCGACGGTGCCGGTGAGCTGCTCGTAGGCCTCATCGGCCGCGTAACCGAGTTCCTCACCGTCGCCGTCCAGTTCCTCGTCGAAGTCGTCCAGCAGCTCGGCGAGCGAGTCGGGCTCGTGCACCGCGCCCTCGTACACCTCGCGGCCCTGGCCGATCAGCCAGCACCGGAAGTAGTCGAAGGCGTCGTCGCTGGCACCGCCGAGCAGCACCCACGCGGCGCCCCACAGGTCCCAGGTGCAGGCGCGGTTGTAGCGGGCCTCGAAATGGCGGGCGAAGTCGAGTACCAGGTCCGGGTCCATCCCGAGGAGCCGCTCCACGAGCAGGTCGGCCTGGTCCTCGGGATCGCCGTCGGCACCCTGCCGGGTGGCGTCGATCAGCTCCCAGAACTCCGTCTCGTCCATCACGGGTCCAGCATCGGTCCTGGAGGGGTGGTACGCACGTGGAGTGGAGCGGATCGTTATGTGCCGGCCTGGTGGGCGTCGCCGTACATCCCGTCCGTCCCGTCCCCGGACGCGCCGTCGCCGTACATCCCGTCCGTCCCGTCCCCGGACGTCCCGGCGCCGTACAACCCGGCCAGTCGCCGCGCTTCCCGGGCGAACCGCTCCCGCAGCGCCTCGGGCGCCAGCACCTCCACCTCCGGCCCCAGCCCCCTCAGCTGGGTGTGCGCGACCTCCTCGGACTCCACCGGCAGCGTCACCGTCACCCACCCGTGCGCGTCCGGCGCGTCCGCGGCCTCCAGCGCCTCCCGGGCGGACCGCGCGTCGAGGACGTACGG
This sequence comes from Streptomyces sp. NPDC097107, assembly GCF_044762405.1. NCBI lineage: Bacteria > Bacillati > Actinomycetota > Actinomycetes > Kitasatosporales > Streptomycetaceae > Streptomyces > Streptomyces sp. NPDC097107. The sequence continues at coordinate 465,406 of NZ_JBIWEF010000001.1, read as the reverse complement.
CAGCCCGCGCACGCCCTCCGCCGACAGCCGCACCACGACCTCCGACCGCAGGATCGACCGCGCGAACTGCTCCGCCCGCTCCGCCCAGAACGTGGGCAGGTCGAAGTCGCCGTCCCGCGCGAAGCGCTCCTCGCCCGCGTCCACCGCCGTGAACCGGTCGATGCGGTAGACGCGGAAGGCCCCGCCGCCCGCCGCCCGCGCGACCCTCGCGCACAGATACCAGACGCCCGCCTTCAGCACGAGCCCGTACGGCTCCAGCTCCCGGACGACCTCGTCCTCCCCGCGCCGGTAGCGCGCGGCGACGGTCCGGTCGTCCCAGACCGCGTCCGCGACCGCCGGCAGCAGCTCGGGCGTTCGGGGCTCCCGGAACCAGTTCGGCGCGTCCAGGTGGAACCGCTGCGCCGCCGTGCGGGAGGCGTCCCGAAGAGAGGGGAGCAGGGCGGCCGACACCTTCAGGCGGGCCGCCGACGCCGCGTCCTCCAGGCCCATCTCGCGCAGCGCCCCCGGCACCCCGGACAGGAACAGCGCCTCGGCCTCGCCCCGCGCCAGTCCGGTCAGCCTGGTGCGGTACCCGCCGATCAGCCGGTAGCCCCCGGCCCGGCCCCGCTCCGCGTACACGGGTACGCCCGCCTCCGACAGCGCCTGCGCGTCCCGCGTCACGGTCCGCTCCGACACCTCCAGTTCCTCGGCCAGCTCCGCGGCGGTCATGGCCGGGCGGGACTGGAGGAGCAGCACCATCTTGATGAGGCGGGCAGCGCGCATGCCCACATCATGCAGGAGAACGCGGGAGGCCCCCGCCGGGGCGGGGGCCTCCTGTCAGCTCATGCCGGCCCTTACAGGCCGTAGCGCTCGCGCGCCTCCTTCACGGCCGTCGCCTTGACCTCGCCGCGTCCCGCGAGCTGGGCCAGTGCCGCGACCACGATGGACTCGGCGTCGACGCCGAAGTGGCGGCGGGCGGCCTCACGGGTGTCCGACAGGCCGAAGCCGTCGGCGCCCAGCGAGGACCAGTCCTGCTCGACCCACTGCGCGATCTGGTCCGGGACCTGGCGCATGTAGTCGGAGACCGCGAGGACCGGGCCCTCGGCGCCCTGGAGCGCCTGGCGGACGTACGGGATCCGCTCCTCGCCGCGCAGCAGTGCCGCGTCGGCCTCCATCGCGTCCCGGCGCAGCTCCGTCCAGGAGGTCGCGGACCACACGTCGGCGGACACGCCCCACTCCTCGGCGAGCAGCTTCTGCGCCTTGAGCGCCCAGTGGATCGCCGTGCCGGAGCCGAGGAGCTGGATGCGCGGGGCGTTGGCGGCCGGGGCCAGGCCCGCCGACTCCGCCGTGTTGAAGCGGTACAGACCCTTGACGATGCCCTCGTCCACACCGGCGGCGGACGGCTTGGCCGGCTGCGGCATCGGCTCGTTGTAGACGGTCAGGTAGTAGAAGACGTTCGGGTCCTCGCCGGGGGCCGCCTCGCCGTACATCCGGCGCAGACCGTCCTTGACGATCGCCGCGACCTCGTACGCGAACGCCGGGTCGTACGTCAGCGACGCCGGGTTGGTCGCCGCGATGGCGGGGGAGTGACCGTCCGCGTGCTGGAGGCCCTCACCGGTCAGCGTGGTCCGGCCGGCCGTCGCGCCGACCAGGAAGCCGCGGCCGAGCTGGTCGCCGAGCTGCCACATCTGGTCGGCCGTGCGCTGCCAGCCGAACATCGAGTAGAAGATGTAGAACGGGATCATCGTCTCGCCGTGCGTCGCGTACGACGTCGAGGCGGCGATGAAGTCGGCCATCGAGCCGGCCTCGGTGATCCCCTCGTTGAGGATCTGGCCGTTCTCGGCCTCCTTGTAGTACATCAGCTGGTCGCGGTCGACCGGCTCGTACGTCTGGCCCTTGGGCGAGTAGATGCCCAGGGACGGGAAGAGGCTCTCCATGCCGAAGGTGCGCGCCTCGTCGGGGACGATCGGCACCCAGCGCTTGCCCGTCTCCTTGTCGCGGACCAGGTCCTTGACCAGGCGGACGAAGGCCATGGTGGTGGCCACGTTCTGCGAACCGGAGCCCTTGTCGAAGGACGTGAACGCCTTCTCGGCGGGCGCGGGCAGCGGCGCGACCGGGTGCACGCGGCGGGCCGGAGCCGGACCGCCGAGGGCGGCGCGGCGCTCCTGGAGGTAGCGGACCTCGGGGGAGTCGGCGCCCGGGTGGCCGTAGGGGACCACGCCGTCGACGAAGTCGCTGTCCTTGATCGGCAGACCGAGCAGGTCGCGCATGTCCTTGAACTCGTCCACCGAGAGCTTCTTCATCTGGTGGTTGGCGTTCTTGGACGCGAAGCCGGTGCCGAGGGTGTGGCCCTTGACCGTCTGGGCCAGGATCACGGTCGGCGCGCCCTTGTGGGCGAGCGCGGCCCGGTAGGCGGCGTAGACCTTGCGGGACTCGTGGCCGCCGCGCGAGTAGTGGAAACACTCGAGGATCTTGTCGTCGGACAGCAGCTTCGCCATCTCGGCGAGCTGCGGGTCCTTGCCGAAGAAGTCCTCGCGGATGTAGGCGGCGTCGCGCGTCTGGTACGTCTGCACCTGCGCGTCGGGTACCTCGCGCAGGCGGCGTACGAGCGCGCCGTCGGTGTCGAGCTGGAACAGCTCGTCCCACGCCGTGCCCCACAGCGACTTCACGACGTTCCAGCCGGCGCCGCGGAACTGGGCCTCCAGCTCCTGCACGATCTTGAAGTTGGCGCGGACCGGACCGTCGAGTCGCTGCAGGTTGCAGTTGATGACGAAGGTCAGGTTGTCCAGGCCCTCGCGGGACGCGAGGGTGAGCGCGGTGGTGGACTCCGGCTCGTCCATCTCGCCGTCGCCGAGGAACGCCCACACGTGGGAGTTGGTCAGGTCCTTGATGCCGCGGCTGGTCAGGTAGCGGTTGAACCGCGCCTGGTAGATCGCGGAGATCGGCCCCAGGCCCATCGACACCGTGGGGAACTCCCACAGCCAGGGCAGTCGGCGCGGGTGCGGGTAGGACGGCAGACCGTTCCCGCCGGCCTCGCGGCGGAAGTTGTCCAGCTGCTCCTCGCCCAGCCGGCCGTCGAGGAAGGCGCGGGCGTAGATGCCGGGGGAGGCGTGGCCCTGGATGTAGAGCTGGTCGCCTGAGCCGTCACCCTCCTTGCCCTTGAAGAAGTGGTTGAAGCCGGTCTCGTAGAGCCAGGCCGCGGAGGCGAAGGTGGCGATGTGGCCGCCGACGCCGTGCTTGCTGCCGCGGGTGACCATCGCCGCCGCGTTCCAGCGGTTCCAGGCGGTGATCCGCTGCTCCAGCGCCTCGTCGCCGTCCACGGCGGGCTCGTCGGCGGTCGGGATGGAGTTGACGTAGTCCGTCTCGAGGAGCTTCGGCAGCGCGATGCCGGCGCCCTCGGCGCGCTCCAGTGTGCGGCGCATCAGGTACGCGGCACGGTGCGGCCCGGCCGCCTTGGTAACGGCGTCCAGGGAGGCCTGCCATTCGGCGGTCTCCTCCGGGTCGCGGTCCGGGAGCTGGTCGAGCTCGCTCGGCTGGATGGCTTTGGGGTCGGTCATGTCGCCGCCTTCCTCAGTCGAAGGGGGTTCCCTCATCGTCAAGGGTTCGGGGGTGCCCTAGGTCTTTGGCAGGACAGGGCGCTGGGCTTGGGTGCAAGCCCGTCGGTGACTGTAACTCCCTGATCGATGATCGATCAAAGGGTTGGGGGGCAAAACCTCTCGATTACGAGAAAGTCGGCACGGGGTGCCTTCGGCGATGGCACGGAGTGACCGGTGCTGGTGAGTGTTTGTGCAGGTGAGCGCCGTAGAGCTCGGGTGGTTCGGGGGTGTGGCGGGTGGGGGTGCGCTGTGGTTGTTCGCGCAGTTCCCCGCGCCCCTTTCAGGGGGCGCGGGGAACTGCGCGAACGGGGATCTGGCGGCGGAGCCTCCAGGGACGGGAGGGGCAGGGACGGTGGGGGCGAAGACCTAGGCGCGCGGGGCGCAGCCCAGGACGTGGGCCTTGACCAGGTCCGCGATACGGGGATCCCGGCGACGGAACGCCGCGACCAGCTCCTCGTGCTCCTCCGCGTACGACTGCTGCACCGTCCCCAGCCACCGTATCGACAGCGCCGTGAACACCTCGATGCCCAGCCCCTCCCACGTGTGCAGCAGCACCGAGTTGCCCGCGGCCCGCACCAGCTCCCGGTGGAAGCCGACCGTGTGCCGCACCTGGGCCGTCCCGTCGGACACCCGGTCGGCCGCGTACAGCGCGGCGACGTGCGGTTCGAGGGCCGAGCAGTCCTCGGCGAGCCGGTCCGCCGCCAGCTCCGCGGCGATCGCCTCCAGGCCGGCCCGGACCGGGTAGCTCTCCTCGAGGTCGGCGGCGGTCAGATTGCGTACCCGCACGCCCTTGTTCGGCGCCGACTCGATCAGCCGCAGCGACTCCAGCTCGCGCAGCGCCTCCCGGACCGGGGTCTGGCTGACCTCCAGCTCGGTGGCGATCCGCCGCTCCACGATCCGCTCGCCCGGCTGCCAGCGCCCGCTGATGATCCCTTCCAGGATGTGCTCGCGGATCTGTTCGCGCAGCGAGTGGACGACGGGCGCGGTCATGAGAGCTCCTTCGGGAGGGGCCCCTTCGGCCCCCTGGGGCGTTTGACGCTTAGACAATACGGCCGACGCGGCGGGCGGGAAGGGCGCACGGGGGCGCTTTTACGCAGGTGAGACGAGACTTACACAGCGTGCCGCCGCCGAAACGCGACGGTGCCCCCGCCCGGAGAGCTCCGGGCGGGGGCACCGTACAGGCCCACTGGCAGCGGGTTACAGGCCGAGCTCGACCTCGAACTCGCCCGCCTCCAGGATCGCCTTGACCGCCGTCAGGTAACGGGCGGCGTCGGCGCCGTCCACCAGACGGTGGTCGTAGGACAGGGTCAGGTACGTCATGTCGCGGACGCCGATGGACGTGCCCTCCTCCGTCTCGATGACGGCGGGGCGCTTGACCGTGGCGCCGATGCCGAGGATGGCGACCTGGCCCGGCGGCACGATGATCGTGTCGAACAGCGCGCCGCGCGAACCGGTGTTGCTGATGGTGAAGGTCGCGCCCGCCAGCTCGTCCGGGCTGATCTTGCTGGCCCGCACCTTGCCCGCCAGGTCGGCGGTCGCCTTGGCGATGCCGGCCAGGTTGAGGTCACCGGCGTTCTTGATGACCGGGGTCATCAGGCCCTTCTCGGAGTCCACCGCGATACCGACGTTCTCGGTGTCGAAGTAGGTGATGGTCCCCTCGGCCTCGTTGATCTTGGCGTTGATCGGCGCGTGCGCCTTCAGCGCCTGGGCCGCGGCCTTGACGAAGAACGGCATCGGCGAGAGCTTGACGCCCTCCCGGGCCGCGAACGCGTCCTTGGCACGGGCGCGCAGCTTCATCAGGCGGGTGACGTCGACCTCGACGACCGACGACAGCTGGGCCTGCTCGTGCAGCGCCTTGACCATGTTGTCGCCGATGACCTTGCGGATGCGCGGCATCTTGACGGTCTGGCCACGCAGCGGGGAGGCCTCCAGGGCGGGGGCCTTCTTCGCGGCGGGCGCGGCAGCGGCGGCCGGAGCCGGAGCGGCGGCCTTGGCTGCCTCGGCGGCGGCGGCGACGTCCTGCTTGCGGATGCGGCCGCCGACGCCGGTGCCCTTGACGGTGGACAGGTCGACGCCGTTCTCGGCGGCGAGCTTGCGCACCAGCGGGGTGACGTAGGCGCCGTCGTCCACCGGCTGGGCGGCGGCCGGGGCGGCCGGAGCGGCGGCCGGGGCCGGCGCGGGCGCCGGGGCGGACGGAGCCGGGTCGGGCGCCGGGGCGGTCTGCTGCTGCGGAGCCGGGGCCGAGGGGGCCTGCGGCGCCGGAGCGGCGGGGGCCTGCTGGGCCGGGGCGGCCTGCTGCGGAGCCGGGGCCTGGGCGGGCTCGGGCTGCGCGGGGGCGGCCTGGGCGGGCTCGGGCTGCGCGGGGGCGGCCGGGGCCTCCTGGGCCGGGGCGGGGGCCGGAGCAGCACCCGCCTCGCCGATGACGGCGAGCTTGGCGCCGACCTCGGCGGTCTCGTCCTCGCCGACCACGATCTCCAGCAGGGTGCCGGAGGCGGGCGCCGGGATCTCGGTGTCGACCTTGTCGGTGGACACCTCCAGCAGCGGCTCGTCGGCCTCGACCGAGTCGCCGACCGACTTCAGCCAGCGGGTGACGGTGCCCTCGGTGACGGACTCGCCGAGCGCGGGCAGGACCACGTCCGTGCCCTCGGCGGAACCGCCGCCGGCGGCGGCGTCGGCGCTGGGAGCGGGCGCCGGGGCGGTCTGCTCGGTGGAGGGGGCGGCCGGGGCGGGCTCGGGGGCCGGCTCGGCGACCTGCTCGGCCTGCGGGGCCTGCTCGGCGGCCGGGGCCTCCTCGGCCGCCGGGGCGCCGGAACCGTCGTCGATCAGCGCCAGCTCGGCGCCGACCTCGACGGTCTCGTCCTCGGCGACCTTGATGGAGGACAGCACGCCGGAGGCGGGGGCCGGGATCTCGGTGTCGACCTTGTCGGTCGAGACCTCGAGCAACGGCTCGTCGGCCTCGACGCGCTCACCCTCGGCCTTCAGCCAACGGGTGACGGTGCCCTCGGTGACGCTCTCGCCGAGCGCCGGAAGGGTTACGGAAACCGCCATGGTTTCGGTTGCTCCTTACGAATTGCGGAAGTCTGTGTCGTCGCGCCCAATGACCGAGGGAGGTCAGTCGTGGGAGTGCAGGGGCTTGCCGGCCAGCGCCAGGTGGGCCTCGCCGAGCGCCTCGTTCTGCGTCGGGTGGGCGTGGACGAGCTGGGCCACCTCGGCCGGCAGCGCCTCCCAGTTGTAGATCAGCTGGGCTTCGCCGACCTGCTCGCCCATACGGTCGCCGACCATGTGGACGCCGACCACGGCACCGTCCTTGACCTGGACGAGCTTGATCTCACCCGCGGTCTTCAGGATCTTGCTCTTGCCGTTGCCCGCCAGGTTGTACTTCAGGGCGACGACCTTGTCCGCACCGTAGATCTCCTTGGCCTTGGCCTCGGTGATGCCGACGGAGGCGACCTCCGGGTGGCAGTACGTCACCCGCGGCACACCGTCGTAGTCGACCGGGACGGTCTTCAGGCCGGCGAGCCGCTCAGCCACCAGCATGCCCTCGGCGAAGCCGACGTGCGCGAGCTGGAGGGTCGGCACGAGGTCACCGACGGCGGAGACGGTCGGGACGTTGGTCCGCATGTACTCGTCGACCAGGACGTAGCCGCGGTCCATGGCGACCCCGGCCTCCTCGTAGCCCAGGCCCTGCGAGACCGGGCCGCGGCCGATGGCGACGAGCAGGACCTCGGCCTCGAACTCCTTGCCGTCGGCGAGGGTGACCTTGACGCCGTCCTGGGTGTACTCGGCCTTCTCGAAGAAGGTGCCCAGGTTGAACTTGATGCCCCGCTTGCGGAAGGCGCGCTCCAGCAGCTTCGAGCTGTTCTCGTCCTCGACCGGTACGAGGTGCTTGAGGCCCTCGATGATCGTGACGTCGGTGCCGAAGGACTTCCACGCGGAGGCGAACTCGACGCCGATGACGCCGCCGCCCAGGACGATCGCGGACTTCGGCACGCGGTCCAGCGTGAGGGCGTGGTCGGAAGAGATGATCCGGTTGCCGTCGATCTCCAGGCCCGGCAGCGACTTCGGCACGGAGCCGGTCGCCAGCAGGACGTGGCGGCCCTGGACGCGCTGACCGTTCACATCGACGGAGGTCGGCGAGGACAGCCGTCCCTCGCCCTCGATGTAGGTCACCTTGCGCGAGGCGATCAGACCCTGCAGGCCCTTGTACAGGCCCGAGATCACGTCGTCCTTGTACTTGTGGACGGCCGCCATGTCGATGCCCTCGAAGGTGGCCTTCACACCGAACTGCTCGCTCTCGCGGGCCTGGTCGGCGATCTCGCCCGCGTGCAGCAGGGCCTTGGTGGGGATGCAGCCGTTGTGCAGGCAGGTACCGCCGACCTTGCCCTTCTCGATCAGGGCGACGTCCAGGCCCAGCTGTGCCCCGCGCAGCGCCGCGGCGTAACCACCGCTGCCGCCGCCGAGGATCACTAGGTCGAAAACAGTGCTGGCGTCGTTCGCCACGTCACGTCCTCCATGCATGTGCGCCACGCCGGTCTCCAGTGACCGGTCGGCGGCTGGTGTCCGGCCGCTCTTTGTTCTCGGCCCTTGAGGTGGGCCCTGTCCTGCCGAGCCCCATCTTCGCACTTGTAGGGGGCGGACGAGACGTGGGGCCGGTGTGTGAGACGTCCCACGTTCACCCGGCGGGGGACGGTGGGGCGGTGCCGCCAGGGGCGCGGGGCCGTGTTCGATCCGCGGCTCCGCCGCGTGGGCGCGACCGGCCGGGCCAGTCGGCCACCGACGGAGGGCGACGCCGCCAGGGGCACGGGGAACCCCGCGACCAGCCACAACGGACGCGCGGCCGCCGAATCACCCGCACCCCCGAGCTCTCGGGAGCCCTAGCCCAGATCGCCCGCAGCCGTCAGCTCCGCGACCCGCACCAGCGTCCGCACGGCCGTCCCGGTCCCGCCCTTGGGCGTGTACCCGAACGGTCCGCCCTCGTTGAACGCCGGACCCGCGATGTCCAGGTGCGCCCAGGTGATGCCCTCGCCGACGAACTCGCGCAGGAACAGGCCGGCCACCAGGCCGCCGCCCATCCGCTCACCCATGTTGGCGATGTCGGCGGTCGCCGAGTCCATGCCCTTGCGCAGGTGCTCGGGCAGCGGCATCGGCCAGGCCGGCTCGCCGACCTCTTCCGCGGCCTCGTGCACCGCCGCGCGGAACGCGTCGTCGTTCGCCATGACCCCGTACGTCCGGCTGCCCAGCGCCAGCATCATCGCGCCGGTGAGGGTCGCCACGTCGATGATCGCGTCCGGCTTCTCCTGCGAGGCCGCCCACAGCGCGTCGGCCAGCACGAGCCGGCCCTCGGCGTCGGTGTTGAGCACCTCCACCGTCTTGCCGCTGTACATGCGCAGCACGTCGCCCGGGCGGGTCGCCGAGCCCGACGGCATGTTCTCGGCCAGCGCCAGCCAGCCGGTCACGTTGACCTCCAGGCCGAGGCGCGCGGCGGCGACGACCGCGGCGAACACGGCGGCGGCACCGGCCATGTCGCACTTCATCGTCTCGTTGTGCCCGGCCGGCTTCAGCGAGATGCCGCCCGAGTCGTAGGTGATGCCCTTGCCGACGAAGGCGAGCGACTTCGTCGCCTTGGACGAGGTGTACGACAGCTTCACCAGTCGCGGCCCGGCGGCCGAGCCGGCGCCGACGCCGAGGATGCCGCCGTAACCGCCCTTGGCGAGCGCCTTCTCGTCGAGCACCTGCGCCTTGATGCCGTGCTCCTTCGCGGCGGCCTGCGCGACCGCCGCGAACGCCTCGGGGTCGAGCTCGTTCGGCGGGGTGTTGACCAGGTCGCGGGCGCGGTTCAGCTCCTCGGAGACGGCGACGGCACGCTCGATCGCCGCCTTGTACGCCTTGTCCCGGGGCTTGCCGCCGAGCAGCGCGGCCTCGGCCAGCGGGGCCTTGCCGTTCTTGGCCTTGGCGGCGTCCTGTCCCTGACGGCCCGACTCCTTGTAGACGTCGAAGGAGTACGCGCCGAGCAGCACGCCCTCGCCGACGACGCCGGCGTCGGCGGCCTCGGCGAGCGGGAGGGCGAAGGCGGCCTTCTTGGCGCCGGCCAGGGCGCGGGCGGCCACGCCGGCGGCCCTGCGCAGTGCCTCGGCGTCGAAACCGGCGTCCTTCTCGGGCTCGGAGCCCAGGCCCACCGCCACCACGACGGGCGCCTTGAAGCCGGACGGAGCGGGCAGCTTCGTCACCTCGCCCTCGGCGCCGGTGGCACCGAGGGTCTCCAGGACGCCGGCGAGCCGGCCGTCGTACGCCTTGTCCACGGCCTCCGCGCCCGGTGCGACGACCAGGCCCTTGGCGTTCTTGGCGACACCGATCACGATCGCGTCGGCCCGCAGGCCGGGCGCCGCGGCGGTGGAGAGAGTGAGAGCAGTCACGGTGGTGAATTCTCGCTTCCGTATGAAGTCTTGTATGGCCGAATGCGGGTGGGTCGACCGGGCCCGACAACCGACCCTAGATCCCTCCTGCGATGCGGTCTTTACCCGGGCAGGCAAACACCCGGCACGAGCCTACGCTCGCGCCCGGCTCCGCTCCCTCCCGCGGGGCCGCGGATTCCCGCCCGGGGCGCGGTTTCCCAGTGGGCGCGGTCTCCCACGGACCGTGGTTTCCCGCTCGGTTTCCGGGATGGGAGATCATTCCTGGGGTACGCCACCGCGCCACCCCACACCATGGAGCACGCCCCGTGAGACGCCCGGTCCTGTCGATAGCCCTTCTCCTGCTCCTCGCGGGCTGCTCGTCGTCCCCCGACGACGAGCCGGAAGCCGGCGACCGCTGGCAGCCCCGGCCCGGCACCGCCTGGCAGTGGCAGCTCAGCGGCAGGCTCGACACGTCCGTCGACGTACCGGTCTACGACATAGACGGGTTCGACCACACCGGGTCCACCGTGGCCGCGCTGCACGACGACGGCCGCAAGGTCATCTGCTACCTGTCCACCGGCGCCTGGGAGGACTTCCGCCCCGACGCGGAGAAGTTCCCCAAGTCGGTGCTGGGCAAGGGGAACGGCTGGGAGGGGGAGCGCTGGCTGGACATCCGCGCGGCGGACGTCCTGGAGCCGCTGATGGCCGAGCGCATCGACATGTGCCGCGAGAAGGGCTTCGACGCGGTCGAGCCGGACAACATGGACGGCTACAAGAACGAGACCGGTTTCCCGCTCACCGCCGACGACCAGCTCCGCTACAACCGGCTGATCGCGAAGCTCGCCCACGACCGGGGCATGGCCGTCGGGCTGAAGAACGACCTGGACCAGATCCCCGAGCTGGTGGGCGACTTCGACTTCGCGGTCAACGAGCAGTGCGCCCAGTACGGCGAGTGCGCCGACAACCAGCCGTTCATCGACGCGGACAAAGCGGTCTTCCACGTCGAGTACGAGCTGCCGACCGACGGCTTCTGCGCCGAGTCCCGTGAGCTGAGGCTGAGTTCGATGCTGAAGAAGTACGAACTGGGGGTGTGGCGCGAGGCCTGCTGAGCCCGGGCTCAGCCGAGGACCAGCACCACGAGCGCGGTGGTGGCCGCCGTCTCCGCGACCCCGCCGAAGACGTCGCCGGTGACCCCGCCGAAGCGGCGGACGCAGTGCCGCAGCAGCAGTTCGGCGACGGCTACGGCGCACAGCACGGCGAGCGCCGTACGGACCGCGTCGTACGGCCCGAGGAGTGCGCCCGCCGCCGCCCCGGCCGCCGTGACGATGGCGGTGACCGCCGTCGCGCCACCCGCCGGCACCACTCCGGCGACCGCCGCGCCCAGACCCTCCGGGCGGGCGGCGGGCACCCCGGACCGGGCGGCGAGCGAGAGCGCCAGCCGGGCGGCGGTCGCCGAGACCACGGCGGCGAGCGCGCCCCGCGCCCAGGACCCGTCGTAGGCCTGGGCCAGCGCGGCCACCTGGGCGAACAGCACGAACACGAGGGCGAGTACGCCGAACGGCCCGATGTCCGACTGCTTCATGATCCGCAGCGCGTCCTCGGCGGGCTTCCCGCTGCCGAGCCCGTCCGCGGTGTCGGCCAGTCCGTCCAGGTGCAGGCCGCGCGTCAGCACCGCGGGTACGGCGGCCGTGGCGACCGCGGCGAGCAGGCTTCCCGCGCCCAGGAACAGCAGCAGGAGCCCGGCCGCCGCGGCGAGGAGGCCGACGGCCAGTCCGGCCAGCGGCGCGCACAGCATGCCGCCGCGCGCCGCTTCCCGGTCCCAGCGGGTCACCTTGACCGGGAACACGGTGAGGGTGCCGAAGGCGAAGCGGAGGCCGTCGGGGGAGGGGGTCCTGAGCACCGGCGCAGACTACCCGGCGGTCACCAGGGCACCGGCGCGGGCTGGGGATAAAGTTCGCATATGGGAGATTGGTGGCAGCGCAACATCATGGAACCGGGCAAGCTGCCGCTGCTCCTCGCCCTGGCGGCCTTCGTCCTGACGTTCGTGATCACCCGGGTCATCACCCGGCTCATCCGGGCCGGCAAGGGCCCCTTCGGCAACGTCAAGGCGGGCGGCGTGCACATCCACCACGTCGTCCCGGGGATCGTCCTCACCGTCGTCGGAGGCTTCGGCGCGGTCGCGGGGGGCCGGCACGGGTTCGGCTCCGCCCTCGCGGCGGTGGTCTTCGGTGTCGGGGCGGGCCTCGTCCTGGACGAGTTCGCGCTGATCCTGCACCTCGACGACGTCTACTGGACCGAGGCGGGGCGGCAGAGCGTGGAGGTCGTGGCGGTCACCGCGGCCCTTGTCGGACTGTTGCTCGCCGGATTCACGCCGTTCGGCGTCGACGGCATGTCCGAGGACGAGTTGCAGGGCCGCGCCAACATCATCGCGACCGTCGCGGGGAACTTCTTCTTCTCCCTCCTCGCCCTGGCCAAGGGCAAGGCCCGTCTCGCGGTCTTCGGGGTGATCGTCCCCCTTGTCGCTCTGATCGGCGCGGTCCGCCTGGCCCGCCCGGACTCGCTCTGGGCCCGCCGCTTCTACGGCCGCCGCCCGCGCGCCCGTGCCAGGGCCCGCCTGCGGGCCTACCACCACGACCGGCGCTGGTCCGGGCCCCGCCGCGCCTTCCAGGACTGGATCGGCGGCCGCCCGGACCCGGACCTGGCCTCGGCCCCGGACCCGGACCCGGACCGCCGGTGATGCCTGCGGTGGCCTGTGGGGGTGGGTGGGGGTGCGGGAGCGCGTTCTGTCGTAGCTGCGGGCAGTCGCCGCCGCCTCGTGCAGCTGCGGGCAGTCGCCGCCGCCTCGTGCAGCTGCGGGCAGTCGCCGCCGCCTCGTGCAGCTGCGGGCAGTCGTGCCGCTGGGGTGGCACGGGTGGGCGCAGCGGCACTCCGTGGTGCCGGGTTGCGTGGCTGACTCCTGGCCCGCGCCGGGGGCGGGCACTCCGTGGTGCCGGGTTGCGTGGCTGACTCCTGGCCCGCGCCGGGGGCGGGTGTTCCGTGGTGCCGGGCTGCGTGACCCACCCCTGGCCCGCGCCGCCGGCGGGCACTGCGTGGTGCCGGGCTGCGTGATTCGCTCCCGGCGCGCGCCCACGCCGGGCACTCCGTGGCGCCGGGCCGTGCGACTCGCTCCCGGCCCGTCCCCAGCCCGGGGCACCCCGCGAACGCCGGTCCGCCGACCCCGCCTCACTCACGCCGGACGAGCCGCTGCCGCCGGCTCACTCCGCCGCGACCGCCACCTCACCGTCGGAGACCTCCGGCAGCTCCGCCGCCAGCGCCGCCGCGGCCTGGACCAGCGGCAGTGCCAGCAGGCCCCCCGCGCCCTCGCCCACCGTCACGCCCTGGGACAGCAGCGGCTCCAGGGCCATCCGGTCCAGCGCCTTGGCCTGGCCCGGCTCCCCGCTGTCGTGGGAGGCCAGCCACCAGTCGGGTGCCCGGAAGGCGACCCGCTGCCCGACCAGCGCGCAGGCGACCGTCACGACGCCGTCCAGGATCACCGGCGTCTTCCGCACCGCGCTCTGCAGCAGGAAGCCCGTCATCGCGGCGAGGTCGGCACCGCCCACGGTCGCGAGCAGCTGCAACTGGTCCCCGAGCACCGGCCGGGCGCGGCGCAGCGCGTCGCGGATCGCCGCGCACTTGCGCATCCAGGCCAGGTCGTCGATCGCCAGCCCGCCCCGCCCGGTGACGACCGACGCGTCGGTCCCGCACAGCGCGGCGACCAGCACGCCCGCCGCCGTGGTCCCGCCCACGCTCACATCGCCCAGCACCACCAGGTCCGTGCCGGAGTCGGCCTCCTCGTCGGCCACCGCCATCCCGGCCCGGAAGGCGGCCCCGGCCTCCTCCAGGGTCAGCGCGTCCTCGATGTCGATGCGCCCGCCGCCGCGCCGCACCCGGTGCCGCACGACGTCGGCCGGCAGCGTCTCCGGCTCGCAGTCCAGGGCCATGTCGACGACCCGCACCGGCACGCCGAGGCGCCGGGCGAGCACGGACACGGGCCGGCCGCCCTCCAGGACCTCGCGCACCAGCTCGCCGGCGCCGCCCGCGGGCCGCGCCGAGACGCCCAGCTCGGCCACCTTGTGGTCACCGGCGAACAGCACCACCCGGGGCCGTTCGATCGGCCGCACCGGTACGGCGGACTGCGCCGAGGCCAGCCACTCGCCCAGGTCGTCCAGGCGGCCCAGTGATCCGGGCGGCACGACCTGACGCTCCCGGCGCGCCTCGGCGTCGCGGCGCACCCCGCCGTCGGGGCGCTCGATCAGATCGGTGAAGTCGTCGAGATTCAGCGAGCTCATTCGTCGAACAGTACCGGCCGCCGGAGACCGCGATGGCGGGCCCGTGCGCACCGCGCCCGAGCTGCGTCGTTGCGCCCCGGAACGGGATCACCTACGTAACGTTTCGCAGTAATTATCGTATGCCGTCCTGCTGTGTCCTCGTCTCGCGTCGGGAGCCGCCCATGACCGCACCCTCCGCCCCCTCGGTGCCGCCTCCCGTACCCCGGGTGCCTCCGGTGCCCCGGTACGGGCCGCACCGTGCGGACTGCCCCTGGTGCGGCTCCCGGCGGCTGCGCGTCCGCCCGCGCCGCGAGGACCCGCGCCGGGCCGGCCCCGGCCGGTCCGTCCTCGAACGCTGCCTGGACTGCCGGCACGTATTCCGCAACCCCCCGCTCACGCCCGGACCCGAGCACCCGCTGGTCCGGGCCGGGGTCCGGCTGAGACACGGCCTGGCCGCCCGGGCGATGCTCCGCCGCCGCCCCGACCCCGAGAGCTGGCTCGACGTGGGCACCGGCGACGCCGACTTCCCGCGCACGGCGCGCGCGTACTTCCCGTACACTTCCTTCGACGGCCTGGACCCCACCCACCGGGTCCTGCGTGCCCGCGCGGTCGAGCGCGTCGAGGAGGCGTTCGTCGGCCGGCTGACGGACCCGCACATCGCGGCCCGGCTGCGCGCCCGCTACGACGTGGTGAGCCTCTTCCAGCAGTTGGAACGCGTCCCGGACCCCCGCGCCGAACTGCGCGCCGCCCTCCACGTGCTCCGCCCCGGCGGCCATCTGCTCGTCGACGTGACGGACCCGCGCCGCCTGTTCGCCCTGCCCGGCACCTCGCACCCGGCGGGCCTGCGCGCCGAACTGGTGGCCCAGGGCTGCACGGTGCTCACCGGCCTGCGAACGCACCGCGTCATCGCGCGCAAGGACGCCTCAGCCCCGTAGCAGCAGTGCCTGGCCCGCGACCACCAGAAGCACCTGCTCGCACTCGGCCGCGAACGCCGCGTTGAGCCGCCCGAGTTCGTCCCGGTAGCGGCGGCCCGAGGCGGTGGCGGGCACGATGCCCGAGCCCACCTCGTTCGAGACCGCGACGAGCGTGCGGCGGGTGGCGCGCACCGCCTCCGTCAGCTCCCGCACCCGGTCCCGCAGGGCCCGTTCGCCGCCGTCCGCCCACTCCGCGTCGTCCCACGCCCCGACGGCGTCCATCGCGTCCGTCAGCCACAGCGACAGACAGTCGACGAGCAGCGCCGGCCCGTCGTCCTTCAGCAGCGGCACCAGGTCGCACGTCTCGGCGGTGCGCCACGAGCCCGGCCGCCGCTCCCGGTGGGCGCAGACCCGCGCCGCCCACTCGGTGTCCCCGTTGCGGGAGCCTCCGGTCGCGACGTAGAGCACGTCGGGGAACGCCTCCAGCCGTCGCTCGGCCTCCACCGACTTGCCCGACCGGGCCCCGCCCAGAACGAGGGTGCGTCGCGGTACGTCGGGCACGTCCTCGTAGGAGCCGACCACCAGCGTCGTCCCGTCCGGCACGGCCCGCGCTCCGGCCGCCGCGAGCCGCCGGTCCAGTTCCGGGCCCGGCGGCACGTCGTGGTCCAGGTGGACGGTCACGACGTCCGTCGTCGGCCCCGCCGCGCCCACCGCCCGCAGCTTCGCCAGCGCGTCCGGCCGCCCCACGACGTCCGCGACGACCAGGTCGTAGGAGTCGGCGGGCTCCTCCAGACCGGCCGGCGCCCCGCCCGGCGGCAGATACAGCAGCCGCTGCCCGTCCGGACCGGTCACGGCGTACCCGGTGCCCGGCGCGTCCATCGCCACCGCCCGCACCCGGTGCCCGGTCAGCAGCGCCAGTTCCCGCCCGTCCGGCACCCGCCCCGGCTGCGGCAGCCCGGCCGGCACCTCCACGGCGGGCCCGTCGTGCGGGTGCGACAGCAGCACCTGCCGGACGCCGGTCAGGGAGCGCCCGGCGCGTGCGGCGGCGAACGCGGCGCCGGGCGTCAGGTCGAGCAGCAGCGCCCCGTCCACCAGCAGCGCGGTCGCCGCGCGCGCGTTCGTGCCCTGCGCGGCGGCACAGGCCGCGCAGGGACAGTCGGGGCGGGGGAGTCCCGCGGGGGCACCGGAGCCGAGCAGAGTCACGTCCACGCCCCGATTTTCCCCGGTCACCCGGCGACGTGCGCGCCCGAGACCCCCTATGGGGCGCGGGTGGCCCCGGTTCCCGTCCCCCCGGCCTTCTACGGCGCGCCCGGCTCAGCGCATAGGCTGCGGTCGGAGGCCGGACCAAGATCCGGCTTGCGCTCTGCTTGTGCTCACATCTTGGAGGCGTACATGGCGGCATGGACGTGGCGGTTCGAGACGGCCGGCGGGACGGAGGTCCAGCCCGCGGTGCAGCCCGAGGAGTTCACCACGCAAGGGGACGCCGAGTCCTGGATCGGTGAGTACTGGAAGGACCTCAAGGAGGGCGGGACCGACCAGGTGCGGCTGTTCGAGGACGGCACCGAGATCTACGGCCCGATGAGCCTGCACGCCGAAGAGGCCGAAGCGGCCGCGGAACCGGAGGCCTGACCTGCGGGCGGGGGCGGTCCGGACCGGACCGGCCCCGCCTCCGTCACTGCTCGCCCAGCGTCACCTCGGCGGTGCGCTCGTCGCCGTCGCGGGTGTACGTCACCTTCGCCCGGTCGCCCGGCTGCATCGGCGCCAGCGCCTCGGCCAGCGAGGTGATGGTGGTGATGTCCGTGTCGCCCAGCCGGACGATGACGTCCCCGGGCCGCAGCCCCGCCTCGTCGGCGGCCCCGCCGTCGGTGACCTCGACGACGGCCACGCCCGCGGGCCGGTAGCCGTCGTCGACGACCGTACGCGCGGTCACGCCGAGCGCAGCCCGGCCCGAGTCGGTGACCCGCCCGTCCTCGATGATCTGGTCGGCGACCGTCCTCACCATCGACGCCGGGATGGCGAACCCGATCCCGGGCGCCGCGCTGTCGCTCATGCCCGGGTCGGTCGCGGCCAGCGTCGGGATGCCGATCACCTGGCTGTCGAGGTTCACCAGGGCGCCACCGCTGTTGCCGGGGTTGATGGCCGCGGACGTCTGCACCATGTTGCCGATGGTCGCGCCCGTACCGCCCCCGCCGCGGCCCTCGGTGACGGTCCGTCCGGTCGCCGAGACGATGCCCTGCGTCACGCTGGAGGACAGCCCGAGCGGCGAGCCCATCGCCAGCACGATCTGCCCGACCCCGACCTTCGAGGAGTCCCCGAAGCGCGCCGCCTCCATGCCGTCGGGCACCTTGTCCAGCTTGATGACGGCGAGATCCTGCTCGGGGTAGGAGGAGACGAGTTCCGCGGCCAGCGTGTCCCCGTTGCGGGCGGTCGTCACCCGGAAGGACCTGGTGTCACCGACGACGTGCGCGTTCGTGACGACGTGTCCCCCGCCGTCGTACACGACCCCCGACCCCAGGGAGTCGCCCGCCTGGATCTGCACGACCGACGGGAGCACGTCGTTGATCACCCGCTCGTAGTCGGCCTGCAGATCGTTGGCCGCGCGCGGCGCCGCGGCCTGTGCCGTGTCGCCCTCCCGCCCGCTCCGCGAGCCCGGAGCGGACCCGTCGCCGGAGCAGCCGGCGACGAGCAGCAGGGAGCAGGCCGGCACGGCGAGCGGGCCCAGCAGCCGTGGCACACGGGTACGGGAGGCGTCCATGCCCCGAGTCTCACCGCGCACCGGAGAAGCGGCCCCCCGGGAACCCCCGAACGGGCGGAGCGCGGTACTACCCCCGCACCCCGCACAGATGAAGCAGCGCGGCGATCTGGCGGTACGGGTCCGTCCGTCCGGCCCGTTCCTCGGCGGCCAGCAGCGTTTCGAGACCGTCCGGGACCCGGGCGTCGTCGGGGGCCGTGTCCGTGAAGACCCGGACGCCGTACCAGGTGTGCAGCGGGGCGCCGATGCTCGCGAGCTTGGCCGTCAGCGTCGCCGGCCGGTCCGCGCGGACCTCCGTGCCGAGACCGTCACGACAGACGGTGGTGTCGAAGGCGGCCAGGGCGTCGGCCCAATCACCGCGCAGGCCGGGGCGCATCGCGAGCGCGTCGGCGTTGCGCACCAGGAGCGACAGCAGTCCGCCCGGGGCGAGCATCCGGGCCAGCCCGGCGAGCAGCGGGTCGGGCTCCTCGACGTACATGAGCACGCCGTGGCACAGCACCACGTCGAAGCTGCCCGGCAGGAAGTGCACGCCGGTGTCCCGGCCGTCGCCCTCCACGATCCGCATCCGCTCCCGGATGCCCTCGGGCTGGCCGGCCAGGGCGTCGCGCGCCGCGGCGATCATCGCGGCGTCCCGCTCGATGCCGGTCACCTGGTGCCCGGCCCGTGCCAGCCGAAGCGAGCGGGCGCCCCGGCCCATACCGACGTCGAGCACCCGCAGCCGCTTGCCGACCGGGAACCGCCCGGCTATCTGCTCGTCCAGCTGCCGGGCCACCAGCTCCTGCCGTACGACGTCCCGCAGACCACCGGGAACGGCCGACCAGGCGTCGGCCGCGCCGTCGGCGAACGGCGTCGTGCTCAGGGCCGCTCCCCGCGCTTGACCTGAGGCTTGGGCAGCCGGAGCCGGCGCATCTGGAGGGAGCGCATCAGCGCGTAGGCGACCGCGCCGCGCCGGCGCTCGTCCGGGAAGCGCTCGGCGAGACGCTTCTTCAGCCGGAAGCCGGTGACGATCGAGTCCAGCACGATCATCACGATCACGACCAGCCACAGCAGCAGCGCCACGTTCTGCAGCGAGGCCACCCGGATCATGCTCAGCACGAGGATGACCACGGCCATCGGCAGGAAGTACTCCGCGATGTTGAACCGCGAGTCGATGAAGTCGCGCGCGAACTTGCGGACCGGACCCTTGTCACGGGCCGGCAGGTACCGCTCGTCCCCCTTCGCCAGCGCCTCGCGCTGGCGCGCCAGCGCGGTCCGGCGCTCCTCGCGCTGACGCTTGGCGGCGTCCTTGCGCGTCATCGGAGTGTTGGCGACGCTGCGGCGCTGGGACTGGGCCGCACTGCGCTTGGGCGTCGGCCTTCCCTTGGGGGCCTGCGGGTCACGGGGCTGACTGGAGTCGGTCACCGGCGTCTTGACGAGGCTCGGTGCCTTCTCTTCCTTGGCACGGCTACGGAACACAAAACCCAAGGGTACGGGGTGCCGGGGTATGGACCCCAGTCCGGTGGGGAACGATCCGGCAACGCCGATCGTCTGTAAGTGGACAGAGGGGACGTTGCGTACACCCCAGGGCACCGGGTCATTCCGGACAACCCCGGGGAGCACCTACTCCCTACGCCGGACCGGGAGCGCACGCAGTCGTCCTTGGGGATGAGCGCATCCGTCCCCGAACAGTGCGGTAATGGATGCAGGGCCCGTACTGTGGGTTCTGTTGCAGTCGCTGGAGCTGGAGTCGGTCAGAAGGGGGCGCGCGAAGCCCATGAGCGGTGTCATGAAGCGTATGGGGATGATCTTCCGCGCGAAGGCCAATAAGGCCCTTGACCGGGCCGAGGACCCGCGCGAGACCCTCGATTACTCGTACCAGAAACAGCTGGAGCTGCTCCAGAAGGTGCGCCGCGGCGTCGCCGACGTGGCGACCAGCCGCAAGCGACTGGAGCTGCAGCTCAATCAGCTCCAGTCCCAGTCGTCCAAGCTGGAGGACCAGGGCCGCAAGGCGCTCGCGCTGGGCCGTGAGGACCTGGCCCGCGAGGCGCTCTCCCGGCGCGCCGCGCTCCAGCAGCAGGTCACCGACCTGGAGACGCAGCACGCCACCCTCCAGGGCGAGGAGGAGAAGCTCACCCTGGCGGCCCAACGCCTCCAGGCCAAGGTGGACGCCTTCCGCACGAAGAAGGAGACCATCAAGGCCACCTACACGGCCGCCCAGGCGCAGACCCGCATCGGCGAGGCCTTCTCCGGCATCTCCGAGGAGATGGGCGACGTGGGCCTGGCCATCCAGCGGGCCGAGGACAAGACCGCCCAGCTCCAGGCCCGGGCCGGCGCCATCGACGAACTGCTCGCCTCCGGCGCCCTGGACGACCAGTCCGGCATGCAAAAGGACGACATCCAGGCCGAGCTGGACCGGCTCTCCGGTGGTACGGATGTAGAGCTGGAACTGCAGCGCATGAAGGCCGAACTGTCCGGGGGCAGCACCTCCGACCGGCAGGCCATCGAGGGCGGCCAGGACCAGGGCCAGACGCAGCCCCAGCAGCAGCCGCAGGACACCCCGCGCTTCGACAAGCAGTAGCCCACGCCTAGGAGGGCGACATGATCGTACGGATCATGGGGGAGGGACAGCTCACGCTGGCCGACGGCCGTCTCACCGAGCTGAACAAGCTGGACGACGAGCTCCTGGACGAAATGGAGCACGGTGACGGCCCCGGTTTCCGCGCGACCCTCCAGGCCCTCCTGGCCAAGGTCCGCGAACTGGGCGAGCCCGTCCCGGACGACTTCCTGGAGCCGTCCGACCTCATCCTCCCGTCCCCGGACGCCACCCTGGAGGAGGTCCGGGAGCTGCTGAGCGACGACGGCCTGATCCCAGGGGGCTCCTGACGGACACCGGTCGGTACGTCCAGCCCGTCCGGCACCTTCAGCCCGTCCGGCGTTCGAGGACGAGGCCGTCCAGGCCGATCGCGGGGGCCCGGGGGCGCAGCCCCCGGGTCGGGGGCCACCGCACGCCGGGTGCGATCCGGACCGACGCCCACTCCGGCTACCGTGAATCGCCGTGAGCACCCTCGCCCGCGCCCGCTGCACCATCGGCGCCCACCCCTCCGCCCTGGACGCGGCCATCGCCGCGGCCGTCCTGGTGTGCATGGTCGCCGGCTCCTTCGTGGACCCGCACGGCCCCGAGGGCGTCAGCTGGGGACTGCGCACCCCCGACGTACTCAGTCTGGCCCTCATAGCCGTCGGCGCCGCGGCGCTCGTCTTCCGCCGCCGCGCCCCACTGATGGTCCTCGCGGTCACCGGCGGTGTCTCCGTCGTCGAGAGCGTCACCGGCGACCCCCGCGCGCCCGTCGTCATGTCCGCCGTCGTCGCCCTCTTCACCGTCGCCGCGTCCACCGACCGTTCCACCACCTGGCGGGTCGGCCTGCTCACCATGACGGTGCTGACCGGCGCCGCCATGCTCGCCGGACCCCTGCCCTGGTACGCGCAGGAGAACCTCGCCGTCTTCGCCTGGACCGGCATCGGCGCCACCGCCGGGGACGCGGTCCGCAGCCGGCGTGCCTTCGTCCAGGCCATCCGCGACCGGGCCGAGAAGGCCGAGCGCACCCGGGAGGAGGAGGCCCGCCGCCGGGTCGCCGAGGAGCGGCTGCGCATCGCCCGCGACCTGCACGACGTGGTCGCCCACCACATCGCCCTGGTCAACGTCCAGGCGGGGGTCGCCGCCCATGTCATGGACAAGCGGCCCGACCAGGCCAAGGAGGCCCTCGCCCACGTACGGGAGGCCAGCCGATCCGCGCTGGGCGAGCTGCGCGCCACCGTCGGCCTGCTCCGCCAGTCCGGCGATCCCAAGGCGCCGACCGAACCCGCTCCCGGCCTGGACCGCCTCGGCGAACTCGTCGCCACCTTCCACCACGCCGGACTGCACGTCGAGGTGGCCCGCACCGACCAGGGCACCGACCGGCCCACCGCCGTCGACCTGGCCGCCTACCGCATCATCCAGGAGGCGCTGACCAACGTGCAGAAGCACGCGGGGACGCGGGCGAAGGCCGAGGTCAGCGTCGTGCGGGTGGGGCCGAACATCGAGGTCACCGTGCTGGACGACGGCGCCGGCGAGGGCGAGGCCCCCGGGGCCCCCGCCGACGGCGGCGGCCACGGCCTGATCGGGATGCGGGAGCGGGTCACCGCCGTGAGCGGCACCCTCACCACCGGTCCCCGCTACGGAGGCGGTTTCCGGGTCCATGCGATCCTTCCGGTCAGAAACCGCACCGATGCCGCGGAGGGCCCCGTATGACGATCCGTGTCCTGCTCGCCGACGACCAGGCGTTGCTGCGCAGCGCCTTCCGGGTGCTGGTCGACTCCGAGCCCGACATGGAGGTGGTGGGGGAGGCGTCCGACGGCGCGGAGGCGGCCCGGCTGGCCGCCGAGCAGCGGGCCGACGTGGTGCTCATGGACATCCGGATGCCCGGCACCGACGGCCTCGCAGCCACCCGCATGATCAGCGCCGACCCGTCCCTCGCCCATGTCCGCGTGGTCATACTGACCACCTTCGAGGTCGACGACTACGTGGTGCAGTCGCTGCGCGCGGGCGCCTCCGGCTTCCTCGGCAAGGGCTCCGAACCCGAGGAACTGCTCAGCGCCATCCGCGTCGCGGCCGGCGGCGAGGCGCTGCTGTCCCCGACCGCCACCAAGGGGCTGATCGCCCGCTTCCTCGCCCAGGAGGGCACGGCGGGCGAGGACCGCGACCCGGCCCGCGCCGAGCGGCTGGAGACGCTGACCGTGCGCGAGCGTGAGGTGCTGGTCCAGGTCGCCGGCGGGCTCTCCAACGACGAGATCGCCGAGCGGCTGGAGGTCAGCCCGCTCACCGTGAAGACGCACGTCAACCGGGCCATGGCCAAGCTGGGCGCCCGCGACCGGGCTCAGCTGGTCGTCATCGCGTACGAATCCGGGCTGGTACGTCCAAGGGTGGAGTGACCTCCGCCCCGGTGTACTGCGGCGGGAGTATGCGCCGCATAAGGAAGTGGACCTGGGGCCTAGGGAACCGGGGGCACTCATGGACCAGGGTGTTGGGGTGGGCGTACAGATGTGCCCCGTCCCCTCCGCTCGGCCACAGAAGAGAGACCCTGATCCATGTCCTGGCTGTCGAGGTTCAGCCTCGCGCAACGGGCCCTGATAGGCCTGATGTCGATCGTCGCGCTCGTCTTCGGCGCGATCGCCATCCCCCAGCTCAAGCAGCAGCTGCTGCCCACCATCGAACTGCCCATGGTGTCCGTGCTGGCGCCGTACCAGGGTGCCTCGCCGGACGTGGTCGAGAAGCAGGTCGTCGAACCGATCGAGGACAGCCTCGAAGCCGTCGACGGGATCTCCGGCATCACCGCGACGGCCAGTGAGGGCAACGCCGTCATCATGGCGTCCTTCGACTACGGCAACGGCACCCAGCAGCTCGTCGCCGACGTCCAGCAGGCCGTCAACCGGGCCCGCGCCCAGCTCCCGGACGACGTGGATCCGCAGGTCATCTCCGGCTCGACGGACGACATCCCCACCGTCGTCCTCGCCGTCACCTCCGACAAGGACCAGCAGGCACTGGCCGACCAGCTCGACAAGACGGTCGTCTCGGAGCTGAAGGACATCGACGGCGTCGCCCAGGTCGTGGTCGACGGCGTCCGGGACGTGCAGGTCACCGTCACGCCCGACCAGGCGAAGCTGGCCGGGGCGGGCGTGGGCCCGCAGGCCCTCGCCCAGTCCCTCCAGGCCGGCGGCGCGACCGTCCCCGCGGGCTCCTTCGACGAGGCCGGCGCCAACCGCACCGTCCAGGTCGGCGGCGGCTTCACGTCGCTGAAGCAGATCCAGGACGTGATGGTCACCGGCGAGGGCGTCGACAGGCCCGTCCGCCTCGGTGACCTCGCCACCGTCAAGGAGGAGGAGGCCAAGGCCGACTCCCTGACCCGTACCAACGGCGAGCCGAGTCTCTCCGTCGCCGTCACGATGGACCACGACGGCAGCGCGGTCGCGATCTCGGACGCCGTCGAGGAGGCGCTCCCCGACCTGCGCGAGCAGCTCGGCTCCGTCGCGACGCTCACCGTCGTCAGCGACCAGGGCCCGGCGGTGTCCAAGGCCATCTCGGGTCTGACCACGGAGGGCGGGCTCGGTCTGCTCTTCGCCGTCCTGGTCATCCTGGTCTTCCTGGCGTCGATCCGCTCCACCCTGGTCACGGCGGTCTCGATCCCGCTGTCGGTGGTGCTGGCGCTGATCGTCCTGTGGACGCGCGACCTGTCGCTGAACATGCTGACGCTGGGCGCGCTCACCATCGCCATCGGCCGGGTCGTCGACGACTCGATCGTGGTCCTGGAGAACATCAAGCGGCACCTCGGCTACGGCGAGGAGCGCCAGGAGGCCATCCTCAAGGCCGTCCGCGAGGTCGCCGGGGCGGTCACCTCCTCGACGCTCACCACGGTGGCCGTGTTCCTGCCGATCGGCCTGGTCGGCGGCATGGTCGGTGAGCTGTTCGGCTCCTTCAGCCTGACCGTGACCGCCGCGCTGCTGGCCTCCCTGCTGGTGTCGCTGACCGTCGTCCCGGTCCTGTCGTACTGGTTCCTGCGCCCGCCCAAGGGCACCCCCGAGGACGCGGACGAGGCGCGCCGGCTGGCCGAGGAGAAGGAGGCGAAGAGCCGCCTCCAGCGCTTCTACGTCCCCGTCCTGCGCTTCGCCACCCGCCGCCGCCTGACCAGCGTGGCCATCGCGGTCGTCGTGCTGATCGGCACGTTCGCCATGGCGCCGCTGCTGAAGACGAACTTCTTCGACCAGGGCGAGCAGAAGGTCCTCAGCATCAAGCAGGAGCTGAAGCCCGGCACCAGCCTGGCCGCGACCAACGCCCAGGCCGAGAAGGTCGAGAACCTGCTCGGCGACACCGAGGGTGTCAAGGACTACCAGGTCACCATCGGCTCGTCCGGCTTCATGGCCGCCTTCGGCGGCGGCACGGACACCAACCAGGCCTCGTACCAGCTGATGCTGGAGGACTCGGCATCCGCCGAGGACGTCCAGGACCACATCGAGGACGGGCTCGCGAAGCTGGACGGCATCGGGACCACCACGGTCGCCGCCGGTGACGGCTTCGGCAGCCAGGACCTGAGCGTCGTGGTCAAGGCCGCCGACGCGCAGGTGCTCCGCGACGCCTCCGAGAAGGTCCGCAGGACGGTCGCCGGGCTCGACGACGTCACCGACGTCACCAGCGACCTGGCGCAGAGCGTGCCGCGCATCTCGGTCAAGGCCAACGCGAAGGCCGCCGGGGCCGGGTTCACCGACCAGACGCTCGGCGCGGCCGTCGCCCAGGCGGTGCGCGGCACCCCGGCCGCCAAGGCGGTCCTCGACGACACCGAGCGTGACGTCGTGATCAGGTCGGCCCGGCCGGCCGGGACGCTGGCCCAGCTGAAGGCCCTGAACCTGGGCCCGGCGAAGCTCGGCGACATCGCCACGGTCGAGCTGGTGGACGGCCCGGTGTCGATGACCCGCATCGACGGGCAGCGTGCGGCGACCATCACGGCCAAGCCGACCGGTGACAACACCGGCGCGGTGGGCACGGAACTCCAGTCGGAGATCAACGGCCTGGACCTGCCGGCCGGTGCCACGGCCGAGATCGGCGGCGTCACCGCCGACCAGGACGAGGCGTTCGCCAACCTGGGCCTGGCCATGCTCGCGGCGATCGCGATCGTGTTCATGCTGCTGGTCGGCACCTTCCGGTCGCTGGCCCAGCCGCTGATCCTGCTGGTGTCGATCCCGTTCGCGGCGACCGGCGCGATCGGCCTGCTGCTGGCGACGGGCACCCCGATGGGCGTCCCGGCGATGATCGGCATGCTGATGCTGATCGGCATCGTGGTCACCAACGCGATCGTGCTGATCGACCTGATCAACCAGTACCGGGGGCAGGGCTACGGCGTCGTCGAAGCGGTGATCGAGGGCGGCCGGCACCGTCTGCGGCCCATCCTGATGACGGCCCTGGCAACGATCTTCGCCCTGCTCCCGATGGCGCTGGGCGTCACCGGCGAGGGCGGCTTCATCGCCCAGCCGCTGGCCGTGGTGGTGATCGGCGGCCTGATCACGTCGACCCTGCTGACCCTGCTGCTGGTCCCGACGCTCTACGCGACGCTGGAACTGCGCAAGGAGCGGCGCGCGAAGAAGAAGGCGGCGAAGAAGGGCGGCGACGTGCCGTCGCAGCCCGCGGCTTCGGACGAGCCGGAGACGGCGAAGGTCTGAGTCCGCGAGAAGAAACGGCTCAGGTCCCGCCCGCCACCGAAGGTGGTCGGGCGGGACCTGAGCCGTTCGGCACACCCCGCACGGACGGGTTGGTGGGAAACCGCCCCCTACGGCAGGGCGAGCATCCGCTCCAGCGCCAGCTTCGCGAACGCCTCCGTCTCCTGGTCCACCTCGATGCGGTTGACGAGGTTGCCCTCGGCGAGCGACTCCAGCGCCCAGACCAGGTGCGGCAGGTCGATGCGGTTCATGGTCGAGCAGAAGCAGACCGTCTTGTCGAGGAAGACGATCTCCTTGTCCTCGGCGGCGAAACGGTTCGCCAGCCGTCGGACCAGGTTCAGCTCGGTGCCGATGGCCCACTTGGAACCGGCCGGGGCCGCCTCCAGGGCCTTGATGATGTACTCGGTCGAGCCGACGTGGTCCGCCGCCGCGACGACCTCGTGCCGGCACTCGGGGTGCACCAGGACGTTGACGCCCGGTATGCGCTCACGCACGTCGTTCACCGAGTCGAGGCTGAAGCGGCCGTGCACCGAGCAGTGACCCCGCCAAAGGATCATCTTCGCGGCACGCAGCTCCTCGGTGGTCAGCCCGCCGTTCGGCTTGTGCGGGTTGTAGAGGACGCAGTCCTCCAGGGACATGCCCATGTCCCGCACCGCGGTGTTGCGGCCCAGGTGCTGGTCGGGCAGGAACAGCACCTTCTCGCCCTGCTCGAAGGCCCATTCCAGGGCCCGCTCGGCGTTGGACGACGTGCAGATGGTGCCGCCGTGCTTGCCCGTGAACGCCTTGATGTCCGCGGACGAGTTCATGTACGAGACGGGCACGACCTGCTCGGCGATGCCGGCCTCGGTCAGCACGTCCCAGCACTCGGCGACCTGCTCGGCGGTGGCCATGTCCGCCATGGAGCAGCCGGCGGCCAGGTCGGGCAGGACCACCTTCTGCTCGCCGGAGGTCAGGATGTCGGCCGACTCCGCCATGAAGTGCACACCGCAGAAGACGATGTACTCGGCCTCCGGGCGCGCGGCCGCGTCGCGGGCCAGCTTGAAGGAGTCACCCGTGACGTCGGCGAACTGGATGACCTCGTCGCGCTGGTAGTGGTGACCGAGCACGAAGACCTTGTCCCCGAGCTTCTCCTTGGCCGCGCGGGCGCGCGCGACCAGGTCCGGGTCGGAGGGCGAGGGCAGGTCGCCGGGGCACTCCACGCCGCGCTCGCTGCTCGGGTCGGCCTCGCGGCCGAGCAGCAGCAGAGCGAGGGGCGACGGCTGTACGTCGAGCTCCTGGGTTTGGGCGGTGGTCACGACACCTACCCTTTCTACTTTTCGTCTAACTGACGCTATATATCATAACCGGTTCACGTCAGTTTGACGATGCCCATAGTGTCGGTGTGACGTGAATCCCGGTGTCCGGACCGCCGTCCACAGCCGCTGTCCGCCGCCCGACGCGTGTGCGAGCATGAAGGGAAGGCCGAGGACGAAGACACGGGCCCCGCCCGGAATGAATCCGCGCCCCCGCCGGTTGGAACCGTCGGCAAGCAGTCTCCGTACAACCTTGGAGAGATGTAGATGTCCGTATCGGACGAGACCACCACCGTCACCGACGGCATCATCCTGACCGACGCCGCCGCGGCCAAGGTGAAGGCCCTGCTCGACCAGGAAGGCCGTGAGGATCTGGCGCTGCGCGTCGCCGTCCAGCCCGGCGGCTGCTCCGGCCTGCGCTACCAGCTCTTCTTCGACGAACGCTCGCTCGACGGCGACGTGGTGAAGGACTTCGACGGCGTCAAGGTCACCACCGACCGCATGAGCGCCCCGTACCTGGGCGGCGCCACCATCGACTTCGTGGACACGATCGAGAAGCAGGGCTTCACGATCGACAACCCGAACGCGACGGGCTCCTGCGCCTGCGGCGACTCCTTCAGCTAGAGCCTGTCCGGCGGATCATGCCGCGCCGCGGACACGCCACAGTCGTAAGAGGGCGGCGGCCCGGGACCGACCCCGGGCCGCCGCCCTCTTGCCTGCCCGCGCACGGGATCGCCGTCACCGGCCCCCGGACGGCGCCGGGAGCCGCGCGCCCGGCTTGTGCAGCGGGATCTCCTCGCCGTCCGGGCCCACGACCGTCCGGTCGCCGAGCGGCTCGTCGAGCGGCACCGTCCGCTCGTACTCCTTGGCGATCAGGATGCAGACCTTCTCCGGATGCGGGGTCTCGGTCACCGTGACGGTCACCTCGCCCGCGCTCTCCTTCGCCTTCGCCTCGTAGTCGGAGCACACCCCGCCCGTGAAGTGCGCGGTCAGCTCCCCGCCCGCGGCCGTGTAGCCGCTCACCTCGACGTCGCGGGGCTCACCCGGCGCCGAGGGCGGCTCGTCGGACGGGGCCGGGGACGGTGAGGCGGGGGCCGCGGAGGTCAGGTACTTCGGGTCGACCGCCGGATACGTCATCGTGAAGGCGTCCCCCGTGCCCGGCGCCCGCACCTCGAACAGCCACGACGGCACCAGCGTCTGCCGCCCCCGCACCGGGTGCGCGGCCAGCCCGAACACCGCGTCCTCGACCGTGATCGTCTGCTTCTCCGGCTGCTGCGGCTTCTCCGGCTTCTCCGGAGTGCCCGCCGGCGGCTCGCAGGGCGTGTCCGCGCCGTCCTGATGCGGTACGGGGCTCGCGCAGCCCCCGATGCCGGCGCCGGAGCCGCCGCCCGGCGCGTTCAGCAGCGCCAGCGTTTCCTCCGCGCCCAGGACGGGATACGTGTCCCCCTTGACCGGCGCCTTCACCTGACCGCTGCCGCCGACCACATCGCCCTGCGCGCCGACGACCACACCGGTCGTCCAGCCGTACGTGGGCAGCCCGCCGACCTCGGGTTCGGCGTTCACGGCCCGCCGGGCGCCCATGAGCTGGCCCGCGTCCAGCTTGGCGTCGTCCTGGCCCAGCGCCTTCAGCACCGGCGCCGCCGCCTTCTTCGCGGCCGCCTCGCTCACCGGGCTCCCGTCGGCGGACGGGCCCTCGCACGCGGCGCCCTTCTTGCAGTTGTCGGTACCGGGCGTGTAGCGGTGGAAGGTCCAGGTGCCCGGGGCCTGCGTGTTCACCGTCAGCAGTGGACCCGCACCGTCGTTGGCGCTGCCGACCTTCCACGCCTCGCCCTGCGCGCGCGGCGCCCCGTCGACCCCGAGCGCCTCGGCCAGCCGGGCCACCTCCGCCTCGGTGACCTCGCCCTTCGCCCGGTACACGGGCGCCGAGCCGGGGCCGTCGGGCAGCGAGCCGTCGGCGCGGTAGGTGACGCCGTACGGGTTGGGCTCACCGGGTGCGATGCCGTTCGTACCGCCGCTTCCGGACGGCGCCCCGTGGTCGTCCAGGGCGAGCGGCGGGGGAGTGTCGTCGCCGGACGCCCCGGAGGCCGTACCGCCGTCCGGGCCGTCGCCGGCGGCGGACGTGGCCAGATAGGCGCCGCCGGTCCCGGCCAACAGCACGGCGGCGGCGACGGAGGCGACGGCGACCGCCCGGGGACGCCGCCGCGCGGGACGCCCGGTGCCGGCCTCGTCGGCGGCGTCGGCGTCGTCGTTGTCGGGTCGCTCGGTGTTCACCGCATCGCTCCTTCGGCTGTTACTGGGGACAGCGATGGGACGCGGTGGGGGAGGATCCGGTTCCCGGCGACGTCAGGCGCCGCCCGAACGGCCCCGGAGTCGCCGCAGGGACCTCAGTCCCCGTAGTCCGACATCGCGTCCAGCAGCCGTGCCGACGTCCGGGGCACCCGCACGCCGTGGATGAGGGAGACGGGGACGGGACGGGTGGCGGCGTGGGCCGGCGCCTCCCAGCGCGGGGCCATCCGGGCGCAGTCGCCGCGCAGCGACGCCAGGTCGCCGTCCAGGTCGGCCGGGGCGGGGTCGGCGGT
Source organism: Streptomyces sp. NPDC097107 (assembly GCF_044762405.1). Classification (NCBI taxonomy): domain Bacteria; kingdom Bacillati; phylum Actinomycetota; class Actinomycetes; order Kitasatosporales; family Streptomycetaceae; genus Streptomyces; species Streptomyces sp. NPDC097107. Next base: position 435,378 of record NZ_JBIWEF010000001.1, on the reverse strand, counting down.
CCTCGTCAGGTTCGTCATAACAGAACCGTAGGCACGTCCCGGACCGTGAAGAAAGTTGTACTACCGGGTAGTTTTGCCTGCTTCGGACCCGGGGCTCTCCCGGGTAGCGTGAACAGTCAACCCGCCTCCCCTTCAGGAGAGAGTCCACGCCGTGCGCATCGCAGTCACCGGCTCCATCGCCACCGACCACCTCATGACCTTCCCCGGCCGCTTCGCCGACCAGCTCGTCGCGGACCAACTGCACACGGTCTCGCTATCCTTCCTGGTCGACCAGCTCGACGTACGCCGGGGCGGCGTCGCCGCGAACATCGCCTTCGGCATGGGCCAGCTCGGCACCAGGCCGATCCTGGTCGGCGCGGCCGGCTCGGACTTCGACGAGTACCGGGCCTGGCTGGACCGGCACGGCGTCGACACCGGCTCGGTGCGCATCTCCGAGACCCTGCACACCGCCCGCTTCGTCTGCACCACCGACGCCGACCACAACCAGATCGGCTCGTTCTACACGGGCGCGATGAGCGAGGCCCGCCTCATCGAGCTGAAGACCGTCGCCGACCGGGTCGGCGGTCTCGACCTGGTCTCCATCGGCGCCGACGACCCGGAAGCGATGCTCCGGCACACCGAGGAGTGCCGCGCCCGGTCGATCCCCTTCGCCGCCGACTTCTCCCAGCAGATCGCCCGGATGAACGGCGACGAGATCCGGATACTGCTGGACGGGGCGACCTACCTCTTCTCCAACGAGTACGAGAAGGGGCTGATCGAGACCAAGACCGGCTGGACGGACGAGGAGATCCTCGGCCGCGTCGGCCACCGCGTCACCACCCTCGGCGCGCGGGGCGTCCGCATCGAGCGGGTCGGCGGGCCGACCGTCGAGGTCGGCGTCCCGGACGAGGAGCGCAAGGCCGACCCGACCGGCGTGGGCGACGCCTTCCGCGCGGGGTTCCTGTCGGGGCTGGCGTGGGGGGTGCCGCTGGAGCGGGCGGCGCAGGTGGGCTGCATGCTGGCGACGCTCGTCATCGAGACGGTGGGGACGCAGGAGTACCAGCTGCGCCGCGGGCACTTCATGGAGCGGTTCACCAAGGCGTACGGGGACGAGGCTGCGGAGGAGGTCCAGGCCCACCTGGGCTGAGCCGCCGGGTGAGGGCGCCGTTCAGGCCGACCGGCGGACCAGGTAAGCCGTTCCCCTCTCCGCCGGCTCCTCGCCCACGTACTCCTGTCCCCGCATCTCGCACCACGCCGGGATGTCCAGGCGGGCCGCCTCGTCGTCGGACAGGACACGGACCGTGCCCCCGACGGGCACGTCGCCGATGACCTTGGCCAGCTCGATCACCGGGACGGGGCAGCGCCGGCCGATCGCGTCCACGACGAGGCCGCCCCCGCTCTCGGGGGCGGCCCGAGTGGCCGCAGGCGCGCCCAGCCTCTCCCGCACCGCGGCCACCGTGCCCGGCAGCACCTCCAGGAACCGCTCGACGTCCTCGGGCGGCGTCCCCGGCGGCAGCGACACCCGGACGTTGCCCTCGCTGAGCACCCCCATCGCCTTCAGGACGTGGCTCGGCATCAGGGTGCTGCTCGTGCAGGACGACCCGGAGGAGACCGAGAACCCGGCACGGTCCAGTTCGTGCAGCAGAGCCTCCCCGTCGACGTAGAGACACGAGAAGGTGACGGTGCCGGGCAGCCTGTGCACCGGATCGCCGACCACCTCCACGTCCGGCACCAGATCCGGCACCCGCGCCCGGATCCGCTCCGTCAGCTCCCGCAGCCGGGCCGCCTCCTCGGCCGCCTCGGCCCGCACCGCCCGCAGCGACGCGGCCGCCGCCACGATCGCCGGGAGATTCTCGAAACCGGGCGCCCGCCCCGACTCCCGCTCGTCCCCGGGGCCCTGCGGCGCGAACCGGGCCCCTTTCCGTACGACGAGCAACCCGACCCCGGACGGCCCGCCCCACTTGTGGGCACTGGCCGTGAGCACGGACCAGTCGCCCGGCACCTTCCCCCACCCCAGCGACTGCGCCGCGTCCACCAGCAGCGGCACGCCCGCCGTCCGGCAGACCTCGGCGACCTCCGCCACCGGCTGCTCGGTGCCCACCTCGTGGTTGGCCGACTGGAGGCAGGCCAGCGCGGTGTCGCCGCGCAGGGCGGCCCCGTACGCCGTCGGGTCCACCGCCCCCGTCCGGTCCACGGGCACCTGCGTGACCGTCCCGCCGCCGGCCTCGTGTACTTCGGCCGCATGCAATACGGAGGAGTGTTCGACCGCTGACACGATCAGGTGGGCTCCGGCGCGCCGACGTCCGGCCAGCGCTCCCGCGACCCCCGAATGCACCGCCCGCGTCCCCGAGGGGGTGAATACCAGCTCGTCCGCCCGACATCCCACGGCCTCGGCGGCCGCCTCCCGGGCGGCGTCGAGCAGCATCCGGGCCCGCCGCCCTTCCCGGTAGAGCCGAGCGGGATCGGCCCACCCCTCATCGAGGGAGGCCAACAGCGCCTGCCGGGCGACGGGATGAAGGGGAGCAGCGGAAGCAGCATCGAAGTAGCCCACACGGCAACGCTATGACGTCCGGCGGAAGAGTGCCGACCAGGGGCGCGGGCCCGTGGCACGTGCGGCTCCGCCGCGCGGGCCCGACCAGCCCCAATGCGCCGTCAGCCGCCGACGGACCCCCGGTTCCCACCGCCGTAGGCGCCCCCGTCCCACCCTTTCAGGGTGCCCCCCGGCGCGTATGCCACCCTCCCCGCGACCCCCCGGAGGGCGTCGGCTAGGGTTTGGTCCGCATAAACATCAAACCCCTGCCCGACGCAGGGCGGCGACCGACCAGCGAGAAGGCCGCAGCCGAACAGCGCGGGCGAGACTCTCGGGAAGGCGCTACGTGAGTCCCAACGGCTCCGACCGCTCGCCGCGGCGCCCGATGCGGCGGAAGCTGCTGCAGGCACTGACCGCGGGCCTGGTCCTGGCGACCGCCACCGGTTGCACATACGAGGACTTCCCCCGCCTCGGCATGCCCACCCCAACCACTGAAGAGGCTCCGCGGATCCTCTCCCTGTGGCAGGGCTCCTGGGCAGCCGCGCTGGCCACCGGCGTGCTGGTGTGGGGCCTGATCCTGTGGAGTTGCTTCTTCCACCGGCGCACCCGCACCAAGGTCGAAGTTCCTCCGCAGAACAGGTACAACCTGCCCATCGAGGCGCTGTACACCATTGTTCCGCTCGTCATCGTCTCGGTGCTGTTCTACTTCACCGCACGTGACGAGTCCGAGCTCATGAGCCTCAAGAAGAAGCCCGACGTCACGGTCAACGTGGTCGGCTTCCAGTGGAGCTGGTGCTTCAACTACGTCGAGAGCGTCGACGGTTCCACCGGCGACGCCAAGACCTCCAAGGAACTGGCCGCGATCCCGGACCGGTTCAAGGAGGACTTCCCGGCGAACGCCGGCGGCACCTACGACTGCGGTGTCCCCGGCACGGAGAACCCGCAGACCGGCAACCCCGGCCCGACCCTCTGGCTCCCCAAGGGCAAGACGGTCCGCTTCGTCCTGACCTCGCGTGACGTCATCCACTCCTTCTGGGTGGTGCCGTTCCTCATGAAGCAGGACGTCATTCCGGGCCACACCAATGCCTTCGAGGTGACCCCCAACAAGGAGGGCACCTTCCTCGGCAAGTGCGCCGAGCTGTGCGGCGTCGACCACTCCCGGATGCTGTTCAACGTGAAGGTCGTCTCCCCGGAGCGCTACGAGCAGCACCTCCAGGACCTCGTGAAGAAGGGGCAGACCGGTTACGTTCCCGCGGGCATCGAGCAGACGAGCCACGAGAAGAACCGGGAGACGAACAACCTGTGAGCATCCTCAACGAACCCCAGGGTGCCGCGGCAGGGTCCCACTACGAGGACGAACTGCCGGTCCGGCGCCAGAGGCGTGGCGAGGTCGTGGTGAAGTGGCTGACGACCACCGACCACAAGACGATCGGCACGCTGTATCTGGTGACGTCGTTCGCGTTCTTCGTGATCGGCGGCGTGATGGCGCTGTTCATGCGCGCCGAGCTGGCCCGTCCGGGTCTGCAGATCATGTCGAACGAGCAGTTCAACCAGGCGTTCACGATGCACGGCACGATCATGCTGCTGATGTTCGCGACGCCGCTGTTCGCGGGCTTCGCGAACTGGATCATGCCGCTGCAGATCGGCGCGCCGGACGTGGCCTTCCCGCGGCTGAACATGTTCGCCTACTGGCTGTACCTGTTCGGCTCGACGATCGCGGTGGGCGGGTTCCTGACCCCGCAGGGCGCGGCCGACTTCGGCTGGTTCGCCTACTCGCCGCTGTCCGACGCGGTGCACTCGCCGGGTATCGGCGGTGACCTGTGGATCATGGGTCTGGCCTTCTCCGGCTTCGGCACCATCCTCGGCTCGGTCAACTTCATCACCACGATCATCTGCATGCGCGCCCCGGGCATGACCATGTTCCGCATGCCGATCTTCACCTGGAACGTGCTGCTGACCGGTGTGCTGGTCCTGCTGGCCTTCCCGGTGCTGGCCGCGGCCCTGTTCGCGCTGGAGGCGGACCGCAAGTTCGGTGCGCACATCTTCGACTCGGCCAACGGCGGAGCGTTGCTGTGGCAGCACTTGTTCTGGTTCTTCGGGCATCCGGAGGTGTACATCATCGCGTTGCCGTTCTTCGGCATCGTCAGTGAGATCATCCCGGTCTTCTCCCGCAAGCCGATCTTCGGCTACATGGGTCTGATCGCCGCGACGATCGCGATCGCCGGTCTGTCGGTGACGGTGTGGGCCCACCACATGTACGTCACGGGCGGCGTGCTGCTGCCGTTCTTCTCCTTCATGACCTTCCTGATCGCGGTCCCGACCGGTGTGAAGTTCTTCAACTGGATCGGCACCATGTGGAAGGGATCACTCAGCTTCGAGACGCCGATGCTGTGGTCCACCGGCTTCCTGATCACCTTCCTCTTCGGTGGTCTGACCGGTGTCATCCTGGCCTCGCCGCCGCTGGACTTCCACGTCTCGGACTCGTACTTCGTGGTGGCGCACTTCCACTACGTGGTGTTCGGCACCGTGGTGTTCGCGATGTTCGCCGGCTTCCACTTCTGGTGGCCGAAGTTCACCGGCAAGCTGCTGGACGAGCGCCTCGGCAAGATCACCTTCTGGACGCTGTTCATCGGCTTCCACGGCACCTTCCTGGTCCAGCACTGGCTGGGTGCCGAGGGCATGCCGCGCCGGTACGCCGACTACCTGGCGGCCGACGGCTTCACCGCCCTGAACACGATCTCGACGATCAGCTCGTTCCTGCTCGGCATGTCGATGCTGCCGTTCTTCTACAACGTCTGGAAGACGGCCAAGTACGGCAAGCCGGTCAACGTCGACGACCCGTGGGGCTACGGCCGTTCGCTGGAGTGGGCGACCTCCTGCCCGCCGCCGCGGCACAACTTCCTCACGCTGCCGCGCATCCGCAGTGAATCCCCCGCCTTCGACCTGCACCACCCGGAGGTCTCGGCGATCGACCAGCTCGAGAACGTCGGCCACGGTGAGAAGACCCTCGCCGGCGGCAAGGAGGCCGGGAAGTGAAGATCCAGGGACAGCTCTTCATCTGGCTGAGCGTCTTCATCCTGGCCGTCGCGATCGTCTACGGCTACTGGTCGATGGAGCCGGTCGGCACCACGGCCCTCTTCCTGGCCTTCGGCCTGGCCATCATGATCGGCTTCTACCTGGCCTTCACGGCCAAGCGGGTCGACGTCGGTGCGCAGGACGACAAGGAAGCGGACGTCGCGGACGACGCCGGCGAGATCGGGTTCTTCAGCCCGCACAGCTGGCAGCCGCTGGCGCTCGGGTTCGGCGGAGCGCTCGCCTTCCTGGGCGTGGCGGTCGGCTGGTGGATCATGTACTTCTCGGCACCGGTCCTTCTCGTGGGTCTGTTCGGCTGGGTCTTCGAGTACTACCGCGGTGAGAGCCGCACCCAGTAGCACGCGCCGAGCGCCAAGGGGCCCGGACACTCCGTCAGGAGCGTCCGGGCTCCTTCGTATGCCGTATCCGACTCACTCGTCCGGGTTACCCACCGTGCCGCCGCTGACGTGGCTCTCTAGCGTGAGGTCATGAGCGACACGGTTCACTTCCAGGCGCGGGGGCGTACGGTCGTCGGCTGCACCCTGCTGGTGATGGCCCTCGGCGCGTCCGTCACCGCCTGCAGCAGCGGCGACGACGACAACCCGCTGTCCGCCTCGCCCTACGACGCGGCCGGCCAGATCTCCTTCAGCGGCCCCACGGACGCCGGAAAGAAGGCCGACCCCGACAAACCCCTGGAGGTCGTCGCCGAGGGCGCCGGCGGGCGCATCACGGACGTCACGGCCGTGGACGCGACGGGCCGCTACGTGGCGGGCGAACTCGCCGCGGACGGATCCCGCTGGCACAGCACCTCACCGCTGGCCGCGGGCGCCGGCTACACGGTCCGGGTGAGCACCGAGGACGGCGACGGCGCGCCCGGCCGCAAGGTCCTCACCTTCGAGACCGGCCTGCCCAGCTCCAAGAAGACCCTGGGCGTCTCCTTCGGGCCCAAGGCGGGCGCGTACGGCGTCGGCCAGCCCGTCACCGCGGAACTGAGCCAGCCGGTCGCGGACCCGGCCCAGCGGGCCATAGTGGAACGCGCCCTGAAGGTGGACTCCACGCCGGCCGTGGAGGGCGCCTGGCACTGGGTGGACGACAAGAAGCTGCACTACCGGCCCAAGGAGTACTGGCCCGCCCACGCCACCGTCCAGGTCCGCAGCACCCTCGACGGCATCAAGATCGGCGACCGGATGTGGGGCGGCACCGCCAAGCCCCTGACGATCACCACGGACGACCACGTCGTGGCCGTCACCGACGCCGCCGCGCACACGCTGACGGTCTACCGGGACGGCGAGGAGATCAAGCAGGTCCCCGTCACCTCGGGCAAGCCCGGCTTCGAGACCCGCAACGGCGTCAAGGTCGTCCTGGGCAAGGAACCCTTCGTACGTATGCGCAGCAGCACCGTCGGCATCGCCGAGGGCTCCTCGGAGTCGTACGACCTGCCCGTGTACTTCGCCACCCGGGTCACCTGGAGCGGCGAGTACGTGCACGCCGCCCCCTGGTCGGTCGGCTCCCAGGGCCTGGCCAACGTCAGCCACGGCTGCGTCGGCATGAGCACCGCCAACGCCGAGTGGTTCTTCGGCGTCGTCCAGGAGGGCGACCTCGTCCAGGTGGTCAACTCCGAGGGCGAGACGATGGAACCCTTCGGCAACGGCTTCGGCGACTGGAACCTCGACTGGAACAAGTGGCGCACGGGCAGCGCCCTGACCGGCGGCACCGGCAGCGCCCCGAACACCCAGGAGGCGGCACGGCTGCGGCCGACGGTGGTGTGAGGCGCCCGGCGGGCGCCCCTAAACGCCCTGCAGCCGCTTCTGCCGCAGCAGCGCGGCCAGCGCGCCCGCGAACTCGACCGGCTCCACCGGCAGCGTCACAGCCGCCTCCGCGCGGCTCCACGTCGCCAGCCACGCGTCCTGCGGCCGGGCGATGAGCAGCAGCACCGGCGGGCACTGGAAGACCTCGTCCTTGATCTGGCGGCACAGTCCCATGCCCCCCATGGGCACCGCCTCGCCGTCGAAGACGCAGACGTCGATCCCGCCCTTGTCCAGCTCCTTGATCGCGGCGGCCGGGGTGGCGCACTCCAGGAACTCGACCACGGGCACGTCCGGAGCCGGCCGGCGACCGGTCGCCAGCCGCACCTGCTCGCGGGTGTTGGAGTTGTCGCTGTAGACCAGCACCGTGGCGGTCGGCTGCATGCTTCCTCCGATACGCAGTGAAACAGTCGTAGCCCGTTGCGCCGGATGCTACTCCTCCGAACTCCTCGTCAACACTGGTTCGGACACGGCTTCGACGGGCCGTTCGATGGGCCATACGGGCAGTACAGACGGGGCGGACACTCCGAACGGCACCCCCCGGGGTGAGGGCGGGATAAGCGACCGACATAATGTCGGTCGTGGCGACAGCAACGACAGTAGAAACCGGGCACGCGCACCCGTCGGTCAATCGACCGAACCTCACCAGCGTCGGAACCATCATCTGGTTGAGTTCCGAGCTGATGTTCTTCGCGGCCCTCTTCGCGATGTACTTCACCCTGCGATCGGTGACCGGCCCGGACTTCTGGTCCGAGAAGGCCGACGCGCTGAACTTCCCGTTCTCCGCGACGAACACCACGATCCTGGTGCTCTCCTCCCTCACCTGCCAGCTCGGCGTGTTCGCGGCCGAGCGCGGTGACGTGAAGAAGCTCCGGATGTGGTTCATCGTCACCTTCGTCATGGGTGCGATCTTCATCGGCGGTCAGGTGTTCGAGTACACCGAGCTGGTCAAGCACGAGGGCCTCTCGCTCTCGTCGGACCCGTACGGCTCGGCGTTCTACCTGACCACCGGCTTCCACGGACTGCACGTGACGGGCGGCCTCATCGCCTTCCTGCTGGTCCTCGGCCGCACCTACGCGGCCCGGAGGTTCACTCACGAGCAGGCGACCGCGGCCATTGTCGTGTCCTATTACTGGCACTTCGTCGATGTCGTCTGGATCGGCCTCTTCGCCACGATCTACATGATCAAGTAGTCGCGGCGCGCACCCGCCTCAATACCAGAAGCATCGACGCAGAAGATCCTGACACCGGGGTAATCCGTGAAAAAGCTCTCCGCACGACGACGCCACCCGCTGGCGGCGCTCGTCGTCCTACTCCTCGCGCTGGCATGCACAGGGGGGCTGTACGCCGTGTTCGCACCCGCGGACAAGGCGCAGGCCGATGAAACCGCCCAGTCCCTCGCCATCGACGAGGGCAAGAAGCTCTACGCCGTCGGCTGCGCCAGTTGCCACGGCACCGGGGGTCAGGGCACCACCGACGGTCCGAGCCTGGTCGGCGTCGGCGCCGCGGCCGTCGACTTCCAGGTGGGCACCGGCCGTATGCCGGCCCAGCAGCCGGGCGCGCAGGTCCCGGAAAAGCCGGTCGTCTACTCGCAGGCCGAGATCGACCAGCTGGCCGCCTACATCGCCTCGCTGGGCGCCGGTCCGGCCATCCCGTCGGAGGAGAAGTACGGCCCGGAGGGTGCGGACATCGCCAAGGGCGGTGAGCTGTTCCGCAACAACTGCGCGCAGTGCCACAACTTCACCGGCAAGGGCGGCGCCCTGACGCACGGCAAGTACGCGCCGAGCCTCGAGGACGTCGACCCGAAGCACATCTACGAGGCCATGCTGACCGGCCCGCAGAACATGCCCTCCTTCCCCGACGGCTCGATGTCGGAGCAGAACAAGAAGGACATCATCGCCTACCTGGACGCGGTCAACAGCGACGACACCGTTGAGCCCGGTGGCCTCAGCCTCGGCGGACTGGGTCCGGTCAGTGAAGGTCTGTTCGCCTGGGTGTTCGGACTGGGCGCCCTGATCGCCGTCGCCGTCTGGGTCGCCGCTCGGACCGCAAAGGCCAAGAAGTCATGAGTAGCCAAGACATTCCAGAAGAGAACCTGCCCGCTGAGCAGGACGCCCCGCACGGGCACCGCTCGGTGCGCACCGCGGACGACCAGAACCCGTTCGCCGACCCGGGACTGCCGCCCCACGAGCACCGGATCCAGGACACCGACGAGCGGGCCGCCAAGCGGTCCGAGCGCACGGTCGCCCTGCTGTTCACGCTGTCGATGCTGGCCACGGTCGGTTTCATCGCCTCGTTCGTGACGATCCCGGTCGACAAGTCGGTCTACATCTTCCCGCTCGGCCACATCAGTGCGCTGAACTTCGCGCTCGGCATGACGCTCGGCGTCGCGCTGTTCGCGATCGGCGCCGGCGCGGTCCACTGGGCCCGGACCCTGATGTCCGACGAGGAGGTCGCCGACGAGCGTCACCCGATCGAGGCCGACCCGGAGACCCGTGCCAAGGTCCACGCGGACTTCAAGCAGGGTGCCAAGGAGTCCGTGATCGGGCGCCGCAAGCTGATCCGCAACACGATGCTGGGCGCGCTCACGCTGGTGCCGCTCTCCGGTGTCGTCCTGCTGCGCGACCTCGGCCCGCTGCCCGGCACCAAGCTCCGCCACACCCTGTGGTCCAAGGGCAAGCTGCTCGTCAACATGAACACCCACGAGCCGCTGCGTCCCTCGGACGTCGCGGTGGGCTCCCTCACCTTCGCCATGCCCGAGGGCCTGGAGGAGCACGACGAGGAGTTCATGACCGAGATCGCCAAGGCGGCCCTGATGATCATCCGGCTGGAGCCGGAGGCCATCAAGGACAAGCGCGAACTCGAGTGGTCGCACGAGGGCATCGTGGCGTACTCGAAGATCTGCACCCATGTCGGTTGCCCGATCTCCCTGTACGAGCAGCAGACGCACCACGCGCTCTGCCCCTGCCACCAGTCCACCTTCGACCTTGCCGACGGCGCCCGGGTGATCTTCGGTCCCGCCGGTCACGCCCTGCCGCAGCTGCGCATCGGCGTGAACGACGAGGGTTACCTCGAAGCGCTCGGCGACTTCGAAGAGCCCGTCGGTCCTGCCTTCTGGGAGCGCGGATGAGCACTACAGCCAACGAAGCCCCCCGCTCTCGCGGGAAGGCACCGGCCGGCGAGCGCGTCGCCGACTGGGCCGACGGCCGGCTGGGGATCTACTCCCTGGCCAAGGCCAACATGCGCAAGATCTTCCCCGACCACTGGTCGTTCATGCTGGGTGAGGTCTGCCTCTACAGCTTCATCATCATCATCCTCACGGGTGTGTACCTGACGCTGTTCTTCCACCCCTCGATGAACGAGGTCGCGTACCACGGCTCGTACGTGCCGCTGCAGGGCCAGCTGATGAGTGAGGCGTACGCCTCGACGCTGGACATCAGCTTCGACGTCCGCGGTGGTCTGCTCATCCGGCAGATCCACCACTGGGCGGCGCTGATCTTCCTCGCCGGCATGTTCGTGCACATGATGCGCGTCTTCTTCACCGGCGCGTTCCGCAAGCCGCGTGAGATCAACTGGCTGTTCGGCTTCCTGCTGTTCGTCCTCGGCATGTTCACCGGCTTCACCGGCTACTCGCTGCCGGACGACCTGCTCTCGGGCACCGGTATCCGCTTCATGGAGGGCGCGATCCTGTCCGTGCCGATCGTCGGCACGTACATCTCGTTCTTCCTCTTCGGCGGGGAGTTCCCCGGCCACGACTTCGTGGCCCGGTTCTACTCGATCCACATCCTGCTGCTGCCGGGCATCATGCTCGGCCTGGTGGTCGCCCACCTGATCCTGGTCTTCTACCACAAGCACACGCAGTTCGCGGGTCCCGGCAAGACCAACAAGAACGTCGTCGGCATGCCGTTGCTGCCGGTGTACATGGCCAAGGCCGGAGGCTTCTTCTTCCTGGTCTTCGGTGTGATCGCCGCCATCTCGGCCATCGCCACGATCAACCCGATCTGGGCCATCGGCCCCTACCGGCCGGACATGGTCTCCACCGGAGCCCAGCCCGACTGGTACATGGGCTTCTCCGAGGGCCTGATCCGTGTGATGCCGGGCTGGGAGATCAACTTCTGGGGTCACACGCTCGTCCTGGGCGTGTTCGTCCCGCTGATGATCTTCCCGCTGGTCCTGGTCGCGATCGCGGTCTACCCGTTCATCGAGTCCTGGGTCACCGGCGACAAGCGCGAGCACCACATCCTGGACCGCCCGCGCAACGCCCCGACCCGGACCGCCTTCGGTGTCGCCTGGATCACCTGGTACATGGTGCTGCTGATCGGCGGCGGCAACGACCTGTGGGCCACGCACTTCCACCTGTCGATCAACGCGATCACCTGGTTCGTCCGCATCGGGTTCTTCGTCGCCCCGGTCGTCGCGTTCATCGTCACCAAGCGGATCTGCCTCGGCCTCCAGCGCCGGGACAAGGACAAGGTGCTGCACGGCCGCGAGTCGGGCATCATCAAGCGCCTGCCGCACGGTGAGTTCATCGAGGTGCACGAGCCGCTCAGCCAGGAGCAGCTGCACACGCTCACCGCGCACGAGCAGTACAAGCCGGCCGAGATCGGCCCGGAGGTCGACGAGAACGGCGTCCGGCGCAAGGTGAAGCGCACGGAGAAGCTCCGCGCCAAGCTGAGCAAGGGCTACTACGGCGAGGAGTCGCAGATTCCGAAGCCGACCGCCGAGGAGTACAAGGAGATCACGAGCGGCCACGGCCACCACTGACCCTCCAGCGTCGCCACACCACGGTCGAAGGGCCCCGTCCGTTCCGCGGACGGGGCCCTTCGCCGTGCCCGGGGCTGGATAGGGTGGGACCACACTCCCTTTCCGCGATACACACGATTCAGGAGCGGCTCATGAGCGCTGTGACCCCCGCTGGAGGCGACACCGCGGCGGGCCGCTCCTGGCCCGCCCTGCTGAACGGACTCCTGGACGGCCGGGACCTCTCCGCGGACGACACCGCCTGGGCGCTGGACGTGATCATGCGCGGCGAGGCGACCGACGCCCAGATCGCGGGCTTCGCGGTGGCGCTCAGGTCCAAGGGCGAGACCGTCGAGGAGATCTCCGGCCTCGTCCGCACCATGTACGCCCACGCCAACGTGATCGAGGTGCCGGGGGAGACGGTCGACATCGTCGGCACCGGCGGCGACGGCGCCAAGACGGTCAACATCTCCACCATGTCGGCGATCGTCGTGGCCGGTACCGGCGCCAAGGTCGTCAAGCACGGCAACCGGGCCGCCTCCTCGGCGTCCGGGGCCTCCGACGTCCTGGAGAAGCTCGGGGTCAACCTGGAGCTGACGCCGAAGCGGGTGGCGGAGGTCGCCGAGGAGGCCGGCATCACCTTCTGCTTCGCCGTGAAGTTCCACCCGGCGCTGCGCCATGTGGCGGCGGCGCGCGGTCAGCTGGGCATCCGCACCGTGTTCAACTTCCTGGGTCCGCTGACCAACCCCGCCAGGGTGAAGGCCCAGGCGATCGGGGTCGCCCATGCCCGGATGGCGCCGATCATCGCCGGTGTCTTCGCCGAACGCGGCCACTCGTCCCTGGTCTTCCGGGGCGACGACGGCCTCGACGAGCTGACCACGACGGCCACCTCCCGGGTGTGGGTCGTGCGGGACGGCCGGGTGACCGAGGAGACCTTCGACCCGCGGGACGTCGGCCTCGAACTCGTGCCGGTCCAGGCGCTGCGCGGCGCCGACGCCTCCTACAACGCCGACGTCGCCCGCCGCCTGCTGGCCGGGGAGACGGGCCCCGTACGGGACGCGGTGCTGCTGAACTCGGCGGCCGCCCTGGTGGCCCTGGAGCCCGGCGAGGAACCACTGGCCGAGCAGATCAGGGCCGGCATGGACCGGGCGGCCGAGGCGATCGACTCGGGAGCCGCCAAGGGCGCCCTGGACCGCTGGGTGGCCGCGAGCCACGCGTAGCGCTCACGGGTGACGTTCGGATCGGGCCGGCTCCGGGCAGCGGCGCCTTGCGACTGGCCCCGCGACCCCGGCAGGATCCGAACGACACCCCCTGGGCCCCGTGGTGTGACGTGCGTCCCGCGATCCGGACTCGGGTTGCGGGGCGTCGATCTTTTCCCTAGGTTTTTCGTCAGGTCATGAGTGACAGTCATGAGGCCCCGGCCGACTGTCCGGCAACCCTCCGTCCGTGGCGGGGTGCCCCGGGTGAAGACCAGGCCGTGGACAGCAAGGTTCACGGCAAGCGCGGACCCCTCGCGAAACCAGGGGTCCTGGGTCGTCCGAGGGAGTCTCCCGTGAACCAGCGAATGCGATAGGGCCGCAGAGCCCCGCCTCCGCACACCTTCTTCTTCTCTTTCACAGCGCCCGTCCTCGCGCTGGTCCTCACGGGAGTCCGCCATGTCCGTACCCACCGCTGTCGCCACCCCGCTGCCCGTTCTCGGCCGCGATGTCACCGTCCCGCTCGTCACCGGCGGGGAGGTCACCTACGCCGCGCTCGACTACGCCGCCAGCGCGCCCGCGCTCCAGCGGGTCTGGGACGACGTGGCGGCCTACGCCCCCTACTACGGCAGCGTGCACCGCGGGGCCGGGTACCTGTCGCAGCTGTCGACCGACCTGTTCGAGAACGCCCGGGAGACCGTCGCCGAGTTCCTCGGATGCCGGGACGGGGACCAGGTCGTGTTCACCCGGTCCACCACCGACTCCCTCAACCTGCTCGCCGCCGCGCTGCCCGCCGGCTGCCGGGTCTTCGTCTTCGAGACCGAGCACCACGCCTCGCTGCTGCCCTGGGGGACCCCCCACGCCGCAGGGCGTAGGGGGAGGGGCGCCGACGTGACCTACCTGGACGCCCCGCGCACCCCGGCGCAGGCCGTCGAGACCCTGGAGCGCGCCCTCGCCGCCCGCGAGCCCTACGGGCCCGCCCTGGTCTGTGTCACCGGCGCCTCCAACGTCACCGGCGAGCTGTGGCCGGTGCGTGAACTGGCCGCCGCGGCGCACGCGCACGGCGCCCGGATCGTCCTGGACGCCGCGCAGCTCGCCCCGCACCACCCCGTTTCCGTGGCCGACCTGGACGTCGACTGGGTCGCCTTCTCCGGGCACAAGCTGTACGCCCCCTTCGGCTCCGGTGTGCTGGCCGGCCGGGCGGACTGGCTGCGCCGGGCGGAGCCGTACCTCGCCGGCGGCGGCGCCAGCCGCAGGGTCACCCGGCGCGCCGGCGGCGGCGTGGAGGTGGAGTGGCACGACAGCGCCGCGCGGCACGAGGCCGGGTCGCCCAACGTCATCGGCGCCTACGCGATCGCCTCCGCCTGCAAGGCCCTCACCGAGGCCGGGTTCGACGCGCTGGTCGCCCGCGAGGAGTACCTGATCGGGAAGGTGCGGGACGGGCTCGCCGAGGTGCCCGAGGTGCGGATCCTCTCCCTCTTCGGCGACGACGCCTCTCGCGTCGGCGTGCTGTCCTTCGTCGTCGAGGGCTGGAACAGCTCGCACTTCGCCGCCGCGCTCTCCGCCGAGTACGGCATCGGGGTGCGTGACGGCCTGTTCTGCGCGCACCCGCTGGTGCGCACCCTGCTCGGCAGCGCCCCACAGGCGCAGGGCGAGTGCGGCGCCCCCGAGGCGGCGCCGGGGGAGAAGTCCCTCAACGCCATCCGCGTGAGCTTCGGCGCGGGCACTCCGGACGAGCACGTCGAGCGGTTCGTGAACGCCGTCAAGGAGCTGGTGAACGAGGGCGCCCGGTGGAACTACCGGGCCGAGGACGGGCGTTGCGTGCCCGACCCGTCCGCCGCCGGCACCGCGGCCGCCGGCACCGCGGCCGCCGCCGCCGGCACCGCGGCCGCCGGCACCGGCGCCTGACCCGGCAGCCGCGACCCCAGCAGGATCATCCGCAGCGCCCGCTCCGTGGCGTCCGTGAGGAGTTCGGCGGCGCGCAGCAGCGCGTCCGCCAGGGCCATCGGCGCCGGCATGATGCCGTGGCAGGCGTCCACCCCCGGCACCTCGTGCGCGCCCTCGCCGAGCGTGCCGGCCAGGGCGAGGACGGGACGGCCGTGGAGCTTGGCGCGGCGGGCGACCTCGGCCGGGACCTTGCCGCGCGGCGTCTGGTGGTCCAGGGCGCCCTCGGCGGTGAGTACCAGGTCGGCGCGGGCGAGGCGGGCGTCCAGGTCGAGGTGGCCGAGGAGCACGTCGAAGCGGGGCAGCAGCCGGCCGCCGACGGCGGCGAGCCCAGAGCCCAGCCCGCCGGAGGCGCCGGTACCGGGGCCGTGGCGCAGGTCGGTGCCGATGACACCGAGGTCCCGGGTCAGGACACGCGCCCAGTTCTCCAGCCCGGCCGACAACTCCTCGACCTGCGCGGGCGTCGCCCCCTTCTGCGGGCCGAACACCCGGGCCACGCCCCGATCGCCGCACAGCACGTTGAACGGATTGCAGGCGACGAGCAGCTCGGTGTCCTTCAGCCGGGCGTCGAGGCCGGACGGGTCGACGCGGGCGAGGCGGCTCAGCTCCCGGCCGCCGGGCGGGAGTTCGAAGCCGTCCGCGTCCAGCAGCCGGGCCCCGAGTGCCTGGAGCGCGCCCGCGCCACCGTCCGACGTACCCGAGTCGCCGCAGCCGACCAGGATGCGCCGCACCCCGGTGTCCAGCGCGGCGCGGATCAGCTCGCCGACGCCGTACGTCGTCGTGGCGCCCGGGTCGCGCAGGGCGCGGGGGACCAGGGAGAGGCCCGCGACGGCCGCCATCTCCACCACCGCCGTGTCCCGGGCGCCGAGCAGCGCGAAGTGCGTGCCGACGGGTTCGCCGACCGGGCCGGTGGCGGCCAGCGCCACCAGCCGCCCGCCGGTCGCGGCGGCCAGCGCGACGGCCGTGCCCTCGCCGCCGTCCACCAGCGGGATGCGGTCGATCTCGGCGTCCGGCAGGACCCGGCGGACACCCTCGGTGATGGCGTCGGCGGCGGCCTGCGCGGACAGGGACTCCTTGAAGCCGCTGGGAGCCACGACGACACGGTTCAGCAGCGAGGGCATGGCGGGCATGGCGGGCGCGGCGGGTACGGAGGGCGCGGCGGGTACGGCGGGCGCGGCGGGTACGGAGGACGTGGCGGGTACGGCGGGTACGGAGGACGTGGCGGGTTCGGAGGGCGTGGCGGGTTCGGAGGGCGTGGCGGGTACGGAGGGCGCGGCGGGTACGGAGGACGTGGCGGGTACGGAGGACGTGGCGGGTACGGAAGGCGCGGCGGGTACGGAAGGCGCGGCGGGTACGGAGGACGCGGCGGGCACGGAGGACGCGGCGGGTACGGAAGACACGGCGGGCATGGAGGACGTGGCGGACATGGCGGGCTCCTTCAACGGGTCACGGGTACGCCGAGCAGCGGCCAGACGGCGGCGGCGAAGAACAGCACGAGGGCGGCGGTCAGCGGTGCCAGGAAGGCGGACAGCCGCAGGAGGTCGCGTGGGGTGTAGGTGGGGGTGCCGGGGATGTCGGAGAAGAGCGTGACCGGCTTGGCGGAGGCCGGGAGCGTGTGGCAGAAACCGGCGGCGGCGGTGGAGGCGAGCGCGGCGGCGACCGGGTTGACCCCGACGCCCACGGCCGCGGCGATCACCAGCGGGACCAGGACGGAGGAGCGGGCCGAGCGGGACTGGAGGACCAGGTGGGCCGCCGTGCTCACCGCCACCACGCCCCCGAGGAAGACGGCCGGCGCGACGTGCGCGGGCAGCCCCGACACCAGCCATTTCGCCGCGCCGGAGTCGGCGAGCGCGACACCCATCGCCATGGTCGCCGCCATGAACAGCAGCAGCGACCAGGGCACGGTCTTCAGCGCGTCCTTGAGCCGCACCGTGCCGAGCGCGGGGGAGGAGGCGACGACCGCCCCGATCAGCGCCACCACCGCGGGCGACACATGGTGCAGGGGCTCGCTGCACCACAGGGCCACCACCGTGGCCAGCAGCGCGGCGCAGCGCTTCTCCGCCTGCGTCCAGGGACCGGTGACCGGACTCTCGGTGTGCCGCTGTATCTCCTCGGCGGTGATACGGACCGGGCCCTCGCGGTCCGCGCGCCGGGTCGTCGTCAACAGCACCGTCTCGGCGGCCAGATGGGAGGAGGCCACCGCCAGCGGCAGGCCGAGCAGCAGCCACTGGGTGAACCCGATCCGGTCGCCGGTCGCCTCCCACAGCACCGACACGGTGATCAGATGCGCGCCCGCGCCGATCAGGGTCGCCACCGCCGACAGCAGGATCACGGTCGGGAACAGCAGCGCGAGCATCACGACCAGTCGCTTCCGGTCGGCCAGGGCCTTGGCGAGGGCCAGGAACACCGGCAGCGCCAGCGCCGCCCGGCCCGACGTGGCCGGCACCGCGAACGCCGTCACGACCAGCGCGGCCGTCGTCAGATGCACCAACTGCCGCACGCTGCGCGCCCCGCCGACCAGGAACGCCGCCGCCCGCCCCGCGAGCCCGGTCCGGGCCACCGCCGCCGCCAGCACGAAGGCGCAGATCAGCAGCCACACCGTGTCGTCGCCGAGGGTGCCGAAGAGGGTGTCGCTGCTGATCACGCCGGTCGCGGTCAGCGCGAGTCCGGCGCCCAGCGCGATGTACGTGTCGTCGATCGGCGTGCCGATCCAGGCGCAGGTGGCCAGCGCGAACACGGCGAGGGTGAGGCGCGCGTCACCGCCGAGGGCGGGGAAGTTCGCGGGTACCGCGAGCAGCGCGCACAGGGACAGCGCCACGCAGAGGGCCGCCGCCAGGCGGAGGTTCAACGTCACGTCGTCGAGGGTTCTCCCGGGCGGTGAGCCCTCAATGAGTCCGACATGAAGGAAACTTCACACAAAAACCGGTCGGCCCGTCGGTGGGCCGGGTGCGTCAGCCCGGCAGCCGGTACCCCATGCCCCGTACCGTCTCCACCCGTTGCGCCCCCAGCTTCTTGCGCAGCGCCCGCACGTAGACGTCCACGATGTTGGAGCCGGGGTCGAAGTCGTAGCCCCACACGTGGGAGAGGATCTGCTCCCGCGACAGGACCTGTCCCGGATGCCGCAGGAACAGCTCCAGCAGCACGAACTCACGCGCCGTCAGGTCCACGGTCCGCTGCGCGGCACGGGCGCGGCGGGTCCGCAGGTCCAGGGAGAGGTCGCCGGACCTGAGCACCGTCACCTCCGGTGCCCTGGCCGCCGTACGCAGCCGCAGTCGTACCCGGGCGAGCAGTTCCTCGAAGCGGAACGGCTTGGTCATCCAGTCGTCGGCGCCGCCCTCCAGGCCGGCCACCGTGTCCCGTACGGAGTCCCGGGCGGTCAGCACGATCACCGGGGTCGTCACCCGGGACTCGCGCAGCTCGCGCAGGACCGTGAAGCCGTCCCGGCCGGGCAGTCCGATGTCCAGGACGACCAGGTCGAAGCCGCCGGTGAGGGCGTACTCGCAGGCGGCGTCGCCGTCGGCGACGGCGGTGGTGGTGAAGCCGTTGGCGCGCAGGCCCTTCTCGACGAAGGAGGCGATGCGCTCCTCGTCCTCGACGATGAGGATGCGGTTCATGGACGTGCCTCTTCCAGAGTGAGTACGAAGGTGGCGCCGCCGCCCTCGGTGGCGCGCAGGCCGACCCGGCCGCCGTGGCCCTCGGCGATCGCCTTGACGATCGACAGCCCGAGCCCGGCGCCCGTTCCGCGCACACCGCGCCGGGCCGTGCCGCGCCGGAACCGCTCGAAGACGACCTCTGCGTCCTGCGGCTGGACCCCGGGCCCGGAGTCGGCGACGTACAGCTCGATACGGGTGCCGTCGGCGCGGGAGCCGATGCGGATGGTCTGGCCGGTGGTGGTGTGCTGCACGGCGTTCTGCGCGAGCTGCACCATGGCCTGGGTGATGCGCTGGGGGTCCAGCTGGGCCTCGCGGTCGGCGACCCCGTCCAGCACCCACTCCCGGTCGCCGAGGGTGCGGGCCTTGACGTAGACGTCGGCGGTGAGTTCGGCGAGCTGGACCGGCTCGGGGGTGACGAAGTCGGGGCGTTCGGCCTTGGCGAGGAGCAGCAGGTCCTCGACGATGCGGCTCATCCGGTCCAGTTCCTCGGTGACGAGGCGGACGGTCTCCTCGCGTTCGGCCGGGTCGTCGCCCATCAGCTCCAGGTGGCCGCGCACGATGGTGATCGGGGTGCGCAGTTCGTGGCTCGCGTCGTCGACGAACCGGCGCTGGGTGGCGAAGGCGCGTTCCAGCCGGTCCAGCATGGCGTTGAACGTCTCGGCGAGCGCGGCCACGTCGTCGTGGCCGTGCACGGGGATGCGCCGGGTCAGGTCCTGCTCGGTGAGCTGCGCGGCCGTGGTGCGCACCAGCCGTACCGGTTTGAGGATCCGGCCCGCGACCACCCAGGCGATGCCGGTCGTCATCAGCAGGGCGACGCCGGAGATGGCGAGCAGGACGCGGAACACCTCGTTCGCGCGGGCCTGTTCCCGCCCGGGATGGAAGGCGACCACGAAGGCGGCCGCCGGTTCGCCGCCGTACCGGGCGACGGTGACCTTGGCCCAGCGGATGTCCCCCTCCGGCCGCTCCAGGGTGCCGGTGGAGTCCGGGGAGGCGTAGACGCGGCGCCTGGCGTCGGCGTCCTTGTGCAGGGGCAGGCCGACCGGGATCTCGCGCTGCTGGATGATCTGCGTGGGCCTGCTGCCCACCGCGCCCACCAGGCCGACCAGTTCCTCGTCCAGGTCGGCGTACTGCCGCTCCAGGAAGACCTTGAGCAGCCGCTCCGGGTCGGTGAACGGGCGGCCGGTCTCCGGATCGAAGCCCTGCTCCTCGAAGTTGGCGAACTCGCCGGCCTCCTGGGCGAGCAGCCCGTTGATCCGCTGGTCGGTGTCGCGCAGCAGGATCGAGCGGGTGGTCGCGGCCACCGAGGCGAGGGCGACCGCCATCACGAGCAGCAGCCAGAGCAGGATGCGGACCCGGGCCGAGATCCGGCGGCGCTCGCGGTCAGCCGTCGTCGCCGGCTCCGTCGTCGGCGCCCCGGTCGTCTCCGGCGTCGTTGCCTCGGTCGTCGTCATCGTCGTCATCCGGAGCGCTGTCGGTCACCGGTGGCCGGGTCACCACCTGGTCGCCGGGCGTCGGCCCGGGCGAGGAGGAGGAAGAGGTGGGAGTCGGGGTGGGGGAGCCGCTCTCCAGCTCCACCTTGGCCGGGACCCTGGGTTCCTGCGGACTGTCGGTGAGGGCGAAGCTGGTCGCCGCGATGCCGAGCGGGATCAGGACGACGGCCGCCAGGGCCGCCATCCGGCGTGAGAAGACCATGCCCCTGATCCTGCGCCCGCCACCCCGCGTCCCGGATGAGTCCGGGATGAAGAACTCTTCATCGGCGTCCTCGCCGGACGCCAGGGGGTGTCGTCCGGATCAGGTCGGCTCCGGCAACGGTGCCTTGCGGCTGACCCGAGCGGGGTCCGGTGCGTGCGGCTGAGAGGCGGGGAGGGCGGCAGGGCGGAGCCCTGGCAACCGACGACAACGCGGCAGATGTGCGTGCCGGCCCCCGCGATCCCGGCATGATCCGAACGACACCGCCTAGTTGTCGAGCCCGATGGCGAACGCCGCCTCCAGGTCGTGCTGCGAGTACGTCCGGAACGCCACGTGCGTGTCCGTGCCCTCCACGCCAGGGATCTTGCTGATCCGGCCGGGGATGACCTCAGCCAGGTCCTCGTGCTCGTTCACCCGCACCATGGCGATCAGGTCGTAGGTGCCGGTGACGGAGAAGACCTCGCTGACGTTCTCCAGCGCGGCGATCTGCTCCGCGATCTCGGGGATCCGGTCCACGCTGGTCTTGATGAGGACGATCGCGCTGATCACGGCTGTTTGTCTCCCTCGGAAGCCGCCACTGGAACACTCTGCACTCTAGTCGCACGCCCGAACCGCACCCAGGCGAAGACGAAGCCCAGCCCGAAGCCGACCAGGTGCGCGAGGTACGCCACCCCCGGTCCGTCGCCGGCCCGCCCCGCCGCCGTCCACTGGAGGCCGGCCCAGAAGGGCAGGACGATCCAGGCCGGAAAGCGCAGCGGCAGGAAGAAGAGGAAGGGCAGGAGGCTGGTCACCCGGGCGCGCGGGAAGAGGAAGAGGAACGCGCCGAGGATCGCGGAGATGGCCCCCGAGGCGCCCACCAGTGACTGCTGGGAGTGGGCGTTGGCCCCCGCGTAACCGAGCAGGGCCAGGTAGCCGCAGCCGAGGTAGAACAGGGCGAACTGGAGTCTGCCCATCCGTTCCTCGGTCATCGCGCCGAAGACGTAGAGGAAGAGCATGTTGCCCAGCAGGTGCACCCAGCTGCCGTGGACGAACAGCGCCGTGGCGGGGGTGAGCGCCGATCCGGGGGAGTCCTCGAACAGTTCTGCGGGGATCACGCCCCAGCGCCGGAAGTAGGCGCGCTGCGCGGCGAGCAGTTCGTCGCCGGTGCCGTACACCGGATTGAGGCCCGCCGCCGGGCTGACCAGGAACAGCAGACAGCACAGGGTGATCAGCCCGTACGTCACCGGTGCCGACCGGCCCCGGCTCGTGCGGGGCGTGCCCGGTGTTCTGACCGTCTTCACCGACCTGGTGAGAGCTGCCGTGCTCCAACTACGGATCATGGATACAAAGCATGACGTAGCGGGACGCGACTACCCGGACCGCCTCGCCGCCGTGGACACGCGGGCGTCGGGTACCCGCCAGGCCGTAGGGTTACGAGCCACACGCACCGGGGGAGCCCGGCGCGGCACCGACACTGGAAGAGAGCGAACAGCCACGATGACGGTTCCCCTGCCGACCGAGACGACGCGGTGGCGCTGCACCCTCTGCGGCAACCTCACCCGCTTCGACGTGACCCGGGCCTCGAAGGTCGTCGAGTACGTGCACCTCGATCTGGCCGGTGAGCCGAAGGTCGAGGAGCGCGAGGTGCTCAGTGAGACCATCGAGTCGGTGCGGTGCCGCTGGTGCAACGCCGTGGACCAGGTGGAACTCGTGGACAGGCCGGGTGCCGCCTCCTGACCGGAGCGGCCCCCGCATGAGGTGATCCCGCACGGGGTCACGCAGAGGCATTGGGGTGACGGATGGTGGAGACACATGGCGGGGAGCCGGGCGACGGCACCGCCGAGGTGCTCGACCGGCCGCTGCCCGACGGCGTGCGCCGCAGGGTCGTGCAGATCGTGTCCGAGGGCTTCGGCGGACTCACCCTCGGCGAACTGCCGGCCCAGCTGAGACAGTACGCCCGGTTCGCCCCGAACCGCAGGGCCAAGTTCGCCGGCAACGCCATGGCCGCCGCCGTGGAGGCCGACCCCCTGTTCCGTCAGCGCATCGGCGAGAAGCTCAGAGAGACCCAGCCGGAACTGGCTGGGGCCCTGGAGGCCGCCTCCCCGCCGCCCGCCGCGGACCCGCTCGACGTGGCGGCCGCGGCCTACGTGCTGCGCCCGCACGGCTGGGTGAAGCTGGTGACCGCCGCCGGCGAGGAGGCGCAGCGCGCGGACGCCGAGCGCGCCGACGAGGAGAGCCGCGCGGAGCTGGAGCGGCTGCACGAGGAGCTGGCCCGGGCCCGGGAGCACACCAGGGCCGAGACCGAGCGGCTGCGCGCCGAGCTGGACGCGGCGAAGAAGGAGTCCGAGTCGCTGCACCGCAAGCTGCGCTCGGCCCTCAGCGACGTCAAGCGCGGCGAGGCGGCGCTGCGCAAGGTCCGGGCCGAGATGGACGCGGTCCGCGCCGAGGGGCACGCACAGGTCTCCGCCGCCGACAGCGAGAGCCGGCGGCTCAAGACCCGGCTCGCGGAGGCGGAGGCCGCCCTGGAAGCCACCCGCAAGGCGGCCCGTGAGGGGCGCAGCGTCGAGGACATGCGGGTGCGGCTGCTGCTGGACACCCTGCTGGACGCCACGCAGGGGCTGCGCCGGGAACTCGCGCTGCCCCCGGTGTCGGTGCGGCCCGCCGAGACGGTGGACGCGGTCGAACCCGGCCGGATGACGCCCAAGGACATCGCCGCCCGCGCCCTGTCCGAGAACGACCCCGCCATCCTCGACCAGCTGCTCGCGCTGCCCCAGGCGCACCTGGTCGTCGACGGCTACAACGTCACCAAGACCGGCTATCCGCAGATGCCGCTGGAGAAGCAGCGGCTCAGGCTCCTCGGCCAGCTCTCCCAGCTCGCCGCGCAGACCGGTGCCGAGATGACCTGCGTCTTCGACGGGGCCGAACTGGTGGCACCGGTGCTGCTCGCGCCGCCGCGCGGGGTGCGGGTGCTGTTCTCCAAGCCCGGGGTCACGGCCGACGAGCTGATCCGCCAGATGGTGCGGGCCGAGCCGCCGGGCCGGCCCGTCATCGTCGTCTCCACCGACCGCGAGGTCGCCGACGGCGTGGCGCGCGCCGGCGCACGACCGGTGGCGTCCGCGGTGCTCCTCAAGCGGCTCTCCTAGCTCCGCGCCGACCTCCTGCTTCACTTTCGTGGCAACCGCAACGTAGGTGTTCTATGCCCGAATTGACGGAACCGTCACGCAACGTAGCGTCAAGTGAAGGTAACTGCAGGTGAGTTGTGGCAAAGAATGCGGTGCGTAACCGGGATATTTCGGCGGAGGATTTGAACTGATCACGAGTGGGTCACTAGGGTCAGCCATCGAACCCTCGCACGGGTGATCCCTCTCAAGAAGGAGCTCGTCTCCGTGGCGTCCCACCGTCGTCCCAAGCAGCCGAGCCGCACGCGCGTGACCGTGCTCACCACCGCTGCCGCCGCCGCCGTCGCTCTCAGCTCGCAGGCCGCCAATGCCGCTCCGAGTGAGAAGCCGAGCAAGGACGAGGTCAAGGCCAAGGTCGACAAGCTCTACACGGAGGCCGAACAGGCCACCGAGAAGTACAACGGCGCCAAGGAGAAGCAGGAGAAGCTCCAGAAGGAGATCTCCACCATCCAGGACAACGTCGCCCGCGGCCAGGAGGAGCTCAACGAGCTGCGCGACGGCCTCGGTTCGATGGCCAGCGCCCAGTACCGCTCCGGTGGGATAGACCCCTCCCTCCAGCTGTTCCTGTCCGCCGACCCGGACGACTACCTGGACAAGGCCTCCACCCTGGACCAGCTGAGCGGTCAGCAGGTCGAGGCGCTGAAGAAGATCCAGGACAAGCAGCGCGACCTCGCCCAGCAGCGCTCCGAGGCCACCGAGAAGCTCAAGGACCTCGCCTCCACCCGCACCGAACTGGGCAAGAAGAAGAAGGAAGTCCAGGGCAAGCTCTCCTCCGCGCAGAAGCTGCTCAACACGCTCACCGCGACGGAGAAGGCCGCCCTCGCCGCCGAGGAGCAGCGCGCCACCCGCAGCAGCGAGCGCGAGGTCCTGACCGGCGGTAGCGGGAAGCCCGCCTCCGGCCGGGCCGCCGCCGCCTTCGCCGCCGCCCAGAGCAAGATCGGCACGCCCTACGTCTACGGCGCCACCGGCCCCTCCTCCTTCGACTGCTCGGGCCTGACCTCCTGGGCCTACGCCCAGGCCGGCGTCGGCATCCCGCGCACCTCCGAGGCGCAGACCGGCGCGGGCACCCGCATCTCCTCGATGAGCGACCTCCAGGTCGGCGACCTGGTCTTCTTCTTCAACGACCTGCACCACGTCGGCCTCTACGCCGGCAACGGCCAGGTCCTGCACGCGCCGCGCACCGGCACGGTCGTCCGCTACGAGTCGATGAACACCATCGGCGGCCCGTTCATGTTCGGCGTGCGGGTCTGAACCGCCGCCTCCCGTAAACCCTTCAGCCGCCCTCGCGATGCCGCCCGTTCGGGCGAATCACGGTACGGCCTTCTGACCTCCGCCCCGCCGATGACCTGCGTCAGCGGCGGGGCGTCGTGCTGCGCGCGCCTTCGAGGTCGTTGGCCGGTGCCCCGTCACGGGGTTACTGTCTGCCGCGTTTCCCTGTCCGCCAGCGGAAGGAGTGCGGCTTCCCGTGGGGTTCCATCGCCGCCTTGCACCAACCGGGCTCGACCGCGGCGCCACCGCCGCCGTCGGCCTGCTTTCCGTCGCCGCCGCGGCCCTGGGTGCCGTACCGGCCACGGCCACCCCGCACGACGACCGGCGGGCGGAGGTGGACCGGCTCTACGCGGAGGCGGAGCAGGCGACCGAGGCCTACAACAAGGCCGACGCGCGCACCGACGCCCTGCGCGAGGAGGTCAGCACCGCGCAGGACTCGATCGCCAGGCAGCAGGAGCGGATCAACACCATGCGGGACGCGCTCGGTTCGCTGGCCGGCGCCCAGTACCGCTCCGGCGGCATCGACCCGTCGCTGGCGCTGCTGCTCTCCGCCGACCCGGACGACTACCTGGACAAGGCCTCCGTGCTCGACCGGATCACCAGCCACCAGGCCGGTGAACTCAGGGAACTCCAGGGAGCCATGCGCGACCTCGCCCAGGACCGCGCCGAGGCAGGCCGGAAGCTCACCGAGCTGGAGAAGGGCCGCAAGGCCGTCGCCGCCCACAAGAAGACCGTGGAGCGAAAGCTCGCGAAGGCCAGGGAACTGCTCAACTCCCTTCCGGACGGCGAACGCGCCGCCGACGACCGCGGCTCCCGCTCCGGCCGTACCGACCTGCCCGCCCCGGGTGACGCCGGCCCCGTCTCCGGCCGCGCGGCGGCCGCCGTCGCCGCGGCCCGCTCCGCCCTCGGCAAGCCCTACGTCTGGGGCGCCAACGGGCCCACCGGATTCGACTGCTCGGGCCTGACCCAGTGGTCGTACGCGCAGGCCGGGGTCGGGCTGCCGCGTACCTCGCAGGCGCAGTCCGGTGCCGGGCAGCGGGTGTCCCTGGCCCAGGCCCGGCCCGGCGACCTGGTCGCCTACCGCGACGACGCCAGCCACATCGGCATGTACGTCGGCAACGGCCAGGTGATCCACGCGCCCTACCCCGGCGCCCCCGTGCGCAGCGACCCGGTCGGCATGATGCCGGTCTCCTCGGTCACCCGGGTCTGACCCTCGCGGCCCTTGCGGTCGCTGCGCCCGCTGCCCCCGCCGGCCGGCCGCCCGTACGATCGGGAGGTGGCTGGTCGAAGGCGGGTGTCGGGTTCCTCGGTGGTGGCGCTGTGCCTGCTGCTCGTCTCCCTCGTGGCCTGCGGCGGCCGCGCCGCCGCCGACCCCGTCCCGGCCGAGGTGCAGCGGGTACTGGACCGGCGTGCGGAAGCCGTCCTCGACCACGACCGGGCCGCCTACACGCGTACGGGCACCGGAGCCGGCTTCGACAACCTGGGTGAGGTGCCGCTGGCCGCCTGGTCGTACCGCGTGACCGGCGTGGACCGCACCGGCGACACCGCCACCGCCGACGTCGAGCTGCGCTACCGCATCGAGGGCCACGACCGGGGCCCCGTCGCCACCGGCCGCACCGTGCGGCTGAGCCGGGACGGAGCGGACGGGCGGTGGACCGTCGACTCCGACCGGCCCGCGGAGCGGTCCGGCCAGCAGCCGTGGGACCAGGGCGCGGTCGAGGTCGTCCGGGGCACGCACGGCCTCGTGCTCGGCGTCGGGCAGTCCACCGGGGCGCTGCGCCGCTACGCCGACCTCGCCGACCGGGCGGTGCCGGCGGTGTCGGACGCCTGGGACGGCGACTGGGCCCGCCGGGTCGTCGTACTCGTCCCGAAGTCGCTGGAGGGGATGGCGGGCCTGCTCGGCTCGCCCGCCTCCTCCTACCGGGGCATCGCGGCGGTCACCACCGGCGAGACGGGCGGCCGGGAGCGGGCGCCGGCGGACCGGATCATCGTCAATCCCGACGCGTACGGGCTCCTCGGCGACCTGGGCAAACAGGTCGTGCTCACCCACGAGACCACCCACGTCGCCACCCGCGCCGACACCACCGCCGCCACCCCGCTGTGGCTGTCCGAGGGTTACGCGGACTGGGTCGGCTACCGCGACGGCGACCGCGCCCCCGCCGAGGCCGCCCCCGAGATGGCCGGCGCGGTCGCCGAGGGCCGCGTGCCCGCGAGTCTCCCCACCGACGAGGACTTCGGCTTCACCGCCGACGCGGACGAACTGGCCCGCGCCTACGAGGGCGGCTGGCTGGCCTGCCGCATGATCGCCGACCAGTGGGGCGAGGACCGCCTGGACGCCTTCTACCGCGCCGTGGGCGGGCACGAGAAGCGCGCGGGCGCGGTCGAGGACGCGATGGACGAGGTGCTCGCGACGACGCCGGAGGAGTTCACGGCACGGTGGCGGGAGTATCTGCGGGCGGAGTTCGACTGAGGGCGCTTCGCTCTCGTCGCCTCACGGGTCCGTGCGGACGCCGTCCGCTCAGGACGGGGCCGGCGCCTGGCCGGTGCGGGCGGCGCGGGTCGGCGGCGCCGGTACGGGATTCCCGCGCGGCGCCGTGTCGCGCCACAGGGCGCGGGCCGCGAGGAGCGCCGCGGCGACCAGCAGGCCGTTGCGGACGACGAGCAGCGCGATGCCGAGCGGATCGCTCGCGACGACCTGCGCGAACCAGACCGGGAACTCCAGCACCGTCACCAGGCTCGCCGCCAGGACCAGGGCGACCGGTACCCGCATGCGGCTCGCGCGAAAGCACCGGCAGACCGCGGCGACGCCGATCAGCCACACCATGTACTGCGGACTGATCACCCGGCTGGTGACCGTGAACATCAGCACCGCCACGAAGGCCGCGTCCGCCGCCGTGTGCGCCGCGAAGCGCGAGGCCGCCAGCCGCCACAGCAGCAGCCAGCCGAAGGCCAGGGCGGTCAGGGCGAGGGCGACCGTGCTCACCGCGCCCACGTACGGGCCGAGGAACTCGACCGAGCCGTAGTTGAGCAGCACCTCGCCGTCCCAGCCGAAGTGCCGGGCGACGTGGAAGACCAGCGCGCCCAGCGACTCCACCTCGGTGCCCCGGTCCCGCTGGAACGTCAGGAACGCGAACGCCCCCGGCATCGTCACCGCGAACAGCGCCGCCAGACCGGCCCCGCCGAGCGCCGCCGCGGCCCACGGCGCCCGCCCGCGCATCCCGAGGAGGACCAGCGCGGGCCACACCTTCAGCAGCGCCCCGAGCGCGGCCAGGACCCCCGCCACGCGCGGGTGCCGGCCGGCGGCGAGCAGCGCCGCCACCGCGACGGCGGTGACCATCACGTCGTAGCGGGCGTACACCGTCGGACCGAGCAGCGGAACGCCCGCCACCCACACCCACGCCCCGCGCGGCGAGCGCCCGGAACCGCGCCCCGCGCGCCACAGCAGCGCGAGGACGGCCAGGTCCGCCGCACAGGCCAGGACGAAGAAGGCCGTCGCGTACTCCAGGAAGGGCAGCAGCGCGGGGGAGAGGATGGCGAAGGCCGCCGCGGGCGGGTACTGCCAGGTGACGTCGTCCAGCGGAAACGTTCCGGTACGCAGGACGTCGTACCAGTCCCGGTAGATCACGGACACGTCGCCGGTGACGTCCGGACCGGGGAAGACCAGCACCTTCAGCACGAAGAGCAGCAGCACCAGCCGCGTGGCGGCCCAGGCCGTCAGCAGCCGCGCCGCCGGCCGCCTCGCGTCCGTGGTCTCCACGTGCTCCCTGCCCGTCCGCGTACCGTGCTCCGCGGCCATGATGACCCGGACACCTGTGCGTGTGCCACCGGGGGCCGGCCGGGCCCGCGGCCCGCGCGGCGGGTTCGGTAGGGTCGGCGGCGTGCGCAAGACCTTGATCGTGACGAACGACTTCCCGCCCCGCCCGGGCGGCATCCAGGCCTTCCTGCACAACATGGCGCTACGGCTGGACCCCGAGCGGCTGGTCGTCCACGCCTCCACCTGGAAGCGCGGCCGCGAGGGCGCCGAGGCCACCGCCGCCTTCGACGCCGAGCAGCCCTTCACCGTCGTGCGCGACCGCACGACGATGCTGCTCCCGACGCCGGGCGCGACCCGTACGGCCGTCCGGCTGCTGCGCGAGCACGGGTGCACGTCGGTGTGGTTCGGGGCGGCGGCGCCCCTCGGGCTGATGGCGCCGGCGCTCCGGAGGGCGGGGGCCGAGCGGCTCGTCGCCACCACCCACGGCCACGAGGCCGGGTGGGCCCAGCTGCCCGCCGCCCGGCAACTGCTGCGCCGGATCGGGGAGTCCACGGACACGATCACCTACCTCGGCGAGTACACGCGCTCGCGGATCGCGGGCGCGCTCACCCCGGGCGCCGCCGCGCGGATGGTGCAGCTGCCGCCCGGCGTCGACGAGAAGACCTTCCACCCGGGCAGCGGTGGCGAGGAGGTGCGGGCCCGGCTGGGACTCACCGAACGGCCGGTCGTGGTCTGCGTCTCGCGGCTGGTGCCGCGCAAGGGCCAGGACACCCTGATCCGGGCGATGCCCCGCATCCTGGCCGCCGAGCCGGACGCCGTACTGCTGATCGTCGGCGGCGGCCCCTACGAGAAGGACCTGCGCCGCCTCGCCGCCGGGACCGGCGTCGCCGCCTCCGTCCACTTCACCGGCGCCGTCCCCTGGTCCGAGCTGCCCGCGCACTACGGCGCCGGGGACGTCTTCGCCATGCCGTGCCGGACCCGGCGGGGCGGCCTCGACGTCGAGGGCCTCGGCATCGTCTACCTGGAGGCCTCCGCGACCGGCCTGCCCGTGGTCGCGGGCGACTCGGGCGGTGCGCCGGACGCGGTACTGGACGGCGAGACGGGGTGGGTGGTGCGCGGCGGCGACGAGCACCAGACCGCCGACCGCGTCGTCACGCTCCTCGCCGACCCCGGACTGCGCCGCCGCATGGGCGAGCGCGGCCGGGCCTGGGTCGAGGAGAAGTGGCGATGGGACCTGCTCGCGGAGCACCTGAAGGCGCTGCTGTAGCGGGGATGCCTTCGGGACGCCGGGCAGGATACGCCGCTCAGGGGCGCGGTGCTGTGTCATGGTGCGGCTCCGCCGCGTGGGCGCGGCAAGCCACGACGCACCCGCACCCGCACCCGCCCGAAGCGATCAGGGGGCACCCCGACAGGCGCCCCTACTTGGAGTAGATCGCCTCGATCTCGTCCACGTAATCCCTGGCCACGACACTCCGCTTCAGCTTCAGCGAAGGCGTCAAGTGCCCCGAGTCCTCCGTGAACTGGGCCTCCAGCACCCGGAACTTGCGCACCGACTCCGCCTTGGACACCGCCGAGTTGCCGTCGTCGATCGCCGACTGGATCGTGGCGAGCAGATCCGGGTCCTCCCGCAGCGACGCCGCCGTCGAACCGGCCGGCTTGCCGTTGTCCGCGCACCAGCGGCCGAGGAACTCCTCGTCGATGGTGACCAGCGCGCCCACGAACGGCCGCCCGTCGCCGACCACCATGCACTCCGCGACCAGCGCGTGCGCGCGGATGCGGTCCTCTATGACGGCCGGGGCGACGTTCTTGCCGCCGGCGGTGACGATGATCTCCTTCTTGCGCCCGGTGATCGAGAGGTAGCCGTCCTCGTCGAGGGTGCCGATGTCGCCGGTGTGGAACCAGCCGTCGGCCAGTGCCTCGGCGGTCGCGCCCGGGTTGTTCCAGTACTCCTTGAACAGGTGCTCGCCGTGCAGCAGCACCTCCCCGTCGTCCGCGATGCGCACCACGGAGCCGGGCAGCGGCTGGCCGACCGTGCCGATCTTCTGCCGGTCCCAGGGGTTGAAGGCGGTGGCCGCGCAGGACTCGGTCAGGCCGTAGCCCTCCAGGACCGTGAAGCCGATGCCGCGGAAGAAGTGACCGAGGCGTTCGCCGAGCGGGGCGCCGCCGGAGATGGCGTACTCGCCGCGTCCGCCGAGGACCGTGCGGAGCTTGCCGTAGACGAGCTTGTCGAAGACCTTGTGCTTGATCTTCAGGCCGACGGACGGGCCCGAGGGGGCGTCCAGGGCCTTGCTGTAGGCGATCGCCGTGTCGGCGGCCTTGTCGAAGATCTTGCCCTTGCCGTCGGCCTGCGCCTTGGCGCGCGCCGAGTTGTAGACCTTCTCGAAGACGCGCGGCACACCGAGGATCAGTGTGGGCCGGAACGCGGCCAGCTCGTCGGTGAGGTCCTTGATGTCCGGGACGCAGCCCAGCTTGATCGGCGCGATCATCGGCGCGACCTGGACGAGGCGGCCGAAGACGTGGGCGAGCGGGAGGAAGAGGAGGACGGAGCACTCGCCCGTGCGGAAGAGGGGACGCAGGCGTTCGACGACGTTGCCGCACTCGGCGAAGAAGCTGCGGTGGGTGAGCACGCAGCCCTTGGGGCGGCCGGTGGTGCCGGAGGTGTAGACGATGGTCGCGGGGTCGTCGGCCTTCGCGATCGAGCCGCGCTCCTCGACGGCCCGGTCCGTGACGTCCTGGCCCAGGCGCCCCAGCTCCTCCACGGCCCCGGAGTCGATCTGCCAGACGTGCTTGAGGGCGGGCAGCTGCTCGCGCACCGACTCGACGGTGGCGGCGTGCCCGGCCGACTCCACGACGCACGCCGTGGCCCCCGAGTCGCTGAGGATCCACTGCACCTGCTCGGACGAGCTGGTCTCGTACACCGGCACGGTGACCGCGCCCGCGCACCAGATCGCGAAGTCCAGCAGGGTCCACTCGTAGCGCGTACGGGACATCAGGCCGACCCGGTCGCCCGGCTGGACCCCGGAGGCGATGAGGCCCTTGGCGGCGGTCTGCACCTCGGCGAGGAAATCGCGGGCGGCCACGTCCTGCCACGCGCCGGCCACCTTGCGGGAGATGACGGCGACGTCCGGGTGCTGCGCGGCGTTTCTGCGGACGACGTCGGTCAGGTTTCCGTCCGCAGGGACCTCGTACAAAGCCGGAAGGCTGAACTCGCGCAAAACTGCTGCTCCTCATAAGGCGCCGGCGCCACGACGTTGTGCGATGCGACGGTGCGGTCCAAGGCTCGGGCAAGTGCTCGGGAGATCACACGCTGATCACATGTTGGATCACATGCCGATTCACATGTTGAAAACCAGAGCACGACTGGACTGCCCGGACGTTACCCGTCGGTATGGCTTCTCCGACAGGGGGTCCCCGCGAGATGTTCGCTGCGTCACACGGATGGGGTTTCCTTTGCGCACAGTAGTCGACGGATCAACCGACCAGCCAGTAACCGCAGGTCCGATCGCCACTGTTCACGAGAGCCACGCGCTGCTTACGCTTGATCGCCATGGCACCCACACCGCCCGGTAACACGAGGACACGCGTCCATGTGGTCAGCGACGTCCATGGCAACGCCCGCGACCTGGCCAGGGCCGGCGAGGGCGCCGACGCCCTGATCTGCCTCGGCGACCTGGTTCTCTTCCTCGACTACGCCGACCACACGCGCGGCATCTTCCCCGACCTGTTCGGCGCCGCGAACGCCGACCGCATCGTCGAACTGCGCACCGCCCGCCGCTTCGCCGAGGCACGGGAGTTCGGGGCGCGGCTCTGGGCCGGCGTCGGCGGGGACCGGCGAGAGCTGATCGAGGGGGCGGTGCGCAAGCAGTACGCCGAGCTGTTCGCCGCCTTCCCCACCCCGACCTACGCCACCTACGGCAACGTCGACATGCCGCCCCTGTGGCGTGAGTACGCAGGCCCCGGCACCACCGTGCTCGACGGCGAACGGGTGGAGATCGGCGGCCGCGTCTTCGGCTTCGTCGGCGGCGGCCTGCGCACCCCGATGCGCACGCCGTACGAGATCAGTGACGAGGAGTACGCCGCGAAGATCGAGGCCGTCGGCGAGGTGGACGTACTGTGCACGCACATCCCGCCGGAGGTGCCGGAGCTGGTCTACGACACGGTGGCGCGGCGCTTCGAACGGGGCAGCCGCGCGCTGCTGGACGCGATCCGCCGCACCCGTCCCCGCTACGCCCTGTTCGGGCACGTCCACCAGCCGCTGGTGCGGCGGATGCGGATCGGGGCGACGGAGTGCGTGAACGTCGGGCACTTCGCGTCGACGGGGCGGCCGTGGGCGCTGGAGTGGTGAGCCGGGGCGGCGTCCCGGCGGCCGGACCTGCGCAGTAGGTGGTGACATTCGCGCCGCCCGTGCGCGATAGCCTTCACGCGGCACACACGTGCGCGCCACGGGTGCACGACGACCCGGCGCATGACGACCCTCAGTACCGGCCCGCATCTGGAGGAGCCACAGCGATGGCGGAACACACCAGCTCGAGCATCACGATCGAGGCGGCACCGGCCGACGTCATGGCGGTGATCGCCGACTTCGCCCGCTACCCGGACTGGACCGGTGAGGTGAAGGAGGCGCAGGTCCTCGCGACCGACGCGCAGGGGCGTGCCGAGCAGGTCCGACTCGTCATGGACGCCGGGGCGATCAAGGACGACCAGACGCTGGGGTACACCTGGACCGGCGAGCACGAGGTGTCCTGGACGCTGGTGAAGTCCCAGATGCTGCGCTCCCTGGACGGCTCCTACCTGCTCCGCCCGGCCGGCACGGGCACGGAGGTCACCTACCGGCTCACGGTCGACGTCAAGATCCCGATGCTGGGCATGATCAAGCGCAAGGCCGAGAAGGTCATCATCGACCGCGCCCTGGCCGGCCTGAAGAAGCGAGTGGAGTCGGCCTAGCTGCGGGCAGTCGTGCCTCCCCCGGCGGGCCGGCCGGGGTCGAGTCCGGCGGGGAGTGCCTGAACGGCCTGGGCGGGAGGTCCCCCCCCGGGCGGCACGGGTGGGCCGGTGGGGGCTCCTCCCGCCCGTGGGGGTCTCCCGCCCGTGGGGGTCTCCCGCCCATGGGGGTCCCCGCGCGAGCGAAGTCGGGCGTGGTGGAGAAGCCGAGAGTGGGGGAGGCACCCCGCAACGCCGGGCTGCGCCATGCCGTGCGGTGCCCAGGACGCCGGGCTGCGCACCCCCGGCACCCGCACCCCGCGCCGCCGAGGCACCGGTACCGTTCACCCCCATGCGCACCATCCTGATCACGGGCCCCGGCGGCAGTGGCCGTACCACCGTCGCCGCCGCCACCGCGCTCGCCGCCGCCCGGCAGGGCACCCGCACCCTGCTCCTCGGCGCCGACCGCGACGACACCCTCGGCGCCGTGCTCGGGATGCCCGCGGGCGGCCCCGCACCGATCACCGTCGAACCCCGCCTCACCGCCTGGCGGCCCGACGCCGCGAAGGGGTTCCGGGACGACCTCGCCGCCCTCCAGGACCGTGCCGCCTCCGCGCTCGACCTCCTCGGCGCCGGCCGCCTCGACCCCGAGGAACTCACCCCCCTGCCCGGCGCCGACGAACTCGCGCTGCTGCGTGCCCTGCGCGACGCCGCCCTCGCCGAGGGCCCCGATCGCCACGAACTCCTCGTCGTCGACCTCCCGCCCGCGCCGCGCGCCCTCGCGCTGCTCGCCCTGCCCGAGGAACTGCGCCGCTACCTGCGCCGTCTCCTCCCGCCCGAGCGGCAGGCGGCCCGCGCCCTGCGCCCCGTCCTCGGCCGGCTCGCCGGCGTCCCCATGCCCGCCGAGGCGCTGTACGAGGCCGCCGCCCGCTGGGACCTGGAACTCGCCGCCGCCGAGGCCGTCGTCGCCGACCGGAACACCGTCGTACGGCTGGTCGCCGAGCCGGGCCCGGCCGGTGCCGACGCCGTCCGCTCCACCACCCTCGGCCTGGCCCTGCGGGGCCTGCGCACCGACCTGCTGGTCGCCAACCGAGTCCTGCCCGAGGACACCCCGGCGGACAGCTGGCTCGTCGGCCCCCTCGCCCAGCAGCGCAAGACGCTGGAGGAGTGGCAGGGCGCGTACGACGTCCGCACCGTCACCCACCTCGGACGGGACCCGCGCGGCGGGGACGACCTCGCGGCGCTCGACGCGCCGGACGTCAACCGGGACGTCCCCCCGGTCGAGTGGCCCGTCACCGACCGGCTGGCCGACGACGGCGTGCTGGTCTGGCACATCCCGTTGCCCGGTGCCACCCGCGACGGACTCGACCTGGTCCGCCGCGGTGACGAACTGGTCGTCACCGCCGGGCCGTTCCGCCGGATCGTCCCGCTGCCGTCCGCGCTGCGCCGCTGCACGGTCGAAGGGGCCGCCCTGCGGGAGGGCACGCTAGCCGTCCGGTTCGCGCCGGACCCGAGACTGTGGCCGCGGAGCCGCTGAACGCGCCGCACCCGTTCGGGTAACGTCGTAAGGACGAACCGTAGTCAGGAGTCCGTCATGAGCGAAGAGCTCCCCCCGTCCGAGGCCCCTCGCCCCGACGAGGCCGACGGGGCCGGCGAAACACGACCGGCCGACGCCGACGCCTGGGCGACGGCGTGCGCCGAGGACCTGGAGGCGGAGAAGGCCCGCCGCCGGGCCGAGTACGGGCCGCCGCCCGGCTCGGCCGCCGAGGAGCTGCGCCGCCTCGTCGACACCGTCGCCGACAAGCTGTCCGGCCTCCAGTCCCCGCTGCTCGGCCAGGTCGCCGGACCGGCCGCCCAGCAGGTGGTCCGGCAGGTCGTCCAGCAGGCCAAGGCCGCCGTCGAGCCGGTCATCGAGCGCAACCCGGACGTCTTCGACCACCTCGCGGCCGCCGGCGGCGAACTCCTCGCCGCCTACCGCTCCGCCGTCGAGAACCAGGAGCGCCGCTGGACCACCGGGACCACCGGGGCCCCCGGGGACGACCCCCGCGGCCCCCGTGACCTGGACGAACCGCGTGACGACGGAAGCGACACCGGACGCGACGACGGCGACGAGGGCACCGGCCCGGGCCAGCGCATCGACTTGGACTGACACCGCCCTCGGGTACGGTTGGCCCTAGCGGGGCTCGACCGAACTGAGGGATTCATGGGACTCACCATCGGCGTCGACATCGGCGGCACGAAGATCGCGGCCGGCGTGGTCGACGAGGAAGGCAACATCCTCTCGACCCACAAGGTGCCGACCCCCACCACGCCCGAGGCCATCGTGGACGCCATCGCCTCAGCGGTGGAAGGCGCCCGCGTGGGACACGAGATCGTCGGCGTCGGCATCGGCGCCGCCGGTTACGTCAACCGGCAGCGTTCCACGGTCTACTTCGCGCCCAACATCGACTGGCGCCAGGAGCCGCTCAAGGAGAAGGTCGAAGCCCGCGTCGGCCTCCCGGTCGTCGTGGAGAACGACGCCAACGCCGCGGCCTGGGGCGAGTACAAGTTCGGTGGCGGCAAGGGCCACCGCAACGTCATCTGCATCACCCTCGGCACCGGCCTCGGCGGCGGCATCATCATCGGCAACAAGCTGCGCCGCGGCCACTTCGGCGTGGCCGCCGAGTTCGGCCACATCCGCATGGTGCCGGACGGCCTGCTGTGCGGCTGCGGCTCCCAGGGCTGCTGGGAGCAGTACGCCTCCGGCCGCGCCCTCGTGCGCTACGCCAAGCAGCGCGCCAACGCCACCCCCGAGCGCGCCGAGGTGCTGCTCGCGCTCGGCGACGGCACCCCGGACGGCATCGAGGGCAAGCACATCTCGGTCGCCGCCCGCCAGGGCTGCCCGGTCGCCGTCGACTCCTACCGCGAACTGGCCCGCTGGGCCGGCGCCGGACTCGCCGACCTGGCCTCCCTCTTCGACCCGTCCGCCTTCATCGTCGGCGGCGGCCTCTCCGACGAGGGCGACCTGGTCCTCGACCCGATCCGCAAGTCGTACAAGCGGTGGCTGGTCGGCGGCAACTGGCGCCCGGTGGCCGACGTGGTCGCCGCCCGGCTCGGCAACAAGGCCGGCCTGGTGGGCGCGGCCGACCTGGCCCGGGAGCCCGACCCGATCATGTGACGAGCACCTTCTGGTGCCGGACACTGCGCCAGCGTCAGGGACGCGGGGCGGAGCCCATCTGGGGCTCCGCCCCGCGGGCGCGACGAGCCACGACGAACCGGCAGTCGCCCACGGTCCCCGCGCCCCGAGCTGTTGGGCGTACATTGATCCACATGGAGCCGCTCCCCAACTCCCGCACCGAACCCGACGGTTCCGCCGTCATCCGGGTCCTCAGCTACAACATCCGCTCGATGCGCGACGACACCGACGCCCTCGCCAGGGTCATCGCCGCCTGCGCCCCGGACCTCGTCCTCCTCCAGGAGGCCCCCCGCTTCTTCCGCTGGCGCAAGAAGCTCACCCGCCTCGCCGACGCGTCCGGGCTGGTCCTCCTCTCCGGCGGCGCCCCCGCCGCCGGCCCCGCGCTGCTGTGCTCCCTGCGGGCCACCGCCGAGCGCACCGAGGACGTGCTGCTCCCGCTCAGTCCAGGCCGGCACCGCCGCGGCCTGGCCACCGCCGTGGTCCGCATCGGCGGGGCCCGCCTCGGCGTCCTGAGCTGCCACCTGTCACTGGAGGCGGACGAGCGGTACGAGCAGGCCGGCCTGCTCCTCGACCGGCTCGCCGGCCTGGGCGTGACGCACGCCGTGGCGGGCGGCGACCTGAACGAGCGCCCCGGCGGCCGCACCTTCCGGCGGCTCGGCGACGGCCTGCGGGACTGCTGGACGGCCGAGCCCTGGGGCAGTGAGTACACCTTCTCCGCCACCGGCCCCGACCGGCGCATCGACGCGGTCTTCGTCACGGAGGGCATCGAGGTACTGGGCTGCGGCGTACCGCTGGGGCTTCCCGGCGTGGCCGAGGACGATCTGAGGGCTGCCACGGACCACCTCCCGGTCCTGACCGCCCTCCGCGTACCCGCCGCGTCCGCGAGCTGACGAGCCGCGTGCGCGATCCTGCGGGTCGATCCCCCCAGCTAGACCACCGCGCCCCGCCCCGGATCGTCGTCGTCCTCGTCGCCCGTCCGCATCCGCATGACCAGCGTGGCGAAGCCGCCGAGGAAGCCGCCGATGCTGAGGGTCTGCAGCCACCAGGTCATGTCCCAGCCGAGCACCACCGCCAGCAGGAGCAGCACCGGACCGCCGAGCACGCCCAGCCAGGCGAACTTCGCGGTGGGGTCGCTTTCGGGAAGCGGGGGCGGCTCGGGCGGTACGAAGTGACCCTCCTCGTCCTCGCCGAGACCGTCGTCCTTGCCCGGATCGCCGTCCGAGGGCTCGGCCAGGGAGTGGTCGCGCGGGCCGACACCCGGGGCGAACGCCACGGAGCCGCCCAGGGGCCGGGAGGAGGCCGGGCGGTCCGCCGCGGGACGGTCCGGCTCGGGCTCGTCGTCGTTGGTCTCCGGCTCCAGCAGCGCCAGGTCCTCCACCGACTTGAACGGCTTCGCGCCCGGCGGGTCCGGCGGCTCGTCCCCGTACCCGGCGACGATCGCGGCCCAGACGGCGTCCTCGTCGACGGGCACCCCTTGTTCCTCGGGCGCCGCGCGGTCCGGCGCGCGCTCCCGTCCCTCGCGGTGCTCCCGCTCCCGCTCCAGGTCCCGCTCCCCGTGCTCCCCGCGCTCCCCGTGCTCCTCGCGGTCCTCGCGCTCCTCGCGGTCCTCGCGGTCGGAGTCGTGCTCAGCCACCTGCGGCCGTCCCTTCCTTGCCGAGACCGGGCTCCGGCTCCCCGACGGAACCGGGCGCGAGCCGGCCGATGAACGCGACGCTCTCCGCGAAGATCCGGTCCGCATCGTGGTCCAACGTCGCCACGTGGTAGCTCTGTTCCAGCAGGATCTCCGTGACGTCCGTCGACGACACCCGGCCGAGGATGCGGGCCGAGTCGGCCGGCG
This sequence comes from Streptomyces sp. NPDC097107, assembly GCF_044762405.1. NCBI lineage: Bacteria > Bacillati > Actinomycetota > Actinomycetes > Kitasatosporales > Streptomycetaceae > Streptomyces > Streptomyces sp. NPDC097107. The sequence goes on along the minus strand of NZ_JBIWEF010000001.1, from coordinate 396,657 downwards.
GCACCACATGGTCCTGCGGACTGCGCAGCAACAGCAGCGGCTGGGTCACCTGCGGCAGGTCGCCGTCGGTGAGACGGAAGAACGCACGCAGCGAGTGCGCCGCGTGCAGCGGCACCTTGTCGTACCCCAGCTCCGAGCTGAGCGGCTTGGCGATGTCGCTGGCGATGCCCTTCGTCGCGGGCAGCAGATGGCGCAGGACGGGAAGGGCGTGCTGGGCCACGCCGTGCATCCGGTTCGCCGGGTTGACCACCACGACGCCCGAGACCGCGTCCCCGTGCTTGGCGGCGAGCCGCAGGGCGAGCGCGCCGCCCATGGACAGGCCGGCCACGAAGACGCGCGCGCAACGCTCGCGCAGGGCACGCAGCTCGCGGTCCACCTCCGCGTACCAGTCCTGCCAGCCCGTGACCTGCATGTCCTGCCAGCGCGTGCCGTGCCCGGGCAGCAGCGGCAGCGCGACGGTCAGACCACGTGCGGCGAGGTACTGGGCCCACGGGCGCAGTGACTGCGGGGAACCGGTGAAGCCGTGGCAGAGGAGGACGCCGACCTCACCGCCCTCGTGGCGGAACGGCTCGGCTCCGGGCAGGACCGGCACGTCTCGGTCTCCTGTCGTCAGGGGCCGGCACAGCCGGCACGGCGGGTGCGGTACATGCGGGTGGGGTATGTGCGGGGCGCCGTAAGCGCGGGTGCGGTACTTGCGGGTACTTCACCGTACGCGACCGCACTGACACCGACCAGGGCCGTCGGGGCCATTGACGGTGCCCCGGGATAGGGTCTGACCCACAGACACAGGAGGCACTCGCTTGTTGTACGGCGCGATGAAGGTCACCGTCGGGGGTTCGCTGAAGCTCGCCTTCCGGCCCTGGGTGGAAGGCCTGGAGCACATTCCGGCCGACGGCCCCGCCATTCTGGCGAGCAACCACCTGTCGTTCTCCGACTCGTTCTTCCTGCCGGCCGTCCTCGACCGCAAGGTGACCTTCATCGCCAAGGCCGAGTACTTCAACACCCCAGGGGTCAAGGGAAGGCTGACGGCCGCCTTCTTCAAAGGGGTCGGCCAGCTGCCCGTGGACCGCTCCGGGGCACGCGGTGCGGGCGAGGCCGCCATCAAGAGCGGCATGGAGGTACTGGAGCGGGGCGAGCTGTTCGGCATCTACCCCGAGGGCACCCGCTCCCCGGACGGCCGCCTCTACCGGGGCAAGCCGGGCGGCCTCGCGCGCGTGGCGCTCGCCACCGGCGCGCCCGTCGTCCCGGTCGCCATGATCGACACCGAGAAGATCCAGCCGCCCGGCCAGGTGATGCCGAAGCTGATGCGGCCCGGCATCCGTATCGGCAAGCCCCTGGACTTCACCCGCTACCAGGGCATGGAGCACGACCGCTTCGTACTCCGCGCGGTGACCGACGAGGTCATGTACGAGATCATGAAACTCTCCGGCCAGGAGTACGTCGACATGTACGCGACCGCCATGAAGCGGCAGATCGCGGAGGCGGCGAAGGCCGAGAAGGAGGCGGGCAGGGCCGCGAAGGCCGCGCTCGCCCAGGCGGAGAAGGAACAGACCGCCAAGGAGAAGGCGGCGGCCGAGCGGGAGCGGTCCGCCGACGACCGGTAGCGGCCGGGGACAGGGAGCGCACCGTACGGGCCGGGGACGGGGGGACATGGCCAGGCGCGAGAGAGTCATGAGGATGTCGGTCGAGCAGCCGCTGTGGCGCGCGCTCGCCGGCTACCGCGTGCTCACCATGCTGTACGCGATCGGGTTCTTCACGACCGCCTACTCCGGCTTCGCCCGCCCCTGGCTCGCCGTCGCCTACTACGCCGTCCTCTTCGTCTGGACCCTGGCGACCCTTCCCAAGGTCGCGGGCGCGGCCGGCTGCACCAAGCGGTTCCTCGCCGCCGACCTCACCATCGCGCTGACCGGCATCCTGCTCACGCCGTTCGCCGACGCCCACGAACGGGTCATGGACGGCGGCCCGACCCTGCCGTCGATATGGACCGCCGGTTCCGTCCTGGCCTTCGCCATCAAGGGCGGCTGGCGCTGGGCGGCCGTCGCCTCCACCCTCGTCGCCGTCGCCAACCTGGTCGAACGCGGCAGCCCCGCCCGCGACACCGTCCACAACGTCATCCTCGTCTGGGTCGCCGCCATCGCCATCGGCTACGTCGTCGAGGTCGCCCGCGCCTCCGAGCGCACCCTCGCCCGCGCCCTGGAGATCGAGGCGGCGACCAGGGAGCGGGAGCGGCTCGCCCGGGACATCCACGACAGCGTGCTCCAGGTGCTGGCGATGGTGCAGCGGCGCGGCGCCGTCATCGGTGGCGAGGCGGCCGAGCTGGGCCGGATGGCCGGTGAGCAGGAGGTGGCGCTGCGCACGTTGGTCTCGGGCGGTCTGGTGCCCGTCTCCCGGGTGTCGGAGGACGCCGCCGAGGGCGCCCTCGTACGCGCGGTGGAGGAACCGGAGCGGGACGATCCCGACGGCCCCGTCGACCTGCGCGCCCTGCTCGCCCCGTACGCCGGTTCCCTCGTGAACCTCGCCGAACCGGGCGCGCCGGTCCTGCTGGCCCCCCGCGCGGCACGGGAGATGGCGGCCGCCGTGGGCACCGCCCTGGACAACGTCCGCAAGCACGTCGGTGAGCAGGCGCGCGCGTGGATCCTGGTCGAGGACGAGCCGGACGAGGTGATCGTCACCGTCCGCGACGAGGGGCCCGGCATCCCGGAGGGGCGGCTCGCCGAGGCCGAGGGCGAGGGGCGCCTCGGCGTGGCCCTGTCCATCCGGGGCCGGCTGCGCGAACTCGGCGGCACGGCCGAGCTGGTCTCGGTGCCCGGTCAGGGCACCGAGGTCGAACTGAAGGCACCCAAGGCAGCTCAGGAAACCAGCACCACCGCGCGGGGGAAGGCGGCAGACCGATGACCGAGCGACAGGAACCGATCAAGGTCATGGTGGTCGACGACCACCCGATGTGGCGCGACGCCGTCGCCCGGGACCTGGCCGAGTCCGGCTTCGACGTGGTCGCCACCGCCGGCGACGGCGACCAGGCGGTGCGCCGTGCCCGGGCCGCCGCGCCCGACGTCCTCGTGCTCGACCTCAACCTGCCCGGCAAGCCCGGCGTCCAGGTCTGCAAGGAGGTCGTCGGCGCCGACCCGAAGCTGCGCGTCCTCGTACTCTCCGCGAGCGGGGAGCACGCCGACGTGCTGGAGGCGGTGAAGTCCGGCGCGACCGGATACCTGCTGAAGTCGGCCTCCACCGAGGAGTTGCAGGACGCGGTGCGCCGCACGGCCCTCGGCGACCCGGTCTTCACCCCGGGACTGGCCGGGCTGGTCCTCGGCGAGTACCGCCGCCTCGCCTCCGAACCGGCCCCGGCCGCGGAGACCGGCGAGCCCGGGGCGCCCCGGCTCACCGACCGTGAGACCGAGGTGCTGCGCCTGGTCGCCAAGGGCCTGAGTTACAAGCAGATCGCCGAGCGCCTCGTCATCTCCCACCGCACCGTGCAGAACCACGTCCAGAACACCCTGGGCAAGCTCCAACTGCACAACCGCGTGGAGCTGGTGCGGTACGCGATAGAACGGGGTCTGGACGACGCCTGACCCCTCGCGGGACAGTGGCCCCAACCACCCACCGTGGCAAAGGGGTTACGTGATGAAGGTCGGAGTACTGACCGGAGGCGGCGACTGCCCCGGGCTCAACGCCGTCATCCGGGCCGTCGTCCGCAAGGGCGTGCAGGAGTACGGCTACGACTTCGTCGGCTTCCGGGACGGCTGGCGCGGTCCGCTGGAGGGCGACACCGTCCGCCTCGACATCCCGGCCGTCCGCGGCATCCTGCCCCGGGGCGGCACCGTCCTCGGCTCCTCGCGCACCAATCCGCTCCAGCACGAGCACGGCATCCGGCGCATCAAGGAGAACCTCGCCAAGCTCGGCGTCGAGGCGCTCATCACCATCGGCGGCGAGGACACCCTGGGCGTCGCCACCCGCCTCGCGGACGAGTACGGCGTGCCGTGCGTCGGCGTGCCGAAGACGATCGACAACGACCTGTCCGCCACCGACTACACCTTCGGCTTCGACACGGCCGTCGGCATCGCCACCGAGGCCATCGACCGGCTGCACACGACCGCCGAGTCCCACATGCGCGTGCTGGTCGTGGAGGTCATGGGCCGGCACGCCGGCTGGATCGCGCTCCACTCCGGCCTGGCCGGCGGCGCCAACGTCATCCTCATCCCCGAGCAGCGCTTCGACACCGAGCAGGTCTGCGCCTGGGTGACCTCGCGGTTCCGGGCCTCGTACGCCCCGATCGTCGTCGTCGCCGAGGGGGCGATGCCGCGCGACGGCGACATGGTGCTCAAGGACCAGTCGCTGGACTCCTACGGGCACGTCCGGCTGTCGGGAGTGGGCGAGTGGCTGGCGAAGGAGATCGAGAAACGCACCGGGAACGAGGCCCGGACCACCGTCCTCGGGCATGTCCAGCGCGGCGGCACCCCCAGCGCCTTCGACCGCTGGCTCGCCACCCGGTTCGGTCTGCACGCCGTCGACTGCGTCCGGGACGGGGACTTCGGCAAGATGGTCGCCCTGCGCGGCACGGACATCGTCCGCGTCCCGATCGCGGACGCCACGGCCCGGCTGAAGACGGTCGACCCGAAACTGTACGAGGAGGTCGGTGTCTTCTTCGGCTGACCGCTGACCGCTGACCGCTGACCGTTGGCCGTTGGCCGTTGGCCGTTGGCCGCTGACGGCTGGCCGCTGGCCGCTGACGGCTGACGGCTGGCGGCTGGCCGCTGACCGGCGGTTCCGGGCGCGGCGCCGTATATTCGGCCCGGAGCCCAGCAGCAGCCCGGAGCCCAGCAGAACGGGAGCGGTCATGGAGATCCTGGCCTTCGGCGTCCAGGCCGACGAGAAGCCGCTGATCGAGCGGGCCTTCCACGGCCACCACGAGATCCGCTGCCTCGACGTCTTCCTCAACGAGGACACCGCCCCCATCGCGGCCGGCCACGAGATCGTCTCCACGTCCGTCAACGCCGACCTCGGCGCGGGCGTCCTGGAGATCCTCGCGGCCGGCGGCACCCGGATGGTGGCCCAACGCTCCACCGGCTTCAACAACATCGACCTGGACACGGCGGGGCGGCTCGGCGTGACCGTCGCCCGGGTGTCGTACTACTCCCCGTACTCGGTCGCCGAGTTCGCCTGGACCCTCGCCATGGCCGTCAACCGCCGTATCGTGCGTGCCTCCACCCGCACCCGGGACTTCGACTTCCGCCTGCACGGGCTCATGGGCCGGGACATGCACGGCCGCACCGCCGGCGTCCTCGGCACCGGCAAGATCGGCGAGGCCTTCGCCCGGATCGCCCACGGCTTCGGCATGCGGCTGCTCGGCTGGGACGTCGCCGAGAACCCCGCCTGCATGGAGCTGGGCATGCGCTACGTCCCCAAGGACGAGCTGCTCGCCCAGTCCGACCTGGTCACCCTGCACCTCCCGCTGATGGCGGAGACCCGGCACCTGATCGACGGGGCCGCCCTGAAGTCGATGCGGGACGACGCCGTCCTGGTCAACTCCAGCCGCGGCGGCCTGATCGACACCGCCGCGCTCGTCGGCGAGCTGCGCGCGGGCCGCTTCACCGGCGTGGGCCTGGACGTGTACGAGGCGGAGGCGGGCCTGTTCTTCCTCGACAAGTCCCTGGAGGCCATCGCCGACGACACCCTGGCCCGCCTCGTCACCTTCCCGAACGTCCTGGTCACCTCGCACCAGGCCTACTACACCGAGGACGCCGTCGGCCAGATCGTCGACGCCACGGTGCAGAACGTCCTCGACTACCGGGAGGGCCGCCGCTCGGAGAACGTGCTCGTGCCGCGCAGCTGACCGGCCAGCTCCCGCACGATCGCGGCGCCGTTCAGCGTCAGCACGGACTCCGGGTGGAACTGCACCGACGCAAACCTCGCGGCGCGCAGCGCGTGCACCTCGCCGTTGTCGGCGCGGCTGACCTCCACCCCGTGCGCGGCCAGCTCCGCGGCGGTCTCGTCGTCGCAGCGCGCGGTGAAGCTGTTGTAGAAGCCGACGGTCTCGCGCCGCCCGAACAGGTCGATCTCCGTCTGCGCCCCCTGGTACGGCACCTCCTTGCGGACGGTGTCCAGCCCCAGCTCCGCCGCGATCAGCTCGTGCCCGAGGCAGACGCCGAGGACACCGTGCCGGTTCCCCCGGACCACTTCGGCGGTCAGGGCGCGCAGGGAGCGCATCTTGGGATCGGCGGGGTCGGCCGGATCACCCGGGCCGGGCCCCAGCACCACCGGGCCCTCGTGCCCGAGCACCGCCTCGCGCAGCCCCGGCTCGTCGTGGCGCCGCACACTCACGGTGAGCCCCGAGGAACGCAGCAGGTGCGCGAGCATCGCCGTGAAGGTGTCCTCCGCGTCGACGACCAGGGCATGCCCCTCCAGCGAGTCCGACGGTTCCTGCATCCGCAGCCAGAACGGCGCCAGCGAGGCCCGGCGCCCGTCCAGCGCCGCCCGCACGCGCGGGTCGTCGGCCAGCTTCGGCCGCCCGGCCTCCGCGCGCGGCCGGGACGGACGTACGCCCAGCGCCGCCAGCACCCCGGCCGCCTTGGCGTGGGTCTCCGCGACCTCGCCCGCCGGGTCCGAGCCCCGCACCAGCGTGGCGCCGACCGGCACCCGCAGCCGTCCGGCGGCGTCGATGTCGGCGGTACGGATGAGGATGGGGGAGTCGAGCGTCTGGGCGCCGCCGGAATCCCGCCCGAGCAGTGCCAGCGCGCCCGCGTAGTAGCCGCGCCCGCCGGCCTCGTGCCGCTGGATGACCCGGCAGGCGTTCTGCACCGGCGACCCGGTGACCGTCGCCGCGAACATCGTTTCCTTCAGTACCTCCCGCGCGTCCAGTGAGGAGCGGCCGCGCAGTTCGTACTCGGTGTGCGCGAGGTGCGCCATCTCCTTCAGCCGCGGCCCGACGACCACGCCGCCCATGTCGCCGACGGTGCACATCATCTTGAGCTCCTCGTCGACCACCATCGACAACTCCTCGATCTCCTTGCCGTCGGCGAGGAAGCGGAGCAGGTGCTCGGGGGTCGGGCCCTCGGCGGGGTAGCGGTACGTCCCGCTGATCGGGTTCATGACGACCGTGCCGCCGGACATCCGCACGTGCACCTCGGGGCTGGCCCCGACCAGCGTCCGGTCCCCGGTGTGCACCACGAACGTCCAGTACGCGCCCCGCTCGCCCTCCAGCAGCCGCCGGAACAGTGCCAGCGCGTCGGCCCGCCCGAACCCCGGGACCCGCCCCTCGTACGTCCGCCGGATCACGAAGTTGGCGCCCTCGCCGCCCCCGATCTCCTCGTCCAGCACGCGCCCGACGATCTCCGCGTACTCCTCGTCGCCGACGTTGAAGCCGCCGCCCTCGACGCGGACGTCGTGCGCGGGGAGGGCGGCGAGGGCGTCGGCCAGCGGGATGTCGTGCCGCTCCTCGGGGGTCAGCACCAGCAGGGGTGTGCCGTCGTCGCGGACGTCGAAGCCGCGCTCGCGGATCTGCCGGAAGGGGACGAGCGCCAGCCCTTCGTCGGGCAGGCCCGCGAGTCTGTCGTGCTCCGTCACCGGGCCGAGCAGCAGTTCCACGGTGTCGTGATCACGGCCCGGGGTGCGGCGGCGGAGCAGGGCGAACGGGCGGGGGTCGGCCAGGAGGCCGTCGAGCGATGTCATGATCGGTGTCCCTCTCGGTCTCTCGTCGAGACTCTCGGTGGGAGGAACGGCCCGGTCGCGAAAACACCGAAGGCCGCCCCTCGGGCGGCCTTCGCGAAGTCTTTCGTCACGCGCAGTCAGTGGGCCGCCGGATGAGCGGTCCACCACCAGTTCTGGGTCGAATGCGCGAACATGCGGCCGACCTTAGCGCATCGCCCGCGGCGCCGCGGCACGTCCCGAATCCCGGCACGTGCAACGGCGCCGAACGGCGTCGGGCGATCATGTCGTACGTGTTCCGGCCGCCGCCGATCCTGCTCCGGCTCAGGCAATGCGCGCGGTATGGATGTGAGACGTCCGTGGTTCGAACTTCGAAGGCGCGTGAGGCGACCAACCCCCGCCGCCCCGCCGCCCGCACCGGGGCGCCGTCTCACCTGTCGAGCCGTACGAAAACCGGATGACGGGACCCCGTAGGGTTGAGGGGTGACCGTGAACGCTAAGACCGGCCCGAGCGCCGGCAACACCTGGCGAGACCTGCCCGCGGCGCAGCAGCCCGAGTACCCCGACACCGAGGCTCTGCGCGCAGTGATCGCGGACCTCGAGTCGTATCCGCCGCTCGTCTTCGCGGGCGAGTGCGACCAGCTGCGCGCCCGGATGGCGGCCGTCGCCAAGGGAGAGGCGTTCCTCCTCCAGGGCGGCGACTGCGCCGAGGCCTTCGACGCCGTGTCCGCGGACCACATCCGCAACAAGCTGAAGACGCTGCTCCAGATGGGCGCCGTCCTCACGTACGCCGCCTCCGTGCCCGTGGTGAAGGTCGGCCGCATCGCCGGCCAGTACTCCAAGCCGCGCTCGAAGCCGACCGAGACCCGCGACGGCGTGACGCTGCCGACCTACCGCGGCGACTCCGTCAACGGCTTCGACTTCACCGAAGCGGCCCGGATCCCGGACCCCGAGCGGCTCAAGCGCATGTACCACGCGTCGGCGTCCACGCTGAACCTGGTGCGCGCCTTCACCACCGGCGGCTACGCCGACCTGCGCCAGGTGCACGCCTGGAACCAGGACTTCGTGAAGTCCTCGCCCTCCGGCCAGCGCTACGAGCAGCTCGCCCGGGAGATCGACCAGGCGCTGAACTTCATGCACGCCTGCGGCACGGACCCGGAGGAGTTCAAGACCGTCGAGTTCTTCTCCTCGCACGAGGCGCTGCTGCTCGACTACGAGTCGGCGCTCACCCGCGTCGACTCGCGCACCGGGCAGCTGTACGACGTCTCCGGGCACATGGTGTGGATCGGTGAGCGCACCCGGCAGCTGGACCACGCGCACATCGAGTTCGCCTCGCGCATCCGCAACCCGATCGGCATCAAGCTCGGCCCGACGACGACGGCCGAGGAGGCGCTCCAGTACATCGAGCGCCTGGACCCGGAGCGTGAGCCGGGCCGGCTGACCTTCATCGTCCGCATGGGCGCGGACAAGGTCCGCGACAAGCTCCCCGAGCTGGTGGAGAAGGTCACCGCGTCCGGCGCGACCGTCGCCTGGATCACCGACCCGATGCACGGCAACACCTACGAGGCGGCCTCCGGCCACAAGACCCGCCGCTTCGACGACGTGCTCGACGAGGTCAAGGGCTTCTTCGAGGTCCACAAGTCGCTCGGCACCCACCCGGGCGGCATCCACGTGGAGCTGACCGGCGACGACGTCACCGAGTGCGTGGGCGGCGGCGACGAGATCTTCGTCGACGACCTGCACCAGCGCTACGAGACGGCCTGCGACCCGCGGCTCAACCGCAGCCAGTCGCTCGACCTGGCCTTCCTGGTGGCGGAGATGTACCGGGACCAGTGACGGTCGGCCCCCGCTGGGGGCGGTGAATGGGGCGCGGGTCACACACGATCCGCGCCCCCTCCACTTTTGCCGACCTTGCGTGGTGGGTAAGGTTAGGTTTGCCTCACCGACCAGCCGGGCCTTCCGGTCGTCGGTACGGCAGGCCTTGTACCCCGCTCGGGAGGTGAACCGCGTGTTCGTCTGCAGCTGCTTCGGTGTCACCGAGGAACAGGTGAAGGGCCACGCGGAAGCCGGCGCCTGCACGCCCCGGCAGATCGCCTCCGCCTGCAAGGCCGGCACCGACTGCGGCGGCTGCGTGCGGCGCATCCAGGCGCTGCTCGGCCGCGGCGCCTGCCCCCGCCGGCAACTGGCCGACCAGAAGGAACCGGTCCTCGTGGAGCTCCCGGAAGCGGCCTAGTCCAAGCGAGCGGCCCGGCTGCGGCGAGCGGCCCGACTACAGCGAGCCGGGGCCGGACGAGTCCGGCTGGACCTGCTCGATGACCGTCGACAGGTAGAGCGACTCGCCCAGCTTCTCGATCAGGTCGAGCTGCGTCTCCAGGTAGTCGATGTGGTGCTCCTCGTCGGCGAGGATCGCCTCGAAGACGTTGGCCGACGTGATGTCGTTCTTGGCCCGCATCACCTCGATGCCGCGGCGCAGCCGGTCGATCGCCTCGACCTCGATCTCCCGGTCGGCCTGGAACATCTCGGTCACGCTCTGGCCGACCCGCACGTGGAAGAGCCGCTGGTAGTTCGGCAGGCCGTCCAGGAGCAGGATGCGGTCGGTGAGCACCTCCGCGTGGCGCATCTCGTCGAAGGACTCCGCGCGCGTGTACTTCGCGAGCTTGGTCCAGCCCTTGTGGTCCTGCAGCTTCGCGTGCAGGAAGTACTGGTTGATCGCCGTGAGCTCGGCGGTCAGCTGCTCATTGAGGAACTCGATGACCTCGGGGTCGCCCTGCATCGCTTGACGCTCCTTCGAACGGGAACTGGCGTGTTGCGCCGCATGATTGCACCGGCATCGAAGATCGTCCAGTAAGTCTCGACTTAGTAAGCAAGTGCAGGCTTAGTCGTGATTGTCGGTGCTTGTGCATGTTTGCCCGAATGTAAGCGGGGCGGGTCAGGGGCATCGGTCCGGGTCTGTCAGGATGGAGGCATGGGTCAGCCGGCGGGAAACGAATCGGGAGAAGGCGGTCCGGAAGGAGCGTCGCGGTTCGAGCTCCCACCGGGACAGCGGCTGCAGCGCGGCTGGCCGGTCACGCACTACGGCCCGGTCCCCAAGTTCCGCCCCGAGCGCTGGGAGTTCCGGGTCTTCGGCACCACCGCCGACGGCGACAAGCACGGCTGGACCCATGACGAGTTCACCGCCCTGCCGTACACCACGGTCGTCGCCGACCTGCACTGCGTCACGAAGTTCAGCATGCTCGGCTCCGAGTGGGGCGGCGTTCCGGCCGCCACGATCCTGGACCTCGCCCCGCCCGCGCCCGCCGTCACCCATGTGATGGTGTGGGCGGAGTACGGCTTCAGCTCGAACCTGCGGCTGTCCGACTTCGCCGCCGAACGCACCCTTTTCGCCACCCACAAGGACGGCGAGCTGCTCACCGCCGAGCACGGCTTCCCGCTCCGGCTGGTGGTCCCGCACCTGTACGCCTGGAAGGGCCCGAAATGGGTCCGCGGCATCGAGTACATGACCGCCGACCGCCGCGGCTTCTGGGAGGAACGCGGCTACCACAACATCGGCGACCCGTGGCAGGAGCAGCGCTACTCCTACCAGGAGGAGCCCGGGGACGGCCCCGGGCTCTGACCTCCCGCACGGCACGGCCCCGCGGGTCAGCCGTCGCGGAGCTTCTTCAGCCGCTCCACGTCCGCCGCGTGCCCCTCCTTGCCGCCCGGTGTCTCGATGACCAGCGGCACGCCCTCGGTCGCGGGGTGGGTCATCAGCGCCCGGAACGGGTCCTCGCCGATGTGACCGGCGCCGATGTTCTCGTGCCGGTCCTTGTGGGCCCCGGCCACGTCCTTGGAGTCGTTGGCGTGGATCAGCTTGAGCCGGCCCTCGCCGACCGTGTCCACCAGCAGGTCGAGGGTCTGGTGCATGCCGGACGGGCCGGTCAGGTCGTGGCCCGCCGCGAAGATGTGGCAGGTGTCCAGGCACACGCCGAGCTTCGGGTGGGCGTCCAGCGCCTCGAAGTACGGCCCGAAGTCCCAGGTGCGCGAGCACAGGGAGGCGCCCTGACCGGCGGTCGACTCCAGCAGCAGGTACGGGTCGTCGTCGTGGGTGAGCTCGTCGAGCAGCGGCAGCAGGTACTCCCGTACCTGCTTCAGCGCCACCGACCGCTCCCGGCCGCCGGTCGCGCTGCCGGTGTGCACGACCACGCCGAGCGCGCCGATCGCCCGCCCGCGCCGCAGCGAGTGGCGCAGCGACTCCACCGACCGCTCCACCGTCGCCTCGGTGTGCGAACCGAAGTTGATCAGGTAAGGGGCGTGCACGTAGGCGGGGAGCGACCCGGCCGCGCAGGCATCCCGGAAGGCCTCGTCCTGCTTCGGGTTGCCGGCCGGCGTGGCCCAGCCGCGCGGATTGGCGACGAAGACCTGCACGGCCTCCGCCTTCAGCTCACGGGCGTAGGACAGGCCCACGGAGTGCAGGCCGCCGGCCACGGGGACGTGACCGCCGACGGGGTTGCGCGGCATACGGGAGGAAGAAGACGCGGTACTCATGACCGGACCAAGGATGCCAGGACGTGTGGGCGGACCCCGGACCAGGGTACGACCGCACCACCGCACCGGCGCTGCCGAGCCCAGGCGAGGGTGCGCATGGGGGACGTCGTAGGCTTCGCGCTGCCGAACGGCGGCCGGGTCCTGGGCGAACCCGTCGACGAGGACGTGTACGGCCTCCAGGAGATATCGGTCGACGGAAGCACGGTGGTCCGGCGTGCCCGGGAAGAGCTCGGCGAGGTCCTCGCTTCAGTCCGCTGCCGGCGGTCACCGTGACGGTCGCGCGCGGGTCGTGCCAAGACGTCCGCCCCTGGCCGACGTCCCGACATGGGCGCAGGTCAGAACGGAGCGGGGCGGGACGAAGACCCCTCCGCCGACCGGGTTCCCGGCGGGGCCGAGGATGCTCACCTGCCAGCCGTCGGTGACGGCCGTCCGCACCACCGGGTCCGCCCCCGGACGCCCTCCCCCCGACCGTCTGCGGAGCCGCACAGTAGCGGTCCCCGCTGTGGGAAACAGAGAGGGCAAGAGCCTTTGATGCGGGGCTGGTTGACCACTTGTTCGGCTTGGTCGACCGCTCGCGGTGTGCGCCGGCCGGCCCCGCCCGCTCTCCGGCCGGCGGGCCGCCTCGTCAGCGGATCGTGATGGTGACGGTCGACCCCTTGGGAGCCGTGTCCCCGCCGTCGACCGACTGGTCCTTCACCGTGTCGCCGAACAGCCCGAGCAGGCCGCGGTCCTCGTCCACCTGGAAGCCGGCGTCCTTCAGCGTCCGCTTGGCGTCGTCCACGCTGTCGCCGACCACGTCCGGGACCTCGATCATCTCGGGGCCCTTGGACACCGTGAGCGTCACCGTGTCGCCCTCGGCGGCGCGGCTGCCCCGGTCAGGCGTCTGCCGGGCGACCTGACCCCTGTCGTACTCGGAGTTCACCTGCTCCTCGGCGACCTTCACCTTCAGGCCGGCCTCCGTCAGCTCGGCCCGCGCGTCGGCCAGGTCGTCGCCGGTGACGTCCGGGACGTCGATCGGGCTGCCCTTGCTGACGACCAGGGCGACCGCCGAGCCCGAGCGCACCGTGGTGCCCGTCTTCGGCTTCGTGGAGATCACGAAGCCCTTGGGGACCTCGTCGCTGAACGCCCGGGTCACCATGCCCGGCTCCAGCCCCTCGTCCTTCAGCACGGTCCGGGCCCGGTCCAGCTTGTAGCCCTGGACGTCCGGCAGCTTCACGGTGTCGGGGCCGTCGGAGATCGTGAACGACACGGAGTCGTTCTTCCGGATGCGGGTGCCCACTCCGGGGTCGGTGCTGATGACCTTGCCGCGCTCCACGGTGTCGCTGTAAGCGTGCCGGACCGTGCCTGCGTCCAGCCCGGAGTCCTCCAGCCGGTCCCGGGCCTGCGCCTCGGTCTTGGACAGCAGCGGCGGCACCTTGGTGAACTGGCCGGAGTTGATGTACCAGACGCCCGTGCCGACGCCGAGCACCAGCAGTACGGCCACGACGATCGTCAGCGGGCCGCGCCGCAGCTCCGGCCGCCGGCGCCGGGGCGGCGCCGGCGGGGGAGCCGCCAGCCGGCTGGTGCGGTGGATCCCGTCCGCGGGGAACCCGGCGCCACCGTGGCCGCCGGCCTCGTCCTCGTCGACGGGCAGCGGCCGGGGCATTGTCAGCGCGCGCGGGATCACGCTCGTGCGGTCCTCGGCGTTGTCGTGCTCCGCGGCGAGCGCCTGCGGTGGCACCGCGTCCAGCTGGTCCGCGCTCAGCGCCCCGCGCGCCTGGCGGGCCTGCGAGAGCAGCGCCACGGCGTCGTGCGGCCGGATCTCCGGGTTGCGCGCGGTCGCCGAGGCGACCAGCTCGTCCAGCTCGTACGCCATCCCCGGCACGGCGGCCGACGGCGGCGGCACGTCCTCGTGCAGGTGCTTGTAGAGCACCTGGGCGGGGGAGTCCCCGTCGTGCGGCTTGCCGCCGGTCAGCATCTCGTACAGGACGACGCCGCAGGCGTACACGTCGACCCTGGGGTCGGCGGTGCCGTGTTCGATCTGCTCGGGCGCCAGGTACGAGACGGTGCCGAGGACGGAGCCGGTGGTGCTGGTGACCGTGTCCACGGCCCGGACCAGGCCGAAGTCGGCGACCTTGACCCGGCCGTCGTCGCCTATCAGGACGTTCTCCGGCTTCATGTCCCGGTGCACGAATCCGGCCCGGTGCGCGGCGCCGAGCGCGGCCAGCACCGGCTCCAGGATGTCCAGCGCGGCCCGCGGCCGCAGCGCCCCGCGCTCGCGCAGCACGTCACGCAGGGTGCAGCCGGCGATGTACTCCATGGCCAGGTAGACGTACGCCCCCTCGGCCCCCTGGTCGAACACCTGTACGACGTTGGGGTGGTCGAGCCGGGCCACCGACTTCGCCTCGCGGATGAACCGCTCCACGAAGGTGGCGTCGGTCGCGAGCGTCGGGTGCATCACCTTCAGCGCGAGCACGCGGTCCAGGCGGGTGTCCACGGCCCGGTAGACCGTGGCCATCCCGCCCACCGCGATCCGCGCCTCGACGCGGTACCGGCCGTCGAGCACCTGCCCGACGAGAGGGTCCTGAAGGGTCGTGTCCACGCAGGTGAGTCTACGAGCCACCACGGACACCCGGCGTCGTCGCCGACGATCGGGTGCGGTACTGCAGCGCACCTGTGACGCTTCCCACGCACGGCCGGCCGCCGACGGCGACGTACCCCCGCGGGCGAGGCCCACTTGTCCGACTGGAAACGGGCGGCGCGTGGGTGGGAGACGAAACGCCAGGACAACCCGGGACTACTGAAAAGCGGGCCGCTCCGGATCCAGCGCCGCGAGGCCCTCCGCGGGAGACGACGCCTCGGCGAACCGCCGCCGCGGAATCCGCCCCGCCCGCCGCGCACAGCGCCCCGCCTCCACGGCGAACCGCATCCCCTCCGCCATCAGCACCGGCTCCTGCGCCCGCGTCACCGCCGAGGCGAGCATCACACCCGCACACCCCAGCTCCATCGCCAGCGCCACGTCCGACGCCGTACCGGCCCCCGCGTCCAGGATCACCGGCACACCCGCGTGCTCCGCGATCAGCTCGAAGTTGTGCGGGTTGCGGATGCCCAGCCCCGACCCGATCGGCGAACCGAGCGGCATGATCGCGGCGCACCCGACGTCCTCCAGCTTCCGCGCCAGGACCGGGTCGTCGTTCGTGTACGGCAGCACCGTGAACCCGTCGTCGACCAGCGTCTCCGCCGCGTCCAGCAGCTCGATCGGGTCCGGCAGCAGGGTGCGCTCGTCGGCGATGACCTCCAGCTTCACGAGGTCGGTGCCGAGGGCCTCGCGCGCGAGGCGGGCGGTGAGGACGGCCTCCCCGGCGGTGAAGCAGCCGGCCGTGTTCGGCAGCACCCGGATGCCGAGCTTCTCGAGCACCGACAGCACGGACCCGTGCACCGAGGCGTTGACGCGCCGCATCGCGACGGTCGTCAGCTCGGTCCCGGAGGCCACGAGTGCGCGCTCCAGCACGTCGAGGCTGGGCGCCCCGCCGGTGCCCATGATCAGGCGGGACCCGTAGGACGTACCGCCGAGGACGAAGGGATCGTCGGCCATGGTCAGCCTCCTTGGACGGCGGTGAGGACTTCGACGCGGTCGCCGTCGGCCAGCGCGGTGGCGGGCCACTGCGCGCGCGGGACGACGGTTTCGTTCAGGGCGGCGGCCACACCGGACGGCGCCGCGGTGAGCGTGCCCACCAGGGCGTCCAGGGCCGTGCCGGGAGCCACCTGGCGCGGCTCGCCGTTGACGGAGATGTTCATGCGGGCTGCTCCGAGAGTCGCTGGAGTGCGGGAGCGGCGCCGAAGCGCCGGGGGGTGAAGGGGCGGGCCTCCGCCGGCAGCTCCCCGGTGGTCAGGACGTGTGCCATGGCGTCGCCGGTGACCGGGGTGAGCAGGACGCCGTTGCGGAAGTGCCCGGTGGCGAGCAGCAGGCCCGCCAGCCCGGTCGGGCCGAGCAGCGGGGCGTTGTCCGGGGACCCGGGGCGCAGGCCCGCCCGGGTCTCCACCAGAGGCAGCTCGGTGATGCCGGGGACCAGCTCGTGGGCGTCGCGCAGCAACTCGTAGACGCCGCCCGCGGTCACCGTCGTGTCCCAGCCCAGCTCCTCGCTGGTGGCGCCGACGACCAGCTCGCCGCTCTCCCGGGGCACCAGGTAGAGGGGGTTGCCGCGCACCACGGCACGCACCGTCCGGTTCAGCAGCGGCCCGTGCGTCCGCGGCATCGTCAGCCGCAGCACCTGCCCCTTCACGGGCCGCACCGGCGGCAGCACGTCCTCGGGGACGCCCGTGAACCGCCCGCTCAGGCTGCCTGAGGCCAGTACCACCTGCCCGGCCTCCAGCGCGGTGCCGTCGGCCGTGACGACACCCGTGGCCCGCTCGCCGCCGCGCCCGACGGTGAGCCGGTCGGCCCACACCCGGTGGAAGACGACGCCCGCGCGCTCGCAGGCGGCCACCAGCGCGCCGGCGAGGCGGCGGGGGTCGATCTGGTGGTCGCCGTCCACCCGCAGGCCCCCGCGCACGCCCGGCGCGAGCATCGGCTCCAGGCGCCGGCACTCGCGCCCCGACAGCCACTCGGACTCCAGGCCCGACCGCTGCTGGAGCGCGTGCAGTTCCCGCAGGTGGGCCCGGTCGTCGGCGTCCAGCGCGACGGCGAGGGTGCCGCACCGGCGGTAACCGAGGTCGTGGCCCGTCAGGTCGGCCAGCTCGGCCGCGAATTCCGGGTAGCGGCGGGCCGAGGCGAGGTTCAGCGCGAGCAGCGTCTGCTCGCCGTAGTGCAGCTCCGTCACGGCGGCCAGCATCCCGGCGGCCACCTGGGCGGCCCCACCGCCCGGCTCGGGGTCCACGAGAGCCGTGGCGAGCCCGCGCTGCGCGGCCCGCCAGGCAGTGACCAGGCCGATGATCCCGCCGCCGACGACGAGGACGTCCGGCGTACGCGACGACGCGGGCCTCGCGGCGGCTCCGGACACGGAAGCGGAAGTCGGTGGTGACGACATGGGCGTCCAGCCCCTCCCTTCGCCGGCATGACCCGGATCAGGTTCGTACGGTCGGAGGCCGCCAGCCTCCCTCTCAGCCCGGTGCGTCCGGGCTCCCGCGAGTGCTTTACGTTGGCCACCCTAGCCCGCAGCACATCGCACTCGTAAGGGAGCCTCCGCCCGTGGCGCGTTCACTCGACGGTCTCGTTCTCGCCCCCGTCGCCGACCAGGCGCCCGGCCAGGTGGGTACGCGCACCCGCTTCACCTATCACGAGCAGGACGGCGCCGTATGGGCCGAGTACGCGGGCGGTGACGTCGTCCGGGGGCGGCTGGTGGGCACCAGGGAGGGCGACCGCCTCGACTTCCGGTACGTGCAGCTCAAGACCGACGGAAGCACGTCGTCGGGACACTGCGTGTCGACCGTCGCCGAGCTGCCGGACGGGCGGGTGCGCCTGGACGAGGCCTGGGAGTGGGAGTCGCAGCGGGGCAGCGGGACGAGCGTTGTGGAGCAGGTCACCGCGCACGGGCACTGACCGACCAGGTGCCGGTGTCTAAGGTGATCAGGTGAGCGAGCAGACGCAGGAGCAGACCCGGGAACGGGGAGCGGACGCGGAGCGCCGCGTGGTCGTGGTGGGCGCCGGCATGGCGGGCGTGCAGACCGCGGTCGCCCTGCGGGAGCAGGGCTTCACCGGCACCGTGACCCTGATCGGCGCGGAGCCGCACCAGCCGTACGACCGTCCCCCGCTGTCCAAGGCCGTCCTGCTCGGCACGGCCGAGGGCTCCGCCTTCGACGTCGACTTCCAGGCGCTCGGCATCAGCCTGCGGCTCGGCTGCGAGGCCCTGGGCGTCCGCCCCCGCGCGCACGTCCTGGACACCTCCGACGGACCTGTGCCGTACGACCTCCTCGTCCTCGCGACCGGCGCCGAACCGATCCGGCTGCCCGGTGCGCAGGGCGTGCCCGGAGTGCACCTGCTGCGCACCCTGGACGACGCCGAACGGCTGCGGCCGGTGCTCGCCCGGCAGCACGACATCGTGGTCGTCGGCGCGGGCTGGATCGGCGCCGAGTTCGCCACCGCCGCGCGGGAGGCGGGCTGCGCCGTGACCGTCGTGGAGGCCGCCGGCCGGCCCCTCGCCGGCGCTCTGCCCGCCGAGGTCGCCGCGCCGATGACCGGCTGGTACGCCGACTCGGGCGCCGTACTGCGCACCCACGCGCGCGTGGAGCGCGTCGAGACGGGCGGTCCCGGGAAGCCCGGCGGACCCGGCGCGCCCGGCCACGTCGTCGTCCTCGACGACGGCTCGCGGCTGCCCGCCGGCGCGGTCGTCGTCGGCATCGGAGCCCGGCCCGCCACCGCCTGGCTCGCCGGTTCCGGGATCGACCTCGGCGCGCACGGCGACGTCCTGGCCGACGACCGCCTGCGCACCTCCGTCCCGGACGTCTACGCGGTCGGCGACTGTGCCTCCTTCCCGTCCGGCCGCTACGGCGAGCGGCTCCTGGTGCACCACTGGGACAACGCCCTCCAGGGCCCGCGCACGGTCGCCGCCAACATCATCGGCGCCGCCGTCGGTGAGGCCCCGGTGGCCTACGACCCGGTGCCGTACTTCTGGTCCGAGCAGTTCGGCCGCTTCGTCCAGTACGCCGGTCATCACACGGCCACCGACACCACCCTGTGGCGCGGCGACCCGTCGGGCCCCGCCTGGACGGTCTGCTGGCTGCGCGAGGACCGCCTGGTCGCCCTGCTGGCGGTGGGCCGTCCCCGGGACCTGGCCCAGGGCAGACGCGTGATCCAGGCCGGCACGACGATGGACCCGCGGCTGCTGGCCGACCCGGCGAGGCCGCTGAAGGCGGCGGCGGCGTAGCCCTCCGCCCGGGTGCGGCGACCCGGGTCGGACGGGTCTGGTTTCCGACTGTCAGTGCCAGATGGCAGGCTTGGGACGTGACCGAGATTGACGCAAAGATCGATGCTCTCGTGCCTGCCTGGCTCACCGTCCCCGACATCGCCGAGATGCTCGGCGTCGAGGTGACCCGCGTACGCCAGCTGATCAAGGAAGGCCAGCTCATCGCCGTACGGCGCGGTGAGAACCGCGCGCTGCACATCCCCGCGGCCTTCATCGACGAGGACAAGGTCGTCAAGGGCCTGGTCGGGACCCTGACGCTGCTGCGGGACGACGGCTTCACCGCCGAGGAGATGCTGGAGTGGCTCTTCACGCCCGACGAGACCCTGCCCGGGACGCCCGCCCAGGCGCTGAGCGAGAATCGCGGCACGGAGGTGAAGCGCCGCGCCCAGGCGCTCGCCGTCTGACCTGACAGACCCGCCCGGCGTTCGGGCCGCGAGCAACGGCCCCCGGCGGCCACGACGGCCCGCGGTCCCGTACGCCACGGCGGCGACCCGCCGCCGCCGTGTTTCTCGGGGCCGAGGGGGAGTCCGCGGCCACCGGGAGCGGCGCTCTCCCGGTTCCGGTGGCCGGGAGCGGCGGCCTCTCCGTGCCGGTGGGCCGCGAGGCGACGGTGGCACGAGGGGGAGTCCGCGGCTCTCGGGAGCGGCGGCCTCCTGGTTCCGGGGCCGGGGGCGGCCTCTCCGTGCCGGTGGGCCGCGAGGCGACGGTGGCACGAGGGGGAGTCCGCGGCTCTCGGGAGCGGCGGACTTCTGATTCCGGGGCCGGGGGCGGCGGCCTCTCCGTGCCGGTGGGCCGCGAGGCGACGGTGGCGAGGCACGCTCCGTATCCTCGGGACACAAGCCAAGGCCGCGGGGTCCGCCGCGGGCCCACGCCACCGACCTGGGGGACATCCGCATGCCCGACACCGCAGCGACCGCCCGCGCCCGGCTCGCCGACGCCCGGCTCTACCTGTGCACGGACGCCCGCCGCAGCCAGGGCGACCTGCCCGAGTTCCTCGACGCGGTGCTGGCGGGCGGCGTCGACATCGTGCAGCTGCGCGACAAGGGCATGGAGGCGGGGGAGGAGCTGGAGCACCTCGAGGTCTTCGCCGACGCCTGCGCCCGGCACGGCAAGCTCCTCGCGGTCAACGACCGGGCGGACGTCGCCCACGCCGCCCGCGCCGACGTGCTGCACCTCGGGCAGGGCGACCTCCCGGTGCCCGCCGCCCGCGCGATCCTCGGCGACGCCGTCCTCGTCGGCCGCTCCACGCACGCCGGTTCCGAGGCCGCCGCTGCCGCCGTCCAGGACGGCGTGGACTACTTCTGCACCGGCCCGTGCTGGCCGACCCCCACCAAGCCCGGCCGCCACGCACCCGGCCTCGACCTGGTACGGCACACGGCCGCACTCGGCACGGACCGCCCCTGGTTCGCCATCGGCGGCATCGACCTCGGCAACCTCGACGAGGTGCTGGAGGCCGGTGCCCGGCGCGTCGTGGTCGTCCGGGCGATCACCGCGGCGGACGATCCGGGCGCCGCCGCTGCCGAGTTCACGAAGCGACTGCGGCAGGCATAGGCGGGTGCCGGTGGCATGTGTCCAAGGGGTGGACAACAACTCGACAATGCGGACAAATATCCCGCATCCGGTTGGGTGACCGCCGCCCCCTGGCTAACCTGCCCGTATGGCCCTCGGAACCGCATCCACCAGGACTGATCGCGCACGCACCGTGCGCGACATGCTCGCGTCCGGCAAGACGACGTACTCGTTCGAGTTCTCCGCGCCGAAGACGGCCAAGGGCGAGAGGAACCTGTGGAGCGCGCTGCGGCGGGTGGAGGCGGTCGCCCCCGACTTCGTCTCCGTCACCTACGGCGCGGGTGGTTCCACGCGCGCGGGGACGGTCAAGGAGACCCAGCAGATCGTCGCCGACACGACACTGACCCCGGTGGCACACCTCACGGCCGTCGACCACTCCGTCGCCGAGCTGCGCAACATCATCGGCCAGTACGCCGACGCCGGGATCCGCAACATGCTGGCCGTGCGCGGCGACCCGCCCGGCGACCCGACGGCCGACTGGATCGCCCACCCCGAGGGCCTGACCTACGCCGCCGAACTGGTCCGCCTCATCAAGGAGTCGGGTGACTTCTGCGTCGGCGTCGCGGCCTTCCCCGAGATGCACCCGCGCTCCGCCGACTGGGACACGGACGTGCGGCACTTCGTCGACAAGTGCCGGGCCGGCGCCGACTACGCGATCACGCAGATGTTCTTCCAGCCCGAGTCCTACCTGCGCCTGCGCGACCGGGTCGCCGCGGCCGGCTGCGAGACCCCGGTCATCCCCGAGGTCATGCCGGTGACCAGTGTGAAGATGCTGGAGAGGTTGCCAAAGCTCAGCAACGCCTCGTTCCCGGCCGAGCTGAAAGAGCGGATCCTCACAGCAAAGGACGATCCGACCGCTGTACGCTCCATTGGCATCGAGTTCGCCACGGAGTTCTGCGCGCGGCTGCTGGCCGAGGGCGTCCCCGGACTGCACTTCATCACGCTCAACAACTCCACGGCGACCCTGGAAATCTACGAGAACCTGGGCCTGCACCACCCACCGCGGGCCTAGACCGGCCGCACATATTTGCGACACACTGCGTAACGGCCACTGCGTGTCGGCCACTGGGAGAGGGGCGTACATGGGCTGGACGGTCCTCTACATCGCGTTCGGCGTCGTCGCGCTGTGGCTGCTCGGTGAGGTGCTGCTGCAGTACAAGGCGCGGCTGCGCTGGCGGCTGCTCGCCTTCGGCGGCTTCGTCGGTGTCGTGGCCGGTGTGCTCATGTCGAACGTGATCGTCATCGGGCTGGGGACGGCCGCGTTCGCCGTCGGCCAGACCTACGTCACGCTGTCGTTCCGCCGCGGCTTCGAGGCCGGGTGGGCGGTCAACGCCCCGGCGAGCCTCGTCGGCAGGCGCGGCCGTCCCGAACGGGGCCGCCAGGCACCGACGTTGGAGGTCGCCGGGCTCGAGGCGGCCGAGGGCGGCCGGGGCGACCACGACGTCTACGACGACCGTGCGCAGGGCCACGCGTCCGGTCAGGACGGTCCGCCCTACGGCGGCGACGCGTACGGCCGTGACGACTACGGCCGTGACGACTACGGCCGTGACGACTACGACCGTGACGACTACGACCGCGACGACGTCTTCACCCCGGCCCGCCCCGCCGACCCCCCGGCCGCGGAGACCACCGCCGTCCACGAGCCGCAGCCCATGCCGGACGACACCGGCTCGTACGGCGTGTACGCCGACGCCGGCTACGCCCAGGACCAGCAGGCACCGGCCGCGGCCGCGCAGGGCGCCGATCAGTCATACGCCTACGACTACTCGGGCTACGGGCAGCAGGGGTACGGCTACGACACCGGCGGCCAGCAGCAGTACGCCGCCTACTCCGACCCGTACATCGGCACCCACACCTACGGCGGGGCGTCGTACGACACCGGCTCCTACGACACGACCGGCGGACAGCAGTACGGCCAGCAGGGCTACGCGCAGGACCAGTACGCCACCGGCACGCCCGGCGGCGAGACCCCGGCCGGCGGGGTGTGGGTGCCGCAGCAGCGCAGCACCGACGACCCCTACGGGGGCGAACTCCCGCCGGAGCAGACGTATCCGTACCAGGGCAACGGCCAGACGCAGGACCAGGGTCAGGGCTACGACGAGCAGTACCGCTTCTGACGCTGTCTCAGGGGCCCGATGGCCGGCCCCTGCCGCTCACTGGGAGCCCCGGAACTCCGGTCCCTCCACGATCAGCCCGGCGACCAGCGCGCCCGACATTCCCGCGTGCGGCAGCCCCCCGCCGGGGTGGGACCAGCCGCCGACCGTGAACAGCCCGCCCACGCGCGTGCCGTTCGCCGGGTGCAGCAGCCGTCCGCCTGCCCCCGCCAGCGCCGGCACCGGAACCGCGCCGCCCGCCACCCCGGTGTCCGCCGCGGCATCGGCCGGGGCGCGCACCTCGTGCCACAGGAGACGGTCGCGCAGACCCGGTACCGCACGCTCCGCGGCCTCGACGAGGCGCTCGGCGTGGTCCCCGGTGTCCGCTGCGCTGCCCGCGGGCACCACCGAGGTCAGGGTGACCGCCTCGTGGTCCGGGTCCGGGACCAGCGCCGGGTCCTCGGGACGCAGGACCGTGACGGTCGGTTGCGCGGGCAGGCCGGGTGCCGGGCCGAACAGCGCCTCCAACTCGGCCTCGCGGTCCGGCGCGTGCACCACCGTCCGGTGCGCGGCGCCCTCCGGACGGCCGCCCCGCAGCGCCAGCAGCACCGAGAGCCGGCTCGCTCCACCGTGCCGCGGCGGCACCTCGCCGTCGCTCCGCACCGCCGACCCGCCGCAGAGGCGGTCCAGCACACCGGGCGCCACACCGGCGACCACGAACTCCGCCCCGGCCACCACGCCATCGGCCAGCCGCACGCCCGCCACCCGGCCGTCCTTCTCGACGATCCCCGTGACCTCGGCGCCGAAGTGGAACTCGACCCGGCGGGCCAGGCACCGTTCGTACACCGCCCGCGCCAGCTCCCGCAGACCGCCGCCGCGCACGTACCACACACCGAAGGCGTACTCCATGTACGGCAGGACGGCGCTGTTCGCCGGGGCGGTCCGGGGGTCCAGGCCGTACGCGAGCGCGTGGCTCTCCAGGAGGGCGGCGAGCCGGGCGTCCCGCAGCTCCCAGGCGCCGACCTCGGCGAGCGTGCCGGCCCGCCGGGTGCGCAGGAGCCGCTTGTGCGGGACCGCGGGATAGGGCTCGCGCTCGGCGAGCACCTTCCAGTTCGGCCACAGCGGCTCTTCGAGGAGCGGGCGGCGCGTCCGGTCCCAGGTCTCCCGGGCCCGCACCAGGAAGTCGCCCCAGCGCCGCGCGGCGGTCGAGCCGAGTGCCTCGTCCAGGGCGGCGACGACGCCCGCCCGCGAGGCGTTCGGCAGCGACACCTCCGTCCCGTCCGCGAACACGTGCCGTGACGACGGGTCGACCTGGACCAGCTCGACACAGGACTCCAGCGGCTCCTTGCCGGTCTTGACGAACAGATCGCGCCAGACCGCGGGCAGCGGCAGCACACCGGGACCGGTGTCGAAGGAGAAGCCGTCCCGCTCGACGCGGCGCAGGGCTCCGCCGTACGTCCCGGTCCGCTCGTACACCGCCACCCGGTGGCCCGCGACGGCCAGCCGGGCCGCGGCCGCCATCGCGCCCATCCCGGCGCCGATCACCGCAATCCGTGCCATGCCAGGGACTTTATCCGCCGCCGCCGACGATGCGGTCCCAGGGGCCGCCGGGCCGTGCACCTGCGGGAACGGCCGGTGACGGGGCCGGCCTGAGTACCACGACGGGCGCGCGGGTGACCGGCCGGGCACGCGCTGCCGTGAGCCGGGGTGCGCACGACTGAGTACCCGTACCTAGCCGCCCGGATGAGTACGCACGCGGATGGGACCCTGCCCGCGTTGACGAGAGAGTGGAGGCACGGAGAAGGGCACGGCTCCGGAACCGGCGACACGGGGCGCCGGAACGGAACCGGGCCCGCGATCCGCTCCTTCCGCCGGCCGCGGTCGGCGGGAGCGAGGCACGGGGGGACCCGGGGGAACGACCGAGAACGGGGGTTCCAACGGGGGGACGTACGGGGGAGCAGGAGAAGGCGCCGGTCCGACGGTGGCCCGCGGGGGACGCGGCCACCACGGACCGGCGCCTTCGTGCCCGGCCGGCGGCACGCGGGGTCTCAGGGGCGGCCGCTCACGCGTCCCTGAAGCAGCCGCGACAGGGCCGAGTGCACGTCGTCGAGGGAGCGTTCCGGCTGGAACGACTTCCAGTCCAGCGCGGCCACCAGGACCATGCCCACCAGTGCGGCTGCGGTCAGCGGCACGTCGATCTCCTCGCTGAACTCACCGCTCCGCACGCCCTCGCGCAGCACGCCCTCCACGACCGCGACGGCCTCCTGCCGGACCACCAGCAGCGTGGACTGCCAGGCCCGGTTGGTACGCCACAGCTCGGCCACGTACAGCTGGGTGAAGGCCGGGTAGCGGTCGATGAAGACGAGCCCCGCGCGGATCATCGCGTCCAGGGCGGCGACCCGGCCGCGGCCCTCCCGCGCCGTCCGCTCCGACGCCTGGCGCAGCGACGCGGTGAGGAGCCCGACACCATGGCGCAGCAGCTCCTCGAAGAGGACGGACTTGCTGGCGAAGTTGTAGTAGACCGTGCCCTTCGCGACCCCGGCGCGTTCGGCGATCTCGTCCACGGTGGTGGCGGAGAAGCCCTGCTCGGCGATGAGGGTGACGGCCGCCTCGTAGAGCTTCTGCCGGGTGGCCTCGCGGCGGCTGCTGCCCTGCGAGGTGGCGCTGCTGCTTTCCATGCACCGATTGTCACAGCACTCCTCCTGGGGGTGTCACCGCAGGGTGCACGGCTCCGCTCCGGGTGCGGCCGGCCGGACGCGGTGCGCCGACCGGTCGGGGCAAGTAGCCGACCCGAACCTACGATCGAAGCAAAAGCCCAGGTCAGAACGGATTGTCAGTGGCATACCTCACTATGGGCACATACGGCACCTCGTAGCAGAGCGTGCCGTCACGGAGACGACAGGAGGATCGTCATGGCCCACTCGTCAGCAGCCGCCGCCCGGCGGCGCCGCGCAGCCGGCCCTGCACCCTCACTGACCGGCCCGGCGAGCGACGTGCACCCCGTGCTCCGCCGGACGACCGCACCGCCCGCCGCCCTCGACCTGCTCGCCCAGGCCCGGGCCGGACTGGAGGAGGCCACCGTCCTCGAGACACCGAACGAGCGCTACGCGACGGCCCATCTGGCCGCCCTGCGCACCGCCGCCGCGGTGCTCGCCGCGCGAGGCCGCCCCGAGACCACCCCGCGGGCCCGGGCCCGTATCCGCAGCGCCTGGGAAGTGCTCCCCGAGATCGCGCCCGAGCTCTCCGACTGGAGCGCGCTGTTCGCCTCGGGCGCCCGGCGCCGGGCACGGGCCGAGGCGGGCATCGAGGGCGCGGCCAACCGCCGGGACGCCGACGACCTGATACGCGACGTGGCGATGTTCCTGCGCCTCGTGGAGCGGATGCTGGTCCTCCAGCCGGTCCTGCCCCAGCCCCGCGCCGACACGGGCCACCCGGCCCCGGACCACGCCGCCCCAGGCGCCCTCGCGCCGGGCCGCTCCGACGCCGACGGTCCCGACTCCGTGCGCCCCGGTTCCGGGCGTCTCGGTTCCGGGCGTTCCGACGCCGGCCGTCCTGATTCCGTGCGCTCCGAGTCCGGTCCCGATTCCGGCCGCCATGGCGTCGACCGTCCGGACTTCGACCGTCCGGACTTCGACCGTCCGGGCAGGGGGCGGTCGGGCGGGGACCGCGTGGGCCATGAGCTGCCGGACGCGGGCTGAGCGCGCCGGCCCCGGCCCGCCGGGCGCCTCCGGGGGGTGAGCCTCCGGACAGGGCCCGCGGGCACGTGCGGGGTCGGTGGCACGGGGTGACCGGTCGGCGTACCGGAGGCAATAGGGTGGGAGGCGCCTGAAGCCTGCCCCTTCCCGCACCCGGGCCGGGGCGGCAGCCCGTTCGCTCCGCCCGTGCCCGAGGCGGTGCCGCGCCGAGGAGTCAACTGCCGTGTCGGACCCGATGCGCCCGCCCGTCTCCCAACCCCGTCCGCAAACGGCGTCGCCGCGCTCCGAGCCCTCGCGTTCCCGAGCCGCCCTTCGTACCGCCGTGGTCTGGGACGTCCTCCAGGACGCCCTCGACCGCCGGGTCAAGGCCACCGGCCGCCAGGCGCTGGACGTCCTGGACACCGGGGGCGGCAGCGGCAACTTCGCGGTGCCCGTGGCCCGCCTCGGCCACCGCGTCACCGTCGTCGACCCGAGCCCCAACGCCCTGTTCGCCCTGGAGCGCCGCGCCGCCGAGGCCGACGTCGCCGACCGGGTGCGGGGCGTCCAGGGAGACGCCCACGGCCTCTTCGACGTGGTCGAGCGCGGCGGCTACGACGTGGTGCTGTGCCACGGCGTCCTGGAGTACGTGGACGACCCCGCGGACGGCATCCGCAACGTGGTGGCCGCCCTGCGCACCGAGGGCGTCCTCAGCCTGCTCGCCGCGGGGCTCGGCGGGGCCGTGCTCGCGCGCGCCCTCGCCGGCCACTTCACGGAGGCCAGGCAGGCCCTCGACGACCCGGACGGCCGCTGGGGCACGGGTGACCCCGTACCGCGCCGGTTCACCGCCGAACAGCTCAGCGGACTGGTCGAGGCCGCGGGGCTGCGGATCGGCGCCGTGCACGGCGTGCGGGTCTTCGCCGACCTCGTCCCGGGAGTACTGGTGGACACGGAGCCCGGCGCCATGGACGCGCTGCTGAAGCTGGAGGCCGCGGCGGCCGAACTCGCCGCGTTCCACTCCGTGGCCACACAGCTTCACGTGCTCGGTGAGACACGAGGGGCCCAGGAGGCTTGAGTCACCTGGTGGGGTAAGGCCCTGATCAGGGACGCGACTGCAGATGGAGTACGCCACAGGCCCCCCGAACGGGGGCCAGTCGCCGTATGATCGAGGGAGACCGCCCGGCATGACGGGTCGGCCGCTGGGGAATGTGAACTTCAGCGAGCCGGCACGGCCATGACGGAGACCGGTTGGCCAATTGGCGTAGAGGGGCGGGTTTCACGGGGGCGATTCCCTGCCTATCCTGAAGGGACCCCCCCGGGTCGCCCCGGCGACTGCACGATGAGGAGGACTCCGTGCCGCTCTCGGAGCACGAGCAGCGCATGCTCGAGCAGATGGAGCGAGCGCTGTACGCCGAAGATCCCAAGTTCGCGACAGCGCTCGAGGGAAGCGGGCTGCGTACGTACACCCGGCGACGGGTCTACCAGGCGGTCGCGGGCTTCCTCGTAGGTATTGCGCTCCTCATGGCCGGTATGGTCGCCCAGCAGGTCTGGCTCAGTGTGGTGGGCTTCCTCGTCATGCTGGGCTGCGCGGTCCTCGCCGTGACCGGCTGGCGCAAGGCGCCGAAGCCGGGCGAGCAGCCGGATGCCGCTGCCGGACCGGAGGGGCGCCGTCAGCCACGGCAGAAGCGCTCCATGATGGACCGCATCGACGAGCGCTGGCAACGGCGCAGGGATGAGCAGCAGGGCGGCCAGTAGCGCCCGAGCCGCCACTCATCAGGACATCTGCGTGAGGGGGTGACCACCGACCGGGTGGTCACCCCCTCACGCGTGCCCACGCACGCCCGGGACGCGGGCCCGACCCACTCGGAGCCCAGAGCCGGGTGCTCCGGGCCCCAGATCCCGAGTGCTTCCGGGCCCCAGATCCCGGAAGCAAGGCCGGCCGGCCCAGGCGCCCCCGCCCAGGCCGACTCCCCGCGCCGCCGTTTCAGCCCTGCTGTCCCGACGCCTTCCGCAGCGTCGGGCGGGCCGCCGCTGCCCGCTGTTTCAGGGCAGCCCACCGGGCCGACACCGCCCAGGCCACCCGTACGGTCGAACGCGGGGCGAGCAGCGCACGCAGCCGTGTGCCGCGGCTGACGGTGTCCCGTAGACCGGCGCTCGCCCGGTGGACGTCCTCGGTGAGACCGGCAGTCAGGCGGGGCCGTGGCGCGTAGAGCACCTGCTCCACCGCGTCCGCCACCCGGTGCACCGCCGCAGCCGCCGTCGGGTCGAGCTGCCCGAGCCGGACGATCCGGGCCGCCGCCTTGCGTGGTGTCTGCGACTCCTCCGGCATGATCCCGAAGTCCCATGCCGTATCCGTCAGCTCCCGCCAGACCGCCAGGGTGTGCGGACCCGCGTCCGCCTCCGTGCGGCCGTGCGCCCCCAGCCGTACCGACCGGGTACGCAGCCGCCACAGCAACGGCGCCAACGGGATCAGCAGCACCGCGAGCCCACCCGCGGCCCACGCCAGTACCGCATACCACTTCGGCCCGTCTCCACCGGTGACCGGCACGGCCGCCGCGGACTCGCCGGCGCAGGCGCCCAGCTTCTTGTCCTGGGCCGTGCAGCTCTCGCTCGCCGAGGGCGCCGCCGACGGCTCCGTCTCGGCGTTCCGGGACGGCAGCGCGGGGTCCGGCACCGAGCTGCCCGGCGCCTCCGTCACGGTGTACGACGGGGTCGAGCCACGGGTCGGCGTCGGCTCGAAGCGGGTCCAGCCCACGCCCTCGAAGTACACCTCGGGCCAGGCGTGCGCGTCCCGCAGCCCCACCGAGACCGAGCCGTCGGCCTGCGGGGAGCCCGGCGCGAAGCCGACGGCCACCCGGGCCGGAATGCCCAGCGAGCGGGCCATCGCCGCCATGGCGAAGGAGAAGTGGACACAGAAGCCCTGTTTGTCCTCCAGGAAGCGGGCGATCGCCTGCGAGCCGCTGCCGACCTTGACCTGGGTGTCGTACTCGAAACCGCCGTTGATCGCGAAGTACTCCTGGAGCTCGACCGCCTGCTCGTAGGGATTCGCCGCGCCGGCGGTCACCTGGCGGGCGACCCGGGAGACCACATCGGGCAGCGAGTCCGGCAGCTCGGTGTACTCCCGCTTCAGCGCCGCCGACGGCTGCGGTGCGGCGGCGAGCTGGTCCGCCGTCGGCTGCACGTTCAGGCTCCGCACCTCGTACGTGAGCCCGCGCGTGTTCTGCCCGTGGTCGCCGACCAGCGTCATGCCGACGGGTTCGTAGCGCCAGTTCCCCGCGATCCGCACGCCGCTCGGTGGGTACGGCATCGGCAGCCAGTCCTGGGCGTACCAGTCCGCGGCCGAGATGGTGGTGCGGGTCTGCGTGCGCTTGGTTTCGGGGCCGAGGCCGATCGGTGTGGGGAACGTGCCGTCCGGCACGGCGGTGATGTTCCGCTTGGACGGCTTCCACGTGGTGCCGTCGAAGTCGTCCAGGGACACGATGCGCAGGTACAGGTTCGACATGTCGTCGGAGTCGGTCTCGACGGAGAGGACCTGCCGGTTCTCGTCGACGTTGAGACTGTCGCGCAGCGAGACCAGCGGGTTCACCGCGGAGATCGTGCCGCCGCCCCCGGTCCCGGAACCGACGCCCGTCCTGGCGCTGTCCAGCAGTCCGCCGTTCATCGCGGGCAGGGCGAGCGGCACCACCAGGGCGATGCCCAGCGCGAACGCGCCGATGCGCCGCCCGGTGCGGACGGGAGCGACCACGCCGTCCTGCTCACCGCCCGGGGTGCGTGGCGCGCCGCCGAAGACCCGGCCCCACTGCGAGAGCCGGTCACGTCCTTCGGCCAGGAGCAGCATCAGGTAGCCGGTCGCCGCGACCAGGAACCACAGCCAGTCGGTGCCGCCCTCGGAAAGCCCGGCGGCCACCGAGTACAGCGCGAGCAGCGGCAGCCCGGCCGGGGCGGCGCTGCGGAAGGTCACCGCGAGGGTGTCCACCAGCAGGCCGATCACCAGGACACCGCCGACCAGCATCAGCCGGATGCCGTCGGACTCCAGCGGCGCCGGGATCGCGTACCGCGCGATGTCGTCGCCGCCCTGTTGCAGCAGGTCGGCGAAGCGCTGGAAGGCCTGCGGGCCGGGAATCAGCCCGGCGGGGGCGTGCTGCCGGGCGAAGACCAGGGTCAGGAGCACCAGCGTGACCACGGCCTGCGCGGCGACGGTCAGCGGCCGGGCCAGCGGCACCCGGCGCGCCGCCGCGCCCACCGCGGACTGGACCGCCAGCAGCAGCGCGGTCTGCAGGATCCACGTGGCCGGGTCGACCAGGGGCAGCAGCGCGCACGCCGCCATCAGCGTCGCCGCCCACGCACACAGCGCCAGCCGCGCCCGCCCGCTCATCGCGTGTCCTCCCGGCCCGTGACCGCCGCGGGGCGGGTGTGCGGGTGGTCCGCCTGCCGGGTGTGCTCGTGGCCCGTCTGCCGCGCGGGTCGTCGGGGCCCGGCCGCCTCCCCCGTGTACCGCGCCGGCCGCGCCCGCCCGCTCATCGCGTGCCCTCCCCGCCGCTCGCCGCCGCGAGGCCGGTGCGTTCGTGGTCCGACAGGCGCCACATCTCCTCCAGGGTGGTGCCCCGCGGCACGCTCACGGCGGTCCAGCCCGCCTCGCGCAGCATCCGCAACCGTTCCTCGCTCCTGTCCAACGGGCCGGGCACGTCCGCCGGTTCCCGTGCCCAGGTCTCGCTGTCCAGGACGAAGGCGACGGCACCGCCGCTGCGCTGCCGCATCTTGGCGGCCACCGTGGCCTGCTCCTCGTCCAGGTCGCCGAAGAACGCCACAAGCAGCCCCTCGTTCCCGCCGCGCAGCACGTCGTACGCCCGGGACAGGCCCGTGCCGTCGGAGTGGTCGATCACCGCGAGGGTGTCCATCATCAGCCCGGCCGCGTCGGCCGTGCCCTGGCTCGCGCCCGCGAAGCCGTCGGAGCCCTCGCCGGGCACCGAGTCGCCGCTGCCGGTGAGCAGCCGGACGGAGAAGCCCCGCTCCAGCATGTGCACCAGCACGGAAGCGGTGCCCGACACCGCCCACTCGAAGGCCGAGTCCGGGCCGGCGCCCTCATAGGCCACGACCCGGGTGTCCAGCAGCACCGTGCACCGGGCGCGCTGCGGCTGCTCCTCGCGGCGCACCATCAGCTCGCCGTAGCGGGCGGTGGAGCGCCAGTGCACGCGGCGCAGGTCGTCGCCGTAGCGGTAACCGCGCGGGATCACGTCGTCCTCGCCCGCCAGCGCGAGAGAGCGCTGCCGCCCCTCGCCGTACCCTCGTGCCTCCCCGCTCAGCCGCACCGGCGGCAGCGCTTCCACGCGCGGGATCACGGTCAGGGTGTCGTACGTCGAGAAGGAGCGGGTCAGCTCGCACAGCCCGAACGGGTCGGTCAGGCGCAGTTGGAGGGGGCCCAGCGGATAGCGGCCGCGCAGGTCGGAACGGACCCGGTAGGACACCTCGCGGCGGCCGCCCGGCTCCACCCGGTCGAGTACGAAGCGGGGGCGCGGTCCGAGCACGTAGGGCACTCGGTCCTGGAGCATCAGCAGACCGGTGGGGAGCCGCGAGACGTTGTCGATGCGCAGATGCACCCGGGCCTCGCTGCCCGCGGGTACCCGCCCGGGGGAGAGCCGGCGGCTGCCCGCCACGCGGTAGCGAGTGCGGTAGAGCAGGGTCGCGCAGACCAGCGGCAGCACGCTCAGCAGCAGGCCGACGCGGAGCAGGTCGCTCTGCCCGAGGACGTAGGCGCAGACCGCGGCGGCGATGCCGGCGGCCAGGAAGGACCGTCCGCGGGTGGTCAGACCGGTCAGGGCGGTGCGGAAACCGCCGCCCTCACCCCGGTCGTCGTCCGACCGGTCCGTCCCCCCGGTGTCCATCACAGCCTCCGCGGCGGTTGCTGACCGTACGCGGACGCGCCGCGGCCCGCGCCGATGCCCGTCTGCTGCTGGGGTGCCGCGGGCACCGGTGTGCGCTGCAGGATCTCCTGGACGACCTGCTCGGCGGTGCGGCGGTTGAGCTGGGCCTGGGCGGTGGGCAGCAGGCGGTGGGCCAGGACGGCGACCGCGAGGGCCTGCACGTCGTCCGGCAGCGCGTACTCCCGGCCGCTCAGGGCGGCGGACGCCTTCGCCGCGCGCAGCAGATGCAGCGTGGCGCGCGGCGAGGCGCCGAGTCTGAGGTCGGGGTGGGTGCGCGTGGCGGCGACCAGGTCCACGGCGTACCGCCGGACCGGGTCGGCGACGTGGACGCCCCGGACCGCCTCGATCAGCTTCAGGATCTCGTGCGCGTGCGCCACCGGCTGCAGGTCGTCCAGTGGGTTCACCCCGCCGTGCACGTCGAGCATCTGCAGCTCGGCGTCCGGGCTGGGATAGCCGATGGAGACCCGCGCCATGAAGCGGTCGCGCTGGGCTTCCGGCAGCGGGTAGGTGCCCTCCATCTCGACCGGGTTCTGCGTCGCCACCACCATGAAGGGGCTGGGCAGCTCGTAGGTCTGGCCGTCGATGGTGACCTGACGCTCCTCCATCGACTCGAGCAGCGCGGACTGCGTCTTCGGGGAGGCGCGGTTGATCTCGTCGCCGATCACCACCTGCGCGAAGATCGCGCCGGGCTTGAACTCGAAGTCCCGGCGCTGCTGGTCCCAGATGGACACGCCGGTGATGTCCGAGGGCAGCAGGTCCGGGGTGAACTGGATCCGGCGCACGGAACAGTCGATGGACCGCGCCAGCGCCTTGGCCAGCATGGTCTTGCCGACCCCCGGGACGTCCTCGATCAGCAGGTGGCCCTCGGCGAGCAGCACGGTCAGCGAGAGCCGTACGACCTCGGGTTTCCCCTCGATCACGCTCTCCACCGAACCGCGTACCCGCTCGACCACAGCGGTCAGATCATCCCCCACGCTCGAATACGCTCGCGCGGCGGCGCCCCCATGGCTCGCCTGATCGTCATAGGTCGTCACCCGGCCCTCCTCGGCCTTTCCCCCGCTCCCTGAGAAGCGGGGGTACCCCAACTTGCCGGGACGGCCACCCACCGCGGACCGGCCCACCCCGAATCACGGACACCGTGCGGAAAAAGTTCCGCACGACACCACTTCCCGCATTCTTGCTGCCGTTACCGATTCGTGTCACTCGCCTGTGGACAACTGGCCGCGATATGTCGGGCCTTACGGCCTTTGCGGTGCTCGCGCGACGGGATCACCAGGGCGGGATCATCGGGGCGGGCGGCCGGATCAGGCGGTGTCGACCTCACGGAGCCGGCCCGTCTTCACGTCGTAGACGAAGCCGCGCACGTCGTCCGTGTGCGGGAGGAAGGGCGAGGTCCGGACCCGCTCGACGGACTGCCGTACGTCCTGGTCGACGTCCCGGAAGGACTCGACCGCCCAGGCGGGGCGCTGGCCGACCTCCAGCTCCAGCTCGTGCCGGAACTCCTCGGTGAGGGTCTCCATGCCGCACGCCGTGTGGTGGACGAGCACCACGCTGCGGGTGCCGAGCGCCCGCTGGCTGATGGTGAGGGAGCGGATCACGTCGTCGGTCACGGCACCGCCCGCGTTGCGGATGACGTGGCAGTCGCCGTTGCGCAGGCCGAGCGCCGCGGTCACGTCCAGGCGCGCGTCCATGCAGGCCACGATGGCGGTCTGGAGAGCGGGGCGGCCCGCCAGTTCGGCGTCGGAGAACTCGGCGGCGTAGCGTGCGTTCGCCTCGACGAGCTCGTCGACGGTGGTGCCGGTGCCGGTCGTGCCGGACCCGGAGTCCGCGGGAACCGATGCAGAAGTCGTCATAACCATGACGTTACTGGTCACCTTTGTGCCGGGCTCGCTGTGAAGCGGGACAAAGAACGCCATCGAACCCTGTTGTGAGCCACTCCACAGACCCTTTTGGGTGCCTCCGCACGAGTGAAGTACCGCCCCGCCCCGATTCGTGTCCGCCGCCGTCCGCGACGCGCAGGCCGGTTGATTGACCGGGCGACAGGGTGGACTAAAGTGACGCGAAGCGGGAGGCGAGGCTCTCCCTGCTGGACTGAAATCCCCGGAGACCTGGGCGACGTCCCGCCAGATCTCCCCACGTGCGCGGCGCGTACGTACGGCTCGGCCTCCTCCCGCTCCCGGCCGGCCGACGCTTTTGGCGCCGGCAGGCCTCCCCTTCACGAGCGAGCGGGAGGGGACCCGGCGGTGCGTGACGCCGCGCCGGACCTGAGAGGCCGCCCCACTTGAGCCAGAGTCGACACGTCCCGGTGATGCTCCAGCGGTGCCTGGACCTGCTGGCGCCCGCCCTCCAGGAACCGGGCGCCGTGGTCGTCGACTGCACGCTCGGACTCGGCGGGCACAGCGAGGCGCTCCTCGAACGCTTCCCCGAGGTCCGGCTCGTCGCCCTCGACCGGGACAAGGAGGCCCTGCGCCTGTCCGGCGAGCGGCTCGCCCCGTACGGGGAGCGCGCCACCCTGGTGCACGCCGTCTACGACGAGCTGCCCGACGTACTCGACCGGCTCGGCGTCCCGCGCGTCCAGGGCGTGTTGTTCGACCTCGGCGTCTCCTCCATGCAGCTCGACGAGGCGGACCGCGGCTTCGCCTACGCCCAGGACGCCCCGCTCGACATGCGCATGGACCAGACGACCGGCATGAGCGCCGCCGAGGTCCTCAACACCTACCCGCCGGGCGAACTCGTCCGCATCCTGCGGGCCTACGGCGAGGAGAAGCAGGCCAAGCGGATCGTCTCAGCGGTCGTGCGCGAGCGCGAGAAGGAGCCGTTCGGCAACAGCGCGCGTCTCGTGGAGCTGATCCGGGCCGCCCTGCCGCAGGCCGCCAAGCGCACCGGCGGCAACCCGGCCAAGCGGACCTTCCAGGCGCTGCGCATCGAGGTCAACGGCGAGCTGTCCGTCCTTGAGCGGGCGATCCCGGCCGCAGTCGAGACCCTCGGCGTGGGCGGCCGGATCGCCGTGCTGTCCTACCACTCGCTGGAGGACCGGCTGGTCAAACAGGTGTTCGCGGCCGGCGCCGCCAACACCGCGCCGCCCGGGCTGCCGGTGGTCCCCGAACGCTACGCGCCACGGCTCAAGCTGCTCACGCGCGGTGCCGAACTTCCCACCGAGGAGGAGATCGCCGAGAACCGGCGGGCGGCACCGGCACGGCTGCGCGGCGCCCAGCGCATCAGGGAGTCCATCGGGTGAACCGAGCGAGGCAGGCCAGGCACGGGTGCGGACGGTCCACCCGGGCCGAGGGGAGGGCGCGTGAGTAGGAAACCCGAACTGAAGGGGCGGGCGGCCCGGCTCGCCCAGTTGCTCCCGCCGGGCGGCGCACGCGGCCAGGCGGCCCGGGCGCCGTTCGTCCTCCTCGTGGTCGTCCTCCTGGGCGGCGGCCTCATCGGCCTCCTGGTGCTGAACTCCGCCCTGAGCGAGGGCTCCTTCCAGCTGGACGACCTGAAACAGAGGACGAAGGAGCTCACCGACGAGGAGCAGGCGCTCCAGCGGGACATCGACGCCTACTCCGCTCCCCGCGCCCTCCAGCGCCGCGCCCGCGAGCTGGGCATGGTGCCCGGTGGCGATCCCGCCTTCCTCGCCCCCGACGGCACCGTGAAGGGCTCGCCCAGTCCCGCGCCCACGGCCGCCTCCGCCCCGCTGGTCCTCGCCCCCGAGGCGCTGACCGCAGCCACCGGCGGCGTCTCCGCCGCCGGTACCGAGCCGCCCGACCCGGCCCCCACTCCCGGCACCGCGGCCACCACGGCCGCGACCCCCACGCCGGCGGCGGCGACCACCCCGACCCCGACTCCCGGCAGGTGACGGAAGTGTCCGACAGGGAACCGCCGCGCCGCCGCGTGCCCGGACCCGCGAGGCCCGTCCGCCCCGGCGGCCGGCGGCAGCCCGGCCCCGGCGCCCGGCCCGCCCGCCGGCCGGGCCCGCCCCGCTCCGCGGCCCGCGCCATCCGGCTGGGCAGCCCCCGCCCGCGCCTGCGCCTGATCGGCCTGGCCCTGACCCTGGTGATGTCCGCCTTCGTCGTACGGCTCCTCCAGGTGCAGGCCGTCGACGCCGGCACGTACGCCGCCAAGGCCGAGCAGAACCGCTACGTCGTGCACACGCTGCCCGCCGAGCGCGGCGGGATCACCGACCGCAACGGCGTCGCCCTCGCGAGCACCGTGGACGCCTACGACATCACCGCCGACCCCACGATGTTCACCCGGGAGCAGCTGAAGGTCGGCGACGGTCCCGAGCAGGCGGCGGCGCTCCTCGCGCCCATCATCGGCGAGGACCAGCAGGACCTGGCCGACGTGCTCCGCCCGAAGAACAAGGAGCTGCGCTACGTCCGCCTCGCCCGCCGGCAGACCCCGCAGGTCTGGAACCAGATCAAGGACCTGAAGACCGCGCTGACCAAGAAGGCGGAGACGGACAAGTCCGTGGTCAACGTCCTCGCGGGCGTCTTCGCCGATCCCAGCAGCAAGCGCGTGTACCCGGGCGGCGACCTCGCCGCCGGCGTCCTCGGCTGGGTCGGCGCGGACGGCAAGGGCGGCGGCGGCCTGGAGCGGCAGCTGAACGAGACCCTGGCCGGCAAGGACGGCGAGATCCGCTACGCGCAGTCCGGCGGCCGCCAGGTACCCACCGCCGGCTCCACCGAGACGCCCGCCGTCCCCGGCAGCGACGTCGAACTCACCATCGACCGCGACATCCAGTGGGCCGCCCAGCACGCCATCAGCCGGCAGGTGGAGGAGTCCAAGGCGGACAGCGGCTACGTCATCGTCCAGGACACGGCCACCGGCGAGATCCTCGCCATGGCCAACTCGCCCGGTTTCGACCCGGGCGA
Organism: Streptomyces sp. NPDC097107; assembly: GCF_044762405.1. Taxonomy (NCBI): domain Bacteria; kingdom Bacillati; phylum Actinomycetota; class Actinomycetes; order Kitasatosporales; family Streptomycetaceae; genus Streptomyces; species Streptomyces sp. NPDC097107. The sequence continues at coordinate 359,495 of NZ_JBIWEF010000001.1, read as the reverse complement.
CCTGGCCCGGGCCGACCCGGACGCGCTGGGCAACGCGGCCCTCCAGGACGCCTTCGAACCCGGCTCCACCGCCAAGGTGATGTCGATGGCGGCCGTGCTGGAGGAGAAGGCCGCCACTCCGATGACCCACCTCACCATCCCGAACCGGCTCAAGCGCGGCGACCGGCTCTTCAAGGACGACATCGACCACCCCACCTGGTACCTCACGCTCAACGGCGTGCTCGCCAAGTCCAGCAACATCGGCACCATCATGGCCACCGGCGAGCTCGGCAAGACCCAGGAGGAGGCCAACAAGGTGCTCCACTCCTACCTGCGCAAGTTCGGCCTCGGCGGCTACAGCGGGCTCGGCTTCCCCGGTGAGACCAAGGGAATCCTCGCGCCGCCCGACCAGTGGTCGACCTCGCAGCAGTACACGATTCCCTTCGGCCAGGGCGTCTCCGTGAACGCCTTGCAGGCGGCCTCCGTGTACTCGACCATCGCCAACGGCGGCGTCCGCGCCGAACCCACGCTCGTGCGCGGCACCGAGGAGGACGACGGGCGCTTCACCCCGGCTCCCGAGCCCAAGAAGACCCGCGTGATCAGCGAGAAGACGGCGAAGACCCTCTCGCAGATGCTGGAGTCCGTCGTCGACGACGAGGAAGGCACCGGCACCAAGGCCCGCATCCCCGGCTACCGCGTCGCGGGCAAGACGGGCACGGCCAACCGGGTGGATCCGGCCACCGGCATGTACAAGGGGTACACCTCGTCGTTCGCCGGGTTCGCCCCCGCCGACAAGCCCCGCGTCACCGTCTACTGCGCCATCCAGAACGCCACCGAGGGCAGTTACTTCGGCGGCCAGATCTGCGGCCCCATCTACAAGCAGGTCATGGAGTTCGCCCTGAAGACCCTTCAGGTCCCGCCGACCGGGGCCGCCCCCGCGAACCTCCCGGTGACCTTCAAACCCTGACGAGGACCGAGCAGACCCCGACCAGCAGCGAGCCAGTACCGAGCCAGCGCCGATTCAGTACCGAGCCACCAGGAACCACCCGTGACAACGATCACCCCCGATCCCGGGAACCAGAACGGTCCCTCAACCTCACTTCGCCCGGAAGCGGGTACGCCCGGTACGCTCACCGCCGTGCCACACGCTGATCAGTCCCAAACCACCCAGAAGGGCCACCCCGTGACCTACCCGGGACCGCCCAGGCCGGTGCGGATCTCCGCCACACCCCTCGCGGAACTCGCCGACCAGCTGGGTGTCACCGCGCCGGACAGCACCGCCGAAGTCACGGGCATCACCCATGACTCGCGCGCCGTCCGCCCCGGTGACCTGTACGCCGCCCTGCCCGGAGCCCGTCTCCACGGTGCCGACTTCGCCACCCAGGCCGCCGGCCTCGGCGCCGCCGCGGTGCTGACCGACCCGGCCGGCGCGGAGCGCGTGGCCGCCGCCGGACTGCCGGCGCTCGTCGTCGACGACCCACGCGCGCGGATGGGCGATCTGGCGGCCACGATCTACGGCCACCCCGGCCGCGACCTCCTCCAGATCGGCATCACCGGCACCTCCGGCAAGACCACCACCGCCTACCTCGTCGAAGGCGGCCTGCGCACCGCGAAGTCCACCGGGCTCATCGGCACGGTCGAGATGCGCATCGGTGACGAGCGCATCAAGTCCGAGCGCACCACGCCCGAGGCCACCGACCTCCAGGCACTGTTCGCGGTGATGCGCGAGCGCGGCACCGACGCGGTCGCCATGGAGGTCTCCAGCCACGCCCTGGTGCTCGGCCGGGTCGACGCCTGCGTCTTCGACATCGCGGTCTTCACCAACCTCAGCCCGGAGCACATGGAGTTCCACTCCGGCATGGAGGACTACTTCCAGGCGAAGGCACAGCTCTTCACGCCGGAACGCAGCAGGTTCGGCGTGGTCAACGTCGACGACGAGTACGGGCGCCGCCTCGCGAACGAGGCCACCGTCCCGGTCGTCACCTACTCCGCCGAGGGTCACCCCGACGCCGACTGGCGCGCCGACGAGGTCGAGGTCGGCCCGCTGGACTCGACGTTCACCGTGCTCGGGCCGAAGGGTGAGCGGATCGCCGCCAAGTCGCCGCTGGCCGGCCCGTTCAACGTGGCGAACACCCTCGCCGCGATCGTCGCCCTCGCCGCCGCCGGCCTCGACCCGCACACGGCCGCCGACGGTGTCGCCGCGGTGCCGGGGGTGCCGGGCCGCCTGGAGCGCGTGGACGAGGGCCAGCCGTACTTCGCGGTGGTCGACTACGCCCACAAGACCGACGCGGTCGAGTCCGTTCTCCGGGCGCTCCGCAAGGTCACCGAGGGCAAGCTGCACGCCGTGCTCGGCTGCGGCGGCGACCGGGACACCACCAAGCGGGAGCCGATGGGCGCCGCCGTGGCCCGGTTCGCCGACACCGCCGTACTGACCTCCGACAACCCCCGCTCCGAGGACCCCCTCGCGATCCTCGCCACCATGCTCCAGGGCGCGGCGTCCGTGCCCGCGCACGAGCGCGGCGAGGTCCAGGTCTTCGAGGACCGGGCCGCCGCGATCGCCGCCGCCGTCGCCCGGGCCGAGCCCGGCGACACCGTGCTGGTGGCGGGCAAGGGCCACGAGCAGGGCCAGGACATCGCCGGGGTGGTCCGTCCCTTCGACGACCGCCAGGTGCTTCGCGAAGCCATCCAGAAGACCCAGGGATGAAATCCCGATGATCCAGCTGATCCAGGGGAAGAACTTGTGATCACCCTCTCTCTCGCCGAGATCGCAGAAGTCGTCGGCGGGCGGATGCACGACATACCGGACGCGTCCGCGCAGGTCACCGGGCCGGTCGTCCGGGACTCGCGGGAAGCGGGGCCCGGCAGCCTCTTCGTCGCCTTCGTGGGCGAGCGGGTGGACGGCCACGACTTCGCGCCGGCGGTCGTCGAGGCGGGTGCGGTGGCCGTGCTCGGCTCCCGCCCCGTCGGCGTGCCCGCGATCGTCGTGGACGACGTCCAGGCCGCCCTCGGCGCCCTCGCCCGCCACGTCGTACGGCGCCTCGGCACCACCCTCGTGGCCCTCACCGGGTCCGCCGGCAAGACCAGCACCAAGGACCTCATCGCCCAGGTGCTGCGCCGCAAGGCGCCCACGGTCTTCACGCCGGGTTCCATGAACAACGAGGTCGGGCTGCCGCTCACCGCGCTCACCGCCACCGAGGAGACCAGGTTCCTCGTCCTGGAGATGGGCGCCCGCGGCATCGGCCACATCCGCTACCTCTGCGAGCTGACCCCGCCGAAGATCGGCCTCGTCCTCAACGTCGGCTCCGCGCACATCGGCGAGTTCGGCGGCCGGGAGCAGATCGCCCAGGCCAAGGGCGAACTCGTCGAGGCGCTGCCGCCGGCCGAGGCGGGCGGCGCCGCGATCCTCAACGCGGACGACCCCCTCGTACGGGCCATGGCATCCCGAACGAAGGCGAAGGTGATCCTTTTCGGAGAGTCCGACGAAGCGGACGTTCGCGGTGAGAACGTGCGACTCACGGACAGCGGACAGCCCTCGTTCAGGCTTCACACACCCTCCGGTGCAAGCGATGTGACCATGCGCCTGTACGGTGAGCACCACGTGTCGAACGCGCTCGCCGCGGCCGCCGTCGCCCACGAGTTGGGCATGTCCGCAGACGAGATCGCCACCGCGCTCTCCGAGGCGGGCTCCCTCTCCCGCTGGCGGATGGAGGTCACCGAGCGCCCGGACGGCGTGACGGTCGTCAACGACGCCTACAACGCGAACCCCGAGTCCATGAAGGCCGCGCTGCGTGCGCTCGTCGCCATGGGTAAAGCCTCACAGGCAAAGGGGGGCCGTACGTGGGCGGTGCTCGGCAAGATGGCCGAGCTCGGGGACGAGGCGCTCGCCGAGCACGACGCGGTCGGGCGGCTCGCCGTCCGGCTCAACGTCAGCAAGCTCGTCGCGGTCGGGGGCAGGGAAGCCCAATGGCTGCAACTGGGCGCATATAACGAGGGTTCGTGGGGTGAGGAGTCGGTGCACGTGTCCGACGCACAGGCGGCGGTCGACCTGTTGCGCAGCGAGCTGCGCCCGGGGGACGTCGTGCTCGTGAAGGCGTCCCGTTCGGTGGGTCTGGAGAGCGTCGCGACGGCGCTGCTGGAGACCGGCGCCGAGGGTGAGGTTGCCGCCCGATGATGAAGCAGATCCTGTTCGCGGGAGTCATTGGCCTCTTCCTGACGCTGGTCGGCACCCCGCTGCTGATCAAGCTGCTGGCCCGCAAGGGCTACGGCCAGTACATCCGAGACGACGGCCCGCGCGAGCACGCCAGCAAGCGCGGTACGCCGACCATGGGCGGTATCGCCTTCATCTTCGCGACGGTCGCCGCCTACTTCCTGGCCAAGGTGATCACCAGCTACCTGGACCCGGAGGCGGACGCGGGGCCGACCTTCTCGGGCCTGCTGGTGCTCGGCCTGATGGTGGGCATGGGCCTGGTCGGCTTCCTCGACGACTACATCAAGATCGTCAAGAGGCGCTCGCTGGGCCTGCGGGCCAAGGCGAAGATGGCCGGCCAGCTGATCGTCGGCATCGGCTTCGCGGTGCTCTCGCTCCAGTTCGCGGACAACCGCGGCAACACCCCGGCGTCCACGAAGCTGTCGTTCATCACCGACTTCGGCTGGTCGATCGGCCCGGTGCTGTTCGTCATCTGGGCGCTGTTCATGATCCTCGCGATGTCGAACGGCGTGAACCTGACCGACGGTCTGGACGGTCTGGCCACCGGCGCCTCCGTCCTGGTCTTCGGCGCCTACACCTTCATCGGCGTCTGGCAGTTCCAGGAGTCCTGCGCCAACGCGCTGACTCTGACCAATCCGGGCGCCTGTTACGAGGTGAGAGACCCCCTCGACCTCGCGGTGGTCGCCTCCGCCCTGATGGGCGCGTGTCTCGGCTTCCTGTGGTGGAACACCTCGCCGGCCAAGATCTTCATGGGCGACACCGGTTCGCTCGCGCTCGGCGGTGTGCTGGCGGGTCTGGCGATCTGCTCGCGCACCGAGCTGCTGATGGCCATCCTCGGCGGCCTGTTCGTCCTGATCACCATGTCGGTGGTCATCCAGGTCGGCTCCTTCCGCCTCACCGGGAAGCGGGTCTTCCGGATGGCGCCACTCCAGCACCACTTCGAACTCAAAGGCTGGTCCGAGGTCCTTGTCGTGGTCCGTTTCTGGATCATCCAGGGCATCTGTGTGATCGTCGGACTGGGCCTCTTCTACGCGGGATGGGCAGCGGACAAGTGACCTCCTCCTCGGTGCCTTTCGACTTCCAGGGCAAGCACGTCACCGTCGCCGGCCTCGGCGTCTCCGGTGTCCCGGCCGCCAAGGTCCTGCACGGCCTCGGCGCGCGCGTGACCGTCGTCAACGACGGCGACGACGAGCGCGCGCGGGCGCAGGCGGCCGAGCTGGAGCCGCTCGGCGTCACCGTGCGCCTCGGCGACGGGGACACGCTGCCCGACGGCACCGAGCTGATCGTCACCGCGCCCGGCTGGAAGCCCACCAAGCCGCTGTTCACGGCCGCCGGGGAGGCCGGCGTCCCCGTCTGGGGCGACGTCGAGCTGGCCTGGCGCCTGCGCGGCCGGGACGGCAGGAAAGCCGCACCCTGGCTCGCGGTCACCGGCACCAACGGCAAGACCACCACCGTCCAGATGCTGGCGTCGGTCCTGAAGGCCGCCGGCCTGCGCACCGCCGCCGTAGGCAACATCGGCGTCTCCCTGCTGGACGCGGTCACCGGCGAGACGGAGTACGACGTCCTGGCCGTGGAGCTGTCCAGCTACCAGCTCCACTGGGCGCCCTCCCTGCGCGCCCACTCGGCCACCGTCCTCAACCTCGCCCCCGACCACCTCGACTGGCACGGCTCCATGGAGGCGTACGCCGCCGACAAGGGCCGCGTCTACGAGGGCAACACCGTGGCCTGCGTCTACAACGTCGCCGACAAGGCCACCGAGGACCTGGTCCGCGAGGCCGACGTCGAGGAGGGCTGCCGGGCCGTCGGCTTCACCCTCGGCACTCCGGCACCGGGTCAACTCGGCGTCGTGGAGGACATCCTGGTCGACCGCGCCTTCGTCGAGGACCGGCAGAAGAACGCCCAGGAACTCGCCGAGGTCTCCGACGTCAACCCGCCGGCCCCGCACAACATCGCCAACGCCCTTGCCGCCGCCGCCCTCGCCCGCGCCTTCGGCGTCCCCGCCGCGGCCGTACGGGACGGACTGCGGGCCTTCACGCCCGACGCCCACCGCATCGCGCACGTCGCCGACGTCGACGGTGTGGCGTACGTGGACGACTCCAAGGCCACCAACACCCACGCCACCGAGGCCTCCTTGGCGGCGTACGAGTCGATCGTCTGGATCGCCGGCGGGCTGGCCAAGGGCGCGACCTTCGACGAGCTGGTCACGGGAGCGGCGAAGCGCCTGCGCGGTGCCGTCCTCATCGGCGCCGACCGCGCCCTGATCCGCGAAGCCCTGGCGCGACACGCCCCCGAAGTACCCGTGGTCGACCTCGACCGGACCGACACTGGTGCGATGCTCCAGGCCGTCCAGGAGGCCCAGCGACTCGCCCGGCCCGGCGACACGGTGCTGCTGGCCCCGGCCTGTGCCTCCATGGATATGTTCACCAACTACAACAAGCGCGGTGACGCGTTCGCACAGGCCGTTCGCGAACTCGGCGCCTGACCCGGCCGCCTCCTGCGCCGGGCGACCTCGGGAGGACGCGTGGGACGGTCCATGCCGACGTACAGCGGAGGCAGCGATGCCCGGTAGTCCCCAGAGCCGTACCGGACGTCCGCCCGTGCAGCGGGCCGCCAAACGACCCCCCGCACCGAGGCCGCCGCACGAGAACCCCGTGCTCCGCCCGTACCTGCGTCTGCGCCGCGCCTGGGACCGGCCGCTGACCGCGTACTACCTGATCTTCGGCGGCAGCGCGCTGATCACCGTGCTCGGCCTGGTGATGGTCTACTCGGCCTCCCAGATCACCGCGCTCCAGCTCTCGCTGCCCGGGTCGTACTTCTTCCGCAAGCAGGCCCTCGCGGCGCTGATCGGCGCCGGACTGCTCATGGCCGCCATGAAGATGCCGGTGAAGCTGCACCGGGCGCTGGCCTACCCGATCCTCGCCGGTGCCGTCTTCCTGATGATCCTGGTGCAGGTGCCGGGGATAGGGATGGCGGTCAACGGCAACCAGAACTGGATCGCGCTGGGTGGCTCCTTCCAGATCCAGCCCAGCGAGTTCGGCAAGCTGGCCCTGGTGCTGTGGGGCGCGGACCTGCTGGCCCGCAAGCAGGACAAGAAACTGCTGACCCAGTGGAAGCACATGCTGGTGCCCCTGGTGCCGGCCGCCTTCATGCTGCTCGGGCTCATCATGCTCGGCGGCGACATGGGTACGGCGATCATCCTGACGGCGATCCTGTTCGGCCTGCTGTGGCTGGCGGGCGCGCCCACGCGGCTGTTCGCCGGCGTGCTGTCGGTCGCCGTGCTGCTCGGCTTCATCCTCATCAGGACCAGCCCCAACCGCATGGCCCGGCTGAACTGCATCGGCGCCACCGACCCGGGCCCCGGCGACTCCTGCTGGCAGGCGGTGCACGGCATCTACGCCCTGGCCTCGGGCGGACTGTTCGGTTCCGGGCTCGGTGCCAGTGTGGAGAAATGGGGCCAACTCCCGGAAGCGCACACCGACTTCATCTTCGCCGTCACCGGTGAGGAACTGGGCCTGGCGGGGACGCTGTCGGTGCTCGCCCTCTTCGCGGCTCTAGGCTATGCGGGTATCCGCGTGGCCGGACGCACGGAGGACCCCTTCGTGAGGTATGCCGCGGGAGGCGTGACCACCTGGATCACGGCCCAGGCCGTGATCAACATCGGTGCGGTCCTCGGGCTGCTGCCGATCGCCGGTGTCCCCCTCCCGCTGTTCTCCTACGGGGGTTCCGCCCTGTTGCCGACCATGTTCGCCATCGGACTGCTCATCGCCTTCGCCCGCGACGAGCCCGGTGCGCGGGCGGCGCTCGCGCTGCGGCAACCTCGCTTTGGTAGAAAGCGGGGGACCGGGGGCACCGGGTCCAAGCGGAGCCCACGGAGTTGGAACACGATGCGACGGCGCGCCTCGGCGGCGCGTTCGTCCGGAGAGCGGTGAATTTCGGTGCATGTCGTACTCGCCGGCGGAGGAACCGCGGGCCACATCGAGCCCGCGCTCGCCCTCGCGGACGCCCTGCGCAGGCAGGATCCGACCGTGGGGATCACGGCCCTGGGCACGGAACGCGGCCTCGAGACCCGCCTCGTACCCGAGCGCGGGTACGAACTGGCGCTGATCCCGGCCGTACCGCTGCCGCGCAAGCCCACCCCCGAGCTGATCACCGTCCCGGGCCGGCTGCGCGGCACCATCAAGGCGGCCGAGCAGATCCTGGAACGAACCAAGGCGGACGCCGTGGCCGGCTTCGGCGGCTACGTCGCCCTGCCCGCCTACCTGGCGGCCAAGCGGCTCGGCGTGCCGATCGTCGTCCACGAGGCCAACGCCCGCCCCGGCCTGGCCAACAAGATCGGCTCGCGGTACGCCGCGCAGGTCGCCGTCTCCACCCCCGACAGCAAGCTGCGCAACTCCCGCTACATCGGCATCCCGCTGCGCCGCTCCATCGCGACGCTGGACCGGGCCGCCGCCCGTCCCGAGGCCCGCGCGATGTTCGGGCTCGACCCCAACCTGCCCACGCTGCTGGTCACCGGTGGCTCGCAGGGCGCCCGCCGCCTCAACGAGGTGGTCCAGCAGGTCGCGCCCTGGCTCCAGCAGGCGGGCATCCAGATCCTGCACGCGGTCGGGCCCAAGAATGAACTGCCGCAGGTGCACCAGATGCCGGGGATGCCCCCGTACATCCCGGTAAGTTACCTGGACCGGATGGACCTCGCGTACGCCGCGGCCGACATGATGCTCTGCCGTGCGGGCGCGATGACCGTCGCCGAACTCTCCGCCGTCGGGCTCCCGGCCGCCTACGTCCCGCTGCCCATCGGCAACGGCGAACAGCGGCTCAACGCGCAGCCGGTGGTCAAGGCCGGCGGCGGACTGCTGGTCGACGACGCGGAACTGACGCCCGAGTGGCTGCAGCACAACGTCCTCCCCGTGCTCGCCGACCCGCACCGGCTGTACGAGATGTCCCGCGCCGCCGCCGAGTTCGGCCGCCGGGATGCCGACGACCTCCTCGTCGGCATGGTGTACGAGGCGATCGCCGCCCGTGCGCACCGCTAGTCAGGGATGACGGAAGGCAGGGAGCGTGGCCGGACCGAGCACCGCCGAGCGCGGTGAACGCCAGCAGGAGTCGTCCGGCCCGCCCCGTGCGCGCCGGTTCGGCCCGCCCCGTCTTCGTACGATCATCATTCTGATCGTCGCTCTCGTGCTCGTGGCGGGCGGGACCGTCTGGCTCCTCCACGGCTCGAACTGGACGCGGGTGGAACGCGTGTCGGTCTCCGGTACTCGCGTACTGACGCCCGCTCAGGTGCGCGAGGCGGCCGACGTGCCCGTCGGGGACCCGCTGATCTCCGTGGACACCGAGGCGGTCGAGGCGCGGCTGCGCCGGAAATTGCCCCGTATCGACGAGGTCGGTGTGGAACGTTCCTGGCCGCACGGAATCGGACTGAAAGTGACGGAGCGCACCCCGGTTCTGATTGTGCAAAAGGGCCGAAAGTTCGTGGAAGTGGACGATGAAGGCGTCCGTTTCGCCACGGTTTCCCGGGCCCAGAAAGGCGTTCCCGAGCTGGAATTCGAACCCGCCGGGTCCGGCTCCGCCGCGGCGAGCCTGCGCCGCTTCGACGAGGACCGCCTGGTGCGGGAGGCGGTGCGGGTGGCCGGCCGTCTGCCGACCGCGGTCGCCCGGGACACCCGGACCGTCAAGGTCCGGTCCTACGACGACATCTCGCTGGAGTTGAGCGGCGACCGGACCGTGGCGTGGGGGAGCGGTGAGCAGGGGGTGCGGAAAGCGCGAGCGCTCACCGCGCTGATGAAAGCGGCGCCCGATGCGCGGCACTTCGACGTGAGTGCCCCCACCGCCCCCGCGTCATCGAGGAGTTGACGGGTATATGTGCAGGCCAGCACCCTGGTTGGGCAGCGCTACGGCTGATCACATAGGGTGAAAAGAAAAACGGGAGGTTCGGCGTGTTCGTTGAACGTGCGCCACTTGTCGACTTAGTGTCCTGTTCAGAAGACTTCAAGGAACAGACACACTGGTAACCCTAAACTTCAGCGTTAGGGTTCGGGTCGGCACTACGGACCGTCCCATTCGGCATCAGTCGCCGGGTCGCGGGGCACAGTGCTCCGGCGATTCGACGACACGTAACTCGAGGCGAGAGGCCTTCGACGTGGCAGCACCGCAGAACTACCTCGCAGTCATCAAAGTCATCGGTGTCGGCGGCGGTGGTGTCAATGCCATCAACCGGATGATCGAGGTCGGTCTCAAGGGCGTCGAGTTCATCGCCATCAACACCGACGCGCAAGCTCTGTTGATGAGCGACGCCGACGTCAAGCTCGACGTCGGCCGCGAACTCACCCGCGGACTCGGCGCCGGAGCCAACCCGGCCGTCGGCCGCAAGGCCGCCGAGGACCACCGCGAGGAGATCGAGGAGGTCCTCAAGGGGGCCGACATGGTCTTCGTGACAGCCGGAGAAGGCGGCGGCACCGGCACCGGCGGCGCGCCCGTCGTGGCCAACATCGCCCGCTCGCTCGGCGCCCTCACCATCGGCGTGGTCACCCGCCCCTTTACCTTCGAGGGACGGCGCCGGGCCAACCAGGCCGAGGACGGCATCGCCGAGCTCCGCGAAGAGGTCGACACCCTCATCGTCATCCCCAACGACCGGCTGCTGTCCATCTCCGACCGCCAGGTCAGCGTGCTCGACGCGTTCAAGTCCGCCGACCAGGTCCTGCTCTCCGGTGTCCAGGGCATCACCGACCTCATCACCACGCCCGGCCTGATCAACCTCGACTTCGCCGACGTGAAGTCGGTCATGTCCGAGGCCGGTTCGGCCCTGATGGGCATCGGCTCCGCCCGCGGCGACGACCGCGCGGTGGCCGCCGCCGAGATGGCGATCTCCTCGCCGCTGCTCGAGGCGTCCATCGACGGCGCCCGGGGCGTGCTGCTCTCCATCTCCGGCGGCTCCGACCTCGGCCTGTTCGAGATCAACGAGGCCGCCCAACTGGTCAGCGAGGCCGCCCACCCCGAGGCCAACATCATCTTCGGCGCGGTCATCGACGACGCCCTGGGCGACGAGGTCCGGGTCACCGTGATCGCGGCCGGCTTCGACGGGGGCCAGCCGCCGTCCAAGCAGCGGGACAACGTCCTCGGCTCCTCCACCTCGGGCAAGCGCGAGGAGCCCACCCCGGCACGGCAGACCGAGAGCCGTCCGTCCTTCGGCTCGCTCGGCAGCGTCAAGCCGAAGGAGGAGCCGGAGCCGGCGCCCGTGCAGGAGCCGGTCAGTGACCTGCCGCCGGTCTCCCCGCCGCCGGTCCCGCCGTCGAGGACCTACTCGGACAGCGCGGCCGAGGAACTGGACGTGCCGGACTTCCTGAAGTGATAGGACAGCGCGACACCGTGAACGGCGCGCACTTCGGCTTCACCGACAGGTGGGGCGGAGTGAGCGCCGTTCCGTACGAGGAGCTCAACCTCGGCGGCGCGGTCGGCGACGACCCCGGCGCCGTGACGGCCAACCGGGAGCTGGCGGCCAAGTCGCTGGGCATCGACCCGGCCCGGGTGGTCTGGATGAACCAGGTGCACGGGGCCGACGTCGCCGAGGCCGACGGACCCTGGGGGGACCGCCCGGCCCCGCGGGTCGACGCGGTCGTCACCGCCGAACGCGGCCTCGCCCTCGCCGTCCTCACCGCCGACTGCGTGCCCGTCCTGCTCGCCGACCCCGTCGCCGGCGTCGCCGGCGCGGCCCACGCGGGCCGGCCCGGCCTGGTCGCCGGGGTCGTCCCCGCCGCCGTACGGGCCATGACCGCACTCGGCGCGGACCCCACCCGGATCACCGCCCGCACCGGGCCCGCCGTGTGCGGCCGGTGCTATGAGATGCCCGAGGGGATGCGCGCCGAGGTGGCCGCGGTCGAACCGGCGGCGTACGCGGTGACGAGCTGGGGCACACCGGCGGTCGACGTGGGTGCCGGGGTGCACGCGCAGCTCGAACGCCTCGGGGTGCGCGACCGGGCGCAGTCGCCGGTGTGTACCCGGGAGTCGAAGGACCACTTCTCGTACCGACGCGACCGCACCACCGGGCGGCTCGCGGGCTATGTCTGGCTGGACTGATGGGGCATGACGGACCGTAAGCAGGAACTCGCCGAGAATCTGGCGAAAGTGGAGGAGCGCATCGCCGCGGCGTGCGAGGCCGCCGGCCGCCGCCGCGACGAGGTGACCCTCATCGTGGTCACCAAGACCTACCCGGCGGACGATGTGCGGATTCTCTCCGAACTCGGTGTGCGCCACGTCGCCGAGAACCGTGACCAGGACGCGGCACCGAAGGCCGCGGCGTGCTCGGATCTGCCGCTTTCGTGGCATTTCGTCGGCCAGTTGCAGACCAACAAGGTGCGGTCCGTGGTCGGTTACGCGGATGTCGTGCAGTCGGTCGACCGGGCCAGGCTCGTCACGGCCCTGTCGAAGGAGGCCGTGCGGGCGGGGCGCGAGGTGGGCTGCCTCCTCCAGGTCGCGCTCGACGCGGGGGAGAACGCGCGCGGTGACCGCGGTGGCGTCTCGCCCGCGGGAATCGAGGAGTTGGCCGGCCTGGTCGCCCGGTCCGAGGGGCTGCGGCTCGACGGACTGATGACCGTGGCCCCGCTCACCGGCGAGTTCGCGGGACGCCAGGAGGCGGCGTTCGAGCACCTCATGGATTTGTCGACCTACGTGCGCCGAACCCATCCGGCTGCGAACATGGTCTCCGCAGGAATGAGTGCGGACCTCGAACAGGCCGTGGCCGCCGGAGCGACACATGTGCGCGTCGGTACTGCGGTACTCGGAGTCCGACCCAGGCTCGGGTAACGTCGCCAAGAAGTCGGACCACAGCAGAAAATATGGTCATTACCGCCGAAAGGTGGACGCAACGACCTCGTGGATCGCAGGCAATTGGCAGTCGTCAGCCGATCCACCACAGAGCGGAGGACTCAGAGCATGGCCGGCGCGATGCGCAAGATGGCGGTCTACCTCGGCCTCGTGGAGGACGATGGGTACGACGGCCGGGGGTTCGACCCCGATGACGACTTCGAACCGGAACTGGACCCGGAGCCCGAGCGGGACCACCGGCGGCACGAACCGGCGCACCAGTCGCACGGTTCACATCAGCCTCTAAGGGGCGAAGAGGTACGAGTCGTACAACCGCCCGCGCCGCGCGAGCCGGTGCCCCGGGCCGCTTCGCTCGCGGCGGAATCGGGTCGCCCGGCGCGTATCGCGCCCGTGGCATCCATCACACAAGAACGCGCAAGCCTGGAAAAGAGCGCACCGGTCATCATGCCCAAGGTCGTGTCCGAACGAGAGCCCTACCGGATCACCACACTTCACCCTCGGACCTACAACGAGGCCCGTACCATCGGGGAACACTTCCGTGAGGGCACGCCGGTGATCATGAATCTCACTGAGATGGATGACACAGACGCGAAGCGACTTGTCGACTTTGCGGCCGGTTTGGTGTTTGGTCTTCACGGCAGTATCGAGCGGGTGACGCAGAAGGTGTTCCTGCTGTCTCCTGCTAACGTCGATGTCACGGCGGAGGACAAGGCCCGCATCGCAGAGGGCGGGTTCTTCAACCAGAGCTGAGACGCACCACCGGTACAGAGCAAGAACGCGGACCCGACAACGGGTCCGAGAGATGGTCAGGGGAGAGGGAAGCACAGGTCATGAGCGTGGTCCTGGATGTCGTCTACATCGCGCTGATGTGCTTCCTCATCGTGCTCATCTTCCGGTTGGTCATGGATTACGTCTTCCAGTTCGCCCGCTCGTGGCAACCCGGCAAGGCGATGGTGGTCGTTCTGGAGGCCACCTACACTGTCACCGATCCACCGTTGAAGCTTCTGCGGCGGTTCATTCCGCCGCTGCGTCTCGGGGGCGTGGCGCTCGACCTGTCCTTCTTCGTACTGATGATCATCGTCTACATCCTGATCTCGATCGTGAGCCGGCTGTGATCGATGTGAGAGATACGGGCTTGCCGAATGCCGACGACAACGTTGAGGTGAAGAGATGCCGTTGACCCCCGAGGACGTGCGGAACAAGCAGTTCACGACCGTCCGCCTCCGAGAAGGCTATGACGAGGACGAGGTCGATGCCTTCCTCGACGAGGTCGAAGCCGAACTGACCCGACTGCTCCGCGAGAACGAGGACCTGCGCGCCAAACTGGCCGCGGCGACGCGCGCGGCTGCGCAGAACCAGCAGAACATGCGCAAGCCTCCGGAACCGCCGCAGGACCAGCAGCAACAGCAGCAGCAACAGCAGCATCAGCAGCCGCCACAGCATCAGCAGCACCCGCAGCAGCAGCAGGGCATGCCGCAGCAGGGCATGCGAGGTCCCGGCGCTCCGGTGCCCGCCGGCATATCGGGCCCGCCGCAGCAGCAGATGGGTGGCCCCATGGGTGGCCCGCCCCAGCTGCCCAGCGGTGCTCCGCAGCTGCCCGCCGGTCCCGGCGGTCAGGGTGGCCCGCAGGGTCCCGGCCCGATGGGTCAGGGTCCCGGGCCGATGGGCCAGGGTGGCCACGGTCCGATGCAGGGTCAGATGGGCCCCGGTCCGATGGGTGGGCCCATGGGCGGCCCGCAGGGTCCCGGTGGCCCCGGCATGCCCGGTCAGGGCGGCCCCGGTGGCGACAGTGCCGCCCGTGTCCTCTCGCTGGCCCAGCAGACCGCCGACCAGGCGATCGCCGAGGCTCGTTCCGAGGCCAACAAGATCGTCGGCGAGGCGCGTTCGCGTGCCGAGGGTCTGGAGCGGGACGCCCGTGCCAAGGCCGACGCCCTGGAGCGGGACGCGCAGGAGAAGCACCGCGTCGCGATGGGCTCCCTGGAGTCCGCCCGCGCCACGCTGGAGCGCAAGGTCGAGGACCTGCGTGGCTTCGAGCGCGAGTACCGGACGCGACTGAAGTCGTACCTGGAGTCGCAGCTGCGTCAGCTGGAGACCCAGGCGGACGACTCGCTCGCCCCGCCGCGTACGCCCGCCACGGCCTCCCTGCCGCCGTCCCCGGCGCCCTCGATGGCTCCGGCCGGCGCGAGTGCGCCGTCTTACGGCGGCAACCAGTCGATGGGCAGCGGTCCGAGCCAGAACGGTCCGTCCTACGGCGGTCAGCAGCAGATGTCGCCGGCGATGACCCAGCCGATGGCTCCGGTGCGGCCGCAGGGGCCGTCGCCGATGGGGCAGGCGCCCTCGCCGATGCGCGGGTTCCTGATCGACGAGGACGACAACTGACGAACGGTAGTACGGCGTAGCCGTCGGCAGCGTTCAGGGCGGGCCCCGGGTTTCTGACCCGGGGCCCGCCCTTTTGTCGTGCGCGGTGCCGGGTGCGGGGCGTTGGTGGCCGGGGTGGGGTGCGCGGCCCGGCGCCGGCTGGGGCCTCCCCCACGCTCGGCTTCTCCCTCGTCTTCGCTCGCGGGGGCCCCGTGAGCGGGAGGTGCCCCCACCGCCCACCCGTGCCGCCCCCGGGGGTACCTCCCAGGCCGTTCGGATACTGGGGGAGGCACGACTGCCCGCAGCTGCGGTGGGATGACGAGAGGCCCGGTCTCCCCTCCAGGAGACCGGGCCTCTCGCGGTCAGCTACTGCTTGCGCAGGCGGAACGTCAGGGACAGGCCCTCGTCCGTGAACGGCTCCCCGTACGCGTCGTCGGCCTCGCCCTGGGCGAAGTCCGTGGCGAGGACCTCCTCCGCGATCAGGGCGCTGTGCCCGCTCAGCGCGTCGACGGTCGCCTCGTCCGCGGCCGTCCACCGCAGCGCGATCCGGTCGGCGACGTCGAGGCCGCTGTTCTTGCGGGCCTCCTGGATCAGGCGGATCGCGTCCCGGGCGAGACCGGCCCGGCGCAGCTCCTCCGTGATCTCCAGGTCCAGCGCCACCGTCGCGCCCGAGTCGGAGGCGACCGACCAGCCCTCGCGCGGCGTCTCCGTGATGATCACCTCGTCGGGGGCGAGGGCGATCGTCTCGCCGTCGGCCTCCACCGAGGCCGTGCCCTCGCGCAGGGCGAGGGAGAGCGCCGCGGCGTCCGTGTTCGCGACGGCCTTCGCGACGTCCTGGACGCGCTTGCCGAACCGCTTGCCCAGCGCACGGAAGTTGGCCTTCGCCGTCGTGTCGACCAGGCTGCCGCCGACCTCGCTCAGCGACGCGAGCGACTCGACGTTCAGCTCCTCCGTGATCTGCGAGTGCAGCTCGGGGGAGAGCGTGTCGAAGCCCGACACGGCGATCAGCGCGCGGCTGAGCGGCTGGCGGGTCTTGACGCCCGACTCCGCGCGGGTGGCACGGCCCAGTTCGACCAGGCGGCGGACCAGCACCATCTGCTTCGACAGCTCCGGGTCGATCGCCGACAGGTCCGCCTCCGGCCACGAGGACAGGTGCACCGACTCGGGAGCGCCCGGGGTGACCGGCACGACCAGGTCCTGCCAGACCCGCTCGGTGATGAACGGGGTCAGCGGGGCCATGAGCTTGGTGACCGTCTCGACGACCTCGTGCAGTGTGCGCAGTGCCGCCTTGTCGCCCTGCCAGAAGCGGCGGCGGGAGCGGCGTACGTACCAGTTGGACAGGTCGTCGACGAACGCGGACAGCAGCTTGCCGGCGCGCTGGGTGTCGTAGGCGTCCAGCGCCTGCGTGACCTGGTCGGTGAGCGCGTGCAGCTCGGAGAGCAGCCAGCGGTCCAGGACCGGGCGGTCGGCGGGCGCCGGGTCGGCCTCGCTCGGGGACCAGCCCGTGGTGCGGGCGTACAGGGCCTGGAAGGCGACCGTGTTCCAGTACGTGAGGAGCGTCTTGCGGACGACCTCCTGGATGGTGCCGTGACCGACCCGCCGGGCCGCCCACGGGGAGCCGCCGGCCGCCATGAACCAGCGGACCGCGTCCGCGCCGTGCCGGTCCATGAGGGGGACCGGGTCCAGTGTGTTGCCCAGGTGCTTGGACATCTTGCGGCCGTCCTCGGCGAGGATGTGGCCGAGGCAGACGACGTTCTCGTAACTCGACTTGTCGAAGACCAGGGTGCCGACCGCCATCAGCGTGTAGAACCAGCCGCGGGTCTGGTCGATGGCCTCGGAGATGAACTGCGCCGGGTACCGGCTCTCGAACAACTCCTTGTTCTTGTGCGGGTAGCCCCACTGCGCGAACGGCATCGAGCCCGAGTCGTACCAGGCGTCGATGACCTCCGGAACGCGTGTGGCGGTCTTGCCGCACCCGTCCTGCGGGCACGCGAAGGTGACCTTGTCGATGTACGGGCGGTGCGGGTCCAGGGCGGACTGGTCGGTGCCGGTCAGCTCGGTCAGTTCGGCGCGGGAGCCCGCCACCGTGAGGTGGTCGTCCTCGCAGCGCCAGATCGGCAGCGGGGTGCCCCAGTAGCGGTTGCGGGAGAGCGCCCAGTCGATGTTGTTGTTCAGCCAGTCGCCGTACCGGCCGTGCTTGACCGAGTCCGGGAACCAGTTGGTCTTCTCGTTCTCCTGGAGGAGGCGTTCCTTGACGGCCGTGGTGCGGATGTACCAGGACGGCTGCGCGTAGTACAGCAGCGCGGTGTGGCAGCGCCAGCAGTGCGGGTAGCTGTGCTCGTACGGGATGTGCTTGAAGAGCAGGCCCCGGGCGTCCAGGTCCTCCGTCAGCTGCTCGTCGGCCTTCTTGAAGAAGACGCCGCCGACCAGCGGGAGGCCCTCCTCGAAGGTGCCGTCCGGGCGGACCGGGTTGACCACGGGCAGGCCGTAGGCGCGGCAGACCTTGAGGTCGTCCTCACCGAAGGCGGGGGACTGGTGGACCAGACCGGTGCCGTCCTCGGTGGTGACGTAGTCGGCGTTCACCACGAAGTGGGCGGGCTCGGGGAAGTCGACCAGCTCGAAGGGGCGCTGGTACGTCCAGCGCTCCATTTCGGCACCGGTGAAGGACTGGCCGGTGGTCTCCCAGCCCTCGCCGAGGGCCTTGCCGACCAGCGGCTCGGCGACGACGAGCTTCTCCGTACCTTCCGGGCCCTTCGTGGCGACGACGTAGGTGACCTCGGGGTGCGCGGCGACCGCCGTGTTGGACACCAGGGTCCAGGGCGTGGTCGTCCAGATCAGGAGCGCGGCCTCGCCGGCCAGCGGGCCGGAGGTCAGCGGGAAGCGCACGAAGACGGACGGGTCGACGACCGTCTCGTAGCCCTGCGCCAGCTCGTGGTCGGACAGGCCGGTGCCGCAGCGGGGGCACCAGGGGGCGACGCGGTGGTCCTGGACCAGCAGGCCCTTGTCGAAGATCTCCTTCAGCGACCACCAGACGGACTCGATGTACTCGGGGTCCATCGTGCGGTACGGGTCCTGGAGGTCGGCCCAGTAACCCATGCGGGTCGTGAGCTCCTCGAAGGCGTCGGTGTGGCGGGTCACCGATTCGCGGCACTTGGCGTTGAACTCGGCGATGCCGTACGCCTCGATGTCCTGCTTGCCGGAGAAGCCCAGCTCCTTCTCCACCGCCAGCTCGACCGGCAGGCCGTGGCAGTCCCAGCCGGCCTTGCGGCCCACGTGGTATCCGCGCATGGTGCGGAAGCGGGGGAAGACGTCCTTGAAGACGCGGGCCTCGATGTGGTGGGCGCCCGGCATGCCGTTCGCGGTGGGCGGGCCCTCGTAGAACACCCACTCGGGGCGGCCCTCGGACTGCTCCAGGCTCTTGGCGAAGATCTTCTGCTCGCGCCAGAAGTCGAGCACCGCGTGTTCGAGCGCGGGCAGGTCGACCTGGGCGGGCACCTGGCGGTACTGCGGCTGCGTATTCAACGAGCTTCCTCCGGCGGACGTGCTGCCTTCCGTCGGAGGGACGAGAGCCGTGCTCCCGCGGTACCACCCTCCTTGGCTTCCCGGTGCGTCGTGTGCGCCGGTGAGCCCCCTCATTGGGGTCGCGAGCCGGTTCTACTCGCCGTGGCCTTTCCGTCACGGCTTTCTTCCGGCGGCTCCGGGGTGATCTTCACGTCGCGCCTTGCCCCCGGGCTCACACCGTCCCCGGGTCGCTCTGGGCCGCTTACGCCGCTACTCGTCCCCATCCACGCTTTTCGCTGCGCCCAGTGTACGGCGCCGAGCGGACAGCGGCCGACCGGTTTTGGCGCCGGGTGGAGCGGGGGCGCCCTACGGCCTCCTCGCGGTCCGGCGTGACCCGAATGCCGCGGCCGTGCATTCGGCTCCCGGTGCGTCCGGCAGGGGGCCGGCCCGGCGGATTACCGGGCGGGGAGCTGGGCACAACGCATGCATGCTCGCCGCGCGGCGCACGGTGGGCGGGCGAATCGGGCGGCGTGCCCCGTTGCCGCGGGGCCCAAGTCGATTTATCGTCCCAGCACGATTCGCGCGCAAGATCACAATATGTGAAGGGGCCGCGGCCATGGTGGCGAAGAAGACCGCCGGAGAGCAGTCGGAGGCGACTGGGAAGAAGTCCGCTGCCAGGAAGACGACGGCCGCGAAGAAGAGCACCGAAGACGAGAGCACCACCGCGGAGAAGACCGCGGCCAGGAAGACCGCGGCCAAGAAGAGCACGGCCACGGCCAAGAAGACCCCGGCCAGGAAGACCCCGGCCAAGAAGAGCACGGCCACGGCCAAGAAGACCGCGGCCAAGAAGACCGCGGCCAAGAAGACCGCGGCCAAGAAGAGCACGGCGAAGAAGAGCACGGCCAAGAAAGTGGGCGCGGCCGAGGCCGCGGAGCAGACGGGAGCCACGACGGTGGTTGCGAAGAAGACTCCTGGCACGGCCACGGCGGCCAAGACCGCCGTTCCCAAGGCCCGCGGCGCCGCGGACCCCGGCGACCTCGCGGTACGCCCCGGCGAGGAACCCTGGACCCCGCAAGAGGTCGAGGAGGCACGTGGGGAGCTGCAGTCCGAGGCCGACCGGCTGCGCACCGAGATCGACTCCTCGGAGCGGTCCCTGCAGGGCATGATGCGGGACTCCGGGGACGGTGCCGGCGACGACGAGGCGGACACCGGCAGCAAGAACATCACGCGCGAGCACGAACTGGCGCTGGCCGCCACCGCGCGCGAGGTGCTCACCCAGACCGAGCGCGCCC
This sequence comes from Streptomyces sp. NPDC097107, assembly GCF_044762405.1. Taxonomy (NCBI): domain Bacteria; kingdom Bacillati; phylum Actinomycetota; class Actinomycetes; order Kitasatosporales; family Streptomycetaceae; genus Streptomyces; species Streptomyces sp. NPDC097107. The sequence goes on along the minus strand of NZ_JBIWEF010000001.1, from coordinate 339,341 downwards.
TGGAACGCCTGGACGCGGGCACCTACGGCCTGTGCGAGAACTGCGGCAACCCCATCGGCAAGGCACGCATGCAGGCCTTCCCGAGGGCCACCCTGTGCGTCGAGTGCAAGCAGAAGCAGGAGCGACGGTACTGATCAGCGGCCGGGACGGAAGGCGTGCCGTACCCTCGTCCTCAGTCAGGTACCTAGGCTGAGGGACTCACGTGGCAGAGGCGGAGCGCATCATCGGTACGCCGGACACCCCGGAAGCGGCGGGGGGCGGGCAGGAGCGGCCCGACGCCGAGCAGGAGCAGCCCCCGGAGCGCCCCAGGGGCAAGCGGCGTATCGCCGTGCTGTTCGCGGTGGCCGCGTTCGCTTACGCCCTCGACCTGGTCAGCAAGATGATCGTGGTCGCCAAGCTGGAGCACCAGGAGCCCATCGAGGTCGTCGGGGACTGGCTGCGGTTCGTGGCGATCCGCAACGCGGGCGCGGCCTTCGGCTTCGGCGAGGCCTTCACCGTGATCTTCACGGTGATCGCGGCGGCCGTCATCGTGGTGATCGCCCGCCTCGCGCGCAAGCTGTACAGCCTGCCCTGGGCGATCGCGCTCGGCATGCTGCTCGGCGGCGCCCTCGGCAACCTCACCGACCGGATCTTCCGTGCGCCCGGTGTCTTCGAGGGCGCGGTCGTGGACTTCATCGCGCCCAAGCACTTCGCCGTCTTCAACCTCGCCGACTCGGCGATCGTCTGCGGCGGCATCCTGATCGTCATCCTCTCCTTCCGGGGCCTCGACCCGGACGGGACCGTCCACAAGGACTGACCGTCCACAAGGACTGACCGTCCACAAGGACTGACCGTCCACAAGGACTGACCGTCCACAATGACCGACCGTCCACAATGGCCGGACCGTCCACAGCGACCGCCCGCGCGGTCGGGAGTGTCCGGCCCGTCCGGCATACTCGACGGGTGAGCACGATTCCCGAGATCCGTACCCTGCCCGTGCCGGACGGCCTGGAGGGCGAGCGCGTCGACGCCGCCATCTCCCGCATGTTCGGCTTCTCCCGTACCAAGGCCGCGGAGCTCGCCGCGGCGGGCAAGGTGCAGGTCGACGGATCGGTGGTCGGCAAGTCCGAGCGCGTCCACGGCGGCGCCTGGCTCGAGGTCGAGATGCCGCAGGCGCCCGCGCCCGTGCAGGTGGTCGCCGAGCCCGTCGAGGGCATGGAGATCGTGCACGACGACGCCGACGTGGTCGTGATCGTCAAGCCGGTCGGCGTCGCCGCCCACCCCTCGCCCGGCTGGAGCGGACCGACGGTCATCGGCGGACTGGCCGCCGCCGGGTACCGCATCTCCACGTCCGGCGCCGCCGAGCGGCAGGGCATCGTGCACCGCCTCGACGTGGGCACGTCCGGCCTGATGGCGGTGGCGAAGTCGGAGCGGGCGTACACCTCGCTCAAGCGCCAGTTCAAGGAGCGCACGGTCGACAAGCGCTACCACACGCTCGTGCAGGGCCACCCCGACCCGACCAGCGGCACCATCGACGCCCCCATCGGCCGCCACCCCCAGCACGACTACAAGTGGGCCGTCACCGCCGAGGGCAAGCCCTCCGTCACGCACTACGACCTCATCGAGGCATTCCGCGCCGCCTCCCTGCTCGACGTGAAGCTGGAGACCGGCCGCACCCACCAGATCCGCGTCCACATGGCCGCCCACCGCCACCCCTGCGTCGGCGACCTGACCTACGGCGCCGATCCCACGCTCGCCAAGCGGCTGCGCCTGACCCGCCAGTGGCTGCACGCCGTACGGCTCGGCTTCGAGCACCCCGGCGACGGGCAGTGGGTCGAGTACGCCAGCGACTACCCCGACGACCTCCAGCAGGCCCTGGACCTGGTCCGCGAGGAGACCTACGGATGAGTGGCCCGCACCGGGCGCTCTCGTACGTGGTGCGGGTGGCCGAGGATCCCGGTGACCGGGAGGCGTGCTTCGCGGTGCGCAAGGACGTCTTCGTGGTCGAGCAGAAGGTCCCCGAGGACATCGAGTACGACTCCTACGACGCCGACGCCGTGCATGTCCTGGCGGTCCGGGTGGACGGTGTACCCCTGGGCACCGGCCGGCTGCTGCACGGCGAGGCCGCCGCGGCGAAGAACGGCGACGGCGACCCGGCCGTCGGCTCGCTCGGCCGGCTCGCGGTGACCGCGCGGGCCCGCGGAGCGGGTGTCGGGGCCGCGCTGGTGCGGGCCGTCGAGGACGCCGCACGCGCGCGTGGACTCACCGCGGTGGACCTGCACGCGCAGACCCACGCCCTGGGCTTCTACGAGCTACTGGGGTACGAGGCGTACGGACCCGAGTTCCCCGACGCCGGGATTCCCCACCGCGCGATGCGGCGCGCCCTGTAGGCGAAGGCGCCGAAAGCAAGGAGTACGAGAAGGAGCTGGCCGTACGGGCGGCGAAGGCGGCGAAGCAGCGGCTCAGGGAGATCGAGTCGGTCGAGGAACTCCCGGAGGAACTGTCCGAGCAGATGCTGCGGCGGGCCTTCGACGTCGGAATGCGGATCAGCCCCGACGTCGGCGACGAGGAGCGGCGCGAGGCGCGGGAGCAGCGGGCCCGGCGGCTGAAGCGGATCCGCCGCATCCAGGGCGAGATGATGAGCGCCGCGCGCCACGAGGTGCCGGCCGCGCGCAGTGAACCCGGAGCCACCCCGGAGATCGTGGACCGGGTGCTGCGCCAACTGGACGTGCGCAGCCTGCGCTGAGGCGGGCCGCGCACGGCCTCGTGGTCACAGGCTCTTGGACGGCTGTTCCGGGAAGCGGCGCGGGGCTCCGTCGGGGGAGCGGCGGGGGCGCTGGAAGCCGTCGCGGGACGGGCGCAGCACCGCGTCCGTCGTGTTCACCCGCGGCAGGGCGTACGGGTGCTCGTCGGCGAGCCAGCGGATCATTCCCTCGCGGACCGTGACCCGGACCGTCCAGATGTCGTCCGCGTCCTTCGCCGTCACCAGGGCCCGCACCTGCATGGTGTTCGGGGTGGTGTCGGTGACGGTCAGGTTGTAGTCGCGGCCGTCCCAGGCCGGGCACTCGCGCAGGATGTCGCGCAGCCGCTCGCGCATCGGCTCCAGCGGGGCCGAGTGGTCGAGGTGCCAGAAGACGGTGCCGGTCATCTGCGGGGTGCCGCGCGACCAGTTCTCGAACGGCTTGGACGTGAAGTACGACACCGGCATGGTGATCCGGCGCTCGTCCCAGGTGCGCACGGTCAGGAAGGTGAGCGTGATCTCCTCGACGGTGCCCCACTCCCCGTCCACCACGACCGTGTCGCCCATGCGCACCATGTCGCCGAAGGCGATCTGGAAACCGGCGAACATGTTGCTGAGCGTGGACTGGGCGGCCACACCGGCGACGATGCCGAGGATGCCGGCCGAGGCCAGCAGCGAGGCGCCCGCCGCCTGCATCGCGGGGAACGTCAGCAGCATCGACGACACGGCGACCACGCCGACGACCGCCGAGACCACCCGCATGATCAGCGACACCTGCGTACGCACCCGCCGTACCCGGGCCGGGTTCCGCTCGGCGTGGGCGTGGGCGTAACGGGAGTACGAGGTCTCGACGATCGCCGCGGCGATCCGGATCACCATCCAGGCCGCCGAGCCGATCAGCACCAGCGTGAGCGTCCGGCCGACCCCCTCCCGGTGGTCGGGGAACACCTGTGCCTCGACGTACGACCCTCTCAGCAGCGCCGAACACAAAAGGAGCTGGTAGGGGATGCGGGCACGGCGCAGGAGCCCCCACAGGGGCGTCTCGGGGTGCCGTCCGTCGGCCTTGCGCAGCAGCAGGTCGGTGGCCCAGCCGATGACCAGGGTCAACAGGACTGAGCCGCCGACCACGATCAGGGGGCGGAGTATGGTCTCCATCCCTCGAACCTAACCGCACCCGCCGCGCGGTGAACGTGTGACTTCCGTCCCGTCCCGGTCAACGCCGCGCACCGTGTTGTCGGACCAGGCTGGCACCATGGCCTCATGAACATCGTGCTCTTTCACTCGACCCTTGGCCCGAGGCCCGCGGTGCGGCAGGCCGCCGACCGGCTGCGCGAAGCCGGGCACCAGGTGTGGACCCCGGACCTCTTCGAGGGCCGGACGTTCGACACGGTCGAGGAGGGCATGGCCCACCAGGAGGAGATCGGCAAGGAGGAGTTGCTGAAGCGGGCCGTGCTGGCCGCCGCCCCCTATTCCGAGCGGGGGCTGGTGTACGCCGGGTTCTCACTCGGCGCCTCCATCGCCCAGACCCTCGCCCTCGGCGACCACCGCTCCCGCGGGCTGCTGCTCCTGCACGGCACCTCGGACATCGCGGCCAACGCCTCGGTCGACGACCTGCCGGTCCAGCTGCACGTCGCGGAGCCGGACGCCTTCGAGACGGACGACTGGCTCAGCGCCTGGTATCTCCAGATGGGCCGGATCGGCGCCGATGTCGAGGTGTACCGGTACGCGGGGGCCGGCCACCTCTACACCGACCCCGGCCTGCCGGACCACGACGAGGAGGCCGCCGAGGCCACCTGGCGGGTGGCGCTCGGCTTCCTCGACTCGCTCCAGGAGGCGGACGCTCCCGGCGACGGGGGTCAGACCGGCGCGTAGACGCGCTCGACCCGCTGGGTGCCGCTGCGCGTGCGGTACGAACGGGCCCACTTCGACGTGGCGTCCGGGTCGGTGCGGTCGGAGACGACGTAGTAGTCCATCTGCGTCCGGTCCGCGGTGATGTCCAGCACGCCGTAGCCGTGCCGGTCGGTGTCGACCCAGTGGACGTGCCGGTTCGCCGCCCGGATGACCGGCGCAGCGATCGCCGAGACCGTGCCCTCGGGGACCTTCACGATGTCGTCGAGGTTGTCGGAGGTCACCGAGGTGACGACGAACTCCGTGGCGGCGGAGGCGGACAGCGGGTACGTGGCGGCGTTGTGCGGCACGTCGTTGGCCCACGCCATGTGGATGTCGCCGGTCAGGAACACCGTGTTGCGGATGGCGTTCGCGCGCAGGTGCGCCAGCAGTTCCCGGCGGTCGTCGGTGTACCCGTCCCACTGGTCGGTGTTGAGGGCGATGCCCTCCTTGGGCAGGCCGAGCAGCTCGGCGAGCGGCTTCAGCAGCTCGGCGGGGATCGAGCCGACGGCGAACGGCGAGATCATCACCGAGTTGCCGATCAGTCGCCAGGTGGTGTCGGAGGAGGTCAGCCCCGCCTTGAGCCAGTCGAGCTGGGCGCGGCCGGTGAGGGTGCGCTCCGGGTCGTCGACCTCGCCGTCGCCGAGCGCCACCTGCTGCGAGCGGAAGGAACGCAGGTCCAGCAGCGACAGGTCGGCCAGCTTGCCGAAGCGCAGCCTGCGGTAGGTGGTGCCGGCGATCGCGGGACGGACCGGCATCCACTCGAAGTAGGCCCGCTTGGCGGCGGCCTGACGCGCCGCCCAGGTGCCCTCGGCGCCCTCGGTGTGGTTCTCGGCGCCGCCCGACCAGGTGTCGTTGGCGATCTCGTGGTCGTCCCAGATCGCCACGACCGGCGCCGCGGCGTGCAGCGCCTGGAGGTCGGGGTCGGTCTTGTACCGGCCGTGCCGGACGCGGTAGTCGGCGAGGGTGAGGATCTCGTGGGCGGGCGCGTGCGGCCGTACGACGGTGTCGCGGGTGCCGTACTCGCCGGTGCCGTACTCGTAGATGTAGTCGCCCAGATGCAGCCAGGCGTCCAGGTCGCCGCGGGCCGCGAGATGCCGGTACGACGAGAAGTGGCCGGCCTCCCAGTTGGCGCAGGAGACCACGCCGAAGCGCAGGCCCCGGACGGCGGCGTCGGCCGCGGGGGCGGTGCGGGTGCGGGCGGCGGGGGAGTCGGTGGGACCGGCGGAGAAACGGAACCAGTAGTTGGTGGCGGGCGCGAGCCCTCGGATGTCCGCCTTGACGGTGTGGTCGGAGGCGGCCGTCGCCGTGGTGGACCCCTTGGCGACGACGTTCGTGAACGCCTTGTCCAGGGCGACGACCCAGCTCACCTCGGTGTCCGGGCCGAGGCCCGAGCCCGGTATCGCCTCGGGCGTCGGGGTCACCCGGGTCCACAGCAGGACGCCGTCGGGCAGCGGATCGCCGGAGGCGACGCCGTGCAGGAAGGCGGGGGCGGCGCCGGCGGCGCCGGCGGGCAGCGCCGCCGCGAGCGGGGCGGCCAGAACGGCGCCGGCCGCCGCGGCCTTGACGACCGTACGGCGGCTCGGGGTGCGGGTGTTCGCGCCGTCGGCGGACGACGGGAAGGTGCTCTCGGATGATCTGTGTCGACTGGTCACGGACGATCAGATTACTGATCGGTAAGCGAACGGGTGGGCGAACTCGCCAAAGTTTCGCCCGCCCGTTCGCCGTTCTTCGCTACTTGGTGACGCCCGCGTCCTTGAGCGCCTTCTGCCACTCGGCGTCGGTGCCCGGGGTCTCGATCACCTTGTCGTTGATCTTGACGGTCGGCGTCGACTCGACGCCCTCGGCCTTCTGGAAGGAATCGCCCATCTTCATCGCCCAGGCGTCGTAGGTGCCCTTCTCGACGGCGTCCTGGAACTTCTTGTTGTTCTTCAGGGCGTCGACCGAGTTCGCCACCTTGATCAGGTAGTCGTCCTTGGCGAACTCGTCGGTCGACTCCTGCGGGTGGTACTCGGCCGAGTACAGCGCCGTCTTGTAGTCGATGAACGCCTCGGGGCTCACGTTCAGCGCGGCACCGAGCGCGCTGAGCGCGTTCTTCGAGCCCTCGCCGCCGAGGTTCCCGTCGAGGAAGGTGCCGATGGTGAAGGAGAGCTTGTAGGTGCCGTCCTCCATGCCCTTGTTGACGGCCTCGCCGATGCCCTGCTCGAAGGAGGCGCAGCCCGGGCAGCGCGGGTCCTCGTAGAGGTGGACGACGTTGTCGCTCCTGGACTCGCCGAGGGTGACCGTGGTGCCGTTCTTGCCGGAGGTGTTGGCCGGGGCCGTCACCTCGGCGTCGGCGGCCTTCTCCCACTTCGAGGGCTCGTTCATCTGCACGACGGCGTAGCTGATGCCGCCGGCTATCGCCAGCACGCCGACGATGGAGGCGGCCACGATGGCCTGCCGCTTGACCTTGTCGCGCTTGGCCTGGCGCTCGCGCTCCTGGCGCAGGCGCTCACGGGCCGCCGACTTCGCCGCCTGGCTGTTCCGCTTGCTCATGGTGATGATCTCTCCGGGGACGCGCACACGGGGGTGTGCGGATACGTATGGGGACTGCCGGTGCTCGGTGGTGCGTCACACGATCGGTGGTGTGTCACACGAAGGCGGCCGAGCACGGCGGTCCGCGCCGCCCAAGGGAGTGCGTGAGGATCCGCTCGCGGGCGCCGGTGGTGCGGCGGGCCGGGGCCGCCGGGCGGCGCACCGCCGGGGCCCGGCGCACGCTCACGGCCGCGACGGCGAGCAGCAGCGGCCGGAAGGTCGTCGCGGCCACCGCGCTCAGCAACTGGGCCAGCGCGCGCTCGCCGCGCCGCAGCCAGGCCGCCGCCAGCAGGCCGACGCCCACGTGCGCGCCGAGCAGCAGCCAGGCGGTCGCCGGGTCGGAGTCGGCGAGCACGGTCGCCAGCCGGTCGGTCTCGGCGCCGGTCACCCGGGTCAGCGGGACGGCGACGCCGGCGTGGACGCCGGTCCCGTCGCCGCACAGCACGTCGAAGCCGACGGAGCGCAGGGGGCCCGCGACCGGGCCGCCCGCCCGCCCGTAACAGACGTGCTGGCCGGTGGTGAAGACCGTGTCGGCGGCCAGCTCCAGCGGGATCAGCAGGGCGGCGATCCGCCCGAAGCCGCGCTCGCGCCGCCCGGCCAGGGCGTACGCGATCAGGAACACGGCGGCGCCGACGGCGGCCACCGTGGGCAGCGGCAGCGGAACCCCGGACAGCAGCACGTGCGACGCGGTGCTGAGCGTCACGACGAGTGCCGTGAACAGCGCCGCGCGTACGGCTCTGAGCGGGCTTCCGGATATGTCCATAGCGATAGGAGAGTGTGTCATGGGGTCCGGTAAGGGACCCCTAAAGGGTTCCTGTGAGAGGGGCGACGGTTACCGAACCGGAATGGTCACAGACCCGGGATCCGGCCGTTGCGGAACAGGTCGACGAAGGTCTGGTGGTCGGCACGCGCTCGTGCGCCGTACCGGTGCGCGAAGTCGACCAGCAGGGGTGCGAAACCCTCCTCGTCCGCCGCGATCGCCGCGTCGATGGCCCGCTCGGTGGAGAAGGGCACCAGGGACTCCCCGGACTGGTCGTCCGCCGCCGCGTGCATCGTGGCCGTGGCCCGGCCCAGATCGGCGACGACCTCGGCGATCTCCTCCGGGTCGTCGATGTCGCCCCAGTCCAGGTCGACGGCGTACGGCGAGACCTCCGCGACCAGCTGGCCCGAGCCGTCCAGCTCGGTCCAGCCCAGCCACGGGTCGGCGTGCGCCTGGAGGGCGCGCTGGGAGATCACCGTGCGGTGGCCCTCGTGCTGGAAGTAGTCCCGGATCGCCTCGTCGGTGATGTACCGGGAGACCGCCGGGGTCTGGGCCTGCTTGATATAGATCACGACGTCGTTCTCCAGGGCGTCGCTGTTGCCCTCCAGGAGGATGTTGTACGAGGGCAGGCCGGCCGAGCCGATGCCGATGCCCCGGCGGCCGACGACGTCCTTGACGCGGTAGGAGTCGGGGCGGGCCAGGGACGACTCCGGGAGCGTCTCCAGGTAGCCGTCGAAGGCCGCGAGCACCTTGTAGCGCGTGGCCGCGTCCAGCTCGATGGAGCCGCCGCCGGGGGCGAAGCGGCGTTCGAAGTCACGGATCTCCGTCATCGACTCCAGCAGCCCGAAGCGGGTCAGGGAGCGGGCCACGCGCAGCGCGCCCAGCAGCGGCCCGTCCGCGGTGTCCAGCGTGAACGGCGGCACCTCGTCGCTCTTGGCGCCGGTGGCCAGGGCGTGGATCCGCTCGCGGTACGCGCCCGCGTACACCCGCACCAGCTCGGTGATCTGCTCGTCGCTGAACGCCTTCGCGTACCCGATCAGCGCGATGGAGGCGGCGAAGCGCTTGAGGTCCCAGGTGAAGGGGCCGACGTAGGCCTCGTCGAAGTCGTTGACGTTGAAGATCAGCCGGCCGGTCGAGTCCATGTACGTGCCGAAGTTCTCCGCGTGCAGGTCGCCGTGGATCCAGACCCGGGAGGTCCGGTCGTCCAGGTACGGGCCGCCGCTCCGCGCCCCGGACTCCTGGGCCACGGTCAAATCGTGGTAAAAGAGGCATGCGGTGCCGCGGTAGAACGCGAAGGCCGAGGCCGCCATCTTCCGGAACTTCACGCGGAACGCCGCCGGATCCGCGGCCAGCAGCTGGCCGAAGGCGGTGTCGAAGACGGCGAGGATCTCCTCGCCGCGCTCCTCGTTGAGCTGCGGGACCGACATGCCTGGTGCCTCCTGGTGCGGGTGGTGCGTGACGAGCGGAGCGGATCTCCAGTCGGACCAACGTTCGAAGGGGTGCGGGAGTGCCCGCGCCCGGGGGCCGCCCCGACACGCGGACCCGCCCCCCGAAGGTACGCGGGGAAGCCCTCGGAGTGTCAGTGGCGAGGCATAGACTTCGACGCTGACCCCCGGACTGACCGCAGCCCGTAGCCCACAGCCCTTCCGTCGCCCGACCACCGCCCCTCAACGAGGCGCTTCGCGCCAAAGCCCTGATTTGCCAAAGCCCTGATTTGGAGGCCGCACGTGTCCAAGCCGCCGTTCACGCACCTGCACGTCCACACCCAGTACTCGCTGCTGGACGGTGCCGCGCGGCTGAAGGACATGTTCGACGCCTGCAATGAGATGGGCATGACGCACATCGCCATGTCCGACCACGGCAACCTGCACGGTGCGTACGACTTCTTCCACTCCGCGAAGAAGGCCGGGGTCACGCCGATCATCGGCATCGAGGCGTACGTCGCCCCCGAGTCCCGCCGCAACAAGCGCAAGATCCAGTGGGGCCAGCCGCACCAGAAGCGGGACGACGTCTCCGGTTCGGGTGGTTACACCCACAAGACGATGTGGGCGACCAACAAGACCGGCCTGCACAACCTCTTCCGTCTCTCCTCCGACGCGTACGCCGAGGGCTGGCTGCAGAAGTGGCCCCGGATGGACAAGGAGACGATCTCCCAGTGGTCCGAGGGGATCGTCGCCTCCACCGGCTGCCCCTCCGGCGAGGTGCAGACCCGGCTGCGCCTCGGCCACTTCGACGAGGCCCTCCAGGCGGCCGCCGACTACCAGGACATCTTCGGCAAGGACCGTTACTTCCTGGAGCTGATGGACCACGGCATCGAGATCGAGCACCGGGTCCGCGACGGTCTGCTGGAGATCGGCAGGAAGCTCGGCATCCCGCCGCTGGTGACGAACGACTCGCACTACACGTACGCGCACGAGGCGACCGCCCACGACGCCCTGCTGTGCATCCAGACCGGCAAGAACCTCTCCGACCCGGACCGCTTCCGGTTCGACGGCACCGGCTACTACCTGAAGTCGACGGACGAGATGTACGCCATCGACTCCTCCGACGCCTGGCAGGAGGGCTGCGCCAACACGCGCCTGATCGCCGAGATGATCGACGTCGACGGCATGTTCGAGAAGCGCGACCTCATGCCGAAGTTCGACATCCCCGACGGCTTCACCGAGGTCACCTGGTTCCAGGAGGAGGTCCGCCGCGGCATGGAGCGCCGCTTCCCGGGCGGCGTCCCGGAGGACCGCCAGAAGCAGGCCGAGTACGAGATGGACGTCATCATCCAGATGGGGTTCCCGGGCTACTTCCTCGTGGTCGCCGACTTCATCATGTGGGCCAAGAACCAGGGCATCGCGGTCGGCCCCGGCCGAGGCTCCGCGGCCGGCTCGATCGTGGCGTACGCCATGGGCATCACCGACCTCGACCCGATCCCGCACGGCCTGATCTTCGAGCGGTTCCTCAACCCCGAGCGCGTCTCCATGCCCGACGTCGACATCGACTTCGACGAGCGCAGGCGCGTCGAGGTGATCAGGTACGTGACGGAGAAGTACGGCGCCGACAAGGTCGCCATGATCGGCACGTACGGCAAGATCAAGGCGAAGAACGCCATCAAGGACTCCGCGCGCGTGCTGGGCTACCCCTACGCGATGGGCGACCGGCTCACCAAGGCCATGCCCGCCGACGTCCTCGGCAAGGGCATCGACCTCAACGGCATCACGGACCCGACGCACCCGCGGTACAGCGAGGCCGGCGAGATCCGCTCGATGTACGAGAACGAGCCGGACGTGAAGAAGGTCATCGACACCGCCAAGGGCGTCGAGGGCCTGGTCCGGCAGATGGGCGTGCACGCGGCCGGCGTGATCATGTCCAGCGAGCCCATCGTCGACCACGCCCCGATCTGGGTGCGGCACACCGACGGCGTGACCATCACGCAGTGGGACTACCCGCAGTGCGAGTCGCTCGGCCTGCTGAAGATGGACTTCCTCGGCCTGCGCAACCTCACGATCATGGACGACGCCGTCAAGATGGTGAAGTCCAACAAGGGCGTCGACCTCGACCTGCTGTCGCTGCCGCTGGACGACCCGACGACCTTCGACCTGCTCCAGCGCGGCGACACGCTCGGCGTCTTCCAGTTCGACGGCGGACCGATGCGCTCGCTGCTGCGGCTGATGAAGCCCGACAACTTCGAAGACATCTCCGCCGTCTCCGCGCTCTACCGTCCCGGCCCCATGGGCATGGACTCGCACACCAACTACGCGCTGCGCAAGAACGGCCTCCAGGAGATCACGCCGATCCACAAGGAGCTGGAGGAACCCCTCCAGGAGGTCCTCGCGGTCACCCACGGCCTGATCGTCTACCAGGAGCAGGTGCAGAAGGCCGCCCAGATCATCGCGGGCTACTCGCTCGGCGAGGCCGACATCCTCCGCCGCGTGATGGGCAAGAAGAAGCCCGACGAACTGGCGAAGAACTTCGTCCTCTTCCAGGAGGGCGCCCGCAAGAAGGGCTACAGCGACGAGGCCATCCAGGCCCTGTGGGACGTGCTGGTCCCCTTCGCCGGCTACGCCTTCAACAAGGCGCACTCGGCCGCGTACGGACTCGTGTCGTACTGGACGGCGTACCTCAAGGCGAACCACCCCGCCGAGTACATGGCCGCCCTGCTCACCTCGGTCAAGGACGACAAGGACAAGTCGGCCGTCTACCTGAACGAGTGCCGGCGCATGGGCATCAAGGTCCTGCCGCCCAACGTCAACGAGTCCATGTCGAACTTCGCCGCGCAGGGCGACGACGTGATCCTCTTCGGCCTCTCCGCCGTCCGCAACGTCGGCACCAACGTCGTCGAGTCGATCATCAGGTGCCGCAAGGCCAAGGGGAAGTACGCCTCCTTCCCCGACTACCTGGACAAGGTGGAGGCGGTCGTCTGCAACAAGCGGACGACGGAGTCGCTGATCAAGGCCGGCGCCTTCGACGAGATGGGGCACACCCGCAAGGGCCTCACCGCGCAGTACGAGCCGATGATCGACAACGTGGTCGCGGTCAAACGCAAGGAGGCCGAGGGCCAGTTCGACCTCTTCGGGGGCATGGGCGAGGAGGCGACCGACGAGCCCGGCTTCGGACTCGACGTCGTCTTCGGCGAGGACGAGTGGGACAAGACCTATCTGCTCGCCCAGGAGCGGGAGATGCTCGGTCTCTACGTCTCCGACCACCCGCTCTTCGGCCTGGAGCACGTGCTGTCCGACAAGGCCGACGCGGGTATCTCCCAGCTCACCGGCGGTGACTTCGGTGACGGCGCGGTCGTCACCATCGGCGGCATCATCTCGGGCCTCCAGCGCAAGATGACCAAGCAGGGCAACGCGTGGGCCATCGCCACCGTCGAGGACCTGGCGGGCTCCATCGAGTGCATGTTCTTCCCGGCGACGTACCAGCTGGTGTCCACCCAACTCGTGGAGGACGCCGTGGTGTTCGTCAAGGGGCGCCTGGACAAGCGGGAGGACGTGCCGCGGCTGGTCGCGATGGAGCTGATGGTCCCCGACCTGTCCAACGCCGGCACCAACGCGCCCGTGGTCCTCACCATCCCGGCCACCAGGGTCACTCCGCCTATGGTCAGCCGCCTCGGCGAGATCCTCACGCACCACCGCGGCGACAGCGAGGTGCGGATCAAGCTCCAGGGGCCGAGGAAGACGACGGTGCTGCGCCTGGACCGGCACCGGGTGAAGCCCGACCCGGCCCTGTTCGGCGACCTGAAGGTGCTCCTCGGGCCGTCCTGTCTGGCGGGCTGAGCGGGCGGAACGAGACAGGGGCGCGCCCGGTGCCGGGTGCGCCCCTCGTGTCCGCGAGGCCGCAGCGGCCCGGTTCGCGGACGTCAGTTGTGGCCGAAGCGCTTCTGCCGCTTGCGGGAGGCGACGTCGCCGGGCGTCAGCTGCGGGCCGTGCTGCTCCTCGCGCTCCATCACGGACGGCTCGGCGGTCTGCTGGGCGCGCTCGGCCTGGGGCTGCTTACGATCACGGCTGTTCTTGTTCTTGGCCATGGTGATCTACCTCCTGTGGGGGATCTAGGGGCCAGGACCGGAACCAGAGTCACATAGGCCAACAAAGAACGCATATCGGGCAATTACCGTCCGTGACGCGGCTCGTCGGGGTGGCGGGGACGGGCGGCTCGTGCGGAAACGCCACGCCGAAGATCGAGTTCCGGCCGTTAACCTCCGCGTGGTCGGGCAGACTCGAAGGAAGCCCGAAGCAAACCTCCCGGAAAGAGGGTGGATCGCGTGGACCGCTGCATCGTCCTGGTGGACGCCGGGTATCTGCTGGGGGCCGCCGCCAGTCTTCTTGCCGGGGAGCCCTCACGCTCGCGCATCACCGTCGATCACGCCGCCCTCATCCAGGGGCTTCGCGATCGCGCCGAGTCCGACACGCAGCAGCCCCTGCTGCGCATCTACTGGTTCGACGGCGCCCCCGATCGCGTCCCGCAGCCCGAACACCGCCGTCTGCGCGTCATGCCCCGGGTCACTGTCCGGCTCGGCGCCCTCACACGCAGTGACGGCCGCTGGGCGCAGAAGGGCGTGGACGCCGCCATGCACGCCGAACTGACCGAGCTGGCCCGCAACCGCGCCTGCTCCGACGTCGTCCTGGTGACCGGCGACGGCGACCTGCTGCCGGGCATGATGGCCGCCAAGGAGCACGGCGTCGCCGTCCACCTGTGGGCCGTGCAGGCCGCCGACGGCGACTACAACCAGTCCGAGGACCTGGTCGCCGAGGCCGACGAGCGGCGTGTGCTGGACCGGGCGTGGATCACCAAGGCCGTACGCGCCAAGGAACTCGGCGGCATCTGCGCGCCACCGCCCGTGCCCCGCCCCGAGATCGCCGCGATCCTCTCCGCACCGCTGCCCGAGTCCGCCCTCTCCGCGGCCACCGAACGGCCCGCCCAGGAGCCGGAGCACCCCACCGCGACCGGCGCCGCCGCCCGCAACGGCACCGAGGAGCGCGTACCGCCCGCCAAGGGCGTCCCCACCCCCAAGGACCTCGCCGCCCTGCGCGCGCCCGGAGCCGCCCACCCCGCCCCGCACCCCCCGACCGCGACCCTGCGCTGGTCGTCCGACAAAGGCTGGGTCGACCGGTCCGGCGCCGAGCCGCCCGAGGCCGTCTCGCTGCCGACGCTGGCCCAGCTGACCACGGCCGAGCAGCGCTGGGCCGACCGCGAGGAGGACATCACCACGGTCGGCGGCGACCCGTACGAGGTGGGGCAGGTCTTCGCCCGACGCTGGCTGGAGCGCCTCGGCGACCACGGCCACCTGCAGAAGCTCTCCGGGATGTACCCGCGCATCCCGCACCGCGTCGACGGGGAGCTGCTGCGCTACGCGGCCCGCTTCGGGTTGCTGGCCCACAAGGACGACCAGATCGACGAGCACGACCGGTACGCGATCCGGGCCGGGTTCTGGCGGGAGATCGATGTGCGGACGGCGACCGAGCGCACCCCGGCGGCGGAGTGAGACGCTCCGGCCTCTCCCCGGCTTTCCCCGGCTGAATCGACACTTATGGGCGGACCCGAGGGCGGGGCGGAGGGACGGACCCCGTAGTCTCGTCCCTTGTGAGTACGCGCGCGGCACAGGCACTTCGACCCGGTGGCGATGCCGTGTGCGTGGTGCGCGGACTGACCAAGACCTATCCGGCGGTACGCGGCAGGCGCGGCGTTCCCGCCACTCCCGAGGTGCGGGCCACCGACGACGTGACCCTGGAGATCCGCCGCGGTGAGATCTTCGGACTGCTCGGGCCGAACGGCGCCGGCAAGTCCACCCTCGTACGCCAGCTCACCGGGCTGATGCGGCCCGACCGCGGCAGCGTGCAGATCCTCGGGCACGACATCGTGCGCCACCCGGAGCGGGCCGCGCGGATCCTCGCCTACCTCGGGCAGGAGTCCAGTGCCCTGGACGAGCTGACCGTGTCGCTCGCCGCCGAGACCACCGCACGGCTGCGCGGTCTGGAGGTGCGGCAGGCGCGCGCCGAGCGGGACGCCGTCCTCGACGAGCTGGGCCTGACCCCGCTCGCCGCCCGCCCGATCAAGAAGCTCTCCGGTGGGCAGCGCCGGCTGGCCTGCTTCGCCGCCGTGCTGGTGGGGGAGCGCTCGCTGCTCGTCCTGGACGAGCCGACCACCGGCATGGACCCGGTGGCCCGGCGCGCGGTGTGGGCGGCCGTCGACCGGCGGCGTGCCGAGCACGGCACCACCGTCCTGCTGGTCACCCACAACGTCATCGAGGCCGAGACCGTGCTGGACCGGGTCGCCGTCCTCGACCGCGGGCGGGTGATCGCCTGCGACACGCCCTCCGGGCTCAAGGAGAAGGTCGCCGGAGAGGTCCGCGTCGACCTGGTGTGGCGCGAGACGGCCCCGCTGAACGTGCCCGAGGTCGCCGCCCTGCGCGACCGTGCCACCGAGTCGGGGCGCCGCTGGACGCTGCGGCTCGCCCCCGAGGAGGCCCGCGCGGTCGTCGCCACCGTCACCGGCGGCGCCGCCTTCGCCGCCCTGGACGACTTCACCCTCGCCACGCCGAGCCTGGAGGACGTGTACCTGGCGCTGGGCGGCGCCGCGCGACAGGGACTGGTGAGGGCTTGAGCACACGAACGGTGAGCACACCGGCCGCCGCATCCGTACCCGTCAGGGCGACCGCTTCGAAACCCGTCAGGGCGACCGCTTCGAACGACCCGACCGAAGGGGAGCAGCGCGACGTGAGTGTCGTACCCGCCGATGTCCTGCCGGGCGGTGCCCTGGCCGTCGAGGAGCAGGGCCCCGTCGGCGCGGCCGAGCTCGGCCCCAAGGCGCGGCTGTGGCCCTCCCTGGTGGCCGTGTACCGGGCGCAGCTGTCCCGGGCGCGGGTCGCGCGCATCCCGCTGCTCTTCGTGGCCACCTTCCAGTCGATCGGCATCATGATCCTGATGCGCGGGGTGGTGGACGGCGGCGGTGAGGCGCAGGCCGTGGTCGCCGGGTCGGCGGTGCTCGTCGTGGCCTTCGTCGCGCTGAACCTCCTCGCCCAGTACTTCGGCCAGCTGCGCGCGAGCGGCGGCCTCGACCACTACGCGACGCTGCCGGTGCCGCCGGCCGCGGTGGTGCTGGGCGCGGCGGGCGCGTACGCGTCCTTCACCGTGCCGGGGACCGTGGTGACGGCGGTGTTCGGGTGCCTGCTGTTCGGACTGCCGATGACGCATCTGTGGGTGCTGGTGGCCGTGATCCCGCTGGCCGGCGCCGCGCTCGCCGGGCTGGGCGCGGCGCTGGGCCTGCTCGCGCCGCGGCCGGAGTTCGCCACGCTGCTCGGCCAGCTGGGCATGTCGGCGGCGCTGCTGCTGGGTGTGCTGCCCGCGGAGCGGATGCCGGAAGCGGTGCGCCTGGCGCGGGACCTGCTGCCCTCCACGTACGGAGTAGAGGCCCTCGCGCGTACGTTCGGCGACCGGCCCGACTGGGCCTTCGTCCTCGGTGACCTCGCGGTGTGCGCCGTGGTCGGGGTGATCTCGCTGGCCGTCGCCACCTGGGCGTACCGCCGGGCCGCCGTCCGGTGACGCGCCGCACAGGCGGGTTTGGCACGATGGCGGGGTGACCGCACCTCTGACTCCGCCACCGCCCCCGAACGAACGCTCGTCGTACCAGGGCGGGCCCGTGCCTCCGCCCGTCGGCGCGCACGCGGTGGGCGCCGCGTCCGGCGCCACGTACGACCACCACGGCGAACAGGACGGCCCCGGGATGTTGACCGAAGTGCGTCAGGCCGCCGTGACCGTGGTGGCGGTGGCGGTCTCAGGCGTGCTGCTGGGCGTGCTGTGGTGGAAGCTGGCGCCGAGCGTGCCGCTGGTCGGGGATCTGGTCGGCGACGAGTGGGTCGTCTACCTCAAGGAGTCCGAGAGCGAGCACGCGGTCGGCGTCGACGGCACGTTCACCCTGCTCGCGCTGGCGTTCGGAGCACTCAGCGCGGTGGTCGTCTTCCTGCTGCGGCGGCGCGGCGGTGTGCCGCTGGTGGTGGCGCTGGGCGTCGGCGGGCTGCTCGGGTCGCTGCTGGCGTGGCGGGTCGGCGTGTGGCTGGGGCCCGCGCAGGACGTGATCGCCCACGCGAAGGACGTCGGCAAGGGAGTGACGTTCTCCGCGCCGCTGAAGCTGGGGGCCAAGGGGGCCTTGCTGGCCTGGTCGGTGGCGGCGCTGGTGGTTCACCTGGGACTGACGGGTCTGTTCGGGCCCCGGGACCCGGAGCCCGACCCCTGGCCCGCGCCTCAGCGGTATCCGGCGGGGCCGTACGGGGAGAAGTCGGCGTAGCCCCTCCCCGGCCGGGGGTGTCGTGTGGATCAGGCCGGCTCCGGACAGCGGTGCCGTGCGGCTGACCCGGGCGGGGTCTGGTGCGTGCGGCTGGCCTGGGCGGGGTCTGGTGCGTGCGGCTGGCCTGGGCGGGGTCTGGTGCGTGCGGCTGCGAGGCGGAGGAGGGCGACAGGACAGAGCCCTGGCCGCCGACGACGACGCCGCAGATGGGCGTCCCTGCCCGGCGACCCCGGCAAGACCCGCACGACCCCCTAGGCGGGGCGGCGGCCGTGGTTGGCCCTGCGCTTCTTGATGCGCCACCTGCGTTTGCGGGTTCTCTTCGACATGCTCCGTCTGATTAGCCGAGAAATGGGCGCCCGTCGAGGGGCTAAGCGCGGCCGATCGGGGCGAGGACCGCGTTCGTGAGCTTGGCCAGGTCCTCGGGAGCGAGTTCCACCTCCAGGCCGCGGCGTCCCGCAGAGACGCGGATCGTGGCGTGGCCCGAGGCGGACGCGTCCAACACCGTCGGGAGCCTCTTGCGCTGGCCCAGGGGCGAGATTCCGCCCCGCACGTAGCCCGTGATGCGCTCGGCCAGGGCCGGGTCGGCCATCGCCGCGCGCTTGCCGCCGACCGCGGCAGCCAGCGACTTCAGGTCCAGCCGGCCCGCCACCGGGACCACGGCGACCGTCAGCGCGCCGTCGATGTCCGCCACCAGCGTCTTGAAGACCCGCTCCGGCGAGACGCCCATCGCCTCGGCCGCCTCCTCGCCGTAGGACGGGTGGGCGGGGTCGTGGTCGTACGCGTGGACCGCGTACGTCACGCCGGCCGCCGCGAGCGCCACCGTCGCCGGGGTGCCACCGGACTGCTGCTGCTTCTTGGACTTCTTCGCCATGCGGGCCGGTACCTCAGTTGAGACTCGTCGGGCCGCGCGTCAGCTCCGACGCGGGCAGGGACGGCAGCGTACGGAGGATGGCCGTCTCGGCGCGAAGGAGTTTCAGCTCGTCCCGGAGGCGGGACGCCGTGTCCGGGGCCTGGAGCAGACGCTGCTTGGTCGGTGTGTCCAGCATCATCGCGGCGGCGACCAGGTAGGAGACCACGCCCGGCTCGTCCGGCAGTTCGGCGCCCGTCGTCAGTGACCGCTCGCGTGCCCCCGCAAGCCGCTTCTGGTACTGGCGGAAGGACCGCAGCACCCCCTCGGCCAGCGCCCCCGCCTCGTCGCCGGGTTCCTCGGCCAGCGGCTCCAGCTCGGCCGTCAGGAAGGGGCCCGAGGCCTCCACCGAGAGCAGCCGCACCCGGTTCGTGCCGGTCGCCAGCGCCTCGAAGGTGCCGTCGGCGCGTTCGCGGACCGTCGCCGCGTCCGCGATGCAGCCCACCTTGTGGAACGCCTCGACCGGGTCGGTGCCGAACCCGGCCGCCGGCCCGCGCTCCAGCGTCGTCGCCGGGTCGGGCAGGCCGGGCTCGGTCCGGGCGACCTCGTAGCCGTCCCGGATCGCGACGACGGCGAACCGGCGCGGTTCGTCCTCGGGGGTCTTCAGCAACTCGCGCATCATGGCGCGATAGCGCTCCTCGAAGATGTTGAGCGGGAGCACCAGCCCCGGGAACAGAACCGCGTTCAGGGGGAAGAGGGGAAGCCGGACGGTGGTCACGACGCAGAAGCCTAATGGTCGCCGGGGCGGACGCGACCGCCGTGCCCACTTCGTGGATGACCTGAACCCGTCGCCCCGGACCCGGAGGCCACCGCCGCGCGGACGTCCGCGCGCACCTGGAGGAAGCGGCCGAGGGGATCCTCCGTGTCCCGGGCCCAGGGGAAGGACGTGACGTACGGGCCGGTCAGACGCAGTTGTTCCGCCGCGTCCTGGTGGCGCTCCAGGCGTACCAGTACGTACGCCAGGAGGTTCCGCAGCTCCGCCGGCCACGGGTCGGCCGCCGGGTGGGCCGCCGAGAGGGTGATCGCGCGGTCCGCCGCCGCGTCCAGGCGGGCCCGGTGCACACCGGCCGCGTCGCCGGCGTCGTCCGTGGTCAGACAGGTGAAGGCCGCTCGTACCGGCAGCGCCCGTACAAGCGCGTCCTCGGGCGCGTCCTGCGCCGCCGTCTCGGCGAAGTCCAGGCACTCGCGGTGGGCGGCGGGCGAGGCGGCGGCCAGGTACTCCAGGGCGGCGACGTGGCAGCCGTAGTGGTGCGGGGAGCGGCGGACCGCCTGCGCCCACAGCCGCTCGAACTCGGCGTGTCCGGCGCGTGCGCCCCTCGCCGCGTCCAGTGCGGTCCGCCAGGGCACCGGGTCGCGTCCGGCGGCCTCGGCGACGGCGGTGACCGCGGGGGTGATCTGGCGCAGCAGTTCGGTGCGGGCCGGTGAGTCCCAGTGACGGTCCACCGTCAGACGGGCCGAGATCAGCAGGGCGTCGGGGTCGTCCGGGGCGGTGGCGCGCCAGTTCTCGAGCCACTCGGCGCGTGAGCGGGCGAAGGCGGCCAGCCGGGTCGCGTAGCGGTCGCGGTACTCCCAGTCGGCGTCCTCACGGGTCTCGGTGAGGAGGCCGGCCGCGGGGGCGTACTCGCCCTGGGCCGCCGCGACCAGGGCGGGGGCGAGGCGGTCGTCGGGGGCGTCGAGGAGCACGTCGTCGTCTTGGGCGGGCCGTGACGTCCGGGAGCGGGCCCGGGCCGCAATCCGGAGAAACGCGCGCAGCATGGCCAGTACGACGGCCGACGGTTCGTGATGGTTGTGCGACTCGGCTTCGCCTTCGGCCATTTGTGTTCCCACCCGCGCCGCCTGTGCCGAATTCACGGGGTGCGCGTGCGCGTGCGGGCGAGGGCCGCACTGCCCACGAGGGGAAGCCGCGCTGCCCGTGAGGGGAAGCCGCGCTGCCCGTGAGGGGAAGCCGCCCTGCCCGTGAGGGGGAAGCCGCCCTGCCCGTGAGGGAAGCCGCGCCGCCCCAGGGCAGTCAGTGCCGCCGGAGCAGCCGCGTCGCTCCCGCCGCGACCGTCGTCGCCAGGATCCAGCCCAGCAGGATCAGGGCCGTCGACAGCCACTGCCAGCCGTCGTGCAGCCGCCAGTAGCCGACCTGGCCGAGCTCGATGACCGGCAGTAGCAGGTCGAGGGCGAAGAGGGCGGGGTTCCAGTCCGGATGCTCGCCGCTCTTCAGCGGTGGCGGGTCGGCGCGTGCGAAGGCGACCGAGCCGGCCGCCCACAGCACCGCCATCCACACCGCCGCCCGGCCCGGCCGGTAGCCGTAGGCGACCGTCCAGTCCTGCGCGTATCCCACCAGCTTCGCGGCGATCGGCAGGCTCTCGCGGCGCCGGCGGTGCTTGGCGAGCAGTACCTCGCGGGCATCCTCGTCCTCACCGCCCGCCCGCAGCACGGCGGCGAGCCGTTCGTACGGCTCCGGGTTGTACTCGGCGGTCGCGGCGCCCACCCACCGCAGCCGCTTCTCCAGCGGGAAGGGACCCCGCGGCACCAGGTTCTCGTAGGTGAAGCCGCCCATGTGCAGCCGGCCCGGACCCGGCCAGCTGTCCGCCCGGTCCATCAGGTTGACCACCCGCGCCCCCGACAGCACGACCCGGCCGCGCGCCGGCCGCTGGCCCAGGAACCGCAGCTCGGGCGTCTGCACGCGGCGCAGCGACAGCTCCTGGTCGTCGGTGAACGTGAACCGGGCGTGCTCGAAGTCGACGGCGTCGCCGAACCGCCCGTCGTCCAGCCGCATCCCGCCCTCGCACTCGAACCGCTGGATCCGCGTCCCCTGCGCCGGAGTCGTGCCCCGCAGCAGCGGGCTGCCCAGGCCCGCCGGCGTCAGGTACAGCGTGCGCTCGACGGTCAGCTGCGGGGCGTTCAGCGCGTGCCGCGTGTACGGGTTGAGGAGCCGGGCGCCGCGCAGGCTCAGCGAGACGCCGACCTGGGCGCTGCGCAGGCTCACCTCGCCGTACGACTCCAGCATCTCGGCCTGGAGGTCCTGCCCGACGGTCATGCCGTCCGCGGCGATGGAACGGCCACTGCGGTCGCGGTGCACGATGGCCTGGTTGAGCAGCAGGTCGGTGCCTATCCGTGCGTCGGTGAGGCGGATTCCGCCGGGGAAACGGGAGCGCGGCAGGTGCAGGTCACCCTCGGTGTGCAGCCGGGCCGCCTCCAGCCGGGGCACGTAGCAGTCCACCAGCCGTACGGTCGTGAAGCGGCTCTCCGGCAGCAGGACCTCCCGCTCGAAGCGGCAGCCCCGCAACTCGACGTAGGGCACCACCGTGCCGCCCGCGAGGTCCAACGTGTCGCTGATCCGCACGCCCACCAGCTGCAGCGAGGACACCCGGCCCGCGAGCGCGGGCGGACCGTCGAGAAGCAGCCAGCACACGATGCGGGCCCGCACCGCCCGCTCCGGTCCCCAGGGCTGCCCGCCGTGCGGGTCGTCGACGAGCGCGTCCCCGCTGCTCAGGTCGTACACACTGCCGTTGCGGAAGGCCTGCCACATGCCTGCCTCGGCGGCGGTCAGGTCGTCCGGCAGCTCTCCGTCACGGTGGCCGGCCCCCTCGGTCACGGCGCTTCACTCCCTCCCCAACTACTCGTCGGTCGCTCACTCTTCGTACAACCGTTCATGCCCACTGGGTGACCTTCCGAACACTCAAAGTGACCACGAACTTGGCGGCGGGTCGCCGATGTCCCGCCGTGGCCGCGACGGCCCGTCGCGTTCTGTATCAGCCATTGATACGCGCGAACGATGTCCGACGCGGGTCTGAGAGAATTGGTTCCGTGATCTCCCGAATCGATCTGCGCGGCGACGACCTCCCCGAGGGCCCCGCCCTGCGCGACCTGCTGCCCCGAGCCGACTTCGACGTCTCGGTCGCCCTGGAGAAGGTGCGTCCGATCTGCGAGGACGTGCATCATCGTGGCGACGCGGCGCTGATCGACTTCGCCGAGCGGTTCGACGGTGTCCGGCTCGACCAGGTCCGGGTACCGGCCGCCGCGCTCACGCGCGCGCTGGAGGAGCTCGACCCGGCCGTGCGCGCGGCCCTGGAGGAGTCCATCCGCCGCGCCCGTCTCGTCCACCGCGAGCAGCGCCGTACGACCCGCACCACCCAGGTGGTGCCCGGCGGCTCGGTCACCGAGAAGTGGGTGCCGGTCGAGCGGGTCGGCCTGTACGCGCCCGGCGGGCGCTCGGTCTACCCGTCATCCGTGATCATGAACGTGGTGCCCGCGCAGGAGGCCGGCGTCGAGTCGATCGCGCTCGCCTCCCCGGCGCAGGCGGAGTTCCACGGCCTGCCGCATCCGACGATCCTCGCCGCCTGCGCCCTGCTCGGCGTCGACGAGGTGTACGCGGCCGGCGGCGCCACCGCCGTCGCGATGTTCGCGTACGGCACCGAGTCCTGCCCGCCCGCCAACATGGTCACCGGCCCCGGCAACATCTGGGTCGCCGCCGCCAAGCGCTACTTCACCGGAAGGATCGGCATCGACGCCGAGGCCGGCCCGACCGAGATCGCGGTCCTCGCCGACGCCACGGCCGATCCGGTGCACGTCGCCTCCGACCTGATCAGCCAGGCCGAGCACGACCCGCTGGCGGCCGCCGTCCTGGTCACCGACTCCGTGGAGCTCGCGGACGCGGTGGAGAAGGAACTCCAGCCCCAGGTCGAGGCCACCAAGCACGTCGAGGACCGCATCCGCCCGGCCCTCGCCGGCCGCCAGTCCGCGATCGTCCTGGTCGACGGCCTGGCCGAGGGCCTGCGCGTGGTCGACGCCTACGGCGCCGAGCACCTGGAGATCCAGACCGCCGACGCCGCCGCCGTCGCCGACCGCGTGAAGAACGCCGGGGCGATCTTCGTCGGCCCCTGGGCGCCCGTCTCGCTCGGCGACTACGCGGCCGGGTCCAACCACGTCCTGCCCACCGGTGGCTGTGCCTGCCACTCCTCGGGCCTGTCGGTGCAGTCCTTCCTGCGCGGCATCCACATCGTCGACTACACGCGGGACGCCCTCGCCGAGGTCGCGCACCACGTGGTGACGCTGGCGGAGGCGGAGGACCTGCCCGCGCACGGCGCGGCGATCAAGGCGAGGTTCGAGTGGAAGGTCCCGGAGAGCAAGTGACGTTCGGAATCGACGATCTCCCCGTACGGGACGAGCTGCGCGGCAAGTCCCCCTACGGCGCGCCCCAGCTGGACGTGCCCGTACGGCTGAACACCAACGAGAACCCCTACCCGCTGCCCGAGGCGCTGGTCGAACGGATCACCGAGCGGGTCCGCGAGGCCGCCCGCGACCTCAACCGCTACCCGGACCGGGACGCGGTCGAGCTGCGCACCAGGCTCGCCGAGTACCTGACGGAGACCTCCGGGTACGCCGTGGACGTGCGCAACGTCTGGGCGGCCAACGGCTCCAACGAGGTCATCCAGCAACTGCTGCAGGCCTTCGGCGGGCCGGGCCGCACCGCGATCGGCTTCGAGCCGTCGTACTCGATGCACGGCCTCATCGCGCGCGGCACCGGCACGGGCTGGATCTCCGGCCCGCGCCACGACGACTTCACCATCGACGTGCCCGCGGCCGAGCGGGCCGTGGCCGAGCACCGCCCGGACGTCGTCTTCGTCACCACTCCCAACAACCCCACCGGCAACGCGGTCCCGGCCGAGACGGTCCTCGCGCTCTACGAGGCGGCGCAGAGCTCCAAGCCGTCGATGGTCGTCGTGGACGAGGCCTACATCGAGTTCAGCCACGGCGCCTCCCTGCTGTCGCTGCTGGAGGGGCGGCCGAACCTCGTCGTCTCCCGCACGATGTCGAAGGCGTTCGGCGCGGCGGGCCTGCGCCTGGGCTACCTCGCCGCGCACCCGGCCGTCGTCGACGCCGTCCAGCTCGTACGGTTGCCCTACCACCTGTCGGCCGTCACCCAGGCGACCGCGCTGGCCGCCCTGGAGCACACCGGCACGCTGCTCAAGTACGTCGAGCAGCTGAAGACCGAGCGGGACCGACTCGTCGCCGAACTGCGCGCCATCGGCTACGAGGTGACCGAGTCCGACGCGAACTTCGTCCAGTTCGGGCGGTTCGCGGACTCCCATGAGGTCTGGCGGAAGATCCTCGACCGGGGCGTCCTGGTCCGGGACAACGGCGTGCCGGGCTGGCTGCGGGTGACCGCGGGCACTCCGGAGGAGAACGACGCGTTCCTCGATGCGGTACGCGAACTGAAGAAGGAACAGGAGCAGAGCGGATGAGCCGCGTCGGGCGCGTGGAGCGCACCACCAAGGAGACCTCGGTCCTCGTCGAGATCGACCTCGACGGCACCGGCAAGACCGACATCGCCACCGGCGTCGGCTTCTACGACCACATGCTCGACCAGCTCGGGCGGCACGGTCTGTTCGACCTGACCGTGAAGACCGACGGCGACCTGCACATCGACTCCCACCACACCATCGAGGACACCGCCCTCGCGCTGGGCGCCGCCTTCAAGCAGGCCCTCGGCGACAAGGTGGGCATCTACCGCTTCGGCAACTGCACGGTCCCGCTGGACGAGTCCCTCGCCCAGGTCACCGTCGACCTGTCCGGCCGCCCCTACCTCGTGCACACCGAGCCCGAGAAGATGGCGCCGATGATCGGCGAGTACGACACGACGATGACCCGGCACATCCTGGAGTCCTTCGTCGCCCAGGCGCAGATCGCGCTGCACGTGCACGTGCCGTACGGGCGCAACGCGCACCACATCGTGGAGTGCCAGTTCAAGGCGCTGGCCCGGGCCCTGCGCTACGCCTCGGAGCGCGACCCGCGCGCCGTCGGCATCCTGCCTTCCACGAAGGGCGCGCTGTAAACCCATGAACGGTACGTCCACCGCACTGATCGTCGTCGGCCTCTTCTTCCTCGGCGGCATCTACTCCTTCGCGAAGCAGCAGATGCCCAAGGGCCTGATCGTGCTGCTCTCCATCGGCGCCGCGATGTGCCTCTTCGCGGGTGTGCTGAGGCTGGAGGTGTGGAATTGACCGCCACCGCCAAGCGGGTCGTCGTCTTCGACTACGGCTTCGGCAACGTCCGCTCCGCCGAGCGTGCCCTCGCGCGCGCGGGAGCCGACGTCGAGATCACCGGTGACTACGACAAGGCCATGAACGCCGACGGGCTGCTGGTGCCGGGTGTCGGCGCCTTCGCCGCCTGCATGGACGGCCTGAAGGCCGCGCGCGGCGACTGGGTCGTCGACCGCCGGCTGTCCGGCGGGCGCCCGGTGATGGGCATCTGCGTCGGCATGCAGATCCTGTTCGCGCGCGGCATCGAGCACGACGTGGAGGCCGAGGGCCTGGACGAGTGGCCCGGCACGGTCGGACCGCTCCGGGCCGACATCGTGCCGCACATGGGCTGGAACACGGTCGAGGCCCCGGCCGACTCCCAGCTCTTCGCCGGCCTCGACGCGGACGCCCGCTTCTACTTCGTGCACTCCTACGCCGTCCACGACTGGACCCAGGAGTCGCACAACCCGCTGATCGCCGCTCCCAAGGTCACCTGGTCCACGCACGGCAAGCCGTTCGTGGCGGCCGTGGAGAACGGCGCCCTGTGGGCCACCCAGTTCCACCCCGAGAAGTCCGGCGACGCCGGAGCCCAGCTCCTCACCAACTGGATCGAGACCCTGTAGAGATGAGCAAGCTCGAACTCCTCCCCGCCGTCGACGTCCGCGACGGCCAGGCCGTCCGCCTCGTGCACGGCGAGTCCGGCACCGAGACCTCCTACGGCTCGCCGCTGGAGGCCGCCCTCGCCTGGCAGCGCTCCGGCGCCGAGTGGCTGCACCTCGTCGACCTGGACGCCGCGTTCGGCACCGGGGACAACCGCGAGCTGATCGCCGAGGTCGCGAAGGCCATGGACATCAAGGTGGAGCTGTCCGGCGGCATCCGCGACGACGACACCCTCGCCGCCGCGCTCGCCACCGGCTGCAGGCGCGTGAACCTCGGCACGGCCGCCCTGGAGACCCCCGAGTGGGTCGCCAAGGTCATCGCCGAGCACGGCGACAAGATCGCGGTCGGTCTGGACGTACGAGGCACCACGCTCCGGGGCCGGGGCTGGACCCGGGACGGCGGCGACCTCTACGAGACGCTGGCCCGCCTCGACAAGGAGGGCTGCGCCCGGTACGTCGTCACCGACATCGCCAAGGACGGCACCCTCCAGGGCCCCAACCTGGAGCTCCTGAAGAACGTCTGCGCGGCCACCGACCGCCCGGTCGTGGCGTCGGGCGGCGTGTCGTCCCTGGACGACCTCCGCGCGATCGCCGGTCTCGTCCCGGCCGGTGTCGAGGGGGCCATCGTCGGGAAGGCCCTGTACGCGAAGGCGTTCACCCTGGAAGAAGCCTTGGAGGCTGTGTCGTCATGACATCCGAAGCCGTACGGCGCGTGCAGAGCGGAAGTCCCTGGGAAGAGTCCTTCGGTTTCGCACGGGCCGTGGCGGCGGGTGATCGTGTCATCGTGGCGGGCACCACCGCCTTTAAGGGCGACATGCTGTACGGCGAGGGCGACCCGTACGAACAGACCAAGGTCGCCTTCGCCTCCGCGGTCGAGGCGATCGGTGAGTTCGGACTCGGCATCGAGTCCGTGATCCGGACCCGTGTGTGCCTGGCGCATTCGCGCGATGTCGACGCGGTGGGCCGCGCCCACAAGGAGCTGTTCGACTCGGTACGCCCGGTCACGACCCTGCTGGTCGTGCAGGGCTTCATCGACTCGCGGGTCCTGGTGTCAGTCGAAGTGGAAGCGTATAGAGGAGCCGTGGATTCATGACCCTGGCGGTCCGAGTCATCCCCTGCCTGGACGTGGACAACGGCCGGGTCGTCAAGGGCGTCAACTTCCAGAACCTGCGCGACGCGGGTGACCCCGTCGAGATGGCCAAGGTGTACGACACCGAGGGCGCCGACGAGCTGACGTTCCTGGACATCACCGCCTCGTCGGGCGACCGCGAGACGACGTACGACGTGGTGCGCCGCACCGCCGAGCAGGTGTTCATCCCGCTGACCGTCGGCGGCGGCGTGCGCACCGCCGACGACGTCGACAAGCTGCTGCGGGCCGGTGCGGACAAGGTGGGCGTGAACACGGCCGCCATCGCCCGCCCCGACCTGATCCGCGAGATCGCCGAGCGCTTCGGCCGCCAGGTCCTCGTCCTGTCGGTCGACGCGCGCCGCACCGAGGCCGGCACCTTCGAGGTGACCACCCACGGCGGCCGGCGCGGCACCGGCATCGACGCGGTGGAGTGGGCGCACCGCGCCGCCGAACTGGGCGCGGGGGAGATCCTGCTGAACTCGATGGACGCGGACGGCACGAAGGACGGCTACGACCTGGAGATGATCGAAGCGGTCCGCAAGCACGTGACCGTCCCGGTCATCGCCTCCGGCGGCGCGGGCCGCCTCGCCGACTTCCCCCCGGCCGTCGAGGCGGGCGCGGACGCGGTCCTGGCGGCGTCCGTCTTCCACTTCGGCGACCTGCGAATCGGAGAGGTGAAGGAGACGCTGCGGGGGGCGGGGCACGCCGTTCGCTAGTCCGGGGCGTCGTCCTTTGGCGGTGGCTGTGGGATCGCGTGCGGGATCCGCTTCTATCGTGCCCGTACGACTGCGATCACGATCGAGTTCCCCGCGGAAGAGCTGGCCGAGCTGCGAGCGGAGGCCCGGGAGCGCGGTGTCGCCGTCGAGCGGCTCGCGCACGACGCACTCATCGAAAGTGTGCAGGTCAGGCGTCAGGAGCGAGGCTCGGCCCTTTAGGAAAGGAAAGTTGCACGTGTACGGGTTCCCGTTCCGTGTCTGAGGGGACCACGTCCGTGCCGGACACGGGCATACCCCGGACCGCCACCGCCACCACCGCCGCGCCCGCCCACCGCGACGCCAACGTGCTGCGCTGGGTCGCCGCCTACACCGCCTCCATGGTCGGCGACATGGTCTTCTACCTCGCGCTGTCCTGGGCCGCCGTGCAGAACGGCACCCCGGCGCAGGCCGGCCTCGTCACCGCCGTCAGCGCGGTGCCCCGTGCGCTGCTCATGCTCGGCGGCGGGGTGGTCGCCGACCGGTTCGGGCCGCGCAAGGTCGTCATCGGCAGCGACGCCGTACGGTGCGCCACGGTGCTGGCGGTTGCCGCGCTCCTCTTCGTGACCGACCCGGGGCTGTGGCTCCTCGCCCTGCTCGCGGTCGTCTTCGGCACGGTCGACGCCCTCTTCCTGCCCGCCGTCGGGGCGCTGCCGGCCCGCATCACCGGCAAGGACCAGCTCGCCCGCGTCCAGGGCATGCGCGGCCTCGCCGTGCGCTTCGCCGCCGTCGTGGGCGCACCGCTCGGCGGGCTCGGCGTGGCGGTCGGCGGCGCGGCGGCGGCCTTCGCGCTCGCGGGGCTGCTGATCGCCGTGTCGGTGCCGCTGCTGATCTCCGTACGGATGAGCGAGCTGCCGCCCGACGAAGCGACCGGCGCCCCCGCCGCGGGGGAGGCCACCGCGTGGCGGGACGTGGTGGGCGGGCTCCGCTACATCCGCCGGCACCGCGTCCTCGGCCCGCTGATGGTGGCCATCGCCCTCGGCGACCTCGGCTTCGTCGGCCCCCTCAACGTAGGCCTGACCCTGCTCGCGGACGAACGCGGCTGGGGCGCGGCCGGGATGGGCTGGGTGCTCGCCGGATTCGGCACGGGGGCCGGAGTCGCCGCCCTGCTGCTCACCGTGCGGGGGCGCCTGCCGCGGGCCGGGTGTGTCGCCGCCGGTGCCATCATCCCCGGCGCGGCCGCGATCGGCGCCCTGGCGCAGGCCCCCGGCCTCCCCGTGGCCGTCGGCACCGCGGTGGTCGTCGGGCTGCTCACGGGGCTCAGCGGTGCCATGTGCGGGGCCCTGCTGCAGACCCAGGCCGAGCCCGCCTACCTGGGGCGCGTCACCGCGGTCGGCGGAATCGTCAGCCTGGGCATCGCGCCGCTGAGCATGCCGCTGTCCGCCGCCGCCATCGGCGTCTGGGGCACCGGCCCGGTCTTCGCCGTCAGCGCCGGTGTCTGCGCGCTCGGCGGGGTCGTCGCCCTGTGCGCGCCGGGCGTACGGCGGGCCGAACTGCCGGGGTAGGGGCCCAGGGCTGTCGGCCCGGCCTCCGGGCCCCGGCTTCCCGGGCTGTCGGCCCGGCCTCCGGGCCCCGGCTTCCCGGGCTGCCTCCCGGGCAACCCGCCCCGGCTTCCCGGGCTGCCGCCCGGGAAGCCGGGGCGGGTTGCCTCAGATTCCCAGCTGCTTCGTCTCGTGCAGCCGCGCGATCGCGTCCTTCTCGCCCTCCAGCTCCACCTTCGCGGCGCTCTGCCGCCCGTAGGCGAACAGCAGCAGCTCGGACGGCTCGCCGGTCGCGGTCACCACCGGCGTACCCCGGTGGGCGACCGTCGTCTGGCCGTTCGGGCGGCGCAGCACCAGGCCCGTCGGGATGCCGCGGCCCATCAGGCGGGCGGTGCGCTCCAGGCGGGACCACAGGCCGTCCTGGAAGACCGGGTCCAGCTCGCGCGGCGACCAGTCCGGCTGAGCGCGGCGCACGTCCTCGGTGTGGACGTAGAACTCCACCGTGTTCGCCGCCTCGTCGACCTGCTTGAGCTGGAAGGGGGAGAATCGGGGCGGGCCGGTGCGGATCAGCTGGAGCAGCTCCTCGTACGGCTTGGCGCCGTACTCCTCCATCACCCGGTCGAGCCGGGACGCCAGCTGCTTGATCAGGGTGCCCCCGGCGGCGTCCGGCCGGCGCTCGCGCACCACCACGTGCGCGGCGAGGTCACGGGTCCGCCAGCCGTCGCACAAGGTCGGGGCGTCCGGACCCGCCGTCTCCAACAGGTCCGCGAGCAGAAGTCGTTCACGCTTGGCGAAAGTCGACATGCAGTCAGCCTACGGCGGCCGGCCGGGTCCGCCCAATGGACAGGCCCGGGGCGTGTCCGCCCCGCGCGGCACAATGGGCGCATGACCAGCAGCTCCCCCCGGCGGCCCAGCCCGCTCGCCCCGGAGATCGCCGACCGCCTCAAGCGCGGCGCCGACGGCCTCCTGCCCGCCATCGCCCAGCAGTACGACACCGGGGAGGTGCTGATGCTCGGCTGGATGGACGACGAGGCACTGCACCGCACCCTGACGACGGGACGCTGCACCTACTGGTCGCGCAGCCGTCAGGAGTACTGGGTCAAGGGCGACACCTCCGGGCACTTCCAGTGGGTGAAGTCCGTCGCCCTGGACTGCGACGCCGACACCGTCCTGGTCAAGGTCGACCAGGTCGGCGCCGCCTGCCACACCGGCGCGCGCACCTGCTTCGACGCCGACGTGCTCCTCACGGACGAGACGGGCGAGACGGACGAGACGGACGAGGCCGACGGCGCGGGCTCCGGCGCGTCCGGCGCGGATCAGTAGGGTCTGCCGATATGGACGACATGGACGTCATGGACCTCGACACCTTCCGGAAGCTGGCCGCCGACCGCCGGGTGATCCCGGTCAGCCGCAAACTCCTCGCCGACGGCGACACCCCGGTAGCCCTCTACCGCAAGCTCGCCGCCGAACGCCCCGGCACCTTCCTGCTGGAGTCCGCCGAGAACGGCCGCACAGCGTTCCAATGGTCCCGGTACTCCTTCGTCGGTGTCCGCAGCGCCGCCACCCTCACCGAGAAGGACGGCGAGGCCCACTGGCAGGGCACCCCGCCCGTCGGCGTCCCCACCGACGGCGACCCGCTCGCCGCCCTGCGCGCCACCGTCGAGGCCCTGCACACCCCGCGCGACCTCGCCCACGACCTGGGCCTGCCGCCCTTCACCGGCGGCATGGTCGGCTACCTCGGCTACGACATCGTGCGCCGCCTGGAGAAGGTCGGCCCCGGGGAGCGCGACGACCTGAAGCTCCCCGAGCTGACCATGCTGCTCACCAGCGACCTCGCCGTCATGGACCACTGGGAGGGCTCGGTCCTGCTGATCGCCAACGCGATCAACCACAACGACCTCGAAACGGGCGTCGAGGAGGCCTACGCCGACGCGGTGGCCCGCCTGGACGCCATGGAGGCCGACCTCTCGCGCGCGGTGGCCCAGCCCCCGGCCGCGCTGCCGCCGTCCGAGCTGCCCGAGTACACCGCTCTGTGGGGCGGCCCCGACTTCCAGGAGGCCGTCGAGGACATCAAGGAGCGCATCCGCGCGGGCGAGGCCTTTCAGGTCGTCCCCTCGCAGCGCTTCGAGACGCCGTGCACGGCGAGCGCCCTGGACGTGTACCGGGTGCTGCGGGCCACCAACCCCTCGCCGTACATGTACCTGCTCCGCCTCGACGGCTTCGACGTCGTCGGATCGTCCCCCGAGGCCCTGGTCAAGGTCGAGGACGGGCGGGCCATGGTCCACCCCATCGCCGGCACCCGCCCCCGCGGCGCCACCCCGCAGGAGGACCAGGCCCTCGCCGACGAACTGCTCGCCGACCCCAAGGAGCGCGCCGAGCACCTGATGCTCGTCGACCTCGGCCGCAACGACCTGGGACGGGTCTGCGAACCCGGCTCCGTCGAGGTCGTCGACTTCATGTCCGTAGAGCGGTACTCGCACGTCATGCACATCGTCTCGACGGTCACCGGCCGCGTCGCCCCGGACCGCACCGCCTTCGACGTCCTCACCGCCTGCTTCCCGGCCGGCACCCTCTCCGGCGCGCCCAAGCCGCGCGCCCTGCAGATCATCGACGAACTCGAACCGTCCCGGCGCGGCCTGTACGGCGGCTGCGTCGGCTACCTCGACTTCGCGGGCGACTCCGACACCGCCATCGCCATCCGCACCGCGCTGCTGCGCGACGGCACCGCCTACGTGCAGGCCGGCGCCGGCGTCGTCGCCGACTCCGACCCGGTCGCCGAGGACACCGAGTGCCGCAACAAGGCGGCGGCGGTGCTGCGGGCGGTGCACACGGCCAACCGGCTGGGGCGGTAGGGCGATCCGGCAGCCGCACAGGCCGGGGCGGTGGGGCGGATCTCACGCCCGCCAATCCGAACCCCGGGTGACGGTTCGCCCGGGGTTCGGGTGATAGTGGAGTACGTGACAGCCGTTCCTCACCCCCGTACCCCAGCCGCAGGACCCGCCCGGGCCGGCCGCCGGAGCCTCGCCGCCGCCCTGCTGTGCGGCGCGCTCGGCGCGGCCGTCGCCCTGCTCGCCACCCGGCAGGAGTGGGCGGAGGGCACCGCGACGCTGGCCGGCGGCGCGTTTCCCCTGACCGCCAGGGGCAGCGACGTCACGGGCGTACCCGCGGCGCTCGCCATAGTGGGCCTCGCCGCGCTCGTCGCCGTCTTCGCCGTCCGCCGCGCGGGCCGGTTCGCCGTCGCCGCCCTGCTCGCGCTGAGCGGCGCGGGCACCGTCGCCGCGGCCCTGGCCGGCGCCTCCGACAGCTCCGCCCTGGACGACCAGGCCGCGAAGGCCGCCGGCGACACCTCGGCCACCGTGGACGTCCTCTCCCACACCGCCTGGCCGTACGTCGCGGCCGTGGGCGGCGCCCTCCTCCTGCTGGCCGGGCTGCTCGCCCTGCGCTACGGCCGCCTGTGGCCCGCGATGTCCGGCCGCTACGAGCGCGACGGCACCCCGCGACCGCGCCGCAAGCCGCAGACCGTCGACCCGGACCGCCCCGAGGACCTCTGGAAGGCCCTCGACCGCGGCGAGGACCCGACCGGCGCCTGACCCGCGGTTCACCCGCGCGCACGCGGGCACCCGCCGGCGTGACACGCGCTCCGGGCCCGACGGCCGTCACGCGCGCGTGGCGGGTGGGGAGTACCCCCGCTCACACCGCGCGCGCCCGTGCGGGACAATGGGCGCGAGCGTCCTGCTCAGACTTGGCACAACAGCAACGAGGAGCAAGCAATGTCGGGCAGCAGCCACGGTCACACCCCGGCCGCGTGGACGGGTGTCATCATCGCCTTCATCGGTTTCTGCATCGCGGGCGTGTTCATGGTGGCGGCCCAGCCGTTGGGCTTCTGGGCCGGCATGGTGGTCGTGCTCCTCGGCGGTGCCGTGGGCGGCATCATGCGCATGATGGGCCTCGGCCAGCCGAAGCAGAACCACCCCGTGCACCAGGTCGCCGGCGAGCGCGAGCCGGCCGGCGCCAAGGGCTGAGACCGGGCACGGCGGTCAACGGCACCTCCCGAGGGGCGGACCGGCACGAGGGTGCCGGGACCGCCCCTCACGTGCGCGTGCGGCCCGGCGGGGGCAGAATGCGGTGCGTGGACGCCGAGACCGGGAAGCCGACGCAGAACAGGACCGTGACGCGGGGCGCGCCCTCCCTCCCGGGCCTGGCCGTTCCCGCCGGCGTGCTCGCGGCCGTCGTCGGCGCCTTCGCGTACGTCGGGAGCGTCGACCCCAACGAACCCGGCCACTACCCCGTCTGCCCCCTGCTGCGCTTCACCGGCGTGTACTGCCCCGGCTGCGGCGGTCTGCGCAGCGCCCACGCGTTCGTCCACGGGGACCTGCTGACCGCGGTGCAGGCCAACGCTCCGGCCGTCCTCGGCTATCTGGGCTTCGCCGTGCTGTGGACCGTCTGGGTGATCCGCGTGGCGCGCGGCCGGCCCCTGCGGGTCGAACTCGGCCCGGTCCACCTGTGGACGCTGGGGGCGTTGCTGCTGGTCTTCACGGTTGTCCGGAACCTGCCGTTCGGTGGCTGGCTCCTCCCTTGATCACCTGGCGAATGTCCAGGTAGTGGGACCTGCGTCAACCGGATGCGGGCCCGTCGTCCTGCTCCGGATACCATCACAGTGACCACACATTTCGCCGTCTGAAAGGGGGCCGCTCGCGTGAGTGTGCTCGACGAGATCATCGACGGAGTCCGTGCCGACCTCGCGGAGCGGCAGGCGCGCGTCAGCCTCGACGAGCTCAAGGAGCGCGCGGCCAAGGCTCGCCCCGCCAAGGACGGCGTGTCCGCGCTGCGCGGCGACGGCGTCAAGGTCATCTGCGAGGTCAAGCGCTCCAGCCCGTCCAAGGGCGCGCTGGCCGCCATCGCCGACCCCGCCGGTCTCGCCGCGGACTACGAGGCGGGCGGCGCCGCCGTCATCTCCGTCCTCACCGAGGAGCGCCGCTTCGGCGGCTCGCTGGCCGACCTGGACTCGGTCCGCTCGCGCGTGGACATCCCCGTGCTGCGCAAGGACTTCATCGTCACCTCGTACCAGCTGTGGGAGGCCCGCGCGCACGGCGCCGACCTCGTGCTGCTGATCGTCGCGGCCCTCGAGCAGCCGGCGCTGGAGTCGCTGATCGAGCGCGCCGAGTCCATCGGACTCACCCCGCTCGTCGAGGTGCACGACGAGGACGAGGTCGAGCGCGCGGTGGACGCCGGCGCCAGGATCGTCGGCGTCAACGCGCGCAACCTGAAGACGCTGGAGGTCGACCGCGGCACGTTCGAGCGGGTCGCCCCGGAGATCCCGGCGCACATCGTCAAGGTCGCCGAGTCCGGCGTCCGCGGCCCGCACGACCTCATCGCCTACGCCAACGAGGGCGCCGACGCAGTCCTGGTCGGCGAGTCCCTGGTCACCGGCCGCGACCCCAAGACGGCCGTGTCCGACCTGGTGGCCGCCGGCGAACACCCGGCACTGCGGCACGGGCGCGGCTGACCCCCGGTAGGCTTGCTCCCGATGACTTTCCCGCTCACCCCGGCCGCCCGGGACCCGTACGCCCGCCTCGCGCGCGGCTGCCGGCCCCGAGGCTGCCGCGCGCCCGCCCGCCGGGTGCACGGCCGCCGGGTGCGGTACGTGATCGGCGACGAGCCGGGTCAGGTCAACGGCATGCGATGGCTCAAGCGCTCCGTCAGGGGCGCGGGGCTGTACTGAATCTGCGACTCCGTCGCGTGGGCGCGAGCGACCAGCGACGGCCCGTAGCGGTCTGACCACCCCCGCCCCCACGGCGAACGTGCCCACACCAGACACTCACCGTGAGGTTCACGCATGCCCAGCAACTTCTTCATCCCCGACCCGGAGGGCCAAGTCCCCACCGTCGAAGGTTACTTCGGGGCGTTCGGCGGCAAGTTCATCCCGGAGGCCCTCGTCGCGGCGGTCGACGAGGTGGCCGTCGAGTACGACAAGGCCAAGTCGGACCCCGAGTTCGCCCGTGAGCTCGACGACCTGCTGGTCCACTACACGGGCCGCCCGTCCTCGCTCACCGAGGTCCCCCGTTTCGCCGCGGAAGCGGGCGGCGCCCGCGTCTTCCTCAAGCGCGAGGACCTCAACCACACCGGCTCCCACAAGATCAACAACGTGCTCGGGCAGGCCCTGCTGACCAAGCGCATGGGCAAGACCCGGGTCATCGCGGAGACCGGCGCCGGCCAGCACGGCGTGGCGACGGCGACGGCCTGCGCCCTCTTCGGCCTCGACTGCACCATCTACATGGGCGAGATCGACACCCGCCGCCAGGCGCTCAACGTGGCCCGCATGCGCATGCTCGGCGCCGAGGTCATCGCCGTGAAGTCCGGCAGCCGCACGCTCAAGGACGCGATCAACGAGGCCTTCCGCGACTGGGTCGCCAACGTGGACCGCACCCACTACCTGTTCGGCACCGTCGCCGGCCCGCACCCGTTCCCGGCGATGGTGCGCGACTTCCACCGCGTCATCGGCGTCGAGGCCCGCCGCCAGCTGCTGGAGCAGGCCGGACGCCTTCCCGACGCCGCGATCGCCTGCGTCGGCGGCGGCTCCAACGCCATCGGCCTCTTCCACGCCTTCATCCCCGACGCGGACGTCCGCCTCATCGGCTGCGAGCCCGCCGGGCACGGCATCGAGAGCGGCGAGCACGCGGCCACCCTGACCGCGGGCGAGCCCGGCATCCTGCACGGTTCCCGGTCCTACGTCCTCCAGGACGACGAGGGCCAGATCACCGAGCCGTACTCGATCTCGGCGGGGCTCGACTACCCCGGCATCGGCCCCGAGCACAGCTACCTCAAGGACTCCGGCCGCGGCGAGTACCGCGCGGTGACCGACGACGCCGCCATGCGGGCACTGCGCATGCTGTCGCGCACCGAGGGCATCATCCCGGCCATCGAGAGCGCCCACGCGCTGGCCGGCGCCCTGGAGGTCGGCAAGGAGCTGGGCAAGGACGGGCTGATCGTCGTCAACCTGTCCGGCCGCGGTGACAAGGACATGGACACCGCCGCCCGATACTTCGGGCTCTACGACACCGACGCCGAGGTCGCCGCCGACGAGGCCGGCACCGCCGAGATCGAGGGGGACGCCAAGTGAGCGGGAACGTACAGCTGCTGAACGACACCCTCGCCGCCGCGAAGGCCGAGGGCCGCTCCGCCCTCATCGCCTACCTCCCGGCCGGATTCCCGACCGTGGACGGCGGCATCGAGGCGATCAAGGCCGCGCTCGACGGCGGCGCCGACGTCGTCGAGGTGGGTCTGCCGCACAGCGACCCCGTCCTCGACGGCCCGGTCATCCAGACCGCCGACGACATCGCCCTGCGCGGCGGCGTGCGCATCGCCGACGTGATGCGCACCGTCCGGGAGGCCCACGCGGCCACCGGCAAGCCGATCCTCGTCATGACGTACTGGAACCCCATCGACCGCTACGGCGTCGAGCGCTTCACCGCCGAACTGGCCGAGGCGGGCGGCGCCGGCTGCATCCTGCCCGACCTGCCGGTCCAGGAGTCGGCGCTGTGGCGGGAGCACGCCGACAAGCACGGGCTCGCCACCGTCTTCGTGGTCGCGCCCAGCAGCAAGGACGCGCGGCTCGCCGAGATCACCGCGGCCGGCAGCGGCTTCGTCTACGCCGCCTCCCTCATGGGCGTCACCGGCACCCGCGAGTCGGTCGGCGCGCAGGCCGAGGACCTGGTGCGACGCACCCGCGCCACCACCGGCATCCCCGTCTGCGTCGGGCTCGGCGTCTCCAACGCGGCACAGGCCGCCGAGGTGGCCGGCTTCGCCGACGGCGTGATCGTCGGCTCGGCGTTCGTCAAGCGCATGCTGGACGCCCCGGACGACGCGGCCGGCCTGGAGGGCGTCCGCACGCTCGCCGCCGACCTGGCGAAGGGCGTGCGCGGACAGGCGTGACGACAGGCACGTGACACAGGTCCCTCGTACGGGTGGACCTGGGACCGGGGAGGCGCGCTGCGCCTCCCCGGTTCGTTCTGCGGGGTGTGAGCGAGAAGAACCGAGAGGGAAAGCGCACCGCCCGTCAGAAGCTGGCGGCCGAGCGCGAGAAGCAGAAGTCCAAGGACAAGCGCCGGCGTGCGCTGATCGTCGGGGCGAGCGTGGTCTGCGTCCTGGGCCTCGCGGCGGTGATCGGCGTGGTCGCCGCCAACGCGGGCAAGGACGACGGCAGCGAGTCGGCCGGCCCGATCGTGGCGCCCTCGGGCGCGCAGGGCAAGGACAGCCTCGCGATCCCGGTCGGCGAGGAGAGCGCCAAGTCGACGCTCGTCGTCTGGGAGGACTTCCGCTGCCCGGCCTGCAAGGCCTTCGAGCTGGCGTACCGGG
Organism: Streptomyces sp. NPDC097107; assembly: GCF_044762405.1. Taxonomy (NCBI): domain Bacteria; kingdom Bacillati; phylum Actinomycetota; class Actinomycetes; order Kitasatosporales; family Streptomycetaceae; genus Streptomyces; species Streptomyces sp. NPDC097107. Next base: position 301,334 of record NZ_JBIWEF010000001.1, on the reverse strand, counting down.
ACACGATCCACGAGCTCACCGAAGCCGGGCAGCTCAAGGTCGAGTACCACCTGGCGACGATCATCGACGGGAACATGGGCGGCACCGGCTCCCGCAAGTCGGCCAACGCCGCCGCCTGCGCCCAGGACGCGGGCAGGTTCACGCCGTACCACGACGTGCTGTTCACCAACCAGCCGGCGGAGACCGACGACGCGTTCGCCGACGAGAACAAGCTGATCGACCTGGCGGGCAAGGTCGACGGCCTCGACACCGCGCTCTTCCAGGAGTGCGTCGAGGGCGGCAAGCACAACAGCTGGGTGGAGAAGTCCAACGAGGCCTTCCGCAGCGGCGGCTTCAGCGGCACGCCGACCGTGCTGCTGGACGGCAAGAACATCTACCAGGACCGCTCCATGACACCGGCGAAGCTGAAGCAGCTGGTGCAGGACGCCAACAAGTAGCGCGGCGGTGGGCGGCGGAGCGCTCGCGGGGGTGTCCGCGCGGTGCTCCTTCCGTCCGCCCGTTACGGACCCGTAGCCGGGCTGCCCGTCGCGGGTACCGTCCGACACGGTAGCGTCGACCCTGCCATGGAACTTGCCTTCATTCCCAGCCCGTCCAGCGGGGTGCTGCACCTCGGTCCCATCCCGCTGCGCGGCTACGCGTTCTGCATCATCATCGGCGTCTTCGTCGCCGTCTGGCTCGGCAACAAGCGCTGGATCGCCCGGGGCGGGCGGCCCGGCACGGTGGCCGACATCGCGGTCTGGGCCGTTCCCTTCGGCCTGATCGGCGGCCGGCTCTACCACGTGATCACGGACTACCAGCTGTACTTCAGCGAGGGCCGTGACTGGGTCGACGCCTTCAAGATCTGGGAGGGCGGTCTCGGCATCTGGGGCGCGATCGCGTTCGGCGCGGTGGGCGCGTGGATCGGCGCCCGCCGCCGGGGCGTCCCGATGCCCGCGTACGCCGACGCCGTCGCCCCCGGCATCGCCCTCGCCCAGGCCATCGGCCGCTGGGGCAACTGGTTCAACCAGGAGCTCTACGGCAAGGCCACCGACCTGCCCTGGGCCGTGGAGATCACCTCGTCGGCCGACGGACGGGTGCCCGGCACGTACCACCCGACCTTCCTGTACGAGTCGCTGTGGTGCATCGGCGTGGCCCTGCTCGTCATCTGGGCCGACCGCCGCTTCGGCCTGGGCCACGGGCGGGCGTTCGCGCTGTACGTCGCCGCGTACTGCGCGGGCCGGTTCTGGATCGAGTACCTGCGCGTCGACGACGCCCACCACATCCTCGGTCTGCGGCTGAACAACTGGACCGCGCTCTTCGTGTTCCTGCTGGCCGTGGTGTACATGGTGCTCTCGGCGCGGATGCGGCCGGGCCGGGAGGCCGTGGTCGAGCCGAGCGCGGAGTCCTCGGACGGTGACGCCGGGGACGACGCGAAGGGGGACACGGACGCCGAGGCCGAGGCATCCAAGGACTCCAAGGGCTCCACGGATTCCGAGGGCGCCGTAGGCGACAAGGACGCCGGTGACGACGGCACCGTTGAGGGCGCGAAGGACGTGAAGGACGTGAAGGACGGGGCCGACTCGGCCAAGAAGGGCTGACGGCCCGCCGCCGCACGTCGCCGAGGGCGCCCGGAACTCTCCGGGCGCCCTCGGCCTGTGTCGGGACGCCTGTGTCGGGACGCCTGTGTCCGGACGCCCGTGTCAGGACAGGGCGGGCCGCCGGGCCAGTGACAGGGTCCGCTGGGCCGTCGCCACCACCGCCGCGTCGACGAACCGCCCGTCCGGCAACGCCAGTGCGCCCGGCTGCGCGGTGGCCGCCTTGACGATCGTCTCCGCCTCCTCCAGCTCCCGTTCGGTCGGCAGGTACGCCCGCTCGATGATCGGCAGCTGGCGGGGGTGGATCGCGGCCCGGCCGAGGAAGCCCAGGGCCCGGCCGTGGGCACAGGAGGCGGCCAGGCCCTCCAGGTCCCGGGTGTCCGGATGCACCGTCTGCGACGGCGGCGCCAGCCCCGCCGCCCGCGCGGCCACGACCACGCGCGAGCGGGACCAGTCCAGGCCCGCGTCACCGCGTACGCCCAGGTCGGCCCGGAGGTCGGCCTCGCCGAGGGCGATGCCGCGCAGTGACGGATGGGCCGCGGCGATCCGGTACGCGCGCTCCACGCCCAGGGCCGTCTCCAGGAGCGCGTACAGGGGCGGCCCGCCGGTCGCCGCCGCGACGCCGGTGATCTGCTCCGGGGACGCGACCTTGGGCAGGCGCAGCCCGGACAGTCCCGGCAGCGCGGCCAGCGCCGCCAGGTCCGCCGCGGCGAACGGCCCGTCCAGGGCGTTGACGCGGACGTGGACCGGCACCGGCTGCGGCTCGGTGAGCAGCTCGGCGGTGGCCTCGCGGGCGTACTCCTTGCGGTCCGGGGCGACCGCGTCCTCCAGGTCGATCACGACGACGTCGGCGCCGGCGGCCAGCGCCTTCGCGACCACCCGCGGCCGGTCCCCGGGGGCGTACAGCCAGGTCAGCGGGGGTGCGGTCATACGACGCCCTCCTCGCGCAGCTCCTTCACATCCGCCGGGGTCAGGCCCAGCTCGGTCAGCACCTCTTCGGTGTCCGCGCCGTGCGGGCGGCCCGCCCAGCGGATCGCGCCGGGGGTCGCGGAGAGCCGGAAGAGGACGTTCTGCATGCGCAGCGGACCCAGCTCGGGATCGTCGACGGTGGTGACCGTGTCGAGGGCCTGGTACTGCGGGTCGGCCATCACGTCCCGTACGTCCTGGACCGGGGCGACCGCGGCCTCGGCCTTTTCGAAGGCGGCGAGGACGTCGGCGCGGCTGTGCCGGGCGATCCAGTCGCCGACCGCCGCGTCGAGCACGTCGGAGTGCCGGGCCCGCTCGGCGCCGGACCCGAACCAGGGCTCGTCGATCAGCTCCGGGCGGCCCACCAGGCGCATCACGCGCTCGGCGACCGACTGGGCCGAGGTGGAGACGGCGACCCAGGTGCCGTCGGCGGTGCGGTAGGTGTTGCGCGGGGCGTTGTTCTGGGAGCGGTTGCCGGTGCGCGGCTGCACGTGGCCGAGCTGGTCGTACCAGGTCGGCTGAGGGCCCAGCACGGTCAGGATCGGCTCGATGATCGCCATGTCGACGACCTGTCCCTCGCCGGTGCGCTCCCGCGCGGCGAGCGCGGTCATCACGGCGTACGCCGTCGCCAGGGCGGCGATCGAGTCCGCGAGGCCGAACGGCGGCAGTGTCGGGGGCGCGTCCGGTTCGCCGGTCATCGCGGCGAAGCCGCTCATGGCCTCGGCGAGCGTGCCGAAGCCGGGGCGGCGCGCGTACGGGCCGAACTGGCCGAAGCCGGTGACCCGGGTGAGGACCAGGCGCGGGTTGACGGCGGACAGCTCGTCCCAGCCCAGGTCCCACTTCTCCAGGGTGCCGGGGCGGAAGTTCTCGATGACGACGTCCGCGGTGGCGGCGAGGCGCAGCAGGGTGGTGCGGCCGGCGGACTTGGACAGGTCCAGGGTGATCGTGCGCTTGTTGCGGCCCAGCAGCTTCCACCACAGGCCGATGCCGTCCTTGGACGGGCCGTGGCCCCGGGAGGGGTCGGGCCGGTCGGGGTGCTCGACCTTGACGACCTCGGCACCGAAGTCGCCGAGCATGGTGGCCGCGAGCGGGCCCGCGAAGAGGGTGGCGAGGTCGAGGACGCGCAGGCCGGTCAGCGGGGCGTGGACGGGGGCGGGGGGCACGACGGGCGGGGGCACGGTCATGGGCGGGTGGCCTCCCTGTGGGTGAGGTGGGCGAGGGTGTCGAAGCCGGTGCCGTCGAAGTCGCCCACCGAGGTGGCCAGGCGGTTCTTCAGGGGGGCCGTCCAGTGCTCGGGCAGGGCGGCGGGGGAACCGGCCAGGAGACCGGCGACGCTGCCGGCGGTGGCGCCGTTGGAGTCGGTGTCCCAGCCTCCCGACACGGCACGGGAGACCGAGCCGGTGAAGTCGCCGTCCGCGTGGGTGAGGGCCGCGGCGAGCAGGGCGGTGTTGGGGACGGCGTGGACCCAGTGGTGGGTGGGGGAGTGGCGGGCGTGGAGCGCGTCCACGACGGTGTCGAAGTCGGCGTGGGTTTCGGCGAGGTGGACGCCGTGGCGGACGGCTTCGGCGAGGCGGGACCCGGGCGGTACGACCGCGAGGCCGGTGCGCAGACAGGCGTGGACGTCGTGGGTGCCGGTGGCGGCGGTGGCGATGACGGCCGCCGCGAACATCGCCGCGTAGACGCCGTTGGCGGTGTGGGTGAGGGTCGCGTCGCGGTGCGCCTGCTCGGCGGCGGCGGCCGGGTCGCCGGGGTTGGTCCAGCCGTGCACGTCGGCGCGGATCAGGGCGCCGATCCACTCGCGGAAGGGGTTGCGGTGGCGGGCGGTGTGCGGGGGTTCGAGGCCGGTGAGGAGGTTGCGGTAGGCGAGGCGTTCGGCGGTGAAGGTGCGGCCTGCGGGCAGCTCGTCGAGCCAGACGCGGGCGACGTCGGCGGTGGTGAAGGTCCTGCCGTGTCGCTGGAGGAGCAGGAGGCCGAGCAGGGGGTAGTTGAGGTCGTCGTCCTCGGGCATGCCGTCGATGTTCTCGGCGAGGGAGGTCGGCGCGGAGCGGCGGTTCCAGGGGTACGTGGCGGTGAGGCCCGCGGGGAGGCCCCGGGCGGTGAAGTAGGCGGTCGGGGGCCAGTTGCCGGCGGCTTTGGCGAGGAGGCGGACGCCGGTCAGGGGGAGCTTCTCGACGGGCTTGCCGAGGAGGCAGCCGGCGGCACGGCCGAGCCAGGCCGCTTCCAGACGGGCGGGGAGCACGGCTTCGGGCCGGGGGGCGGGCCAGTCGGGGCACAGGGCCTCGATCCGGTCCAGTTCGGTCGGTTCCTGGTCCGTCAGCGGGCTCGGCAGGTCGGCCAGTCCGTCCAGCAGGTCCTCCGCCAGCAGGCGGAGGCGGGGGGAGGCCGGCTGCGTGGACGTGCCTGCTCGGGCGGGGGCCTCGCGGCCGCCTGCCGCCCTCCAGCGAGCCGCGATCGCCGACGGGTCGCGGCCGTCCTGCGCCGCCTGGCGAAGTTCGTGGCCGATCAGGTCCTCGGGCTGGACCCAGGTCAGTCGGAGCATCCCGCGCCTCCGATCGCGGTGAACGCCCGCTCGTGGAGGCGGCGTCGCGCCACATCGCGCTCGAAGACCTCCCGGGCCACGGCGGTGAGCGTCGCGGCCGGTTCCCAGAGGTCCAGCCGGCTCGCCTCCGCGACCGTCTTCGCCCAGTCCTCCGGGACCGGCGAACTCAGCGCACCGGCCAGCGCGCCCGCCATCGTGGCGATGGAGTCGCAGTCCCGGCCGTAGTTCACCGCGCCGAGGACCGCGTGCCGGTAGTCGCCTCCGGAGACGAGTAACATGCCGAGGGCGACGGGCAGTTCCTCGATCGCGTGCACGCGGGACGGGCGGCGTGCGGCCAGTGAGGGCGCGCGGTAGTCGGGGCCCACCGTGTCGTAGGGGGCCACCGCCTCCCGCAGCGGCGCGAGCGCCGACTCGAAGTCCGAGTACCGGGAGGCCACTTCGCATACCGCCTCGATCGCCGCGCGGGTGCCGTCCTTCGCCAGGGACAGACAGGCCGACACCACCGAGTCCGGCGTCGCCCCCGGCGCGCACGCCGCGGCCACCGCCGCCGCGAGGACACCCGCCGCCTCACGGCCGTACGACGACTGGTGTGCGCCGGCGACGTCCAGCGCCTCGGCGTAGGCGCCCGCCGGGTGGGCGGCGTTGACCAGGCCGACCGGGGCCATGTACATCGCGGCGCCGCAGTTGACGATGTTGCCGGTGCCCGCCTCGCGGGGGTCCACGTGGCCGTAGTGGATCCTGGCGGCGAGCCACTTCTCCGCCAGGAAGACCCGTTGGAGCGGGAGCGCCTCGGCCTCCAGCTCCGGGATCCAGCGCGGGTTCGTGATCAGGTCCGGAACCAGGTGCTCGGAGACCGAGTAGGCGTCGAGGTGGTCGCGGACCGTGCCGTACACCCGGACCAGCGCGTGGGTCATCAGGGTGTCGTCGGTGACGTGGCCGTCACCCTTGTGGTACGGGGCGATGGGGCGGGCGGTGCGCCAGGCGTCGCCGTTCCAGGGGCCGACGACGCCGTGGACGCGGCCGCCGTGGCGTTCGAGGATCTGCTCGGGGGAGTAGCCCTCGACCGGGCCGCCGAGCGCGTCACCGACGGCCGCGCCGACGAGGGCGCCGGTGATGCGCTCCTGAAGGGTCGGCGTGGCCTTCTCCACTGTGCCGTTCGCCGCTGTGCCGGGTGTCCTCATGTCGCGTGTCGCCCTTCTCGTCCTTTCCGTCCTTCGGGTCCTTCGCGTTCTTCGCGTTCTTCGCGTCGGGACGGTTGCGTGGCGTGCAGGAGTCCGGCGAGTTCGACCAGGTCGGTGCCGGTGAGACGGGGCAGTACGCAGCCGGGGAGGGTGCGGCAGGTCTCCCGCCAGGACGCGGGGATCGACGTGCCGCCGCCCAGCGCACCGGTGAGGGCGCCCGTCAGCGCGGGAGCGGAGTCGGCGACCCTCGACAGACAGGCCGCCGCCGGTACGGCCTCCGCGATGCGGCCCCGGGCGGCGGTGGCCAGGGCGAGGGCGACCGGGACGGTCTCGGCGGCGGCGATGCCGTAGCTGTAGACGTGGTCGACGATCTGGTGCTCCAGCAGCGGCACGAGAGCGAAGGTGCTCTCGGCGTCCGCCGCCAGGGCCAGTGCCTGGCGGGCATTGCGGCCGATCTCCGTCTCTCCGGGAAGTTCGGCGAGCGCGGCGTCCACGCAGGTGCGCACGTCCGCGCCGTCGAGAGCGCACGCCACGGCCGCCGCCATGGCCCGCGCGCCGTGCACGCCGTCGCCGTCCTGGGTGTAGCGGGCGTCGAACTCGGCGAGGTCGGCGGCGGGCCGCGGGTCGCCGGGGTGGGCGACGGCGAGGACGCAGGCCCGGACGCAGGCGGCGTCGTCGAAGTAGTGCGGGTTGTCGTGGCCGGTGGCGGGCGGGCGCAGGCCGGTGGCGAGGTTGCCGAGCCCGGCCCGTACCGAGATGCGGGCCCGCAGCGGCAGTACCGCCGACTCGGCCTCCGGTGCCCGTTCCGTCGCCGCGGCCACCTCACTGGCGACGGCGTTCCAGGTCAGGTCGATCGCCGCCCGCATCCGGCGTTCCCGGCTCAGGTCCCCGAGCGCGCTGTCGTCGCCGGCCCGCAGCACCGCCTCCGCCGCGAACGCCGCCCACTCGGCGTCGTCGGACGGGCCGAGGCGCAGCGGCTCAGGGGGCTGGTTCAGGGCGATGGGGACGGGGAGGGTGGTGGTCGCGTTCTGCTCGGCGAAGGTGTCCAGCTCGCGGGTGAGGCGGCGCGTCCACTCGGGCATCCGGGCGGCCCGGTGCCGGGCGGCGGGCCAGCCGGCGGCGTCTCCCGCGGCGAGCCCGAGGAGGAGCCCCTCGATGCGGTCGGGTCGCGGTGCCGGGCGGGGCGGGGCGGCAGCCTCGGGCCCGGAGCCGGGTGGCGCGGTGGCTTCGCCCCATGGCGCGGTGCGGGGCGGGGCGGCGGGCTCGGGACCCGGCCGGTGCCCGCTGCCGGTGGGCGCGGGCTCCTCCGGCGCGCCGGGCGGTGCGACGTACGCCGTGGTGGCGGGTTCCTCACCGCCGGGACGTGCCCGGCTCACGGCGTCACCCCCGTGGGCTCGTCGCGGTCCATATGCGTTGCCGGTTCCGGGCTGGGCGTCTTCGTGTCCGCGCTTCGTGTTGCCGGTTCCGGGCTCGGCGCTCCCGTCCCCCCACTCCGCGTCACCGGTTCCGTCCTCCGCGTCCCCGCCTCCGCACCGCGCGTCCCCGCCTCCGCACCGCGCTGCGCCTCCTCCGCACCGCGCAGCGCCTCCTCCGCCCCCCGCGTCAGCAGGTCCGCCACCTCCAGCACGTGGTGTCCGGCCATCGCCGGCAGGCAGCTGCCGCGGGCCGGGCCGATGGCCGATGCCCACTCGGCGGGGATGGCGGCGGCTCCTTGGGTCGCGCCGGCCAGGGCGCCGGCCACCGCTGCCGTGGTGTCGGCGTCGCGGCCCATGTTGACGGCCGTCAGCACCGCGTCCGTGAAGTCGCCGTCGGCCGCCGCGTACGCGCCGAAGGCGAGGGCGACCGCCTCGGGCGCCAGGTCGGTCCAGGGGTAGCCGCCGATGACCACCGCGGAGCGGACGGCGCGTTCGCCGCGGTGGGCCGCCGTCATCGCGCGGCGCAGGCAGCGGGCCGTCCAGGAGTCGTCCGGTACGACGGCCAGGGCGGAGGCGACGACCGCGACGGTCGGTGCCCCCGCCATCGCCGCCGCGACTCCCGCCGCCACCGCCTGGCCGCCGTAGATGCCCTCGCCCTCGTGGCTGACCGAGCCGTCGATCGCCACCAGCCGGGCCGCCTCGGCGGGACGGCCCGCCGCGAAGACGCCGTAGGGGGCGGCCCGCATGGCCAGCCCGTCGCTCCAGGCGTGGCGGTGCTGCGCGGAGATGGGGGCGGCGAGGCCCCGGCGCAGGTTCTCCAGGGTGCCGCGTTCGCTGAAGCCCGCGCCCCGGAAGGGACCCTCCTCCCGGTCCGCGATCCACTCGTGCCAGGCCGTCTCGACATGGGCGGGGGTGAGCGCGGAGCCGTACCGGGCCAGCAGCAGGCCCGAGAAGATCGCGTACTCGGTGTCGTCGGTGCCGGCCGGCTTCCTGGCCACGTATCCCGTGATGCGGCCCCAGCGGGCGCGGATCTCGGAGGGCTTCATGTTCTCGGCCGGCGCCCCGAGGGCGTCGCCGACGGCCAGTCCCAGCAGTGCGCCCCGGGCCCGTTCGCGGAGCCCGACGGCGTCACCGGGCGCGGGGACCGGGGGAATGCAGGCGGTGGATGCCATGCGGCCGCTCCTCTCCCTTTGCGCATCTGTCCCCGGTGGGTGTGCCGCGCAGCCTCACAGGGCTCAGCGTCACCCGGTCGACATGTGGGCAGTCAAGATCACGGATGAGCGCACAAGGGTAAAGCCGCTGGTAAGCCCAGCCTTTCCTTGCTGGCGAGGCGGAAATGATCGGCGTAGATTGGTTGTTGTCGAGAAGTAGACCAGGTCCAAACTAGCTTCCCCGGGGGAACTCTCATGGCCATCATCGAGACCGAGGCGCCGCTGCACGAGGCGCACCGCGACAACCACACCCACCGCGACGTGAACGGCGGCTGGCTGCGCCCCGCCGTCTTCGGCGCCATGGACGGCCTGGTCTCCAACCTCGCCCTGATGACCGGTGTCGCGGGCGGCACGGCGAGTCAGCAGACCGTGGTGATCAGCGGGCTCGCCGGACTCGCCGCCGGCGCCTTCTCCATGGCCGCCGGCGAGTACACCTCCGTCGCCTCGCAGCGCGAGCTCGTCGAGGCCGAGCTGGACGTGGAGCGCCGGGAGCTGAAGAAGCACCCGGCGGACGAGGAGGCCGAGCTGGCCGCGCTCTACGAGGCGCGGGGCGTGGAGCCGGGACTCGCGCGCGAGGTGGCCCGGCAGCTGTCCCGTGACCCGGAGCAGGCCCTGGAGATACACGCCCGCGAGGAGCTGGGCATCGACCCCGGCGACCTGCCCTCGCCGTCGGTCGCGGCCGTGTCGTCGTTCGGTTCGTTCGCGCTGGGCGCCCTGCTGCCCGTCCTGCCGTTCCTGCTCGGCGCCACTGCGCTGTGGCCCGCGGTGGTGCTCGCGCTGGCCGGGCTGTTCCTGTGCGGCGCGGTGGTGGCCAAGGTGACGGCGCGCAGCTGGTGGTACAGCGGACTGCGCCAGCTCGCCCTCGGTGGTGCGGCGGCCGGTGTGACGTACGTCCTGGGCGGCCTGTTCGGAACGGCCGTAGGATAGCCCGGCTCGAACTTATGCGTCGGACCGCATAGGTAGCCGTTACTCGCTGGTTTCGAGTGTGTGATCCCCGGGCATGAGCCGTAAGCGCTGTGGGCAATGAGGCCCGCCGCGCATCGGCGGAGTGAGCGACGAAGCTCCCTCCGTGCCCCGGGCCGGCGGGCATCGATCTGTCCGCTGCGGTCTCCATAGCTTCCACCGCCGGGTGCGGCACCCCGCCGCGGACCCCCGGTGTCCGCATGTTGGAACGGATTATCCCGGTTCCCGAGAACCACTCCATCATGTAACCTGCACGAAATTTTGCACTCAAGCAGAGGGCCAACGTCGTCCCTCGGCAACTTGCACATGCCAGATGACGACGACGGGAGAGCCGATGCGTACGCCGCGCCAGCCGTCCCAGCATTCCGCGAATGGCCAGAACCGGTCCTTCATGGATGCTCGCCCTGCTGCGCAGGGTATGTACGACCCCCGCAACGAGCACGACGCCTGTGGCGTCGGTTTCGTCGCCACTCTGACCGGCGAGGCGTCCCACACCCTGGTCGACCAGGCACTCACCGTGCTGCGCAACCTCGAGCACCGGGGTGCCACCGGCTCCGAGCCCGACTCGGGCGACGGCGCGGGCATCCTCTCCCAGGTGCCGGACGCCTTCCTCCGCGAGGTGGCCGGATTCGAACTGCCCGAGGCCGGGGCGTACGCCGTCGGTATCGCCTTCCTGCCGGTGGACGGCACCGAGGACGCCGTCTCGCGGATCGAGGCGATCGCGACCGAGGAGGGCCTCACCGTCCTCGGCTGGCGCGAGGTCCCGGTCGCCCCGCAGTTGCTGGGCGCCACCGCCCGCTCGACCATGCCGGTCTTCCGCCAGATCTTCGTGGCCGACGGCGAGTCGCAGGGCATCGCCCTCGACCGCCGCGCCTTCGTGCTGCGCAAGCGCGCCGAGCGCGAGGCCGCCGTCTACTTCCCGTCGCTGTCCGCGCGGACCATCGTCTACAAGGGCATGCTGACCACCGGCCAGCTGGAGCCCTTCTTCCCGGACCTGTCCGACCGCCGCTTCGCCTCCGCGATCGCGCTCGTGCACTCCCGGTTCTCGACGAACACCTTCCCGGCCTGGCCGCTCGCCCACCCGTACCGCTTCGTCGCGCACAACGGCGAGATCAACACGGTCAAGGGCAACCGCAACTGGATGGTCGCCCGCGAGTCCCAGCTCGCCTCCGGTCTGTTCGGCTCCTCCCCGGACCTGGAGCGGCTCTTCCCGATCTGCACGCCGGACGCCTCCGACTCCGCCTCCTTCGACGAGGTCCTGGAGCTGCTGCACCTCGGCGGGCGCTCGCTGCCGCACTCCGTGCTGATGATGATCCCGGAGGCGTGGGAGAACCACGACTCCATGGACCCCGCCCGGCGCGCCTTCTACCAGTTCCACTCCACGACGATGGAGCCCTGGGACGGCCCCGCCTGCGTCACCTTCACCGACGGCACCCAGGTCGGCGCCGTGCTCGACCGCAACGGTCTGCGCCCCGGCCGCTACTGGGTCACCGACGACGGCCTCGTCGTCCTCGGCTCCGAGGTCGGCGTCCTGGACATCGACCCGGCCAAGGTCGTCCGCAAGGGCCGCCTCCAGCCCGGCCGCATGTTCCTCGTGGACACCGCCGAGCACCGCATCATCGAGGACGACGAGGTCAAGGCCCAGCTCGCGGCGGAGAAGCCGTACGCCGAGTGGATCGAGGCCGGCGAGATCGAGCTGTCCGACCTGCCCGAGCGCGAGCACATCGTGCACACCCACGCCTCGGTCACCCGACGCCAGCAGACCTTCGGGTACACCGAGGAGGAACTGCGCGTCATCGTCGCACCGATGGCCAAGGCCGGTGCCGAGCCGATCGGCTCCATGGGCACCGACTCGCCGATCGCCGCGCTCTCCGAGCGCCCCCGGCTGCTCTTCGACTACTTCACCCAGCTGTTCGCACAGGTCACCAACCCGCCGCTGGACGCGATCCGCGAGGAACTGGTCACCTCCCTGCGCAGCTCCCTGGGCCCGCAGGGCAACCTGCTGGACCCGACGGCCGCCTCCTGCCGCAGCGTCCTGCTGCCCTTCCCGGTCATCGACAACGACGAGCTGGCCAAGCTCATCCACATCAACGCCGACGGCGACATGCCCGGCTTCAAGGCCGCGACCCTCTCCGGTCTCTACCGGGTGCACGGCGGCGGCGACGCGCTCGCCGCGCGCATAGAGGAGATCTGCGCCGAGGCCGACGCCGCCATCGAGAACGGCGCCCGGCTGATCGTCCTGTCCGACCGCCACTCGGACGCCGAGCACGCCCCGATCCCCTCGCTGCTGCTCACCGCGGCCGTCCACCACCACCTCATCCGCACCAAGCAGCGCACCCAGGTGGGCCTGCTGGTCGAGGCCGGCGACGTCCGCGAGGTCCACCACGTCGCCCTGCTCATCGGCTACGGCGCCGCCGCGGTCAACCCGTACCTGGCCATGGAGTCCGTCGAGGACCTGGTCCGCGCGGGCACCTTCCTCCAGTCCGTCGACGGCGAGCCCGAGCAGGCCATCCGCAACCTGATCTACGCCCTCGGCAAGGGCGTCCTCAAGGTCATGTCCAAGATGGGCATCTCCACCGTCGCCTCCTACCGCGGCGCCCAGGTCTTCGAGGCCGTCGGCCTCGACGAGGCATTCGTCGCCAAGTACTTCAACGGCACGGCCACCAAGATCGGCGGCGTCGGCATCGACGTCATCGCCAAGGAGGTCGCAGCCCGCCACGCCAAGGCGTACCCGGCCAGCGGCATCGCGCCCGCCCACCGCGCCCTGGACATCGGCGGCGAGTACCAGTGGCGCCGTGAGGGCGAGCCGCACCTGTTCGACCCGGAGACGGTCTTCCGCCTCCAGCACTCCACGCGCTCCGGCAAGTACGACACCTTCAAGAAGTACACCGAGCGGGTGAACGAGCAGTCCGAGCGGCTCATGACGCTCCGCGGGCTCTTCGGCTTCAAGAGCGACCGCCGGCCGATCTCCGTCGACGAGGTCGAGCCCGCCTCCGAGATCGTCAAGCGCTTCTCCACCGGCGCCATGTCGTACGGCTCCATCTCCCAGGAGGCGCACGAGACCCTCGCCATCGCCATGAACCAGCTGGGCGGCAAGTCCAACACCGGTGAGGGCGGCGAGGACCCGGAGCGCCTGTACGACCCGGCACGCCGCTCCTCGATCAAGCAGGTCGCCTCCGGCCGCTTCGGCGTCACGTCCGAGTACCTGGTCAACGCGGACGACATCCAGATCAAGATGGCCCAGGGCGCCAAGCCCGGCGAGGGCGGCCAGCTGCCCGGCCACAAGGTGTACCCCTGGGTCGCCAAGACCCGGCACTCCACCCCCGGCGTCGGCCTGATCTCCCCGCCGCCGCACCACGACATCTACTCCATCGAGGACCTCGCTCAGCTGATCCACGACCTGAAGAACGCGAACCCGCAGGCGCGGATTCACGTCAAGCTGGTCTCCGAGGTCGGCGTCGGCACGGTCGCGGCGGGTGTCTCCAAGGCGCACGCGGACGTCGTCCTCATCTCCGGCCACGACGGCGGCACCGGCGCCTCCCCGCTCACCTCGCTCAAGCACGCGGGCGGTCCCTGGGAGCTGGGCCTCGCCGAGACCCAGCAGACCCTGCTGCTCAACGGCCTGCGCGACCGGATCGTCGTGCAGACCGACGGCCAGCTCAAGACCGGCCGGGACGTCGTCATCGCCGCGCTCCTCGGCGCCGAGGAGTTCGGTTTCGCGACCGCGCCGCTCGTCGTCTCCGGCTGCGTCATGATGCGCGTCTGCCACCTGGACACCTGCCCGGTCGGCATCGCCACCCAGAACCCGACGCTGCGCGACCGGTTCTCCGGCAAGGCCGAGTACATCGTGAACTTCTTCCGGTTCATCGCCGAGGAGGTCCGCGAGATCCTCGCCGAACTGGGCTTCCGCTCCATCGAGGAGGCCGTCGGCCACGCCGAGACCCTCGACGTCACCCGCGCCGTGAACCACTGGAAGGCGCAGGGCCTCGACCTGGAGCCGCTGTTCCACGTGCCCGCGCTGCCCGAGGGCGCGGTGCGCCACCGGGCCGTCGAGCAGGACCACGGCCTGGAGAAGGCGCTCGACAACCAGCTGATCAAGCTGGCGTCGGACGCGCTGGCCGCCTCCGACGCCACCGACGTCGCGCCGGTGCGCGCCCAGGTCGCGATCCGCAACATCAACCGCACGGTCGGCACCATGCTCGGCCACGAGGTGACCAAGAAGTTCGGCGGCGCGGGCCTGCCCGACGACACCGTCGACATCACCTTCACCGGCTCCGCCGGCCAGTCCTTCGGCGCCTTCGTCCCGCGCGGCATCACGCTGCGCCTGGAGGGCGACGCCAACGACTACGTCGGCAAGGGCCTCTCCGGCGGCCGGGTGATCGTCCGCCCCGACCGGGGCGCCGACCACCTCGCCGAGTACTCCACCATCGCCGGCAACACCATCGGCTACGGCGCCACCGGCGGCGAGATGTTCCTGCGCGGCAAGGTCGGCGAGCGCTTCTGCGTCCGCAACTCCGGCGCGCTGGTCGTCTCCGAGGGCGTCGGCGACCACGGCTGCGAGTACATGACCGGCGGCCACGCGGTCGTCCTCGGCGAGACCGGGCGCAACTTCGCGGCCGGCATGTCCGGCGGCGTCGCCTACGTCATCGACCTCGACCGCGACAACGTCAACGCCGGCAACGTGGGCGCGATCGAGGCCCTCGACGAAACCGACAAGCAGTGGCTGCACGACGTGGTGCGCCGGCACCGGGAGGAGACGGCCTCCACCGTCGCCGAGAAGCTGCTCGCCGACTGGCCCGCCGCCGTGGAGCGCTTCAGCAAGATCATCCCCAGCACGTACAAGGCAGTGCTCGCCGCCAAGGACGCCGCCGAGCGAGCCGGTCTCTCCGAGACCGAGACCACCGAGAAGATGATGGAGGCGGCGACCAATGGCTGATCCCAAGGGCTTCCTGAACCACGGACGCGAGGTCGCCAAGACCCGCCCCGTCGAGGAGCGCGTCAAGGACTGGAACGAGGTCTACGTCCCCGGCTCCCTGCTGCCGATCATCAGCAAGCAGGCCAGCCGGTGCATGGACTGCGGCATCCCGTTCTGCCACAACGGCTGCCCGCTCGGGAACCTGATCCCCGAGTGGAACGACTACGCCTACCGCGAGGACTGGTCGGCCGCGCAGGAGCGCCTGCACGCCACCAACAACTTCCCGGAGTTCACCGGCCGCCTGTGCCCGGCTCCGTGCGAGTCCGCGTGCGTGCTCGGCATCAACCAGCCGCCGGTCACCATCAAGAACGTCGAGGTCTCGATCATTGACAAGGCGTGGGAGACCGGGGACGTCGCCCCGCAGATCCCCGAGCGCCTGTCCGGCAAGACCGTCGCCGTCATCGGCTCGGGCCCGGCGGGTCTCGCCGCCGCCCAGCAGCTGACCCGGGCCGGCCACACGGTCGCCGTCTACGAGCGGGCGGACCGCATCGGAGGCCTCCTGCGGTACGGCATCCCCGAGTTCAAGATGGAGAAGCGGCACATCAACCGCCGTATCGAGCAGATGCGCGCGGAGGGCACCCGCTTCCGCACCGGCGTCGAGATCGGCCGCGACCTCAAGGCCACCGACCTCAAGAAGCGCTACGACGCCGTGGTCATCGCCGCCGGCGCCACCACCGCCCGCGACCTGCCGGCCCCCGGCCGCGAGCTCAAGGGCATCTACCAGGCCATGGAGTACCTGCCCCTGGCCAACAAGGTCCAGGAGGGTGACTACGTCGCCCCGCCGATCACGGCCGAGGGCAAGCACGTCGTCGTCATCGGCGGCGGCGACACCGGCGCCGACTGCGTGGGCACCGCCCACCGCCAGGGCGCGGCCTCCGTCACCCAGCTGGAGATCATGCCCCGGCCGGGCGAGGAGCGGGACGCGGTGCGCCAGCCGTGGCCGACCTTCCCGATGCTCTACAAGGTCACCTCGGCCCACGAGGAGGGCGGCGAGCGGGTCTACGCCGTCTCCACCACCCACTTCGAGGGCGACGAGGACGGCAACGTCCAGTGGCTGCACATGAGCGAGGTCGAGTTCATCGACGGCAAGCTCACCCCGAAGCCGGGCACCGAGCGCAAGATCCCGGCCCAGCTGGTCACCCTCGCCATGGGCTTCACCGGCACCGACCGGGAGAACGGCCTGGTCGACCAGTTCGGCCTGGAGCTCGACGAACGCGGTAACATCGCCCGGGACGCCGACTTCCAGACCAACGTGCCGGGTGTGTTCGTCGCCGGTGACGCCGGCCGCGGCCAGTCGCTCATCGTCTGGGCGATCGCGGAGGGCCGCTCGGCCGCCCGCGGCGCCGACAGCTTCCTGACCGGAGCCAGCGAACTGCCGGCCCCGATCCGCCCGACGGACCGCGCCCTCGCGGTCTGACGGACGGAACAACCGAAGAACGTCCCGCACAAAGGCGTGCGGAACACTGATGGCGCCTGCCCCGTCCCCGACCGGACACAGGGCAGGCGCCGTCGCATCCGCGCCTACGGCAGTCGCTACGGCAGCCGGTACGTGTCCCCGTACATCTCCCACACCAGCGGCGTGTCCAGCTTCATGTTCCCGGCCTCCAGGAACCGGCGCTGCGCCGTGTCCACGCGGGAGGTGTCGATGCCCGGACGCTTCGCCCGCATGGCGTCCCGGCGGACGTCCAGGAAGGTCTTCAGGTAGGCCTTCTCGGCGCCGCCCCGCCCCGGCGTCCTCGCCTCGCGCATGGCCCGCTCACGCAGCCCGTAGAAGCCCTCGGCGTCCGTGTCGGGGCCGTGGAAGACCATCGCGTCGAAGTAGACGAACTGCCCCAGCGTGCCGAGACCGTCCAGCTTGGCCAGGCGGACCGCCGGTTCGAAGTAGACGCGGTCGCGCTCCTCCTCCTGGGCCGCACGGAACGCCGGGAGTTCCGCCTCCGCCTGCCAGGCGGCCGTGAAACCGGGGTCCAGGCCCTCGTGGGAGTCGCTGCCGTCGACCTCGCGCAGGGCGGGCAGGTACTCCGCCAGGCCGTTGTCCGGGTAGGACTTCGTGTAGCGCTCGACCAGCGTGAGCAGATCGTGCGTGCCCGTGCAGAAGCCGATGATGCCCGCCGTGTAGCCGCACCCGTCGCCGAGGTCGTCGATCGTGCCGTAGGAGGTGCGCCACTTGGTCGTCGAGCTCTCGGCGCTGGACACCAGCTGCTGGGCCAGCTCCTTCTTCGCGGGGGCGGCGAGCCCCGGCGGCAGGCCGGCGATCAGCGCGTCGTCCGCCTCCCGCTCCTCCTCCGCCCGGCTCTTGGCGTCCTCGCGGGACGACTGGGTGGTGGCCACGGGCGGCGTCACCGGGGCGTCGGCCGAGTCCGCCGGCATCACGAAGTACACCCCCGTGGCGATCACGGGAACGGCCGCGAGGAGCAGCACACCGGCACGTTTCATCGGGGAACACCTCTCATAGGGGAAGACCTCCGCCTGTCAGTTCCGACACCTTGACCGCCGCCGTCACCGCCAGCAGCACCACCAGCCCCGCGCACGCGCCCACCTGGACCGCCACCCGGCGCCCGCCCCGGGGAGCGTAGGCGTACGCCAGGGCCAGCGCGCCGCCCACCAGCAGGCCGCCGAGATGGCCCTGCCAGGAGGTGAGCCCGGCGGACACCACCAGCCACAGCAGCAGCAACCCCATGAAACGGTTGACCGAGGTCATGTCCGCGCCCAGCCGGCGGTGCAGGACGTAGTACGCGGCCGCCACGCCGAAGACCGCGCCCGACGCCCCGACGGAGGACTGCCAGGGGTCGTCGAACACCAGCTGCAGGACGGAGCCGCCCAGCGCCGACAGCAGGTACAGGACGGCGAAACGGACCCGGCCGAGCATCAGCTCCACCACCCGCCCCAGCTGCCACAACGCGATCATGTTCATCGTGATGTGCAGGATCCCGAACGTCCCCTCGAACGGCGAGACGTGGAGGAAGGCGCCGGTGAGCAACCGCTCCCACTCGCCCCCGGCGACGCCCTCCACCCGAACCGGCCCGAAGACGAAGC
The DNA here is from genome assembly GCF_044762405.1 of Streptomyces sp. NPDC097107. Classification (NCBI taxonomy): domain Bacteria; kingdom Bacillati; phylum Actinomycetota; class Actinomycetes; order Kitasatosporales; family Streptomycetaceae; genus Streptomyces; species Streptomyces sp. NPDC097107. The sequence goes on along the minus strand of NZ_JBIWEF010000001.1, from coordinate 283,474 downwards.
GGGGGCCGTCGCCGGCGTAGTAGCCGCCGTCCGGGCCGACCAGCCGCGCGCCGACCATGGCGAACCGGTCCACGATCTCCGGCCGCACCACCTCCGCCAGATACGCGAGGACGTTGAGACCGAACAGGACGTACGTCACCACGGGCGTCGTCGACACCCGCCCGCCGACGAGCGTCCGGGCCTGCCGGAGCGACCGCGCCGCCTCCTTCACGCACTCGGGGCAGTGATGGCCCACGGACGCCTCGCGCATGCAGTCCGGGCAGATGAAGCGCTCACAGCGGATGCAGCGGACGTGGCACTCCACCGCGGGATGGCGGTAGCAGGTGGTGACGGTGGACTCGGAATCCACGGCCGGCTCCTCGGGACGGGACGGACGATGAGCCGGTGGGGACGGCGGCGAACAAAATAGCGAATGCCTGTGGATGAGCTGAGAGGCGGGGTGCGCCGTGCCGTAACCTCGGCAGCCAGATGCCGTACGTACGGGGTGACGGGGGGAGTCCGCATGGCCGCGATCAGTCTCACCAAGCTGCGGGAGACCGCGCCGGCGCTGGTCGGTCCGTACAGGAGCGCCGGGGTGTCGCTGGCCAAGCACGGGCTGGAGCGGACACGGGCGGCGGTCTACCTCGTCGTCGACTACTCCGGTTCGATGAAGCCGTACTACAAGGACGGCAGCGTGCAGGCGCTCGCCGACCGGGTGCTCGGGCTGTCCGCACACCTCGACGACGACGGCACCGTGCCGGTGGTGTTCTTCTCCACGGACGTCGACGCCGTCACGGAGATCGCGCTCGCCGACCACCAAGGCCGGATCGAGCGGATCGTGGCCGGCCTCGGGCACATGGGCAGGACCAGCTACCACCTGGCCATGGACGCCGTGATCGACCACTACCTCGACAGCGGCGCCCGCCACCCCGCCCTGGTCGTCTTCCAGACCGACGGCGGCCCGGTCAACCGGCTCGCCGCGGAGCGGTACCTGTGCAAGGCGGCGCCGCTGCCGCTGTTCTGGCAGTTCGTCGGGTTCGGCGACCCGGGCAGCCGCCAGTTCGAGTACCTGCGCAAGCTCGACGAGCTGGCGGTGCCGGGCAAACGGGTCGTCGACAACGCCGGGTTCTTCCACGCGGGCCGCGACCCGCGGAAGGCGACCGACGCCGAGCTGTACGACCGACTGGTGGGCGAGTTCCCCAAGTGGCTGGTGGCCGCGCGGGCGCAGGGCATCGTGCGGCCTGCCTGAGACAGGGCCGGCGGCCCGGCGGTCAGTGAGTGCGGCGGGGGCCGGCGGGCCGGCGTTCAGTGGGGTCGGCGGGCCGGCGTTCAGTGGGGTCGGCGGGCCGGCGTTCAGCGGGGTCGGCGGGGGCCGTCGGGCCGGCGGGCCGGGCGGCTCAGCGGCTCAGCGCGAATCCCAGCACCACACCCGCCGACACCTCCACCATCCCCGGTGCCAGGTCCCCGGCCGAGCCGCCGCCCCCGCCGCCGTGACCGCGGTACTGGACGAAGGACTCGGCGTCCACGTCCTGGATGTGCACCACCGGACCCAGCCGCACACCCGCCGCCTCCGTGTACACGTCGGCCTTGCGCCGCGCGGCGGCCACGGCCCTGCGGCGGGCCTCGTCGCGCATCGCCGGCTTGTCGTGCACGTCGAACTCGACGCTGTCGATGCGGTGCGCGCCCGCCTCGACCGCGTCCACGATCAGCCGCTGGAGGTCGTCCAGCGCACCGGTCTCCACGGAGTACGAGGCCTGGCAGCGGTAGCCGGCGAACGTCCGCTCACCGCCGTAGCCGTTGTACTCCGAACTGAGCGTGAGCCGGGAGCCCGAGACCGAGGTGTCCGGTATCCCGTGCCGGCGCAGCACCTCGCGCAGCCGTGTCACGGCCGTCCCCGCCTCCTGGAAGGCCCCGTCCGGCGAAGGCTCCAGCACGTCCACCGCCAGCTTCACCCGCACCAGTTGCGGTTCGACCCGCACACTGCCCGCACCGAACACACTGAGCCCCCAGGGCTCCCTGATCGTCTCCGTCATGCGCGCATTGAAGCACCGTTCGCCGGTCCATGTGCCGGCCCACGTGCCGGCCCACGTGCCGGTCCATGTGCCGGCCCACGTGCCGGTCTACGTGTCGCACTCCAGCACCGTCCGGCACAGCCCGCACCGCGCCCGTACCCGCCCCCGTACCGGCACCCTGATCCGCTGATGACAGGTCGGACAGGGGAACGACACCCGCAGCGGCTCGCGCCCGCCCGGCGTGAAGGAGTACGGGCCCTCCGCCGGAGGAACGGGGACGGCACGCGGGTCCTGCGCGTGGCGGCGGTCCCGGGCGTAGCGGCGACGGCCCGCCCAGCCGGCCGCGGTGAGCGGCGGCTGCTGCTCGTCCCGGCGGGCCCTGGCCATGCCCTTGACGTACGCCGTGTAGGCCTGCGGACTGGTGAACCACACCGACGGGTCCTCACCGAAGACCAGCGCCCGCTTGGCCAGGACGTAGCCGAACTCCTCCGGCGTCAGATATCCGAGCTTCTGCGACGACGCCGAGTCCTCCCGGTAGGCGTCGAGCAGCAGCCAGCCGGCGCCCAAGTACGTCGTCGCGGTGTCGGTGAGGATCTCGTTGTCCCGGGTGCCGGGGAAGGACAGGTCGAGGCGGTGCAGATACACGTGCATCACCTCGTGCGCGAGGGCCGCGCCGATGTCCCGGCGATGAGTGCGGAAACGGTCGTTCAGCTCGATGAAGTACTCGGGCCCCGCCGCCAGCTCGACACTCGCCGCGTGCGTCATCTCCCGGAAGGAGACGATCATCCGGGCGTCGGGGAGACGGTAGTGACGCACCAGTTCGCGGGCCACCCGCTGGGTGCCCAGGTACAGGTCGTCGGTGTCGCAGAACGCCACGTCGGCCGGGGCCACGCTGGCCGAGAACGTCTGCACGGTGTCGTAGGACAGCCGCTTGTAGAGCGCCGTGACGGCGGCCCGCACCGTCTCCAGGTGCGGGTAACCGTGCTCGACCGGTCCGCCGTTCGCCACGCCTGAACCCCCAAGACGCCTGAACCCTTCTCCCACTGTACGAGGAGGACCGCCGTACGAGCAGCGCCGAGCCCTCCCCGCGCGGCGCCCGCACAAACCGTTCGCCCCGCGCTCCGGCCCACGGCACGATCCGGAACCGTGACCAGCGAACAGCACTCAGTCGCCGCCGCCACCCCGCGCGCGGGTGGCGCGGACGACGACCTGGAACAGCGGCCCGACGACGAGCTGACCGCCTTCAACACCGCGGCCGCCGGCGGCGCGCGGACCCAACCCCTCACCGTGCGCGTCACCGACGCGCCGGGCGCCCTGGCCGGCGGGCTCACCGCCTGGACCTGGTCCACCCTCGCCTCCGTGGACGTGCTGTGGGTGTGCGAGGAGCAGCGGCAGGCCGACTGGGGGAGCCGGCTGATGCGGGCGGGGGAGGAGGCGGTCCGGCGCGGCTGCAGCGACATGATCGTGTCCACACACACCTTCCAGGCGCCCGGCTTCTACCCGAGGCTCGGTTTCCGGGAGCGGGGCCGCGTCGAGGGCGTGCCCGGCGGACACGAGGGCGTGCCCGGCGGACACGAGGACGTGTACTTCCACAAGCGGATCGGGGTGGGTGGCACCGGCGGCGTTCTCGGGGCCTGAGACGGACTGCGACAGCCCGGGGCCCGCCCGTAGGGTTGGCGCCCATGACCACCAGCCACACCGGTACCGGTGCCGTCGACCCCGCCGTCCGCGAGGAACTGGCCCGGCTGCGGGACAGCATCGACAACATCGACGCGGCCGTCGTCCACATGCTCGCCGAGCGCTTCAAGTGCACCCAGCAGGTCGGCCACCTCAAAGCCGGGCACCAGCTGCCGCCCGCCGATCCGGCGCGTGAGGCGAAGCAGATCGCCCGGCTGCGGGCCCTCGCCGAGAGCGCCAAGCTGGACCCGGCGTTCGCCGAGAAGTTCCTGAACTTCATCATCGCCGAAGTGATCCACCACCACGAGCGCATCGCGGAGAGCAACGGCAACGGAGACGGCAACGGCACGGCCCCGGCCTCCGGCTGAGTCCCGGCCGGGTCCCGACAGTCCCCGCGCCCCTCGCCCACGGGGGCGCACGCCGGGGGCGCGGCGGCCTCGTACGGACCGGACATAATCCGCGTACCGATCCGCCGCTGTGCGCTGCCGACGGCATCAGGCAGCATGTCGTGCATGTCCGTACTGACGCGCGACGAAGCGCAGACCCGTGCCCGGCTCCTCGACGTCCACCACTACGCGATCGACCTCGATCTGACCGGTGGGGACGAGACCTTCGACTCCCGCACCGTCATCCGGTTCACCGTCCGCGGCGACACGGACACCACGGACACCTTCGTCGAGGTCAAGCCCGCCGAGCTGCGCACCGCCACCCTGGACGGACACCCCCTCGACCCGGACACCCTCGACGAGAACCGGCTGGCGCTGAAGAACCTCACCCCCGGCGAGCACGAGCTGCGCGTCGAGGCGGCCATGCGCTACTCCAGCACCGGCGAGGGCATGCACCGCTTCACCGACCCCGCCGACGGCGAGACCTACGTCTACACGCAGCTGTTCCTGGACGACGTCCAGCGCGTCTTCGCCGCCTTCGACCAGCCCGACCTCAAGGCCGTCTTCGACCTGACCGTCACGGCGCCCCAGGGCTGGACCGTCCTCTCCAACGGCGTCACCGAACACACCGGCGAAGGCCACTGGAAGGCCGCCACCACACCGCCGATCTCCACCTACCTCGTCGCCGTCGCCGCAGGCCCCTGGCACTCCGTGCGCACCGAACACCGCGGCCTGCCCTTCGGCATCCACTGCCGCCGCTCCCTCGCCCCCCACCTGGACACCGACGCCGAAGAGCTGTTCGAAGTCACCCGCGGCTGCTACGACCGCTACCACGAGAAGTTCACCGAGCCCTACCCCTTCGACTCCTACGACCAGGCGTTCGTCCCCGAGTTCAACGCCGGCGCCATGGAGAACCCGGGCCTGGTCACCTTCCGCGACGAGTTCGTCTTCCGGTCCGCCGTCACCGACACCCAGCGGCAGACCCGCGCCATGGTCATCGCCCACGAGATGGCCCACATGTGGTTCGGCGACCTCGTCACCCTCCGGTGGTGGGACGACATCTGGCTGAACGAGTCCTTCGCCGAGTACATGGGCTACCAGACCACCGCCGAGGCCACCCGCTTCACCGAGACCTGGACCGACTTCGGCGTCACCCGCAAGCCCTGGGGCTACGACGCCGACCAGCGCCCCACCACCCACCCCGTCGCCCCCGAGAACGTCGAGGACACCGCCTCCGCCCTCCTCAACTTCGACGGCATCTCCTACGCCAAGGGCGCCTCCGCCCTGCGGCAACTCGTCGCCTGGCTCGGCGAGAAGGACTTCCTCGCCGGCATCAACACCCACTTCGAGAGGCACAAGTTCGCCAACGCCACCCTCGCCGACTTCATCGACTCCCTCGCCGCCGCCACCGACCGCGACGTCCACGCCTGGGCCGACGCCTGGCTGCGCACCACCGGCGTCGACACCCTCGCCCCGCGCGTCACCGGCGAAAACGGCAGCCGCGCACTCACGGTCGACCGCACCGGCACCCGGCCCCACCGCATCGCCGTCGGCCTCTACGACCAGGACCTCACCGACGAGGGCCGGCTCACCCTGCGCGAACGCCTCGACCTCGACGTACCCCGGACCGAACCCCGGCCCATCGGCAAGCGCCCCGCCCTCGTCGTCCTCAACGACGGCGACCTGAGCTACGCCAAGATCCGCTTCGACACCGAGTCCTTCGAAGCCCTGCGCACCGGCCTGTCCGGCCTGCCCGACCCGCTCACCCGCGCCGTCGTCTGGAACGCCCTGCGCGACGCCGTCCGCGACGGCGAACTCCCCGCCCGCGCCTACCTCGACGTCGCCCGCACCCACCTCCCGTACGAGACCGACCTCGCCCTCGTCGACGGCGTCCTCGCCTTCGCCTCCGCCCAGGCCGCCGACCGCTACGTCACCCCCGAACAGCGACCCGCCGCCCTCACCACCCTCACCGACCTGTGCCGCGACCTCATCCGCCGCACCGAGGACGGCGACCACCCCGGCCTGCGCCTCATCGCCGTACGCCACCGCATCGCCACCGCCGCCCACCCCCACACCATCGCCGCCTGGCTCGCCGACGGCACCGTCCCCGGCGGCCCCGAACTCGACCCCGAACTGCGCTGGCGCATCCTCACCCGCCTCTCCGTCCTCGGCGCCACGGACGAGAGGGCCATCACCGCCGAACTCGAACGCGACCCGAGCGCCACCGGCCAGGAAGGCGCCGCCCGCTGCCGCGCCGCACTGCCCGACCCCGAGGCCAAGAGCCGCGCCTGGGAAGCCATGTTCGCCACCGACGACCTCTCCAACTACCTCTTCACCGCCACCGCCCAGGGCTTCTGGCAGCCCGAACAGGCCGACCTCGTACGGGACTACGTACCGCGCTACTACGCCGAGGCGGTCGCCGTCGCCGCCCGCCGCGGCCCCGCCATCGCCGACGCCGCCGGCCGCTGGGCCTTCCCCGCCCACGCCGTCGACGCCGACAACCTGCGCCTCGGCCAGGACTGCCTCAACGACGCCGACCCGATCCCCGCCCTGCGCCGCAAGCTCGCCGACCAACTCGACGACCTGGCCCGCGCCCTGCGAGTACGGGAAGCGGACACGCACTGACCCGGACGCGGCCGGCCCCCGACCGGTGGCCGGCCGCGGGATACCCCTTTCGGGTTGTGATCTTGGGCTGTCCGGGCGTACGCGCTCATCCGCGTACAAGCTGGAACTCCCTCGTCCCCACGCCCGGAGGACAGCCATGGGCCTGCCGCCCCTCGCCTCGGGCCCGCACGGCCCCGACGCCCTGCGACCCCTGCTCGACACCGTGCTCGACGCGCTGCGCACCGGCGCCGCCACCCGCGCAGGACCACTGCCAGCGGGCGGCCCCGACGCCGTCACCGCCCGGGTGGCCGACGCGGCCGGCGAAATCCTGCCCCGACTCGGCGAACCCGAGGCGCTCCGCGTCCTGGTCACCGCCCTCGCCGAGGGCGCCGCCGACCCCGCCCACCCACTGTGCGCCGCCCACCTGCACGGCCCGCCCCTCGCCGTCGCCACCGCAGCCGACCTGGCCGCGAGCGTCCTCAACCCGTCCCTCGACTCCTGGGACCAGGCACCCGCCGCCTCCGCGCTGGAAACCCTCGTCACCCGCACCCTGGCCCGCCAGGCCGGCGCCACCGACGCCGTCGTCACCACCGGCGGCACCGAGTCCAACCAACTCGCCGTCCTGCTCGCCCGCGAAGCGCACGGCGCGGGCCTGCGGCTCATCCACGGAGCCAACGCCCACCACTCGGTGCCCCGCGCAGCCTGGCTCCTTGGCCTGCCCGAACCCGTCGTCGTCCCCGCCCCCGCCGGCACCCTCGACCCCGCCGCCCTCGACGAAGCCCTCACCCAGGTCCCCGGACCACACCTCGTCGTCGCCACCGCCGGCACCACCGACGCCGGACTCATCGACCCCCTGCCCGAAATCGCCGACCGCTGCGCCGCCCACGACGCCCGCCTGCACGTGGACGCCGCCTACGGCGGAGGCCTCCTCCTCAGCGACCGCCACCGCCCCAAACTGGCCGGACTGGACGCCGCCCACACCGTCGCCCTCGACCTGCACAAACTCGGCTGGCAGCCGATCGCCGCCGGCCTCCTCACCGTCGCGGACGCCACCGACCTCACCGCGCTCCACCACCGCGCCCACTACCTCAACGCCGACGACGACACCGACGCCGGGCTCCCCGACCTCCTCGGCCGCTCCCCGCGCACCAGCCGCCGCCCCGACATCCTCAAGATCGCCGTCACCCTCAAAACCCTGGGACGCAGCGGCCTCGGCGCACTCGTCGACGACGTCTGCCTGCTCGCCGAACGGTTCGCCGCCCTCGTCCACGACCACCCCGGCTTCGAACTGCACGCCCCGCCCACCATCAGCACCGTGCTCTTCCGGCCCGCCCACGCCACCGACGAAGCCGTCGCCGCCGTACGCCGCACCCTGCTCACCACCGGCGGCGCCGTCCTCGGCCGCGCCCGCGCCGACGGCCGGCTCTGGCTCAAGGCGACCCTGCTCAACCCCCACACCCGGCCCGACGACCTGGCCACCCTCCTGACCCTCGTAACCCGTGCGGAAAACCCCCCGGAAGGACCCGCCCCGCAATGAACACCACCCCGCACCCCGCGCCCGACACCCCCCGCGACCTCGTCGGCATCGGCATCGGCCCCTTCAACCTCTCCCTCGCCGCGCTCGCCGACCCCCTCACCGGCCTCGACACCGCCTTCTACGACCAGCGCCCCGCCTTCCACTGGCACCCCGGCCTGCTCATCGACGGCGCACGCGTCCAAGTGCCCTTCCTCGCCGACCTGGTCACCCTCGCCGACCCGGCCAGCCCCTGGACCTTCCTCAACCACCTCCGGGCCCGAGAACGCCTCTTCCCCTTCTACTTCGCCGAACGCTTCCACATCCAGCGCGCCGAATACGACGCGTACTGCCGCTGGGTCGCCGAAAACCTCCCCACCCTCCACTTCCACCACCAGGTCGACGCCGTCCGCTGGAACCCCGAACGCGACCTCTTCGAAGTCGACTACACCCAACTCGACACCGACGGAGAAGCCGCAGCCCTCGGCCGCACACACACCCGCAACGTCGTCCTCGGCGTCGGCACCGAGCCCCACGTCCCCGACCCGCTCAGACCCCTCGTCGACGCCCCCGGCGTCCCCGTCGTCCACGCCGCCGACTACCTCGACCACCGCGAGACACTCCTCGCCGCCGAACACATCACCGTCATCGGCACCGGCCAGTCCGGCGCGGAGATCTTCCTCGACCTGCTCCGCCACCGGCCCCCCGGCCGGGAGAAGCTGCACTGGCTCGGCCGCACCGAGGCCTTCGCACCCATGGAGTACTCCAAACTCGGCCTGGAGCACTTCACCCCCGACTACACCCGCTACTTCCACGGCCTGACCGAACCCGCCCGCGACCGGCTCGTCGCCTCCCAATGGCAACTCCACAAGGGCATCGACGCCGACACCACCGCCGCCATCCACGACGAGCTCTACCGGCGCACCCTCGACGGCGGCTGGCCCGACACCGTCCTCACCCCCGGCGTCCACGTCCGCACCGCCGGCCGCATCTCCACCACCAAAGTCGAACTGCACCTCGAACACGCCCAGCAGCAGACCCGCACCCGCCTCACCACCGGCGCCGTCGTCCTCGCCACCGGCTACCGCGAACGCCCCCTCGGCCGCGTCCTCGCCGGACTCGACCCCTACATGCGGCGCGACAACCACGAACGCCCCCGCGTCGACGAACGCTTCCGCCTCGTCCTCGACCCCTCCGTCACCGGCCGGGTCTACGTCCAGAACGCCGAAACACACACCCACGGAGTCGGCGCCCCCGACCTCGGCCTCGCCGCCTGGCGCAGCGCGACCATCCTCAACGACCTGACCGGACAGGAGCCCTACCCGCTGCCCGGCCGCACCGCCTTCACCACCTTCGGCCTCGAACACGGACAACCCCGGATCCCGGCCGCGCGCCGACACCGGACGCTCACCCCGCTGGCGGACGGAATCTGAGGCCGCCCCGGCCGAAAGACGGACTCAGAACACCGGCACACCATCCCGCGTCAACGACCAGCCGACGGAAGCGAAGTCCTCCGGATCCAGCACACCCTTCGCCGTCACCCACTCGGCGATCCGCGTACGGATCTCCGTCGACTCCGCCCACAACTCCCTGGCCGACGCCACATGCGGGAACGCACCACCGCCGTTGGCCCGGTAGTTGTTCACCGCCAGCACGAACTGCCGCGCGTCGTCCAGTGGAGCCCCGGCATACGTGAGATTCCTGACCCGCGAACCGGCAGCCCGCGCGATGTCGATCTCGTACGTCAGCCCCGACACGTAGTCGTAGTTGTAATCCGGGCGGCCGCCCGCGTTGGTCAGCTCGTCCACGTCCACCGGCGCGCCGGCCGCCGTACGGACGTAGTACTCCGCCGAGTACTCCAGGTACGCCCGCAACTGGGCACCCGTCATCAGCTTGGCCACCAGGGTGTTGTCGTACACGTACAGACTCGACAGGTCCCGGATCGTCACGTCCCCGGCCGGGATCGCGGACGTCCGCGAGAAGGGCGACGCCTGCGCCAGCACCGGCAGCGACGCGTACTCCGTACCCGCCAGCGCCTCCCTGACCACGTCCTCCTGGACCTTGGTGATCAGGTCGATGATCGGCGCGTCCTTGTAGCGCGCCTCCACCGTCGTCAACGTCTCGGTGGCCGTGCCGACCACCTGGTTCACGTACGCCACGACCTTCGCGTGCTCGTCCGTGAGCAGCTTCGTGATCCGGGGATCGTCCCCGACGGTGTTCGAGTTCCGAAGCGACGCCTTGACCGACTCCACCCGCCAGTGGCCCCGCTCGAAGACCAGCTCGAAGTCGAAGAGGGTGAGCCGCTCGGCGTAGCACAGCGGCTCCGACAGCACGACCGTCTTCCCGGTCTCCTCGTTCACCACCTTCAGCTCCGCGATCTCCGTGTGCGCGTGCCCCACGAGGATCGCGTCGATGCCCGGCACCTGCCTGGCCACATTGGCCGCCGCGTTCTCCACGTACGGGACCTGATCACCGTAGGACGACGTGCCCGACGACCCGGAATGCGCCGACACCACCACCACGTCCGCACCCATCGAACGCAGCTTCGGCACCCACTTCGCCGCCTGCTCCTCAAGACCGGGGAACGCCAGCTTCCCCTGCACATACGCCTTGTCCCAGATCGCGATGCCAGGATTGGTCAACCCCAGCACCGCCACCTTCACCGGCGGCGCGCCCTTCACCCGGAACGTCTTCATGAAGTACGGCGGGAACGCCGGCTTCAGCGTCTTCGCGTCCACCGCGTTCGCCCCGAGCAGCGGAAAATCGCACTGCTCCTCGAACTTCCGCAGCGTCTCGATGCCGTAGTTGAACTCGTGATTGCCGAGCGCCACCGCGTCGTACCCGATCTCGTTCATCGCCTGCGCCATCGGATGCACCGGGCCGCCCTCGGCGGTGATCGGGTCGACCTTCGCGTAGTAGTACGTCAGCGGGGTGCCCTGGATGGTGTCGCCCGCGTCCAGCAGCAGCGTGTTGCGGCGGCCCTTCTCCTCACGGACCTGGTTCACCAGTGTGGAGACACGGGCCAGGCCCTGGGCGTTGCCCGCCGCGTCCGCGTGCTCGGCGTCCTTGAAGTAGTCCCAGTTGAAGACGTGCCCGTGCAGGTCGGTGGTGCCCAGCACCGTCAGCGCGTACCGCTTCGGCTTCCCGCGGCCCCGGTGCGCGGGGGCCGCCCCGGCCGCCGGAGCCGCCGCCGCGCCGGCCAGCGCGACACCCGCCCCCGTCACGGCGGACCTGCTCAGGAACTTCCGGCGGTTCAACGGCATGGCTGACTCTCCTCGGTGACCCGTGCCCATCATTGGCGACGCGCGTAGATTCTGTCCTGAACATGGCGCCTGTCAAGGGTGAGAGCCGACTCGAATGCTCATCGGAGCGGCCCGGCGCACAATTCAACACTTGTCAATAACCCTTTACCGAAAGCTGGTTGAGTGGTCATGCGTGGCCAATTCGCTACCGGTCGGTAAGTCATAGGCTCGACCCATGCGCCGAGCAAAGATCGTCTGCACTCTTGGGCCCGCCACCGACACATACGACCAGATCAAAGACCTGGTCGACGCCGGCATGGACATCGCCCGCTTCAACTTCAGCCACGGCACCCACGCCGAACACGAAGAGCGCTACCACCGAGTCCGAAAGGCGTCCGACGAAACCGGCCGCAGCGTCGGCACCCTCGCCGACCTTCAGGGCCCGAAGATCCGGCTCGGCCACTTCACCGAAGGCCCCGTACTCCTCGAACGCGGCGACACCTTCACCATCACCGTCGAAGAAGGCGCCCACGGCGACCGCCACACCTGCGGCACCACCTACGCCGGCCTCGCCACCGACGTCACCCCCGGCGAACGCATCCTCGTCGACGACGGCAAGGTCTGCCTGGAGGTCACCGACGTCGACGGCCCCAGGGTGCGTACGACGGTGATCGAGGGCGGCATGGTCTCCGACCACAAGGGCCTCAACCTCCCCGGCGTCGCCGTGTCCGTCCCCGCCCTCTCCAAGAAGGACGAGGACGACCTGCGCTGGGCACTGCGCAACGGCTTCGACACCATCGCCCTCTCCTTCGTCCGCAGCGGACGCGACGTCCTCGACGTCCACCGCATCATGGACGAAGAGGGCCGCCGCCTCCCCGTCATCGCCAAGGTCGAGAAACCACAGGCCGTCGAGAACATCGAGGACATCGTCGCCGCCTTCGACGGCATCATGGTCGCCCGCGGCGACCTCGGCGTCGAAATGCCCCTCGAACAGGTCCCCATCGTCCAAAAGCGCGCCATCAAACTCGCCAAGCGCAACGCCAAACCCGTCATCGTCGCCACCCAGATGCTCGACTCCATGATCGACAACGCCCGGCCCACCCGCGCCGAGGCCTCCGACGTCGCCAACGCCGTCATCGACGGCACGGACGCCGTCATGCTGTCCGGCGAGACCAGCGTCGGCAAACACGCCACCGACACCGTGCGCACCATGGCCAAGATCGTCGAGGCGGCCGAGGAGGACATCCTCGCCAAGGGCCTGCCCCCGCTGACCGAGCGCAACAAACCCCGCACCCAGGGCGGCGCCGTCGCCCGCGCGGCAGCGGAGATCGGCGACTTCCTCGGCGCGAAGTACCTGGTCGCCTTCACCCAGTCCGGCGACACCGTCCGCCGCCTCTCCCGCTACCGCTCGCCCATCCCGCTGCTCGCCTTCACCCCCGAGCCGGCGACACGCTCACAGCTCAGCCTGACCTGGGGCGTGGAGACCTTCCTCGGCCCCCACGCAGACTCCACGGACGCGATGGTCGACCAGGTGGACGAACTCCTCACCCGCTACGGGCGCTGCGAGAAGGGCGACGTCGTGGTCATCACGGCCGGCTCGCCGCCGGGGGTCTCCGGTACGACGAACTTGGTCCGGGTGCACCACATCGGTGAGGACGACAGTCCCCGATAGGCCCGTCGTCAGTACTTGGGGCCGACGTGGGCGTCCATGAGGGCTACGGAGGCTTTGCGGGCGACGGAGATGGTGACGGCCGTACGGCTTTGCTTGAGTGACTTCCACTCCACGCCAACGCGGTCGAGGGCGGTGGTGAAGAGACTGACGATGTCGGTCGACGTGTTGGTGACGAGGTACCGAGGGTATTCGTAACGCTTGCGCTCACCGCCGACGAGTCGGGTCGTCCAGTTGGTGATACGGCAGCCGTCGGAGTGGACTAGGCCCCGGATGAAGTCCCAGGGGTGAGCGTTGACGATTGCCTGTTGCCAAGGGGCGGGAACAATCCGGCGGTCGTGCTTCTTTCCGGGGCCGTGTTGGGGGAAGAAGCAGGGCCAGTGGCCGCTGTGGCCGACCACAGAGGTGTATCCGACGGCTCGGACTCGGTACGCCTTCCCACTGGGATTGACGGCTTCGATGGCGGTAGCGCGCGCATTGATGAGGCCGGGCCACGCATTGGCGCACGCGATCCGGAGGAAGTAGCCCGAGCGCATGCCGGGACTGATGCAGCCATCGCCGAGATAGAGGCCGAGTAGGTAGGAGTATGCCGCTCTGTCTTCAGGCGGATCGGCCGTCGGACCGCACAGTGAGCAGGAGGTCTGCCGCATACGTGGCAGAGGCTCGATGCGCGTCTGCCACGAGCGGATGGCGGCGTGAGATATGCCGGTCTCTTTGCTGACGGAGTTCAGGCTCCGTCCTTGTGCCACCAGTGCCAGTGCCCGCTTGCGTGTGCTGGTGTCGTACATGCGGCCATCCTGTGGCGATGGCCGCAGCGACACACAGTAAAAAGTGGATGTTCACGAGAACGTGGACATCCACTTGGTGACGGTAACCTTGGAAAACAAGGAAAAGTGCCCCGGGTCGGACTCGAACCGACACTGTATGGGTTTTGAATCCATTGCCTGCTGCCAATTGGGCTACCGGGGCCCGCGGAATCGAAGGTTTCCCCTCACCCTCCGCGCGTCCACCTTACCGCAGCTAGGTAGGCTCTTGTCAGCAGTGCCCCTGCCCCGAACGAGGAGCCCCACGTGACCGCCCCCGAGTCGCCCCAGCCCGTAGACGTGCCCGAAGACGACCAGTCGCACGTGCCTCCGCTGACGACCCGTGTTGTCATCGCCGAGGACGAGGCCCTGATCCGGCTGGATCTCAAAGAGATGCTGGAGGAGGAGGGGTATTCCGTCGTCGGCGAGGCCGGTGACGGTGAGGAGGCCGTGGAGCTGGCCCGGGAGCACAGGCCCGACCTGGTGATCCTCGACGTGAAGATGCCCAAGATGGACGGCATCTCGGCCGCCGAGAAGATCGCCGAGGAGAGCATCGCGCCGGTGCTGATGCTGACCGCGTTCTCGCAGCGCGACCTGGTGGAGCGTGCCCGGGACGCCGGTGCGATGGCGTATCTGGTGAAGCCGTTCAGCAAAAGTGACGTCGTACCGGCGATCGAGATGGCCGTCTCGCGGTTCACGGAGCTGAAGGCGCTGGAGAAGGAGGTCGCGGACCTCAGTCTGCGGCTGGAGACCCGGAAGCTGGTGGACCGGGCGAAGTCGGTGTTGCAGACGGAGTACGGCCTGACGGAGCCGGCGGCGTTCCGGTGGATTCAGAAGACGTCGATGGACCGGCGGATGTCGATGCAGCAGGTGGCGGAGGCGGTCATTCAGGACGCTGAGGAGAAGAAGGCGTCCAAGGGCTGAGCGCCCGCGCCCGGAGCGTGTACGAGGCCCGCGTCCCCATCGGGGGCGCGGGCCTCGTTGTGCGACTGGTCGGCTCAGTCCTCGCCGAGGTAGGCCTTGCGGACCGATTCGTCGTGGAGGAGGTCCTGTCCGCTGCCGGACAGGACGATGTTGCCGACTTCCATGACGTGGCCGTGGTCGGCGAGGGAGAGGGCGGCCTGGGCGTTCTGCTCGACGAGCAGGATGGTGGTGCCCTGGGACTTCAGCTCGGCGACCGTTGTCATGATCTTCTGCATCATGATCGGTGAGAGGCCCATGGAGGGTTCGTCGAGCATGAGCAGTTTGGGCTGGGACATGAGGGCGCGGCCCATGGCGAGCATTTGCTGTTCGCCGCCGGAGAGGGTGCCCGCGGCCTGCTTTCGGCGCTCGCCGAGGATGGGGAAGAGGTCGTAGGCGCGCTGGATGTCCTTCTCGATGCCTGGTTTGTCGTTGCGGAGGAAGGCGCCGAGGCGGAGGTTGTCCTCGATGGTCATGCGGGGGAAGATGTGCCGGCCCTCGGGGGAGTGGGCGAGTCCCAGGGAGACGACCTGGTGGGCGGGGACCTTCTTGAGTGACTTGCCGCCGAACCTGATCTGTCCGCCGACCGGCTTGAGGAGGCCGGAGAGGGTGCGCAGGGTGGTGGTCTTGCCGGCGCCGTTGGTGCCGATGAGGGTGACGACTTCGCCGGCGTCGACTGTGAAGGAGATGCCTTTGACGGCTTCGATCTTGCCGTAGGCGACGCGGAGGTCCTCGACCTCGAGCAGTGCGGTCATCGGTCGTTCTCCTTGCCGGCCGCGGTGTCCGTGGTGGTGTCTGCCTGGGCCTCGGCTTGGGCGTGGGCTTCGGCGGCTTCCACTTCGGCGGCTTCCGCGGCGCCGGGGTCGTTCGCGAGGGGTTCGCCGAGGTAGGCGGCGATGACCCGCTCGTCGCCCTGGACGGTCGCGCTGTCGCCCTCGATGAGCTTCTCGCCCTGTACGAGGACGGCGACGCGGTCGCAGAGGTTGAAGATGAAGCGCATGTCGTGCTCGATGACGAGGACGGCGGTGCCCTGGTCTCGGATGGCGAAGACGAGTTCCTCGGTGGCGCGTGTCTCCTGGGGGTTCATGCCTGCCGTGGGCTCGTCCAGGAGGAGCAGGCCGGGTTCGCTGGCGAGGGCGCGGGCGATTTCGAGCTTGCGCTGTTCGCCGTAGGGCAGGTTCCGTGCGAGGTGTCCGGCCTTTTCGGCGAGGCCGACGAACTCCAGTAGTTCCGTGGCGCGTTCGCGGGAGGTGGCCTCGGCTCTGTGGAAGCCGGGGCCGCGCAGGACGGCTGACCAGAAGCCTTCTTTGGTGCGGGTGTGGCGGCCGACGAGGACGTTTTCCAGGACGGTCATGTTGGCGAAGAGGCGGATGTTCTGGAAGGTTCGGGCGATGCCGGCGGCCGTGACCTTGAAGGACTTGGCGGGCAGTATCTGGTCCTTGTAGCGGACTTCGCCCTCGGTGGGTGTGTAGAGGCCCGTCAGGCAGTTGAAGAAGGTGGTTTTGCCGGCGCCGTTGGGGCCGATGAGGCCGACGATCTCGCCGCTGTTGACGGTGAGGTCGACGCCGTTGACGGCGGTGAGTCCGCCGAAGCGCATGGTGACGCCGCGGGCGTCGAGGACGGTGCTGCCGGGGGTGGGGGCGCCCGGGGTGGTGTCCTTGGTGGTGGTGTCGGTGGTCATGGTGGTCAGGCCCCTGTCTTGCCGAGGACTGCGGGCGCTTCGGCCTTGTCGTGGAACTCCAGTTGGCGGCGCCGGTTGGGGATGAGGCCTTCGGGTCGGAACCGCATGAGCAGGACGAGCGCGAGTCCGAAGGCGAGGAGCTGGTAGTCGCCGAGGAACTGGAGCTTGTTGGGGATGAGGAAGAGCAGTGCGGCGCCGAGGAGGGGCCCGCCGATGGTGCCCATGCCGCCGAGGACGACCGCGGCGAGCAGGAACGCGGAGTTGGGGGGTGTCGTGCCGGCGAAGAGGTATTGCTCGGGGGTCACGGTGTAGGTGACGTGTGCCTGGACGGTGCCGGCGAGGCCGGCGAGGGCGGCGCCGACGGCGAACGCGATCAGTTTGACGCGGAAGCCGTTGATGCCCATGGCGAGGGCGGCGGTCTCGTCCTCGCGGATGGCGACCCAGGCCCGGCCGATGCGGGAGTCGCTGCTGCGTCGGAAGACGAGGACGACGACGGCGGTGATGATGAGCATCAGGAAGAAGTAGTTGGCGAACCGGCCGATGGTGACGCCGAGGATGTCGTGTCGGGCGCCGAGGTCGAATCCGAGGATCTTCAGGTCCGGTACGGCGGAGATGCCGTTGGAGCCGTTGGTGATGTCGGGTCCGGAGGTGCCGTCCATGTTGAGGACGGCGATGCGGAAGATTTCTCCGAAGCCGAGGGTCACGATGGCGAGGTAGTCGCCGCGCAGCCGCAGCGTGGGGGCGCCGATCAGTACGCCGAAGATGAGTGAGGCGGCGGCACCGACGAGGACGGCGGCCCAGAAGGGGAAGTGGACGCCGAAGGGGGAGCTGGGGGAGCCGGAGACCAGGGCGGCGGCGTAGGCGCCGACGCCGAGGAAGGCGACGTAGCCGAGGTCGAGGAGGCCGGCGAGGCCGACGACGATGTTGAGGCCGAGGGCGACGGTGGCGAAGATCAGGATGTAGACGCCGATGGTGGCGTACTGGTCGTCGGTCTGGGTGAAGGGGAACAGCGCGGCGGCGACGAAGGCGCCCCAGATGGTGATGGTCTGGTGCCGTGCGGTGATCTGGGTGGCCTGGCGGATGAGGCCCGCCTTGTGGGCGGCCGCGAAGCCGAATCCGGCCGTGATCAGGAAGCCGACGAAGAGTTCGTCGTACTCGGTGCCGATGCCGTAGGTGAAGACGGTGAGGCAGACGGCGAGGACCGCGACGATGATGAGGATCTCGGCGTAGGAGGGCAGGGCGCGTACGGGGCCGGGCTCGCCGGCGGCGAAGGCGGCTTTGACGGTCTGCCAGCCGTGGCCGGCGCGGTGTTTGGCGAGGCTCCAGCCGGTCTCGTCGGGGTCGATGGGGTCGGGTGCGGGGCGCTCGAAGGGGAGGGCGAGGGCGCCGAGGAGGGTTGTGAGGGTGACGATCGCGGCGATGTAGGCGCCGGGTTCGAGGTTGACCAGGCCGCCGAGCTGGAGGCTGATGGCGAGGACGGCGTACCAGGTGGTCGCGAAGGTGGCGAGTGCGGCGAACCTCAGTGCGGCGTCGGCGCCGGCGGGGGTGAGCCAGCGGAGGCCTTTGACGCCGTAGGAGGAGAGGCCGAAGAGGGTGGTGAGGGCGCCGCCGATGAGGACGAGGACCTGTAGGCCGCCCGGGTAGCCGTAGACGGTGAGGTCGCCGGGGAAGGCGGCGGTCCAGGTCCAGGCGAGGAAGGTGGAGACGATGGTGAGGAGGCCGCCGCCGGTGGCGAGGGCGCGTCCGAGGTGCGGTGGGATGCCGATGAGGCCGGTCGCCGCGCCGGTGGCGGGGGTGTTCGGGGTCTTCTCGGTGGTTTGTGTGGTCATCGGTGTCACGCCCTGTCCGCGACGCGCTCGCCGAGCAGGCCCTGTGGCCTGAACAACAGCACAAGGATGAGGAGGATGAAGGCCCAGACGTCTGCCCAGGACTGGCTGCCGAACTGGCCGAGGCCGGGGATGTCGCCGATGTAGGCGGTGGCCAGGGTTTCGGCGACGCCGAGGACGACACCGCCGATCATGGCGCCGTAGATGTTGCCGATGCCGCCGAGGACGGCCGCGGTGAAGGCCTTGAGTCCGAGGATGAAGCCCATCTTGAAGTCGACGTGGCCGTATTCCAGGCCGTAGGCGACTCCGCCGATGGCGGCGAAGACGGCGCCGAGGGCGAACGCGATCACGATGATGCGGTCGGTGTTGACGCCCATGAGTTTGGCGGTGTCGGGGTCCTGGGCGGTGGCCTGCATGCCGCGTCCGGTGCGGGTCTTCATGACGAAGTAGCCGAGGAAGGCCATGCTGACGGGGGCGGCGATGAGGAGGAAGATGCTGCCGGTCTGCAGGGTGACGCTGCCGATGTGGAAGGGGCCGCCGTCGATCTGGGGGAAGGTGCGGGCGGACTTCGCGTCGGGGTACCAGGCCCAGACCGCCTGCTGGAGGGCGAGGGAGAGGCCGATGGCGGTGATGAGCGGGGCGAGGCGGGGGCCGCCGCGCAGGGGGCGGTAGGCGAAACGTTCAGCCCCGATGGCGACGGTCACCGAGACGATCACTGCGCCGAGGATCATCAGGGGCAGGGCGATCAGCATGGAGGTGCCGTCGGGCAGGATGTAGATGTAGACCGTGAGCGCGCCGAAGGCGCCGGTCATGAAGATCTCGCCGTGGGCGAAGTTGATGAGCTGGACGATGCCGTAGACCATCGTGTAGCCAATGGCGATCAGCCCGTACATGGATCCCAGTAGCAGGCCGTTGACCAGCTGCTGCGGCAGTTCGTTCACCGCATGTCCTCCGAGAGGTTCGGATGTTCGTCGGATGTGGCCGGGTGTGAGTCCGCGCGGGGCGCCTGTGAAGAAGCGCCCCGCGCGGCTCTGGGTGGTGCGGGTGTCCCGTCGGACGAGTCAGCCGGTGTAGGTGCCGGACTTCACGGCCTTCCAGTCGCCGTTCTCGACGGCGTAGACGGTCAGCTGCTTGTTCGTGGCGTCACCGAACTCGTCGAAGGAGACCTTGCCGGTCACTCCGTCGAAGGAGACGTTCTGCATGGCCTCGACGACCTGGCCCCGGGCGTCGTCGGGGAGCTTGCCGTCGTTCTTCTCGACGACCGTCTTGACGGCCTCGATGATGGCCCAGGCGGAGTCGTAGGAGTAGCCGCCGTAGGCCTCGAAGGGCTCCTTGTAGCCGCCGGCCTTGTAGTTGGCGACGAATTCCTTGGCGGAGGGCAGTTCCTCGACGGGCGCGCCGACGGAGGTGGCCAGGTCGCCGGTGCCGCCGGCGCCGGCGAGCTTGATGAAGTCGGCGCTGTAGATTCCGTCACCGCCGACCAGCGGAATCTTGGCGCCGGTGCCCTTGATCTGCTTGCTGAGCGGGCCGGCCTGCGGGTATTCGCCGCCGTAGTAGACGACGTCGGCGCCCGAGTTCTTGACCTTGGTGGCGACCGCGGAGAAGTCCTTGGTGTCCGGGTTGATGTGCTCTGTTCCGACGACCTTGCCGCCGAGCTTCTTGAACTCGTCGGTGAAGGTGCCGGCGAGGCCCGCGCCGTAGGTCTTCTTGTCGTCGATGACGAAGGCCTTCGTCTTCTTGAAGTCGTTGAAGACGTACTGCGCGGCGAACGGACCCTGGATGGCGTCGGTGGTCGCGGTGCGGAAGTAGGTCTTGAACGGGCGCTTCTTCTCGGTGCGCCAGTCGGGGCCCTGGGTCAGCGAGGGGCCGGTGTTGGCCGGGGAGATCAGGGCCATGTTGCCGGACTCGAAGACCTGCTGCATGGACTCGCCGACCGAGGAGTTCAGCGGGCCGACGACGCCGAGGACCTCGTCGTTGGCGACGAACTGGCTGGCGTTCTGCTGGCCCACGGAGGGCTGGCCCTGGTCGTCCAGGGCTTCGACCTTGAAGGTTATGCCCTCGACGTGCTTGTCCTTGTTGGCGGTCTTGGCCGCGAGGTCCACCGAGTTCTTGATGCCGAGGCCCAGCGCGGACAGGTCGCCGGTCAGCGGGGCGTCGACGCCGATGACGACGGTGGTGCCACCGCCGCCGCCGTTGCCGGAGTCCGAGCCGCCGTCGTCGTCGCGCGAGCCGCAGGCGGTGAGGGTGAGTGCTCCCGCCGCCAGAGCGGCGGTGATGGCGATGAGCGAACGTTGACGCACGATCAGTCCTTTCCCTGGCACAGCCGCTTCCCCGTGGAGGCGGCCGAGTCGAGCGCTGGGCCGAAGTGACAATCGGACGGCGCGGTGACTGGCCGTGACTCTAAGCGTGTGTGGGGAACGTGGAGGAGGGTCTGACTCATGCTGTGACGCTCTTGTTATGACACGGGGTAATGCAGAGCGGTACTGGATGGGAAGAACCGCGGAATTCCATCCGATTCGCCCTGTCCGCATGGTGAGAACTTGCAGGACCGGCCGCCTGTGTTCAGGCGTCTGGGGTGTTTTGGTGATTACCTGGAATCGTTGCCGCAAGCGACCTCGAGGGCGTGGGAGAGGTCCTGTGCATAGTGCGTCCCCAGGATGAAACTGTGGGCTTGTATTGCGCGCGCATTACGCAGCGTTACATGCAGGAAAGGGAGGGAGAGGTTCCGTGGCGCTTTTACGCATTCCGTCACCCGAAGAGTGACGATGATCTTGCGGGCGGAATGCGCCTTTGTCTGGAAAGGCGCGGCGGGTGACGCGGTCATCGAGATGCCGGCGTAGGGCTGGTCGAGTCGTGTCACGGTGACGGGCGGGCCGGACCGCACGCTCAGCCGCACGGCGAAACTGAAGTCGTCGCCGGGGGCGGGCACCGCGTCCAGGTAGTCGAGGTCGACCGCCTGGGAAGGGTGTGGCGGCGGGGGCGGGGGAGGAGGCTGCGGTCGGCCGGCGTACAGATAGCCGCCGCCCGCCAGGGTCATGACGGCCGCGGCGGTGGTGAGGACCGCCCGGCGGTGGCGGTCGTAGTACCGGGCGGGCCGTCCACTGTGCCGGGTGGGTGGCCGGGGAGCGTCCGGGCCGCCCCGGTCGTGGGTGCCCTCGCCCGGCTCGACGGGGCCGGTGCCGCTCACTGCCACGGGCCGTCGCCCGGGGGGCCGGAGCGGTAGTGCTCGGCGCAGGAGTCGCGTACCTGGCGGTCGATCAACTCTCCGGCTGCTCGGGGGCCTTGGTCGCGCTTCGCGGCCTGTGCGGCGTCCACGACCTTCCGCAGGATGTCGTACTGCGCGTTGGACAGTCCCATCGACTGGTAGTCGCCGTAGGGGGTGCTGCCGGCCAGTATCTCGTGTGCCCAGTGGCCGACGGCGCTCGTGCACAACTCCTCGGGGGAGAGGCTGCCTTGTGCGGATGTGGATGCGGGCGCGGATGCGGATCTGGGTGCGGGTGCGGGTGCGGGTGCGAGTGCGGATGCGGGCGCCGACGCGGCCGGTCGGGCGGTGTCGCCGGGACCGGGCCTTTCGGCGCCGGAGTTGCCGCAGCCGACCGCCAGGGCGGCGGCCGGCGGTGTCAGCACCAGAGCGAGCAGTCCGCGCGCGGACCGGAACCGCCGAGCCCCCGCCCCCGGCCAGGGGGCCATTCCCCGTCCCATGCCCTGAAGCTAGGGCGCCGGGCGCCCGGGAGCAATGCCGTGGCCGGGAGCGACACAAGGGGTGGTGGCAGTCCGTGGCCGGGAGGGGCGCCGTGAGGGGCGGTATTCCTTGGTCGGGAGCAGCGCCGTGGGTGGCGGGAGCCCGTGGCCGGGTAGGGACGTGTGGCCGGGTAGGGACGCGTGGCCTGATGCGCGGGCGCCGGCGGCGTTGCGCGGGCGCCGGCGGCGTTGCGCGGGCGCCGACAGCGTTGCGCGGACGCCGGCGGCGTTGCGCGGCCGGGAGTGGGCCCCCGGCCGCCGCGTGCCGCTCAGCCTGTCGCGCCGGCCCGCGCCCCGTCGCCCGGGTTCACGTCCCGCAGCAGGCAGGTCAGCCGGGCGGTGCACACGCGGCGGTCCTGCTCGTCGCTGATCACGATCTCGTACGTCGCGGTCGACCGGCCCCGGTGCACCGGTGTGGCCACGCCGGTGACGAGGCCGGAGCGGGCCCCGCGGTGGTGGGTGCAGTTCAGGTCGACCCCGACCGCGATCTTGGTGCTGCCGCCGTGCAGCATCGAGCCGACCGACCCGAGCGTCTCGGCCAGCACCGCCGAGGCCCCGCCGTGCAGCAGCCCGTACGGCTGGGTGTTGCCCTCCACCGGCATGGTGCCGACGACGCGGTCGGCCGACGCCTCGAGGATCTGCACGCCCATGCGGGTCCCGAGGTGCCCGGCGGAGAAGAGCGCGGGCAGGTCGACGCCGAGCGCGGCGTACTCGTCGATGACCTCCTGCGGGAACTGCACCTGCTGCTGCTCGCCCATGGGCCGGCTCCGTTCGTAGCTCCGTCTGCCTGAGTCGCCGACCGTCCCGGTGTGGCCGTCGGCTCGACTGAGCAAACGCTCAGTCGGTCGCCGATTGTTCCAGACGGACGACGACGGACTTGCTGGCCGGGGTGTTACTGGTGTCCGCGGTGGCGTCCAGCGGCACCAGGACGTTGGTCTCCGGGTAGTACGCCGCCGCGCAGCCCCGGGCCGTCGGGTAGTGCACGACACGGAAGCCGGGCGCCCGCCGCTCCACCCCGTCCTTCCACTCGCTGACCAGGTCGACGTACGAACCGTCCGGGACGTCCAGCCTCCGGGCGTCCTCCGGGTTGACCAGGACGACCCGGCGGCCGTTCCTGATGCCCCGGTAACGGTCGTCCAGACCGTAGATCGTGGTGTTGTACTGGTCGTGCGAGCGCAGTGTCTGGAGCAGCAGCCGCCCCTCGGGCAGCTCGGGGTACTCGATCGGCGCGGCCGTGAAGTTGGCCTTGCCGGTGGCCGTCGGGAAGCGGCGCTCGTCGCGCGGGGCGTGGGGGAGGGCGAAGCCCCCGGGGTGCGCCACGCGCGCGTTGAAGTCCTCGAAGCCCGGGATCACGCGGCCGATGCGGTCGCGGATCGTCGCGTAGTCCTTCTCGAACTCCTCCCACGGCGTGCGGCTGTCCCCGCCGAGCACCCGGCGCGCCAGCCGGCACACGATCGCGGGCTCGGACAGCAGGTGCCGGCTCGCGGGCTCCAGCCGGCCGCGGGAGGCGTGCACCATGCCCATGGAGTCCTCGACGGTCACGAACTGCTCGCCGCCGCTTTGGAGATCGCGCTCCGTACGGCCGAGGGTCGGCAGGATCAGCGCCCGCGCGCCCGTGACGGCGTGCGAGCGGTTCAGTTTCGTCGAGACGTGCACGGTCAGGCGGGCGCGGCGCATGGCCGCCTCGGTGACCTCCGTGTCGGGGGAGGCGGAGACGAAGTTGCCGCCCATGGCGAAGAAGACCTTCGCCTCGCCGTCGCGCAGCGCGCGGATGGCGCGGACGACGTCGTAGCCGTGCTCGCGCGGCGGGGCGAAGCCGAACTCCTTCTCCAGCGCGTCCAGGAAGGCGGTCGCGGGACGCTCGAAGATGCCCATCGTGCGGTCGCCCTGCACGTTGGAGTGGCCGCGCACGGGGCAGACGCCCGCGCCCGGACGGCCGATGTTGCCGCGCAGGAGAAGGAAGTTCACGACCTCGCGGATGGTGGGCACGGAGTGCTTGTGCTGGGTCAGACCCATCGCCCAGCACACGATGGTGCGCTTCGAGGCGAGCACCATGCGCAGGGCTTCCCCGATCTCCGCGCGCGTGAGGCCGGTCGCCGTGAGCGTCTCGGCCCAGTCTGCGGCGCGGGCGGCCTCGGCGAACTCCTCGTAACCGTGCGTGTGTTCCTCGACGAAGGCCTCGTCGACCGCGCCCTCCGTCTCCAGGATCAGCTTGTTCAGGAGCCGGAACAGGGCCTGGTCGCCGCCGAGGCGGATCTGCAGGAACAGGTCGGTGAGCGCGGCGCCCGTGGTGAGCCCCTTGGCGGTCTGCGGGTTCTTGAAGCGCTCCAGGCCGGCCTCGGGCAGCGGGTTGACGCTGATGATCTTCGCGCCGTTCGCCTTGGCCCGCTCCAGGGCGGAGAGCATGCGCGGGTGGTTGGTGCCCGGGTTCTGGCCGGCCACGATGATCAGATCGGACTTGTGGAGGTCCTCCAGCAGGACGCTGCCCTTGCCGATGCCGATGGTCTCCGACAGGGCCGAGCCGGACGACTCGTGGCACATGTTGGAGCAGTCCGGCAGGTTGTTCGTGCCGAGCTCGCGTGCGAAGAGCTGGTAGAGGAAGGCCGCCTCGTTGCTGGTGCGCCCGGAGGTGTAGAAGACGGACTCGTCGGGCGAGTCCAGGGCCGCGATCTCCTCCGCCACGATGTCGAAGGCGCGTTCCCAGGTGACCGGTTCGTAGTGCTCGCCGCCCTCCGGGAGGTACACCGGGTGCGTGAGCCGGCCCTGCTGGCCCAGCCAGTAGCCGCTGCGGGTCGCGAGGTCGGCGACGGAGTGCGCGGCGAAGAACTCCGGGGTGACCCGGCGCAGGGTGGCCTCCTCGGCCACGGCCTTCGCGCCGTTCTCGCAGAATTCCGCCTTGTGCCGGTGGTCCGGCTCCGGCCAGGCGCAGCCCGGGCAGTCGAAGCCGTCCTTCTGGTTGACGCTCAGCAGTGTCAGCGCGGTCCGCTTCACGCCCATCTGCCGCTGCGCCATGCGCAGGGTGTGGCCGATGGCCGGGATGCCGGCCGCCGCGTGCTGGACCTTCGCGACCTGGGGCGCGTCCTGAACCGGATCACCCTTGGGCGGCTTGGTGGCCATCGCGCGCTCCTTCGCTTACGCGTGTGAGGTACGTCTCCGATCCTCGCACGCCCCAGTGACAGCGGCGGAGGCCGGGCGAGGGGCGGCGGCCGGGAGCAATGCTCGCGCCCGGCACCCAGGGTCGCCGCGACACGGGATGACGGGGCCCGCACCGGCGGGGTGGCCGGGGGACCCGCACCGGCGGGACGGCAGGGGGAGCCGACCCGCACCGGCGGGACGGCCGGGGGAGACCCGCACCGGCGGGCGACCGGGCCGGTACGGGCGCGGCAGGGTGCGGGCGGGGCCGAGTGTCAGTGGTCCGTGGCAGGATCGGGGACGTGGCAGAGACAGCAGCGAAGCAGACCGACAAAACCTCCGGCGGCGCCCGCCCGCGCCTGATGCTCATGGACGGGCACTCGCTGGCCTACCGCGCGTTCTTCGCGCTGCCCGCGGAGAACTTCACGACCGCGACGGGCCAGCCGACCAACGCGATCTACGGCTTCGCGTCGATGCTGGCCAACACGCTGCGTGACGAGGCGCCCACGCACTTCGCGGTGGCGTTCGACGTCTCCCGCAAGA
Organism: Streptomyces sp. NPDC097107; assembly: GCF_044762405.1. Classification (NCBI taxonomy): domain Bacteria; kingdom Bacillati; phylum Actinomycetota; class Actinomycetes; order Kitasatosporales; family Streptomycetaceae; genus Streptomyces; species Streptomyces sp. NPDC097107. Next base: position 257,706 of record NZ_JBIWEF010000001.1, on the reverse strand, counting down.
CCTGGCGCTCCGAGGAGTTCACCGAGTACAAGGCGAACCGCTCAAAGACCCCGGACGAGTTCAAGGGCCAGGTCGAGCTGATCGGCGAGCTGCTCGACGCCATGCACGTGCAGCGCTTCGCCGTCGAGGGCTTCGAGGCCGACGACGTCATCGCCACACTCGCCACGCAGGCCGAGGCCGAGGGCTTCGACGTGCTGATCGTCACCGGTGACCGGGACTCCTTCCAGCTGGTCAGCGAGCACACCACGGTCCTGTATCCGACCAAGGGCGTCTCCGAGCTGACCCGGTTCACGCCGGAGAAGGTCTTCGAGAAGTACGGGCTGACCCCCGCCCAGTACCCCGACTTCGCGGCCCTGCGCGGCGACCCGTCCGACAACCTCCCGGGCATCCCGGGCGTCGGCGAGAAGACCGCCGCGAAGTGGATCAACCAGTTCGGGTCCTTCGCCGACCTGGTCGAGCGCGTCGACGAGGTCAAGGGCAAGGCGGGGCAGAACCTCCGCGACCACCTGGAGTCCGTCAAGCTCAACCGCCGGCTCACCGAGCTGGAGCGTCGGGTCGAGCTGCCGAAGGCCGTCACCGGCCTGGAGCGCACGGCGTACGACCGCAAGGGCGTCGCGGTGATCCTGGACACCCTGGAGATCCGCAACCCGTCGCTGCGCGAGCGGCTCTACGCCGTCGACCCGGGGGCCGAGGAGGCCGAGGCCGCGCCGGTCGTGGCGGACGGCGTCGAGCTGGACGGCACGGTGCTGGGCACGGGCGAGCTGGCCGGCTGGCTCGCCGAGCACGGTACGCAGACCCTCGGTATCGCCACGGTCGACACCTGGGCGCTGGGCACCGGCTCGGTCGCCGAGGTCGCGCTCGCCGCGCCCGACGGCAAGGCCGCCTGGTTCGACCCGACGGAGGCGGACGAGGCCGACGAGGCGGCGTTCACGGCCTGGCTGTCCGACGCGGACCGGCCGAAGGTCTTCCACAATGCCAAGGGCGCGATGCGCGTCTTCGCCGAGCACGGCTGGAGCGTCGCCGGCGTCGGCATGGACACCGCGCTCGCCGCCTACCTGGTCAAGCCGGGCCGCCGCTCCTTCGACCTGGACGCGCTGTCCCTGGAGTACCTGCACCGCGAGCTGGCCCCCGCCGCCGCGGCCGACGGCCAGCTGGCCTTCGGGGCGGACGAGGGTGCCGAGGCCGAGGCGCTGATGGTGCAGGCCCGCGCCATCCTCGACCTGGGCGAGGCCTTCGAGGGCCGCCTGGCGGACGTCGGCGCCGCTGACCTGCTGCGCGACATGGAGCTGCCCACGTCCGCGCTGCTGGCCCGCATGGAGCGGCACGGCATCGCGGCCGACCGGGAGCACCTGCAGGCCATGGAGCAGATGTTCGCGGGCGCCGTGCAGCAGGCGGTGAAGGAGGCGCACGCGGCGGCCGGACGCGAGTTCAACCTGGGCTCGCCCAAGCAGCTCCAGGAGGTCCTCTTCGGCGAGCTGAACCTCCCCAAGACCAAGAAGACCAAGACCGGCTACACCACCGACGCCGACGCTCTGGCCTGGCTGGCCGCCCAGACCGACAACGAACTGCCGGTGATCATGCTCCGGCACCGTGAGCAGGCCAAGCTGCGCGTCACGGTGGAAGGCCTGATCAAGACGATCGCCGCGGACGGCCGCATCCACACCACGTTCAACCAGACGGTCGCCGCGACCGGCCGCCTCTCCTCCACGGACCCGAACCTGCAGAACATCCCGGTCCGCACCGACGAGGGCCGCGCGATCCGCCGCGGATTCGTCGTCGGCGAGGGCTTCGAGTCCCTGATGACGGCCGACTACAGCCAGATCGAGCTGCGGGTGATGGCCCACCTGTCCGAGGACGAGGGCCTGACCGAGGCGTTCACCTCGGGCGAGGACCTGCACACCACCGCCGCCGCGCAGGTCTTCTCCGTCGAGCAGTCCGCGGTCGACGCGGAGATGCGCCGCAAGATCAAGGCGATGTCCTACGGCCTGGCGTACGGACTCTCGGCCTTCGGCCTCTCCCAGCAGCTGAACATCGAGGCCGCCGAGGCGCGCGGCCTGATGGACGCCTATTTCGAGCGCTTCGGGGGCGTACGGGACTACCTGCGCCGGGTGGTCGACGAGGCACGGGCGACTGGTTACACGGCGACGCTCTTCGGGCGCCGGCGCTATCTGCCCGACCTCAACAGCGACAACCGCCAGCGCCGCGAGTCGGCCGAGCGCATGGCTCTGAACGCCCCGATCCAGGGCACGGCGGCCGACATCGTCAAGATCGCCATGCTCAACGTGGACAAGGCGCTGCGCGAGGCCGGCCTCACGTCCCGCATGCTGCTCCAGGTCCACGACGAAATCGTCCTGGAGATCGCCCCCGGCGAGCGCGCGGCGGCGGAAGAACTCGTCCGCCGTGAAATGGCCAACGCGGTCCAGCTCAGCGTCCCCCTGGGCGTCTCGGTGGGCTCGGGGGCGGACTGGGAGTCGGCGGCGCACTAGGCTCCGGGGCTCCGGGGCTCGGGGCGCCGGGCGTGGGCCTTGGCCGTGCGTACGGGCGGGGCATCGACGGGCGCCCCGCCGGGCCCACGTCCGCGCACCTCCGCCCGTCCAGCGGGGCCCGTCACTCAGGTGGCCCTCACGGAAACGCCCCCGCCTCCGTCCTCCGTGAGGATGCGGGGCATGGGTATACGCATGCTCCACCACCGGACGACACCGGCACGGGCAAGCACAGACGGACCCGCCCGCGTGCCACCCCCACCGGTTCCGGTCGTCGCGCCCGGCGCGAGTACCGGCCGCATCCCCACCACCCTCGCGACGGCCCTGCGGTGCACCGCGGCGGACCTCCGCCGCAGACTCGTCCACCGGGACCCGCCCGCCGCGGCCCCGCGCGAGACGCCCGCCTGGCGGCTGTGGGCCGACCTGACCCGCGGCTACCTGGCGCCGGCCCTCACCCTGCTGCCGCGGTCACGTACCGCACGGACCTTCACCGTGTTCGTCGCGACCGCCGACCCCCTCAGTACGGGATCCGGCGGCTCGTCTCCCCATCGACGCCGGCCGAACTGAGTTCCGGAGCCGGACGCCACGCCCTGACCCCCACGGCGTACAGCAGCAGGCCCGGGACGAGCCCCGCGCCCGCCCCGAAGCACACCGTCGGGATCAGCTCCCAGGGCTTCGCGGTGGCTCCCCAGTAGTCCCACCACCGGGTAGCCCGCTGCACAGCTCCGGCCACCGCACAGCCGCCCAGCACCGCCCCGGCCCACCACCGGTCCCGTACCGGGAGGACCGGGACACCGAGCGGTTCGGCCCGGGGTGTCCGGCGTACTGCGCGCGCCAGGAACACGGCGATCACGACCGCCGCCACCGCGGAACCGCCGTACTGCAGGTACCAGTAGAGCGGCGAGCCCGCCACCTCCCGGCCCAGCACCGGGAACACCCGCGTCCCCCAGCGGTCGAGGTGGGTGAACGCGTCCCACACCACGTGTGTCAGCGCCCCCAGCACCGCCGACACGTACCACCGCGCCACGAGGGACGGCCGTACGCGCGCGCGTGGCGCCCCGCAGCGCAGCAGGGTGGCCGCGCGGCCCTGTCCGGCCCGCGGCAGCAGGGCCACCAGCGGCTCGCGGATCAGCAGCCACACCGCCACCAGCACCCAGGCGATGATCACGTCGACCGTGAAGACGCCCGGGAAGGAGTGCGTGACGTCCCCGAACTCCATTGCCCCGGACAGGAAACTCGCCGCGTAGTAGGTCATGTCGGGCGAGAGGGAACCCGCCACCAGTACTGCGGGCACCAGCGGCCCCCGGCCGGTACCGTCGCTCCGTACCGCCGGCAGCACGGCGACGGCATGACTGAGGGTGAACGGCAAGAGAACTCCTGTTATGGCCAACTGGTGAATATCGGGCACGAACGGGTGCCCGTGCTAAGCAAGTTGTCGTAGGGTCGCCTGCGGCAGGCGTACTGGTCGAACAGACGAACACCGCGCGGGGAAAGTTGCGGTGCAACCGTCGACACGGACCGATCGTCACAACAGGGCGGGTACCACGGGCGGGCACAACAGCCGAAGACCGGTGAAGACAGACGGAGACGGGCGCGCGGGCGTCCACGGGAGGGGTCACTCTATGGCGGCGCATTTCGACAGGAGGCTCCGCAAGGCGGCGGTCACCACCACCGTCGCGGCGGTCGCGGTCGCGGCCCTGTCCGCGTCCCAGGCTCCCAACGTGACGGCCGACGCCCACGGCAGGCAGACCACCGCCGACAAGGTGCCGACGGCCGACACGCCCTCCGAGGAGAGCGCCACCGGCAACTCGCCGTACTACACGGACCTGCCGCCGCTCGACAGCCCGAGCCCCGCCCCCACCATCGGCACCCCCGCCTCCCGGGGCCCGTCCGAGGCGGGCATTCCCGCGACGGTCCTCGACGCCTACAAGAAGGCCGAGTCGGCGCTGCGCCAGGCCAAGCCCGGCTGCCATCTGCCGTGGCAACTCCTCGCCGCCATCGGCAAGGTGGAGTCGGGCCAGGCGGGCGGCGGTCGCGTCACCGCCGACGGCACCACCCTCAGCCGCATCATCGGCCCGCAGCTCGACGGCAACGGCTTCGCGCTCATCAAGGACACCGACAACGGTGTCCACGACGGCAACAGCAGCTACGACAACGCCGTCGGCCCCATGCAGTTCATCCCCTCCACCTGGGCCTGGGCGGGCCGCGACGGCAACGCCGACGGCAAGGAGGACCCCAACAACATCTACGACGCGGCCCTCTCCGCCGCCCACTACCTGTGCCGCAACGGCTGGGACCTGTCCGTCCAGGCCGACCTGAACCGGGCGATCCTCAGCTACAACAACTCGCAGGACTACCTGCACACGGTCCTGTCCTGGCTGGAGCACTACCGCAAGGGCACCCACGAGATCCCGGACGGCACCGGCACGCTGCCCGTCGGCCGCAGCGACGACGACACCGACCCGGGCGGGTCCAGTCCCACGCCCGGCGGAACGGGTGCGGCCACCGGACCCCAGGCCCCCGGCGCGACGACGCCCAGTCCCGGCCCCAGCCCCGAGAAGCCGGACAAGCCCACCCCGCCCGACGAGTCCGAGCCTCCCGGCACGGGCTCCCCGGGCCCCGACCCGACCGCCCCGACCGACCCGACCGACCCGGAGACTCCGCCGGAGACCGAGACCCCCACGGACACGGTCCACCACCTGGAGAACGCCGGTACGACGGGGCTCACGGCGATCGCGGGCGACACGTTCGACAAGAAGATCAGCACCCGCGCCGAGACTCAGGCCGGGAAGGCCGTCGGCAAGGTACGGATCCGCTTCACCGTTTTGGGCGACACCGACGCCACCTTCACCGGCGGCGACAAGTTCGCCGCGGTCACCACCAACGCCTCCGGCGTGGCCGTCGCGCCCGCCCTGGTGGCCGGTGAGAAGACCGGCGCGTTCACCGTCCGCGCCACCGTCGTCGGCCGCACCGTCGCCGGCCTCGACTACGAGGCCACCGTCACCGAGCGCGTGGCCGACGTCCTCGCCCGCACCGACGACACCGCGCTGACCTGCACGCCGGGCGGCGAGTTCGCGGACCAGGTCGAGGTGAAGGCCACGCACAAGGGCGCCGCCGCGGACAAGGTCGCTGTCACCGCCACGCTCATCAAGTCGGTGCTCGACCCGACCGAGAACGACGAGGGTCCGTACTTCAAGGACGCGGACGGCACGGCCGTCCGCACCCTGACCGGCCTGAGGACCGACGCCAAGGGCCTGCTGAAGCTGCCGAAGCTGTACGCCGACAAGGCCGCCGGCACGTTCGTGCTCCGCCTCACCACCGCGGGAGGCGCCACGCTCAACGTCCAGCTGAAGGTGGCCGAGGCCGAGCCGGAGCCGTCGCCGAGCCCGTCCGGCGACGCCTCGCCGGACGCCTCGCCCAGCCCCTCCGCCGAGCCGTCGACCGACCCGGACGCGTAGGCGCGACTCGCGCAGGAACGACCGAGGGCGCCCCTCCGCCGCAGCGGACGGGCGCCCCTCATCACTTCCCGGGGCGCGCCTTCGTGTGTCGCGTCGGCTCCGCCGTGGCCGGGTCCTCGGGCCACGGATGCTTCGGATACCGGCCGCGCAACTCCGCTCGTACGCCCTTGTAGCCGTCCTTCCAGAAGGAGGCCAGGTCGGCGGTGACCGCGGCCGGGCGACCCGCGGGCGAGAGGAGGTGGACGAGGAGCGGCACCCCGGCGACCTCGGGCGAGCGCTGGAGCCCGAACATCTCCTGCAACTTCACGGCGAGGACAGGCCGGCCCGGGTCGTCGTAGTCGATCCGGATCCTGGACCCACTGGGGACGACGATCCGCTCCGGGGCGAGTTCGTCGAGCCGCGCCGCCTCTCCGGAGGCCCAGGGCAGCAGCCGGGTCAGCGCCTGGCCGGCGTCGATCCGCGCCAGGTCGGCCCGCCGCCGGGCCCGGCTCAGCTCGGGCTCCAGCCATTCGTCCGCACGCGCGCGCAGCGCGTCGTCGGAGACGTCCGGCCAGGGCTCACCGAGCCGCCGCCGCAGGAAGGCGAGCCGCTTGCGCAGCACGTCCGCGCCGGCCGGCCAGCGCAGCAACGCGAGCCCTTCCTGCCGCAGCCCCTCCAGGAGCGCGTTCCGTACGAGACCGGAGTCGGCGCCGGCGAGCGGCCGGACGGTGAGCTCCACGGCCCCGAGCCGTTCGACACGCCGGGCGACGACGTCGCCGTCGCCCCAGTGCACCTCGTCCCGAACCTCCAGGAACGCCCCCGCGGCGAGCCGGGCCGTCCCCTCGTCGACGACCGCCCCGAGCTGCACGCGCGCGTGCCCTCTCCCCACGGGCCGGTCGGCCACGGCCACGGCGATCCACGGCGCCCCGCGCAGCGCCGACGTCTCCGGCAGCTCCGCCCGGGTGCCGGAGACCATCAGGTACGAACCGCCGTCCTTCCTGGCCACCCGCTCGGGAAACGCCAGCGCGGCCACCAGTCCCGCGATGCTGTCGCCGGTGCCCTCCTGCGCCGGCCGGCCGGCGCTCTCCGCGGCGGCCCGCAGCCGCCGCACCTCGGTCCGCCAACGCGTCCCATAGGCATCTCCGCCACTCCGAGCGGCCCGCAGCGCGGCCACCAGATCGTCCCCGTACTCCCGCGGCGGCGCCTCACTGAGCAGAGCGACTACTTCGGCCACCGCGCGGGAGCCGCCCGCACCGGAGCCCGAGGTCTGCGCGGGGGAGGGGGCTTCGTCCGAGGCCCGCGCGGCGGCGGCGTTCATGCCCGACGCACCCCTGTCCGAACTTCCGGCACTCCGCGCGGTTGCGTACGACGCGGCCGGACGGGAGCCCGCGTCTGCGGGGCCTCCGCCGGAGACGCTCCCGCCGGTGACCCCCGCGCCCGACGCCACCGCCCCCGGTGCCCCCGCGTCGAGCAGCGCCCGCCCCAGCCGTGGATGCAGGCCCAGGCGGGCCAGCCGTACGCCCCGCGCGGTGGCCCGGCCGGCCGAGTCCACAGCGCCGACCGCCGTCAGCACCGACCGGGCCGCCGCCATCGCCCCGCCCGGCGGCGGATCGAGCAGCGCCAGCCCGGACGCGTCCGGGTCGCCCCAGCAGGCCGCCTGCAACGCGAACGCCGTCAGGTCGGCCACCTTGATCTCCGGCGCCGGGAACCGCGGGAGACGGGCGTCCTCCGCCTCCGCCCAGCAGCGGTAGACCACCCCCGGCGCCTCACGCCCGGCCCGGCCCGCCCGTTGCCGCGCCGCCGCTCGCGAGGCCCGGACCGTCGTCAGGGCGCTCAGCCCGCGCGCGTGGTCCACCCGAGGCTCCCGCGCCAGTCCCGCGTCCACGACCACTCGTACGCCCGGAACCGTCAGAGACGACTCGGCCACCGAGGTCGCGAGTACCACCCGGCGCCGTGCCGAGGGGGACAGGACCGTGTCCTGCACGGCCGCGGGCGCCCGCCCGTGCACTTGGAGCACGTCGACGCCTCCGAGATCCCCCAGTTGTCCGGCGACGCGGGAGATCTCCCCGACGCCCGGCAGGAAACACAGCACGTCCCCGTCCCGTTCGGCCAGCGCCCGCCGCACCACCGACGCCACGTGCGCGAGCAGTACCGGGTCCACCCGCATCCCGTGCGGCGGCCGGACCGGACGCGCCGGCGGCGCCCACACCACCTCCACGGGGCACGACACGCCCCGCGCCTCGATCACCGGTGCCCCGCCCAGCAGCCGGGCCCAGCCCTCCGCGTCCGTCGTGGCCGACGCGGCCACCAGACGCAGCTCGGGCCGCAGCGCCGTCCGCACGTCCCACAGGAACGCCGCCGTCGTGTCCGCGTCCAGATGCCGCTCGTGGCACTCGTCGAGCACCACCACGTCGACGCCCGTCAGCTCCTGGTCCCGCTGGAGCCGTTGCAGCAGCACGCCGGTCGTGACGACCTCCACGCGCGCGTGCCGCCCGACGACCCGCTCACCGCGCACGGTGTACCCGACGCTCGCGCCGGGCTTCTCGCCCAGCAGCCACGCCATCCGCCGGGCCGCCGCCCGCGCCGCGATCCGCCGCGGCTCGGCCACGACCACACGCCGCTCGGGTCCCTCGCCCAGCAGCCCGGCCAGCGCGAGCGGCACCAGCGTCGTCTTGCCGGTGCCCGGCGGCGCGACCAGCACCGCCGCGCCGTGCCCCTCCAGGGCTTCGTGCAGAGCGGGCAGGGCACCGCGTACGGGCAGGGCGTCCAGGGCGTCGTAACGGATCACGCCCCCAGTGTCGTACGCCGCCGGGACGACCCTCCGCGCGCGCGTGCACACGCGGCAGATCGGCTGCGGCTCAGTCGCGCTCGCACACGAAGATCGCCGTCCCCGGGATCAGGTGGCCCCGCAGCGGCGACCAGCCGCCCCACTCGGACGTGTTCCAGTCCGGCCACTCCGGCTCCACGAGGTCCACCAGCCTAAACCCCGACGTCACCACGTCCCGGACCCGGTCGCCGAGCGTCCTGTGGTGCTCGACGTACACCGCGCGGCCCTCGTCGTCCTGCTCGACGTACGGCGTGCGGTCGAAGTAGGAGGTGGACACCGTCAGCCCCTCGGGGCCCGGCTCGTCCGGGAGCGCCCAGCGCAGCGGGTGTGTGACGGAGAAGACGAAGCGGCCGCCGGGCCGCAGCACCCGGCGCACCTCCCTCAGCACCAGCCGCGGGTCGGCGACGAAGGGCAGCGCCCCGTACGCCGAGCACGCCAGGTCGAAGGAGCCGTCCGCGAAGGGCAGCACGGTCGCGTCGGCACAGACCAGGGGAAACGAGCCGCCGATGCGCAGGGCGTGCTGGAGCTGACGGTGGGAGAGGTCCAGGGCCACCGGACGGGCACCCTGGGCGGTCAGCCAGCGCGAGCACTGGGCGGCGCCGGCCCCGATCTCCAGGACGTCCTTGCCCTTCAGGTCCTCCACCGGGCCGAGCAGCTCGGCCTCCACCTCGTCCAGGCCCTCCGGACACCAGACGAAGCGGTCGTCGCCGAGGAAGGTGCCGTGCTCGACCTGGTACTCGTCCGCGTTCCGGTCCCACCAGCCGCGGTTGGCTCGGGAGCTCTCCGTGACGCCGGCGGCACGCCGGGTGGCCTCGGGCTCCGCCCCTGTGGCTTCGGACGCCTCGGACGCTTCGGGCTCTTGGATGACCGGCTCCCTCGTACTAGTCTGCGGCTCTTCACGCAGCCGGTCCCGCGTGTCACGAAGGGGGCCGCTGTGGGCCCGCGTGGCCTCGGGAGACGGCTTTTGTGCCGGGTATGCGACGATCTGCCCCGGGTGTGCGACTTCGCGCATTGACCCTGCCCGGCTGCCCCCGTATGCTACAAGTTGCGCTGCGGGCCTGCGCACCTCAGACGTAGCAGGTCGCGCTCGCATCTGTTGTATGTCCCCTCGGTTCTCGAGGTGTCACCCCTGGTTTCGGTGACACTTCCTTGGCTGTCCGGCGTCTGCAGAGCGAAACGGGCTCCCGGCGTAAGCAGTACCTACGACTTCAATGTCCGTACCGGAGCCCTTTCCCACATGACGAGCAGCACCGAGACCACCGCCACCACCCCGCAGGTTGCGGTCAACGACATCGGTAACGAGGAAGCCTTCCTCGCCGCGATCGACGAAACGATCAAGTACTTCAACGACGGCGACATCGTCGACGGCGTCATCGTGAAGGTCGACCGGGACGAGGTCCTGCTCGACATCGGTTACAAGACCGAAGGTGTCATCCCGAGCCGCGAGCTCTCGATCAAGCACGACGTCGACCCTAACGAGGTCGTCGCCGTCGGTGACGAGATCGAGGCCCTTGTTCTCCAGAAGGAGGACAAGGAAGGCCGCCTGATCCTCTCGAAGAAGCGCGCTCAGTACGAGCGTGCCTGGGGCACCATCGAGAAGATCAAGGAAGAGGACGGCATCGTCACCGGTACCGTCATCGAGGTCGTCAAGGGTGGTCTCATCCTCGACATCGGCCTCCGCGGCTTCCTCCCGGCCTCCCTGGTCGAGATGCGCCGTGTCCGCGACCTCCAGCCCTACGTGGGCAAGGAGCTCGAGGCGAAGATCATCGAGCTGGACAAGAACCGCAACAACGTGGTCCTGTCCCGCCGCGCCTGGCTGGAGCAGACCCAGTCCGAGGTCCGCCAGACGTTCCTCACGACCCTCCAGAAGGGTCAGGTCCGTTCCGGCGTCGTCTCCTCGATCGTCAACTTCGGTGCCTTCGTGGACCTGGGTGGCGTCGACGGTCTGGTCCACGTCTCCGAGCTCTCCTGGAAGCACATCGACCACCCGTCCGAGGTTGTCGAGGTCGGCCAGGAAGTCACCGTCGAGGTCCTCGACGTGGACATGGACCGCGAGCGCGTCTCCCTGTCGCTGAAGGCGACCCAGGAAGACCCCTGGCAGCAGTTCGCCCGCACCCACCAGATCGGCCAGGTCGTACCCGGCAAGGTCACGAAGCTGGTGCCGTTCGGTGCGTTCGTCCGCGTGGACGAGGGCATCGAGGGTCTGGTCCACATCTCCGAGCTGGCCGAGCGCCACGTGGAGATCCCGGAGCAGGTCGTCCAGGTCAACGACGAGATCTTCGTCAAGGTCATCGACATCGACCTCGAGCGCCGTCGCATCAGCCTCTCGCTGAAGCAGGCCAACGAGGCCTTCGGTGCCGACCCGTCGGTGGTCGAGTTCGACCCGACCCTGTACGGCATGGCCGCGTCCTACGACGACCAGGGCAACTACATCTACCCCGAGGGCTTCGACCCCGAGACCAACGACTGGCTCGAGGGCTACGAGACCCAGCGCGAGGTGTGGGAGACCCAGTACGCCGAGGCGCAGCAGCGCTTCGAGCAGCACCAGGCGCAGGTCATCAAGTCCCGCGAGGCGGACGAGAAGGCCGCTGCCGAGGGTGTCGACACCGCGAGTGCGGCTCCGGCCGCTTCCGCCGGCGGTGGCGGCGGCGGTGGCTCGTACTCCTCCGAGGGCGGCGACAACTCCGGCGCCCTGGCGTCGGACGAGGCGCTGGCCGCGCTGCGCGAGAAGCTGGCCGGCGGCCAGAGCTGAACGCGGGCTGAGCAGAAGCTCCTCATCGAGCGTTAGCTCGTGAACCGAGGGCCCGCACCCCTTTCCGGGGTGCGGGCCCTCGGCGCGTTCGGTGACGCCGGGCCGGGGCGCGGACGGGGAATGCCCGGGCCGGGACCCGTGTTGTGCAGTACGAACACCAGGAGGGGAGCGGTCACTGTGCTTGATCCGCAGGGCTTGTACGCATGGGAGCCGAAGGGCTTGGCCGTCGTCGACATGGCACTCGCCCAGGAGTCGGCGGGACTGATCATGCTCTACCACTTCGACGGATACATCGACGCCGGCGAGACCGGCGACCAGATCGTCGACCAGGTGCTCGACTCGCTGCCTCACCAGGTCGTCGCCCGCTTCGACCACGACCGGCTCGTGGACTACCGGGCACGCCGGCCACTGCTGACCTTCAAGCGGGACACCTGGACGGACTACGAGGAACCCGCCATCGAGGTGCGCGTCGTCCAGGACGCCACCGGGGCCCCGTTCCTGCTGCTGTCGGGCCCCGAACCGGACGTCGAATGGGAACGCTTCGCCGCGGCCGTGCGGCAGATCGTCGAGCGGCTCGGGGTCCGCCTCGCGGTCAACTTCCACGGCATCCCCATGGGCGTCCCGCACACCCGCCCCGTCGGCATCACCCCGCACGGCAACCGCGCCGACCTGGTGCCGGGCCACAGCAGCCCCTTCGAGGAGGCGCAGGTCCCCGGCAGCGCCGAGGCACTCGTCGAGTACCGGCTCCTGCAGGCCGGCCACGAGGTGCTGGGCGTGGCCGCGCACGTCCCGCACTACATCGCCCGCTCCCCGTACCCGGACGCGGCGCTGACCGTCCTGGAGGCGATCACCGCGGCGACCGGCCTGGTCCTGCCGGGCATCGCGCACTCCCTGCGCACGGACGCCCTCCGCACCCAGACGGAGATCGACCGGCAGATCCAGGAGGGCGACGAGGAACTCACCGCCCTCATCCAGGGCCTGGAGCACCAGTACGACGCGGCCGCGGGCGCCGAGACCCGCGGCAACATGCTCGCCGAGCCCGTCGAGATCCCGTCGGCGGACGAGATCGGCCGCGAGTTCGAACGGTTCCTGGCGGAGCGGGAGGGTGACAGTTGACGCCCCTGGGCCGGCGCGGTAGGAGCCGGCCGGTGGGCCGGCCGTAACCGGGAGGCCCTAGGCTTCCGCTCATGCTGAAGGTGGGCCTGACCGGCGGGATCGGCGCCGGCAAGAGCGAGGTGTCGCGGCTGCTCGTCGAACACGGCGCCGTACTGATCGACGCGGACCGGATCGCGCGCGAGGTCGTCGCCCCGGGTACCCCGGGGCTCGCAGCGGTCGTGGAGGCGTTCGGCGAGGGCGTACTGGCCGAGGACGGCAGCCTGGACCGGCCGAAGCTCGGTTCGATCGTGTTCGCCGACCCGGAGAAGCTGGCCGCGCTGAACTCGATCGTGCACCCCCTGGTCGCCGACCGGTCCCGCGCCCTCGAGGAGGCCGCCGCCGAGGACGCCGTCGTCGTCCACGACGTTCCGCTGCTCACGGAGAACGGCCTGGCACCGCTGTACGACCTCGTGGTCGTCGTGGACGCGGACCCCGCCACCCAGCTCGACCGGCTGGTACGGCTGCGCCGCATGCCAGAGCAGGACGCACGCGCGCGGATGGCCGCCCAGGCCACGCGCGAGCAGCGCCGGGAGATCGCGGACGTGGTCATCGACAACGACGTACCGCTGGACGAGCTGCGGCGCCGCGTGGCAGCGGTGTGGGCCGAGCTGACCCGCAAGGCGCACGCGCCGCGCTGAGCGCCCTGGCGCCTCCTCAAGGCTCCGGTCGCTCCGCCCGTCCCAGGAATAGCGGTCCCCGCGCGGGCGTTGATCCCTTTCAGTGAGGGAAGGACTCTGCCGTGCCCGAGACCAGCGGTTCGACCGGACGTACTCCGGAGACGGATGTCATCGACTTCCGTGCCGCCGAGCAACTGCTCGCGGCGCGGGACCCGCGGGGCGCGGTGAAACTGCTCGACGGGGTCATCGCCGCGCACCCGGAGAGCACCGCTGCTCGGTTGCTGCGCGCCCGTGCCTTCTTCGCGGCGGCACAACTGAGAGCGGCCGAGCTGGAGTTCACCATCGTCCTGGAGCGTGAGCCGGACAACGCGTTCGCGCACTTCGCACTCGCCCGCACCTATGAGCGCCGTGGCTGCCCCGGCCAGGCCCGGCGGCACTTCCGGCTGGCGGCGGCTCTGGACCCGAATCCGGAGTATCTGCAGCAGGCGCGGTTCGACTCCTGACGGTCAGCTCCTCGGCGGCCGGTACGGCGGTACGTCCGGCCCGGGCTGGTAGTGCGGGCCCTGGCGGATGTGCCGGAGGATCCCGGTCAGGCCGACCGTGACGACGAGCCGCAGCACTCCGCACGCGACGGCCCGTCCCGGTCGCCCGGCGAGCGCGAACGCGGCCGTCCCGAAGATCGCCCAGGCCAGGCCCCAAAGACTCAGCCAGAAAAGCGCCCCGCAGGGCACTGCGCGCGGTGGCCGGTTCGCTCCCGGTACGCATCGGATCACCAGTCCTGTGGAAAACGTACTCCGGGAGACGACGAGGGGGAAACGAGCCGTGCCACACAACCGACCCGCCCTGCCGGACGCCGACGACCTGCCCGACCTACTCCTCGACCTGGCGGTCCCGCACGAGGACATCAACGCACTGGTGGGACTGCGCGGCGGAGTGACGCGCGATGCCGGAACGGTGCGGCTGCTGGAGGAGTGTGTCCAGGAGCTGGTGCGGGACCTCGGGGAGCCGGACGCGGACCCGGAGGACATGCGGCGCTTCGGGGAGGGGCTGACCGAGGCTCCCCGGGCGCTGGGCGGGTACTTCGCCGCGTACGTGTTCGTCGCGGCGCTGCCGTACACCCGCGCCTACCACCGGGAGCGCGGCATCCCGGCCGAGATCACCCGGCACACCCTCGCCGACCTGGGGCGGAACATGGCGAGCCACCGCAGACGGCACGGCACGGGCGGAGTGCGGGCCCCGCGGTGGCTGGTGCACCACTTCCGCGGAGAGCTGTACCAGCTGGGGCGGTTGCAGTTCGAACGGGCCACGATCGGGCAGCGCACCGCGCCGGTACTGCGGACGGCCGGGATGGACGCGGTGCCGGGCGAGCCCCGCTTGAACCTGCACGTCCCCGACTACCGCGGGCCGCTGACACCGGCCGCCTGCGACCGCTCGCTCGGCCTCGCCCGGGAGTTCTTCCGCCGGCACTTTCCCGAAGAGCCGTATCGTGCCGCGACGTGCCACTCCTGGCTCCTCGACCCGCAGCTGAAGCGGTACCTGGCGGTCGACTCCAACATCGTCCGGTTCCAGGAACGCTTCCGGGCGGCCCAGGACACCGAGCCAGCCGACGAGGAACCTGTCCGCTTCGTCTTCGGGGATCCCTGCCTGCCGGTCGAGGGGCTGCAGCGGCGCACCTCGCTGGAGCGGGCCGTCGGGGACCACCTGCGGGCAGGCGGCCACTGGTACGTCGGGCACGGCTGGTTTCCGTTCTGACGGTGGGCCCCGTTCACTCGGTCGGGTGAACCGTTGCCGGGTGGGAACGGGTGTGCGGAGGCGGCCCGTTGGACGGGCATGGAGCTGAAAATGCGAGAGGGACACCAGGGGACGGGACCCGGAGCCATCACGCCCGACGGCTGCGCGGTCGAGCTCTATTCGAGGCTGCCCGCCGGAGCCGAGCCGGACATCGTCGCCGCAGCCGTGCCCGAGGGGGCGCGCATCCTGGAGCTGGGCAGTGGTGTGGGGCGCATGACCCATCCGCTGCTGGAGCGGGGGTTCGACGTGACCGCGGTGGACGAGTCCGCCGAGATGCTGGAGCACGTGCGCGGGGCGCGGACGATATGCGGCCCGATCGAGGACCTGGACCGGCTTCACCGTGCGCATCGTGTCGTCGGAGCCGGTCGGGGACGGCGTCAACGCGGTGCACGCGGAGTACGAGTTCCCGGACGCGGTATGGACACAGACGTTCCGGGCCCGGCCGCTGACCGAAAAACAGTTCGAGGAGGCCCTGGGGGAGGCAGGACTCGGCGTGGACCGGTATCTGACCGACGACGGGACGTGGGTGAGGGCGATTCCCGTGCCGGAGGTAGGGGATCGGCGATGAGTTCCGGGCGGGCGAGCGGTCTGAATACCTGACTGCATCACGGACCGCTCAGCTCAGGAGACCCTCATGTCCGAGACCACCGCCACCACTGCTTCCGGGACCGCCTCCACCGCCGCCACTGCTTCCGCGACCTCCGCGAGCCTCGCCACGTCGACCCGGGGGCGCGGCGCCCGGATCGCCCTACGGGCGGTGCAGGTGCTCCTCGCGCTGTTCTTCGCCGTCGCGAGCGCCGCGCCCAAGCTGGTCGCGCACTCTTCGGCGACGGACTCCTTCGCCGAGATGGGCTGGGGCAACGCGGGGATGTACGTCATCGGCGTCCTCGAACTGGCCGGGGCGATCGCCCTGTTCATTCCGGTGCTGCAGTCGGTGGCGGCGACGGCCCTGAGCGCGCTGATGGTGGGCGCGTTCGTCGTCCAGCTCACCTACTTCGACGGAGAGAACGCCGCGACACCGCTCATCCTGCTGGTGCCGCTCCTGGTCGTCGCCTGGGCCCGCCGCGGGCACAACGGGGAACTGCTCCGGCCGGCACGCCGCGGGCGGATCTGACCGGCCATGGCCGTGCGGGTGTTCAGGGCCTGTTCTCGGCATCCCGCCGGGCCTGGTTCAGGCCCTCCAGCCCGCGCAGGCGTTCCAGCTCGCGACGGTCCCGCTTGGTGGGGCGGCCGGCGCCGCGGTCGCGGATGCCGGCCGGGGCGACGGCCTCGCGGGGCGGGGGCGGCGGGGAGTTGTCGACGTAGCACTGGACGGCGACCGGGGCTCCGACGCGCTTGCGGATCAGCCGCTTCACGACGACTACGCGTTCCCGGCCCTCGTGCCGCAGGCGCACCTCGTCTCCGACGCGCAGTGAGTACGCGGGCTTCACCCGCTCGCCGTTCACCCGGACATGGCCGCCCTTGCAGGCGGTCGCGCCGAGGGAGCGGGTCTTGACGAGGCGGACGGCCCAGATCCAGCTGTCCACGCGGACGCTCCCGCCGTTCTGCGGCCCGGCCGCCTCGGCGGCGGCGATCGCGGCGGCGGTCTTCGGGTCCGGGGGCGGGGCCGCGGCAGCCGTACCGTCGATCCTGTCGTCGGTTTCGTCGTCGGCATTCGTGCCGGCCTTGGCCCCGGTGGTGTCCTGTGGGTCGGCCGTCCCACCGTTCCTGCCCTCGTCATGCTCGGAAGCCATGGCTCGACCCTAACCGTTCGGCCGGGCGAGAGGGACTCCTATTTCCGCGGTCCCGGAGCGGTCCCGGAGTGGTCGCGCGCTGTCGCGGTGGCCGGTGGCCGGTCGCCGGTGGCCGGTGGCCGGGGCCGAGAGCCGGGCACCAGGGCCCGTGGTCTTACGGTGGAGGCATGGACACCAGCGGCCTCTCCGTACTCGACCAGCGGATCGCGGGGTGCCGGGCCTGCCCGAGGCTGGTCGACTGGCGGGCGGAGGTGGCCCGTACCAAGCGGGCGGCCTTCGCCGACTGGACGTACTGGGGCCGGCCGGTGCCGGGCTTCGGTCCGCCGGACGCGCGTCTGCTGATCGTCGGGCTCGCCCCCGCGGCCCACGGCGGCAACCGCACCGGCCGGATGTTCACCGGTGACCGCTCCGGAGACGTGCTGTACCAGGCGTTGTACGACGTGGGTCTCGCCTCGCAGCCCACCGCGGTCTCCGCCGACGACGGCCTGGAACTGTACGGCGTGCGCGTCACCTCGCCGGTGCACTGCGCCCCGCCCGCCAACAAGCCCACCCCCACCGAACGCGACACCTGCCGCTCCTGGCTCGTCCAGGAACTGGGTCTGCTGCGGCCGACGCTGCGGGCCGTGGTGGTACTCGGCGCCTTCGGCTGGCAGGCGGCGCTGCCCGCGTTCGCCGAGGCGGGCTGGACGGTGCCCCGCCCCCGCCCCGCCTTCGCGCACGGCGCGCACGTCACGCTGGACGCCACCGAGGGGCCCGGCCTGCGTCTATTCGGCTGCTTCCACGTCAGCCAGCGCAACACCTTCACCGGCCGACTCACCCCCGAGATGCTCCGGGACGTGCTGCGCACGGCGGCCGGGACGGCGGGGCTGCCCAAGGCGTAGGGCCCACGGCGTAAAGGGGGTGAACGTCCCGGGCCGACGGCGTTACGGTGCCCCGATGGGCCTGTATCCGGAGATCGAACCGTACGACCACGGCATGCTCGATGTCGGTGACGGCAATCACGTCCACTGGGAAACCTGCGGAAACCCCCGCGGCAAACCCGCGCTGGTGCTGCACGGAGGGCCGGGGTCCCGCACCAGCCCCAACCTCAGACGGTACTTCGACCCGGCCGCCTACCGGATCGTGCTCCTCGACCAGCGCGGCGCCGGACGGTCGGTCCCTCCGGCGAGCGACCACGAGACCGACATGAGCGTCAACACGACCGCCCACGTCATGGCGGACCTGGAGCGACTGCGCGCCCACCTCGGCATCGAGCGGTGGCTGGTGTGGGGCGTGTCGTGGGGATCCATCCTGGGACTGCGGTACGCGCAGACGCACCCGGGAGTGGTGACCGAGCTGGTGCTGACCGGGGTGGCGACCGGCTCCAACGCCGAAGTGGCCCTCCTGACACGCGGGTTGGGGAAGCTCTTCCCCGACGCCCACGAGCGGTTCCTCGCCGAACTGCCAGTAGACGAACGCGACGGCGATACGGCCGCCGCGTACAACCGGCTGCTGGAGTCGCCCGACGCCGGAGTCCGGGCCCGGGCCGCACGCGCCTGGACCGACTGGGAGACGGCGATCATCCCCGCGCCGCCCCACTCGGTCGCCCGGTTCGAGGACCCGGAGTTCCGCATGGGCTTCGCACGAACCGTCACCCACTACTGGGGCAACGACCACTTCCTCGGTGACGGCAACGACGAGGGCGTCGTCCTGCGGGACGCGCACCTGCTGAAGGGCATCCCGGGCACCCTCGTGCAGGGCAGCCTCGACTTCGGCAACCTCCTCGGCGTCGTCTGGCGGCTCCACCACGCCTGGCCGGACAGCGAGCTGGTGGTCGTGGACGAGGCCGGGCACGACGCCGGAACGATGGGTGACGACGTGCTGGTGGCGGCCACGGACAGGTACGCGCGCGCCGATGCCTGACGGGTCTACGCGGGCGCCGATGCCTGATGGGTCTACGCGGGCGCCGATGCCTGATGGGTCTACGCGGGCGCCGATGCCTGACGGGTCTACGCGGGCGCCGATGCCTGACGGGTCTACGCGGGCGCCGATGCCTGACGGGCCGGTACGCGCGCGCCGATGCCTGACTAGCCGTGGGGCGCGTCCGGCCGTTCCACCCACGGCCGCGCCCGTGCCCTACGGCTCCCACACGTACCGCACGTCCGGCTCCCGCTCCTCGTTGCCGGCGCCGTCCGTCCACTGAACGGCCGTGAAGCCGTGCCGCTCGTAGAAGCGGTGCGCGGGCGCGTTGACCTGGAAGGTCCACAGCGAGAGCCCTTCGGGCCTGCGTTCCTTGGCGAGCGCGACGAACCGGTCCCCGATGCCGCGCCCGCGCCAGTCCGGGGCGAGGTACAACTGCGACAGCTCCCCCTCCTCCAGCACCATCACGCCGACGACATCGCGGCCGGCCGCCTCCGCCACCCACGTCTCGCGCAGGGGCACCAGCACATGGCCGAAGTAGTCCAGGACCTCTTCGTCGGCGCGGGGCCGGACCACGGTCGGCAGCGCGGTGGTGAACGAAGCCAGCCAGACGCCGGCCGCCGCACGCGCGTCGGCGGCCGCCGCCCGTCGCAGCACGACGGGCCCGTCTCCCTCCCGGTTCACGGACGTATCTCCTCCGGCACGACCGCCGTCGCCGTGATCTCCACCAGCTGACCCGGGTACCCGAGGCAGCTCACCCCGAGCAGCGTCGAGGAGTGCGGGCCCGTGCTGAGGCCGGACGCCTCGACGACCTCCCAGACGGCGGACAGCGCTGCGGTCTCGCCGCTGACCACGTACACGTCGGTCGAGAGAACGTGCCTCAACCCGCTCCCCACGGAGCGCAACTGCTCGGTGAGGTTGGCGATCACCTGCTCGGCCTGCCGGACGGGATCACCCTCACCGACCAGCTTCCCCTCCGCGTCGAGCGGAACGGACCCGGCGAGGAAGGCGAGCTTCGTCCCGGCCTCGACGACGGAGGCATGGGAGTAGGTGGGCGGCGGGAAAAGGCCCGGCACGGTGGCGCGCTGAATCACGTGGGCTCCTGGGACGGTGAAACGCCGACCTCCCGATCGTCCGTTCCGCGGCTCGTCCTCGCACCCGGTTTTCCCTCCACCGACAGCGCGAGCCACTGACAATGCCTCGTGCCGCCGGTCGCCCCCACGTACGCTTCCGGCGTCCGCCCGTGCCCGCGCCCACCCGTCAGGAGCCCGCAGCAGTGCCCTCCCTCACGGACCAGGCCTTCCTCGACACCACCGCCGACCGCCTCGCCGCCCTGCCCGACGTCCGGGCGGTGACCCTCGGCGGCTCCCGGGCCCAGGGCACCCACGGGCCCGACAGCGACTGGGACCTGGCCGTCTACTACCGGGGCGCCTTCGACCCGGACGGTGTCCGTGCCCTCGGCTGGGCGGGGGAGGTCTCCGAGGTCGGCGCATGGGGCGGCGGTGTCTTCAACGGAGGCGCCTGGCTGACGATCGACGGACGCCGGGTCGACCTGCACTACCGCGACCTCGACGTGGTCGAGCACGAGGTGTCGGAGGCCGAGGCGGGACGCTTCGGCGTCGAGCCGCTGATGTTCCACCTCGCGGGCATCCCGACGTACCTCGTGGTCGCGGAGCTCGCGATCAACGAGGTGCTGCGCGGCGAACTGCCCCGCCCCGCCTACCCCGAGGCCCTCCGTGCCACCGCCCCCGAGCGCTGGCACGGCGCGGCCACGGCCACCCTCGCCCACGCCAGGGCCGGCCACGCGCCCAAGGGCGCCGTCACGCAGGTCGCCGGCGCGATCGCCCTGGCCGCGACACAGACGGCGCACGCGGTACTGGCGGCACGGGGGGAGTGGGTCACCAACGAGAAGGGGGTGGTGCGACGGGCCGGGCTGGGCGGGGCCGCAGGGGTCGACGGGCTGCTGGCGGAGCTGACACCCGGGCCGGAGGCCCTGGCGCGGTCGGTCACGGACACCGAGGCACTCCTGTGCGAGGCCGTGGAAGGGGCCCGGGGAGGCCAGGTCCGCCGCGAGGGGCGGGAACGAGGTACGGCCTGATCGCGTTGACGAGGCGCGGCCTGATTGCGTTCATAAAGGATGCGCCGTTCCGGCCGACCGTCACATCCCCGAAACACGTTTGTCCTCCGTCCTCCAGGAAAACGCCTTAGCGTGGGCACCACACACCGTCCCACCGCACCGCCAGACATACCGCACCGCCCGACTCCGCACAGCCCGGCCACCGTCGCCCGAAGGCTCACCCCCGCCCTCGACCAGACGACAGGAGCCCCGCGCCCCGTGTCCCGCACCGTCCGCCCCGCACGCCGAGTCGGCCTCTCGCTTCCGCCCTGGATCGCCCACGCCCTGAGAGCCCAGCGCGGGCCCGTGCCCTGGAGCGCGGTGACCCGGGGTGCGCTGGCCGGCGGGCCCCTGCTGCTCGCCGCCGTGCTCGCCGACCGGGCCTCTCTGGGAGTTGTCGCCGCCATCGCCGCCATGCTGGCCGGCATCAACGACCGGCCGGGCAGCCGCCGTACCTCCGTGCGGCGCATCGGCGTTCCCGCGCTCGCCGGGGCCGTCGGGCTGCTCATCGGTACGTACGCCGGGCAGCACCTCGGAGCCGTACCGCTGACCCTGGTGCTGACCGGGCTCGGAATGGTCGCCGGAGGCGTCAGCGCCGCCGGAACCGTGGGCTCCGGGGCCGGGACGCAACTGCTGGTCACCAGCGCCGTCGGGGCCGGGATGCCGCTGCCCGAGCCCGGGTGGCAGAGCGTGCTGGCCTTCCTCGCCGGCGCCGGATGGCTGCTCGCGCTGCGGCTCGTCCTGCCCACACCCGGCTCCCTCACCGGGGACTCCCGCCTCGGCTCCCGTCTCGGCACCCGCCTCGGCACCCGCCTCGATTCCCGTCTCGGCACCCGCCTCGGCACCCGTCTCGGCACCCGCCTCGGCACCCGTCTCGACTCCCGTCTCGGCACCCGCCTCGACTCCCGCCTCGGCACCCGTCTCGGCACCCGTCTCGGCACCCGCCTCGACTTCCGCTTCGACGGGGAGCGGGCGGCCGTCGCCGACGTCTACGACGCCGTGGCCGCGCTCCTGGACGCGGCCGGCACAGAGCAGGCCGGTGCCCGCCGGGCCGCGCTCACCGCCGCCCTCGACCACGCGCAGGACGCGCTCGCCGGGCCCCGGCTGCGGCGCTACGCCTCGTCCGCGGCCGAACGGCGGCTGCACGCCCAGTACGCCGCCGCGTTGCCGCTCGGCGAGGCCGCGACCGCCCTCGCGTGGGCCGAGCAGGCCGTCCCCGCGCGGGCCTCGGAGGGGCCCCGGAGGTTGGCGGCGGCCGTCCGCGGCAGCGTCCACGCGGGACCGTTGCCCGCACCCACCCGCACCGAGCCCGCCCTGCGCGCCCTGGACGACGCCCTGCTGCACGCCGCGGAGGCCTTCGACCGGGGCAGGGGCCGGGACCTGCACACCCGCAGGCGGTCGGTCGCCTCCCTGGCCCGCACCGTCCTCGGCGCGGGCGGACGGGAGTACGGGCTGCGCGTCGGCCTGTGCTTCGGCGCCAGTGCCGCCGTCGCCCAGGCACTGCACCACGGCCACTGGTACGGGTCCCACCAGCACTGGTACTGGCTGCCCGCCACCGCCGTCTTCCTCGTCAAGCCCGACCTCGGCCCGCTCGTCTCCCGGGTGCTGTGCCGGGCGGCCGGGACCGTTTCGGGGGCGCTCGTCTTCGCCGGGTTCGCCGCCGTGCTGCCGCGGCCGGAAGGGCTCGTCGCGCTCGTCGCCCTCTGCGGTGCCCTGGTGCCGGTCGCCGCGCGGCACTTCGCCGCCCAGACCACCGTCGTCACCGTCCTCGTCCTCGCGCTGGTCATGGTCGGCGGCGAACCGCAGGCCTCCGTCAGCCGCATCGGCGAGACACTGCTGGCCTGCGCGATCGTCCTGGTCGTCGGGCATCTGCCGCTGCCGGGACAGCGGGGCGGCGGCATCCGTGCCCGGATCGACGTCGCCGACGCCGCGGCCCACGCCTACCTCGCCCACGTACTGAGCGAGTCCGGTGACCGCGCCGCCCGGTGGAAACTGCGCCGCGAGGCGTACCGCACGCTCGCCGAGGCCCGCGCCGCGATCGCCCTCGCCGCCGCGGAACTGCCCGCCCTCGCCCGGCACTCGGAGGGCGCGGACGAGGTCGCCGCCGTCCTCGAACGGCTCGTCGACACCACCACCGCGTGCGCCGTGCACCTCGACGACACCGGCCGGCTCACGCCCCGCCACACCGACCGCCTCGCCGGACTGCGGGACGAACTCGCCGAGCGGCGCGGGCGTGTGGGGCGGCACCGTACGTTGGCGTGATGACGCCTTCTTCCCATGAGAGCCGTGCGAAGCCCGCCGATCTCGTCATCACCGGCTGCACCGTCCTCGTGCACGACGAACGGGAGCGGATCGGCTTCCAGGAGGACGCGGCCGTCGTCGTACGGGACGGAGTCGTCGACTCCGTGACGACCGCCGGCGCCGGGCAGGGCATCGCGGCAGTCGACCGCATCGACGCACGCGGCCAGGCCGCCCTCCCCGGGCTGATCAACTGCCATACGCACGCGCCGATGGTCGCCCTGCGGGGCCTCGCCGAGGATCTGCCCACCGATGAGTGGTTCAACGACGTCGTCTGGCCCGTCGAGTCCAACCTCACCGACCGCGACGTGGAACTGGGGGCCCGGCTCGCCTGCGCCGAGATGATCCGCGCGGGCGTGACGACGTTCGCGGACCACTACTTCGCCATGGACGCCGTCGCCGCCGTGGTCGCCGAGTGCGGGATGCGGGCGCTGCTGGGCCAGGCGTACTTCTCCTCGCAAGGACCCGAAGGGCGTGAGGCGTCGCTGGAGTTCGCGTTGCGACACCGGGGCTCCGCGGACGGCCGGATCACGACCGCCCTCGCCCCGCACGCCCCCTACACCGTGACCGACGCCGACCTCGCCGCCACCGCCGGACTCGCCCGTGACCACGGCCTGCCCGTGCACCTCCACGCCGCCGAGAACCGCGACCAGACCGACACCAGCATCGCCCGGCACGGGGCCACCCCCATCGAGACCCTGGAACGCACCGGCATCCTCGGCACCGACGTGCTCATCGCACACGGCACCGGCATCGTCGAGACCGATCTGCCGCTCCTCGCGCGCGCGGGCGGCCGAACGGCCGTGGCGACCGCGCCACGCGGCTACCTCAAGTTCGCCTGGCCCACCACCACACCCGTGCGCGCCCTGCGCGACATCGGCGTCCCCGTGGGGCTCGCCACCGACGGCGCCGCATCCAACAACTCCCTGGACGTGTGGGAGTCGATGGCGCTCACCTCCCTCATCCAGAAGTCCACCGAGGGCGACCCCCGCTGGCTGACCTCACGTCAGGCCCTGCACCACGCCACCCTGCAGAGCGCCCGCGCGGTCGGCCTCGGCGACGCCGTCGGCCGCATCGCGCCGGGGCGGCGCGCCGACCTCGTCCTCGTCGACCTCACCGGCCCGCACACCCAGCCCGTGCACGACCTCGCCGCCACCCTGGTGCACAGCGCACGGTCCGCGGACGTGCGCACGACGATCGTCGACGGGCGCGTCCTCATGCGGGACCGCGAGCTGCTGACCCTCGACGTCCCCGCGGTGGTGCGGGAACTCGGAGAGCGGCTGCCCGCCCTGACCGACCGCGGCCACGGCCGGCGCGTCCAGGAGTACGACGCCTGACGTACGACACCTGAACACCGAGGCCGGCGGCGTCCCGGTGGCGTTCCGGCGGCGCTCCGGTGGCGTTCCGAAAAAGAATCTTCCCGAGCCGCGATGAGTTCCGCTCCGCCCGTCGGTCAGCACCTCCGACGGACCGTCGTGTGTCGCACCGGAGGAGCTGGATCCCATGTCGTTGCCCGAGATCGTCCCCCGCGCGGACTGGCGCGCGGCGCGCGAGGCGTTACTGGCCAAGGAGAAGGCCGCGACACGCGCGCGTGACGCGCTCAACGCCGAGCGGCGCGGGCTGCCCATGGTGGAGGTCGACAAGGAGTACGTGTTCGAGGGCGGCGACGGCAAGGCCACGCTGCTCGACCTCTTCGAGGGACGCGACCAGCTCGTCGTCCACCACTTCATGTTCGCGCCCGAGTGGGAGGCCGGCTGCCGCAGCTGCTCGGCGTTCCTGGACCAGATCGGACACCTCGCGCACCTGAGGGCGCGCGGTACGTCGTTCGCGGCCGTGTCCCGGGCGCCGTACCCGCGGATCCTTCCGTTCAAGGCGCGGATGGGCTGGTCGCTGCCCTGGTACTCGTCGTACGTCAGCGACTTCAACACCGACTTCGAGGTGACCCTCGAACACGGGGGCGAGCTGGTCGAGCGGCCCGGGCTCAGCTGCTTCCTGCGGGACCGCGGCCGGGTCTTCCACACCTACTCGACGTACGAACGCGGCCTCGACGGACTCGGCTCGACCACCAGCCTGCTCGACCTGACCGCTCTCGGCCGGCAGGAGCAGTGGGAGAAACCCGAGGGACGCGCGTCGGCGCTTGGTGCGCCTGCGGGGAGCGAGAGAATCCGCTACCACGACGAGTACGAGGACTGACACGCACCGTAGCGAAGGGGGCCGAACGGCTGAGACGCCGCTCACCCTTTGCGGTGAACGAGTGTCAACTATGTCTCAGTACCATCACTCCACGAGGCGATCGCTCCATGGTTGGCGTTTAACTCTACGAGTACAGCGCTACATGGAGGTGCAGGGTGAACGGGCGAACGGTGCTCGAACGCTTTCCCGCCGGCGGGCCGCGTGGTTCCTGGCCGGCGGAGGAGTTCGCGAACGCGCGGCGTCTGGAGGGCCTGCCCGCCGAGGTCGTCATGGACCTCGCCACGGACATGTTCCTGGTCATCGTCCGCGCCGGCGACGCCGCCGGTGACGTGGCCGCCTGACGGACGGGAGCGGACCTGACGTCAG
Source organism: Streptomyces sp. NPDC097107 (assembly GCF_044762405.1). NCBI lineage: Bacteria > Bacillati > Actinomycetota > Actinomycetes > Kitasatosporales > Streptomycetaceae > Streptomyces > Streptomyces sp. NPDC097107. The sequence goes on along the minus strand of NZ_JBIWEF010000001.1, from coordinate 232,039 downwards.
CCCGCCTTCGGAGCGGGCACCGGCGCCCTGGTGAACTGTTCCGCCTGGAGGGAGTAGAGCTCCGCGTACACGCCACCGGTGGCCAGCAGCTCGTCCGGTGTCCCGGACTCCACGAGCCGGCCCTGATCGAGGACGTGCACCAGGTCGGCGTGACGCACGGACGCCAGCCGGTGGGTGATCAGGACGACCGTCTGCCCGCTGCCGGCCAGGGCGCGGATCTTCTCGAAGACCTCCAGCTCGGCCCGGGCGTCCAGGGCCGCCGTCGGCTCGTCCACGATGAGGATGCGGCCCTGCCGGTACGCCGCGCGGGCGATCCCGACCCGCTGCCACTGGCCGCCGGACAGCTCGTGGCCGCCGCTGAAGTTGCGGGCCAGCAGGGTGTCCAGGCCGCGCGGCAGGTCCGCGACCACCTCCTCGGCCCCGGCCTCGGCGACCGCCGCGGCCACCCGGTCGTCGCCGAGCGGCATCGAGGAGCGCCCCACCGCGACGTTCACCCGCGCGGTGAACGGCCACCGCTTGAAGTCCTGCGCCACCATCGCGACGCGTTCGGCGAGCGCGTGCCGGTCCGCCGTCGCCGCGTCGACGCCGTCCCACGTGATGCGGCCCCGGTCCGGGGTGTACAACCCGGCGAGCAGTTTCACCAGCGTCGTCTTGCCCGAGCCGTTCTCGCCGACGAGCGCCACGATCCGGCCCAGCGGCAGAGAGAGCGTCACGTCGTCGAGCGCCGGGCGGGTGGCGTCACCCGGATAGCGGAACGTGACGTTCTCGAAGCGGATCTCCTTCGGGTCCTCCGGTAGCGCGGCGCCGCCCACCGGAATGGCCCGGTCGGCCGCCTCCACGTGCAGCCGCTCCAGGTCGCCGACGAACAGGGCCTCCTCGTGGAGCGCGTTGACCTCCACGACCAGGGTGCCGAGGCTCTGCGAACCGGTGCGGATGGCGATTACAGCCGTCCCCGCCACCGCCAGGGACATCGCTCCGCCCAGCAGCAGCCCGCCGAGCGTCGCGTACGTCGCCGCGGTGGCCAGCCCGGTCCACGCCGCCGCGATCAGCCCCGTACGCGCCGCCAGCCGGGCCAGCCGGGCCTGCTCCGCCTCGGCGGTCTCCGACATCGCGCGGAAGTGCCGCAGCAGGAACGGGCCCACCCCGTGCACCCGGATCTCCGGGGCCGCGGCCGGTTCGATGAGCAGACTGCCCAGCAGCCGCCCCGCGCGTTCGTGCTGCACCCAGGCGTGGAACGACTCGTACCGGCGGCGGGCGAGGGTCAGCGCGCTCCAGGCGCTCGGCAGGGTCATCGTCGCCAGCAGCGGCAGCAGCGCCGGATGCAGCACGGTCAGGACGCCGGCTGCCGCGATCAGCGAGATCATCGCGTTCACCACGCGCGTGCCGTACATGATCATGCGCCGTGCGGAGGCCGCGCCGTACTGGGCGGTGTCCAGCAGCTTGTGGAAGGCGTGGTCCTCGATCGCGGACAGCTCCACGGCCGCCGCCCGCTCCAGGTACCGCTCGGTGGCCACCCGCTCCACCTTGGGCTCCAGCCGTCCGGTGGCGTACGTGGAGGCCGCCCGCAGCAACGCCGCGAGCAGCATCACCGCCGCTACGGTGACCAGCGCCGGGACCGCTGCGCGCAGACGTTCCTCGATGGGCCCGGCGGCCATCAGTCCGGCCAGCACGCTGTTGACCGCGAGCAGACTGACCGCCTGTGCCAGACCCCGGCCCACCTCGGCGGTCAGTACGGTCCGCGCCGCCTGCGGGTCGGCCTGCCGGGCGAGCCGGAGGCTGGACGACAGCAGGGACGGCAGCCGGGTCAGCATCGCCCGGAAGCCCAGCTCCAGAAACGCGTCGGCGTGCTGGTTCCACCCCATGTCGTAGCGCAGCGGACCGCCGAAGAGCAGCCGCTCCGACTCCGACACCCCGGCTGCCTCCGTGCCGCCCTTCCTGCGCACCGTCTGCCTCCCCATCGTGGACCGACGGCCACTATCGCGGGGGCGGGACGCCTACGGGCAGGGCGTGGACGGGGGAGGCCGGGGCGCGCGGGTGCACGCCCGGCCGGAGGAAGCCGGAAGGGGGCGTGCGGGGCGGAGCCGGGGGAGCGAAGAAGGACGGGAGGGCGCGGCGGCGCCTATGCGCTCACCTGCCGCGACCACGTCGGCGTCGTGTTCGTCAGCCGGCACAGTGCCAGGTAGAGCGGGATGGGCGGGGTGTAGGGGACCGTGCCGTCCGGGCGGTGGATGAGGCCCGGCAGGCCCGGGGTGTCGGGTACGACGGCGCCCGTGGCGTACCGCGCGGGCGCGGGCCACTCCAGTGCGTAGTCGGAATCGGACGGGACGATCCACCACCAGTGCGCGTCGTCGGCGTAGACGCAGCCCACGCGCGGCAGCCGGGGCAGCACCAGCGGGCCGAAGCGGGCGGGCACCGCCACCGCGTCGCAGCCCAGCGGGGCCGTCATGCCGTCCGGCACGGGCAGCCGCCGGGGCGTCGCGGAAGGCGCTCCGTGGGTGGTCAGTCCGCGCTGCAGGCGGACCAGGGTGTCCAGACCGAGCGGTCGGATGCCGGACGCAGCCCTCATAGCCATTCGGTCCCCGTTCCGCGGCGCGCCTTTCGGCGGCGTCCCTCCGCCTCGCCCTCGTCACCCGTGCCGTCGGCGGGGCCGGGCTTCGGGCGGGCGCCCCAGCCCAGGTCGTTGTGGGGCTCCGACGGGTCGCGCGGCCCGTCGGCCTTGCGCGGTAGCTCGGCCCAGACCAGCAGCCCGGGCCCGGGCCCGTGCTCATGGGCGCCCCAGGCGTCGCACAGGGCGTCCACGAGAAGCAGTCCCCTGCCGTGTTCGTCGTCGGGCTGCCGGCCGGCCGAGGGGTGGGGCTGGCCGGGAGCGCAACCCTCGTCGCGCACGGCTATGCGGACCAGGTCGGCGCCGTCGTGCAGCTCGCACACTATGTGCCTGCTCGCGGTGTGCACGATCGCGTTGGTCACCAGTTCGGAGACGACCAGGGCCGCGGTGTCGCAGATGTCCTCGCACACCGACCAGCCGTTCAGCCGGGCCCGTGTCAGGCGTCTGGCCTGTGCGGGAGAACCCGGATGTGCGGCCAGCTCGAAACGGAACCGGCGCTCGGCAGCGGCGGCCCCCGAAGGGCCGGCTCCCATGGCGGCACCGAGGCCCAGGGAGCCCGCGGTGGCATCTGTTCCCAAGGGCGCGGACGGAATCACGCTTGCCACTATCGCCCCGCCGTGAACACTTGGCAAGAGTCACTCTGAAAAATGCAGAGTGCTGTGTGACGGTCTGGACGGCCGTGGCACACTGCTCGCAACAGCACGACGAGCGGCGCCACTTCAGATCCCCGAATGCCTGCCCAGACATTCGAACGGGTCTTCGAATGGCGCCGCCGGGCTGTCCGCACAAGGGCACAGGGACTCTTCGGGACTCTTCAGGAGGTGGGCGGTGAGCGAGCCGCGGTCCGCGCCGACGGTCGGCCAGGTCGTCCTCGGGCGGCGCCTGCTGGACCTCCGGGAGCGCGCCGGTCTCAAGCGCGAGGAAGCCGCCCGCATCCTGCGCGTCGCCCCCGCCACGGTCCGCCGCATGGAGATGGCCGAGGTCGCCTTCAAGATCCCGTACCTCCAGCTCCTGCTGAAGGCCTACGGCATCGGAGACGACGAGGCCGACGCCTTCGTGCGGCTTGCCGAGGACGCCAACAAGCCCGGATGGTGGCAGCGCTTCCACGACATCCTGCCGGGCTGGTTCTCCATGTACGTCAGCCTGGAGGGCGCGGCCGTCCTGATCCGCTCCTACGAGCCCCACTTCGTCCCCGGACTGATGCAGACCGAGGACTACGCGCGTGGTGTGCTCCGCTCGGGAGCCATCGGGCAGACCCGGCCCGACGACATCGAGCGCCACGTCGACCTGCGCATGCGACGCCAGGAACTGCTCACCCGTAAGGACGCGCCCAGGCTGTGGGTCGTCATGGACGAGACCGCGCTGCGCCGCCCCGTCGGAGGCCCGGAGGTGATGCGTGCACAGATCGACAGGCTGCTCGAGGCAACGAAGCTGCCCAATGTGACGCTGCAGGTCGCCCCGTTCTCAGGCGGGCCGCACCCGGGCACGTACGGGCCCTTCGTGCTGTTCCGATTCGCCATGCCGGAACTGCCGGACATGGTCTACAGCGAGTACCTGACCGGCGCCGTCTACCTCGACGCGCGTGCCGAGGTGGCGACCCACCTCGAGGTCATGGACCGCATGGCGGCGCAGGCCGCCACGGCACATCGCACGAAGGAGATCCTCCGGGATCTCCGCAAGGAGCTGTGAATGAACCGCATCAAACCCCAGCGCTCGCCACGGACCCGCAGCGAGCGGATCTACAACGGCATGCCCGCCCGTGAGCTGGGCAGCGAGGGCTGGCACAAGCCGTGGAGCGGCGGCAACGGGGGCAACTGCCTGGAAGCGATGAAGCTTTCCGACGGCCGGATCGCGGTACGTCAGTCCACCGACCCCGACGGCCCCGCGCTGATCTACACCTCCGCCGAGATGACGGCCTTCATCGAGGGAGCCAAGGCGGGAGAGGCGGACTTCCTGCTGTCCTGAGACGACCGCCCTGTTGATTGTTGCTGTTGATTGTTGTTCTTAAGCTGCTTGGCACTGAGTTGATCACCTATTGCGAACACTCGACACTCGTGAGCACTGATACGCGGGCCGTGACCCGGGCGTGACCCGTGACCGGTAGGACGCCGTGATCCGATGGATGACCGGCCGGGCAGCGGTGGGTGTGTTCAGACCGTCATCGGCCGGCCGTACGGGCCGACCGGTGCCGGCAGCCGTGTGCTGCCGCCCGACAGAAGGCGGTCGACGGCCGCCGCCACCGCCCGCCCCTCCGCGATCGCCCACACGATCAGCGACTGCCCTCGTGCCGCGTCCCCGGCGGCGAACACACCCGGGACGTTGGTCGCGAAGCCCCGGTCCCGGGCGATCGTGCCACGGGGCTCCAGTTCCAGCCCCAGCCCCTCGACGAGCCCGTCCTCCCGGTCCGGCCCGGAGAAGCCCAGAGCGAGGAGGACGAGGTCCGCGCGGAGCGACCGGTCGGTGCCGGGCAGCGGACGGCGCCCGGCGTCCACACCGACCAGGTGCAGCGACCGCACATGCCCCTGCGAGTCACCGGTGAGCCGGAGCGTGGACGCGGCGAAGAGCCGCGCGTCGGCGTCCGCCGCCGGCGCGGACCGCAGGTCGCGTGCCTCCTCGTGCGCGGCCGACAGCCGGTACAGCCGCGGATACGTCGGCCAGGGCTCGGCCTCCTCGTCGCGGTCCCCGCCGGGCTGCGCGTAGATGTCCAGCTGGGTCACGGACGCGGCCCCCTCCCGCACCGCGGTACCGAGACAGTCCGCGCCCGTGTCGCCACCGCCGACGATGACGACGTGCAGGCCGGCGGCCGACAGCGGGGAGCCTTCCAGGTCGCCCTCGCACACCCGGTTGGCCAGCGGCAGATACTCCATCGCCTGATGGACACCGGCCAGCTCGCGGCCGGGCACCGCCAGTTCCCGCCACGCGGTCGCGCCGGTGGCGACCACCACCGCGTCGTAGCGGGCCCGCAACTCGCCGGCGGCCACGTCCCGCCCCACCGCCGTCGACGTACGGAACTTCGTCCCCTCGGCCCGCATCTGGTCGACGCGCCGCTCCAGGTGCCGTTTCTCCATCTTGAACTCGGGGATGCCGTACCGCATCAGCCCCCCGACCCGGTCGTCCCGCTCGTAGACCGCGACCGTGTGCCCGGCCCGGGTCAGCTGCTGCGCCGCCGCTAACCCGGTGGGCCCCGAACCGACCACCGCCACCGTCCGCCCGGACAGCCGGTCCGGCGGGCGCGGCGGGGTGAAACCCTCCTCCCAGGCCTTGTCGGCGATCGCGCACTCGACGTTCTTGATGGTGACGGCCGGCTGATTGATGGCGAGCACACAGCCGGCCTCGCACGGTGCGGGGCACAACCGGCCGGTGAACTCGGGGAAGTTGTTCGTGGCGTGCAGCCGCTCGCTCGCCGCCCTCCAGTCCGCCCGGGAGACCAGGTCGTTCCACTCCGGGATCAGGTTGCCGAGCGGGCAGGCTTCGTGGCAGAAGGGGACGCCGCAGTCCATACAGCGGTCGGCCTGGGCGTCGATGATCGGCAGCAGCGCCCCCGGCACGTGGACCTCGTGCCAGTCCCGGACCCGTTCCTCGGCCGGCCTGCGGGGCCACTCCTCGCGGGGCGTGGTCAGGAATCCCTTGGGATCGGCCATGGCCGTCTTCCTTGCGTGCGGGTGGCAGGCCGTGCGTCGTGGGGCGGCGCTCTTCAGGCCCACGATACGTCCCGCCCCGCCCGCACGCAGAGCGCCGGACGGCTCCGCGCCCACGGTGTTCCGGCCGTGGCGGCGCACGCCCCCGGGGCGAGGCGGCGGCGGTCCATCAGGCGAGGGCCAGCACGTACGCCACCGCCGCCGCGGCCGAGGCGGCCGTGCGTACGTGATTCCACCCCGTCCACTCGCGCACGTACGAGGGCCACTGGGCGGTCGCCTCCGCGGTACCCGGCTCCAGCCGGAGCAGCGTGGTGTTGCGCGGCACGTTGGCGGCCGCGGTCACCCCGAACGACCCGAACAGGTACAGCGCGCTGCCCAGCAGCAGCTCCACCGCGGCTCCGTCCGGCCACCGCACGAACGTCACCACGGCGATCACCGCGGTCAGCAGCGCCGTCCCCAGGAAGACGAGCATGAAGGCAGGCCGCACCGCGGCCGTGTTGATCGCGTTCATCGCGGCGACTCCCTGCGCGGGCGGGAGCGCCGCGAGCCCCCGCATGACGAAGGTCGAGAACGCGCAGAAGGCGCCGGCCGTCAGACCGGTCCCGAGCACGCCCAGCACTGTCAGCACGAAGTACGGTCCGTCGGTCATGTCGCGTCAGCTCCCACCCGTCGCGTCGATGCCCGCTCGGCACCGTCGGCCATCGATCTCCCCAAGTCAACCTCCGCACGGCCACGGTGACCATGGCCCACCGGCGCGAGCGCATGCGCGAGCGTCCAGGCGGGCGGACCGGCGGCTGACGCATCATGGGCAGGTGCGACTGGAAGCGATCACCTGGGACAGGCTCGGCGACCTGCTCGCCGAGCGCCTGCTCGACCTCGAACCCGCCGACGGCAGCGCCTGGCCGCGCGTCGCCTTCGACGCTGCCCCGGCAGCCCGCCCCGGCGACCTCGCCGAGCGGGTCTCCGAGGCGCTGCGCGTGCGCGGCCGCCCCTCCCTCGTCGTCGGGGCGGAGGGCTTCCTGCGCCCCGCTTCCCTCCGCCTCGAATACGGGCATCAGGACGTCGAGTCCTACTACAACGGCTGGCACGACACCGGCGCCCTGTGGCGCGAGGTCTTCGACCCCCTCGGGCCCGGTGGCGACGGGCGCGTGCTGCCCGACCTGTGGGACCCGGTCTCCGACCGCGCCACCCGCAGCTCCTACGTCCGCCTCCCACCCGGCGGCGCCCTGCTGCTGCACGGCCCCTTCCTGCTGCGCCACTGGTTCCCCCTCGATCTGAGTGTCCACCTGGTCCTCGGCCCCGGCGCTCTGCGCCGCCGAACCCCCGAGGCCGAGCACTGGACGCTGCCCGCCTTCGAGCGCTACGAGGACGAGACCGACCCCTCCGGCACCGCCGACGTCCTCGTGCGCGCCGACGATCCACGGCATCCCGCGTGGAACGGCTGACGCGGGGGCGTGCCGCGGCAGACCATGAGCTTCTCGGCCTGAGCGGCCCGGCCCGTCGTCAGAGCCAGCCGTTGCGCCGGAAGCCCCGGTGCAGTGCCAGGCACGCGACGGCTATCACACCGATGACCAGGCCGTAGCCGTACCGCCAGCGCAGCTCGGGCATATGGTCGAAGTTCATGCCGTACACCCCGCACACCATCGTGGGCACCGCGACGATCGCGGCCCAGGCGGTGATCTTCCGCATGTCCTCGTTCTGCGCGACCGTCACCCGGGCCAGGTGCGCCTGGAGGATGGAGTTGAGGAGTTCGTCGAACGCCGCGATCTGCTCCGTGGCCCGCAGCAGATGGTCGGCCACGTCGCGGAAGTAGGCCTGTATCTCCGGCTCGACCACTCGGACCGGCCGTGTGGCCAGCTCCTCCAGCGGCCGGCCCAGCGGTATCACTGCCCGCCGCAGTTCCAGGAGTTCACGCTTGAGCTGATAGATCCGCCCCGGATCGACCCGCGCGCCGTGCTCCGCGAACACTTCCGTCTCGACCTGGTCGATGTCCGCCTGGACCGCCTCGATGACGCTCAGGAACTCGTCCACCACGTGGTCCGCGATCGCGTGCAGCACAGCGGACGGCCCCTTGGCGAGCTGTGCGGGATCGGACTCCAGCCCTTCCCGCAACGGCCCCAGCGAGCCGTGCCGCCCGTGCCGCACGGTGATCACGAAGTCCCGGCCGACGAACACCATGATCTCGCCGGTGCCCACCACCTCACTTGTGGCGGTGAGCTCCTCGTGCTCCACGTAGCAGACCGTCTTGAACACGGAGAAGAGCGTCTCTCCGTACCGCTCCACCTTGGGGCGCTGGTGGGCCTCGATCGCGTCCTCGACCGCCAGCGGGTGCAGGTCGAAGAGGTCCGCGACACCCGCGAACTCCTGGTCCGTGGGCTCGTGCAGGCCGAGCCAGACGAAACCGGCCCCGTGTCCCCGCATCCGTTTCACCGCGTCGACCGGATCACCGCCCTCGGGAGTGCGGACACCGTCCCGATAGGTCACGCAGTTCACCACCGAGGAACCCAGCGGGGAACGGGCGGGATGGCTCAGGTCCACACGCGGGCGCCGCCGGGCCAGCCTGGCCGCCTTGCGGAGGCCGCCCACCCCTCCCAGGCCCGTGACCTTCCGCAGATTCCCTGCCATCGTCATCCGTGTCTCCTCGCGTGGGTCCCCTCGCGCCGTGCTTCCCGCGCCTTGGCGAGCCAGTCTGCCAGGCCGGCGTCAGCCGCGGACGAGCCTGTGGGTACGGAGCGTTCCGCTTTGTTCCCGGCTGTGGACAGGGCGTTCGGACGCGGACGCGCATCGCCCCGGCCATCCCCGAGAGCCGCCGCGCCGGAGCGTCGACTGCTTCGGGCAAGCCGGACAACTGGGATGATCGCCGCATGACGCGAACCGACGGATACCTCCTCGACAACCGGCAGGCCGAGGCGGCGGAGCGCTTCGAGGCCTTCGCCACCCTCTTCGACCCCACGACGTTCCGGCACCTCCAAGCGCTCGGCGCCGGCCCCGGCTGGCGCTGCTGGGAGGTCGGGGCCGGAGGCACCTCGGTGGTGTCCTGGCTCGCCAAGAGGGTGGGACCGACGGGCCGGGTCCTCGCGACCGACATCGACACCTTTCGAATCGCTCCGGCCGGCCGGCCTCCGGTCGAGGTGCGCGTGCACGACGTGGGCGCCGAGGACCCGCCGGGGGAGGGATTCGACCTGGTGCACGCCCGGCTCGCGCTCGTCCATGTCCCGGACCGGGACAGGGCGTTGCACTCAATGGTCAAGGCCCTGCGTCCCGGCGGCCGCCTCCTGGTCGAGGACGCCGACCCCGCGCTGCAGCCCCTGCTCTGTCCCGACGAGCACGGTCCCGAGCAGCAACTGGCGAACCGGCTGCGGCACGGCTTCCGCCAGCTGCTGGCCCATCGCGGCGCCGACCTCTCCTACGGCCGTCGGCTCCCGCGTCTGCTCCGGGAGGCCGGGCTGCGCCACGTGGAGGCCGATGCCTACTTCCCGGTCACCTCACCCGCGTGCGCCGCCCTGGAGTCCGCGACGGTCCGTCAGGTCCGCGACCAGTTGGTCGCCGCCGGGGTAGCCGGCCACGAGGACATCGACCGCCACCTCGCGAACGTCGCGTCCGGCAGGATGGACCTCGCGACGGCCCCGATGATCTCGGCGTGGGGCCGCAAGGTGTAGGGGAGCGGGCCCCGGCCGCCCCGGGACGTCCACCCCCCGGCCGACAGCAGCGTCCCTCTCCACCCCACATCTGCCTACGGTCAGTCCGTCGCCCGTGGAGGCCTCCCGCCCACCCGCTCGACCGCCCGCGCTCCCGCCCGGCACCCCGCAGCCGTCGCCTCCTCGGGCCCCGCGCCCGTGAGCAGTGCGGCGAGGAACGCGCCGGTGAAGGCGTCACCGGCGCCCGTACTGTCCCGCGGCGACGCAGGGTCGGCGGGGACCCGCGCCCGCACGGTGCCGGACCGGGCCACCAGGGCACCCTCCGCGCCCTGCTTGACGATCACCAGCGGGCCAAGCCGGCTCAGCTTGGCCGCGGCGTCCGCCGCGTCGGGCAGCCCGGTGAGCAGGCACGCCTCGTCCCGGCTGGGCAGCAGCACGTCCACCCCTCCGACCAGGTCCAGGAAACGGGCGACGCCCAGCTCGGTGAGGAACCCGGCCGACGCAGGATCCAGGCTGACCGGCACCCCCCGCGCGCGTGCCGCGGCCAGGGCGACCGGCACCAGGGCACGGCTCGGCTCCGAGAACAGGAGGTAGCCCGACAGGTGCAGCCGGGCGACGCCGTCGAGCAGCGTGTCCGACCAGTCGCCGGGCCCGAGCCGCAGCGACGCCCCGCTGTCCGTCAGGAACGTCCGCTCAGCCGAGGCACCCGTGTCGACCAGGCAGATCACCGTCCCCGTCGGGGCCACCTCGTCGACGACCAGAAGAGGACGCACGCCACGGGTCACCAGCTCACGCTCGTGCCAGGCCGCCGCGTCGGTGCCGACCCGCCCCAGCAGCCGTACGTCCCGGCACCCTCCGTACGCGGCCCAGCACGCCACGTTGGCACCCGCCCCGCCGGGCAGTCGGCGGATCGAGGCGGCCGTGTCCGTGCCGGAGGCCAGCGGCCCCCGGTGCCGGGCGACGACGTCCGTGACGACGTCCCCGACGACCAGCAGCGCGCCTTGCGGCCCCGTGGTCATGCCCCGGCCCAGGCCGTCGCGACGCGGGCCGCCAGCCGCACGTTCGCGCGCACCGCGGCCAGGTTGGCGCTCAGCGAAGCCCCGTCGGTGTGCTGTACCAGGTAGTCGAGCAGGAACGGCGTGACCGCCTGACCCGTGACCCCTGCCTCCTCGCAGGCGTGCAGGGCGTCGGCGAGCACCCGCGCGTGCAGCGCGGGATCGAGTTGATCCTCCTCGGGGACGGGATGGGCGACCACGAGCGCGGACTGCGGCCCACCGAGCGCGTCCTGCGCCCGCATGACCGTCGCCACCTGCTCCGGGGCGTCCAGCGTCCAGTCCACCGGATGCCCCGAGTCGGACAGGTAGAAGCCGGGGAAGCGGTCCGTACCGTAACCGGCCACCGCGACACCCAGCGTCTCCAGCCGCTGCAGGGTCGCCGGCACGTCCAGGATGGACTTCACACCCGCGCAGACCACCGTGATGCGGGTGCGCGCCAGCAGGCCCAGGTCGGCCGACTCGTCCTGTGTCACCGTCCACTCCCGGTGCACGCCGCCCAGCCCTCCGGTGGCGAACACCCGGACGCCCGCCAGGGCCGCCAGCTGGGCGGTCGCCGAGACGGTGGTCGCCCCGCTCGCTCCGGCGGCCACCGCGAGCGGCAGGTCGCGGTGGCCCAGCTTGCGGATGCCGTCCTCGTTCGCGACCCGCTCCAGCTGCTCCTTGTCCAGGCCGACATGGGGACGCCCGTCCAGCACGGCGATGGTCGCCGGTACGGCGCCCTCCTGCCGTACGGTCTCCTCCAGGTCACGCGCCACCAGCAGATTGCGCGGGCGCGGCAGCCCGTGTGCGATGATCGTGGACTCCAGCGCCACCACGGGTTGACGCGCGTCGATCGCCGCCCGTACCTCTTCCGACACCATCAGCATCACGCGCCTGCCTCCTGTCCGTCGGTTCTCCCTCATCTCTGGCGGGTGGAGGACCGGGCCAAACCCCTCAAGGGCCCCAGCAGGAGTCTTGCGGTCCTCCGGGAAGACCACGAGCCTGGGCACCATGACGCACAACACGACACGTCTCGACCATGTCGTCCTCTGGGTGCGCGACCCGGTCGCCGCCGCCCGTTTCTACGAGAAGGCCCTGGGGCTGGAACCCCTGCGGGTCACCGAGTACACCGCGGGGACCGTGAGCTTCCCCTCCGTGCGCCTCAACGACGAGACCATCCTCGACCTGGCGCCACACTCCCTGGCGGAACGCATGCGAGTGGTCCCCGGCGCCGACGGCAGTGCGGGCCATCCCGTCAACCACGTCTGCCTGTCCCTGTCACCGCACGACTTCGAGGCCCTGCGCGCCCGACTTGAAGAGCAGGCCATTCCGGTCTCGGACCTGGCGTACGACTCCTACGGCGCCCGAGGTCCAGCCCGGCGCAGCTTCTACTTCGGCGACCCGGACGGCAACATCTTCGAGGCTCGGCACTACGAGTAGCCGCGCCGGGCCCCGGGCGGCCGACCTCAGAACAGCGGCTCGGGCAGCACGCCCTCGAGCGCGAGCAACTGTCGCTTGGTGCCCACGCCGCCCCCGAACCCGCCGATGCCGCCGTCGCTCTCGACGACCCGGTGGCACGGCACGACGACCGGCAGCGGATTGGCCCCCATCGCCATGCCCACCGCCTGTGCGGCGCCCGGCCGGCCGACCCGGTCGGCGAGGTCGCCGTACCCGACGACCGAGCCGTAGGGGACGCCGGACGCCAGCTCGCGCAGTACCTCCCGGTTGAAGCCCGAGATCAGCGACCAGTCCAGCGGCAGGTCGAAGTCCCGCCGCCGGCCCCCGAAGTATGCCTCCACCTGCCGTGTCGCCTCGGAAAGCAGCGGCGAGCCGGGCGCCTCGACGGGCTCCGTGCCCAGCCGGGCGGCGAGCCCTTCGAGTGCACGGTCGCGCGCGGCGTCGGTGGCGTGGAACACGACATTGACCAGTCCGTCGCGGGTGGCGGCCAGCAGCAGCGGACCGATGTCGGTGCCGACCACGGTCCACACGACCTGCCGTTCGTACAGCCCACGGGTGTCCATGCGCCAACGGTAAGGCCGGCCGCTGACAACGCCCGGGACAGCGGCGGACGCGACCGACCCCTGTCCCGGGCCTGCCGGGTCACCGGCCGGCCGAGTCCTCGTCCTCGCCGACGGCGTCCCGCACCACGTCGGGCTTGTTGGTGATGATGCCGTCGACGTCGTACCCGGCGACCCGCCGGGCGGTGGCCGCGTCGTCGACCGTCCAGGTGAGGACCTCCATCGGCCTGCCGTGCGGCCCCGTGAACGCGTGCACCGAGGAGACGTAGCTCCTGGAGAGGGAGCCGTGCGAGGGGTTGATCTGGTCGGTGAACTCCGCGTACGCGGGCAGGTCCGACACCGGCGGCTTGCCGAGGAACCCGGTCTTGACGGCCGGCTTGAGATCGTGGACGGTCCGGACGCTGTCCGCACTGAAACTCTGCACGACCAGTCGGCCGGCCACATGGCGCCGGTCGAGCCAGCCCTCGTTGGCGAGGACCTTGAGGGTCTGCTGCTCGATGCCCGGGTACAGCTGGGGGTTCTTCAGCTCCAGCAGCAGCTTCTGGTGGTTGTGCTCCACGCGGTCCACGTACTGCTTCAGCGTCGGCACGCGCGCGCCCGCGTACTCGGACCCGAACCAGCTCCCCGCGTCCAGCCGCGCGATCTCCGCCGCGGTGAAGTCCTTCACCTTCCAGGGCGAGCGGTCGGGGAAGACCTCCTCCACGTCGGTCGTGCGCCGCAGAGTGTCGTCGTGGAGGACGACGAGCTCGCCGTCCTTGGTGCGCTGGACGTCGTTTTCCACCCAGCGGATGCCCATCTCGGCCGCCTTGTCGACGGCGGCCAGCGTGTTCTCCGGCGCGTACCCCGAGGCGCCCCGGTGGGCGACGACCGAGGGACCGTCGTCCCCGCTCTGGGCGGTCCTGGCGTGCGAGAGCGGAGTGAGCAGGGCGACTCCCAGGAGCGCGGTGGTCGTGACGGCAACTGCGCGCGCGTGCATGCGTACTCCTCGCGTCGAGCGATCACGGACAGCACCACTGTGACACCAGAGAGTCAACGGGAGAGGGGTGCAGAATGGCCACAGGCTGAATGGAGTCGCTCAACTCCGCTCACCGGGGCCCCACAAGTGGGTCAAGGCCGTGTTTCTTTGCCGGAGAATCGTTCGACCATTCCGGTGGGAGTCATACTCTCTGCCTCGACCCTGACCGCTCGCGCGGTCCTGGGAGGGGGCGCACATCAGGCAAATTCCGGGACGTAACCGGGGTGCAAGAAGGCGGAAGGGCAGCCGCACATATGCAAGGCACGGTCGAGGGATTCAGCTACGGACTCGTCACACCGCTGGTGGCCTACCTCATGGCCTGCCTCGGCGGTGCCCTCGGTCTGCGCTGCACCACCAGGTCCATGCGGGTCACCCGGTCCTGGCGCCCGGCGTGGCTCGCGCTCGGCTCGGCGGCGATCGGCTCCGGCATCTGGACCATGCACTTCATCGCCATGATGGGGTTCACGATCGAACACACGCCGATCCGCTACGACTGGCTGATGACCTTCGCCAGCCTGGCCGTCGCCATCGTGATGGTGGGCGTCGGGATCTTCATCGTCGGCTATCGGGGCGCGCGAGGAACGGCCCTGTTCACCGGCGGCACGATCACCGGCCTGGGCATCGCGTCGATGCACTACCTGGGTATGGCCGGGATGCGCCTGGACGGGCAGCTGACGTACAACACGTTCACCGTGGCCGTGTCCGTCGTCATAGCCATGGCCGCCGCCACCGCCGCCGTGTGGGCGGCCGGACAGGTCCGGGGGTTCCTGTGGAGCGTCGGCGCCAGCCTGGTCATGGGGCTGGCCGTCACCGGCATGCACTACACGGGCATGGCCGCCCTCGAGGTCCACCTCCACGGCACGGCCGATCCCTCCACGGGGGGCTCGGCCGCGGAACTGCTCGCCCCCATGCTCATCGGCCCCCTGGCCTTCCTCCTCCTCGCCGGCGTCGTGGTGATGTTCGACCCGCTGATGGTCACGGGGAGGGCCGCCGAAGTCCCCGTCGAACGGAAGCCGGGCGTCCCCGCCCACCCCGAGGCACCGCGCACGGTGTGCCGCCCTCCGCACCACCCCGCCCACCACGCGCGCCGCCCGCTCGTCCGGCGTTCCCGAACCCCGCAGAACCGCTGATCCGGACCGGTTGTCAGTGCGGGGTCGTACGGTGGAACCCATGCGGCCCGTTACCCAGATCGAACGCACGGTGGCGCCCTTCGAGGTCGTCAGCCCCTACCAGCCGAACGGCGACCAGCCGGCGGCCATCGCCGAGCTCGCCCGGCGTGTCGAAGCAGGCGAGAAGGACGTCGTCCTGCTCGGCGCGACCGGCACCGGCAAGTCCGCCACCACCGCGTGGATGATCGAGAAGCTCCAGCGCCCCACCCTCGTGATGGCGCCGAACAAGACGCTGGCCGCCCAGCTGGCGAACGAGTTCCGCGAGCTGCTGCCCAACAACGCCGTCGAGTACTTCGTCTCGTACTACGACTACTACCAGCCCGAGGCGTACGTCCCGCAGTCGGACACCTACATCGAGAAGGACTCCTCGGTCAACGAGGAGGTGGAGCGCCTCCGCCACTCGGCGACCAACTCGCTGCTCACCCGCCGTGACGTCGTCGTGGTCGCCTCCGTCTCCTGCATCTACGGCCTCGGCACCCCGCAGGAGTACGTGGACCGCATGGTCCCGCTCCGGGTGGGTGAGGAGCACGACCGGGACGAGCTGCTGCGCCGCTTCGTGGACATCCAGTACACGCGCAACGACATGGCGTTCGCCCGCGGCACCTTCCGGGTGCGCGGCGACACCATCGAGATTTTCCCGGTCTACGAGGAGCTCGCGGTCCGCATCGAGATGTTCGGTGACGAGATCGAGGCCCTGTCCACGCTCCACCCGGTCACCGGCGAGATCATCAGTGACGACCAGCAGCTGTACGTCTTTCCCGCCTCCCACTACGTCGCGGGCCCCGAGCGCCTGGAGCGGGCGGTCAACGACATCGAGAAGGAGCTGGTGGAGCGGCTGACCGAGCTGGAGAAGCAGGGCAAGCTCCTGGAGGCCCAGCGACTGCGGATGCGCACGACGTACGACCTCGAGATGCTCCGCCAGATCGGCTCCTGCTCCGGCGTCGAGAACTACTCCATGCACTTCGACGGCCGTCTGCCCGGTTCCCCGCCGAACACCCTGCTGGACTACTTCCCGGACGACTTCCTGCTCGTCATCGACGAGTCGCATGTCACCGTCCCGCAGATCGGCGCCATGTACGAGGGCGACGCCTCCCGCAAGCGGACCCTGGTCGACCACGGCTTCCGGCTGCCCTCCGCCCTCGACAACCGTCCACTGAAGTGGGAGGAGTTCCAGGGACGTATCGGACAGACCGTGTACCTGTCGGCGACCCCGGGCACCTACGAGCTCTCCCGCTCGGACGGCGCCGTCGAGCAGATCATCCGCCCCACCGGCCTCGTCGACCCGGAGGTCGTCGTCAAGCCCACCGAGGGGCAGATCGACGACCTGGTGCACGAGATCCGCAAGCGGACCGAGAAGGACGAGCGCGTCCTGGTCACCACGCTCACCAAGAAGATGGCCGAGGACCTCACCGACTACTTCCTGGAACTCGGCATCCAGGTCCGCTACCTGCACAGCGACGTCGACACCCTGCGCCGCGTCGAACTCCTGCGTGAGCTGCGCGCCGGCGAGTACGACGTCCTGGTCGGCATCAACCTGCTCCGCGAGGGCCTCGACCTGCCGGAGGTCTCCCTGGTGGCGATCCTCGACGCCGACAAGGAAGGCTTCCTGCGCTCCGGCACCTCCCTGATCCAGACCATCGGCCGTGCGGCGCGCAACGTCTCGGGTCAGGTCCACATGTACGCCGACAAGATCACGCCGGCGATGGAGAGGGCGATCGACGAGACCAACCGCCGCCGCGAGAAGCAGGTCGCGTTCAACAAGGCGAACGGCATCGACCCTCAGCCGCTCCGCAAGAAGATCAACGACATCGTCGCGCAGATCGCCCGCGAGGACATCGACACCGAGCAGCTGCTCGGCTCGGGCTACCGCCAGTCGAAGGACGGCAAGGCCGCCAAGGCCCCCGTGCCCGCCCTCGGCGGCCAGGCGGCGGCCGGCGCCAAGTCGGCCAAGGGCAAGGGCAAGGGCAAGGGCACCGTGCCGACCGACCGCCCCGCGGCGGAGCTCGCCGAACAGATCGAGGACCTCACCACCCGCATGCGGGCGGCCGCCGCGGGCCTGCAGTTCGAGATCGCGGCCCGGCTGCGGGACGAGGTCTCCGAGATGAAGAAGGAGCTGCGTCAGATGAAGGAGGCCGGTCTGGCCTGATGGCCCGCACGGGCACGCGCTGTGTTGCAAGACCGACACAAAGTGCGGACCTGGGTGGGGCGTTGTCAGTGTCCCTGCGTAGGGTTCTGGACAACCGCGGGTCCGCGGCAACAGGGGACAGTTCGAGAGGGGATCAGCGCGTGACCGTCAACATGACCAAGGGTCAGGCCATCAGTCTGCAGAAGAGCGACGGCGGCAGCCTGACGTCGGTGCGCATGGGTCTCGGCTGGCAGGCGGCTCCCCGGCGCGGCCTGTTCGGCTCGCGCACCCGGGAGATCGACCTGGACGCCTCCGCCGTGCTGTTCGCGGACAAGCAGCCGGTCGACGTCGTCTTCTTCCGCCACCTGGTGAGCGACGACGGCTCGGTGCGCCACACCGGGGACAACCTCGTCGGCGGTGTCGGCCAGGGCGGCGACGACGAGGCGATCCTCGTCGACCTGCAGCGCGTCCCGGTCCACATCGACCAGATCGTCTTCACCGTGAACTCCTTCACGGGCCAGACCTTCCAGGAAGTGCAGAACGCGTTCTGCCGCCTGGTCGACGAGACCAACGGCCAGGAGCTCGCCCGCTACACGCTGGCCGGTGGCGGCGCCTACACGGCCCAGATCATGGCGAAGGTGCACCGCGCGGGCCAGGGCTGGGCGATGACCGCCATCGGTTCCCCGGCCAACGGCCGCACCTTCCAGGACCTGATGCCGGCGATCCTGCCGGTCCTGTAGCGGGCCGGCGGGTAGCGGCCGGCCCCGTGAGCAGGACCGGTCGGCGCACGGCACATCACGAGTGACGCACCGAGTGACACAGGGGGAAGGCGATGACGGCCGAGCTGACGCGGGGACAGAACCACCCGCTTCCCCGGACCCGTCTCGAGATCCGGGTCTCGGCCGGCACACCGATCGTCGCCGGAGCGACGCTTGGTGACGAGAGCGGCAGGGTCCACGGCGTGGAATGGGTGGCCCACCCGGGCACGCCCGCCCTGCCTGGTCTCGAGGTCTCCCGGCAGGCGGCCGCCGACCATCGTCTCGCGGTGGACCTGGACGCCGTGCCGGACGCGGTGCACCGCGTCAGTGTGCTGCTCGCCCTGCCCGCCGACGGGACGGGACCGGGCCGCTTCGGGGCCGTCGCCGCCCCCTTCGTCGCCGTCACGGGCCTCGACGGTGACGAGGTAGCCAGTTACACCATCACCGGCCTCGAGGCCGAGTCGGCCGTCGTCGCGCTGGAGCTCTACCGGCGGCAGGGTGCCTGGAAGGTGCGCGCCGTCGGTCAGGGCTACACGGGCGGCCTCGCCGAACTCCTGACCGACCAGAGCCTGCCCCAGGCCCGTGAACTCGCCCGCGGCATCCAGGAGGCGGTGGCCGGCGGCCTGGCCCGTTCGGTGCCGGCGCCCCCGGCACGGACGGCCGACGGCAACCGCTCCCGGCAGGCCGCCACCCCGGCGCACGGTACGGACCACGGCGCCGCCGCATCCCAGGGCACCCCCGGCACCGTGCCCCCGGTGTCCCCGTACGACGCCCAGGGTGTGTCCGTCCCGCGGACGCCCGGCGTTCACGCACAGCACGACGGCACACACCAGCCGTACCCGGCCGGAGCGGGGGACTCCGCCGCCGGCCAGTCGTCCGCGCCCACCGGCGGCGGCCCGATCGACTACAGCCACCCGCGCCGGCAGGGCGCCGCTCCGCCTCCGCCCCCACCGACCGCGCCCCCGGCCGCGCCCGGGCAGCCCGCGCGGCCCGTCGCGGGCGACGCCACCGGCTGGTCCATGGAGGAGCGGCTCTACAACCAGGTGTGGGGCATGTTCGAGGACCTGGCCCGCACCACGGCGGCGTACCGCAGCGCCGTCGACTTCGCCGACTCGCGCATGGAGAAGGAACTCGACCAGGTCCTGTCCGATCCGCGCAACCGGATCGGCGGTCAGGGCGACGCCGCCCGGGAAGTGGCGCGCGCCCGGCACACCCAGCTCGTGTCCCAGGCCCAGGAGGCCCTGGACCGGGACATCGCTCAGCTCGCCACCGAGGCGGATGTGGTCGAGCCCGCCCTGCCGGCGGCCTACGCGCGCTGGGACAACCCCGTCTGGCACGCCTACCGCGTACCCATGGAGATCCCCATGGCCGTGCGGCTGGGCGACCTCCATCTCCCCGAGGCGGACCGCATACGCATCCCGCTGCTGGTCCGGTTGCCGCTGGAGCGTGGCCTGTGGATCGACAGCGGGCGTTCCGCCTCGCTCGACGGTTCGCTCGCCGACTCGCACGAGATGCGGCGCCTGGGTCTCGAGACGGCGGTCGCGCACGCGGCGAGGCTGCTCGCCGTCTATCCGGCGGGCGAGTTCACCGTGCACGTCATCGACCCGGCCGGATCAGGGGCGCAGGCACTGGCCCCGCTGGTGCAGACCGGAGTGCTCGCGGCCCCGCCCGCCCTGGGAGCCGCCGGGACGGCGGACGTTCTCTCCCGCCTCACCCAGCGCGTCGACCTGGTACAGATGGCGTTGCGCGGAGGCGCCCCCGACGCGCTTCCACCCGGCCTCGACACGTCCCAGCAGCTCCTGATCGTCAACGACTTCCCGCACGGCTTCGACGACCGCGCGGTGAACCAGCTCCGCTATCTCGCCGACGAGGGGGCGGCCGTGGGCGTCCACCTGATGATGGTCGCCGACCGTGAGGAGTCAGCCGGGTACGGGCCGTTGCTCGACCCGCTGTGGCGCTCGCTTCTCCGGCTGACGCCGGTGGCCGACGACCACCTCGCCGACCCGTGGGTCGGGCATGCCTGGACGTACGAGCCCGCGCTCGTGCCCCCCGGCAGCCAGGTGCTCCGGCAGGTGCTCACCCAGGTCGCCGCAGCCCGCCGTCCGTGGGATCGGTGACCCTCTCCGAGCTGGTGTTTTGAGCTTAATTTGCGAATCTCTTTACCATCCCTTGGGGAATGGGGTAGTGTCCTCCGTACGGAGGGGAGTACTCCCTGTCTGTGCGGCGTACCCGTCAATACGGATCAGGCCAGATCCCGGGGCGTCGGCCCGTGGGTTCCGAACGCGTCTTGCGTCCCGGACCCGGGTGGAAGAGACCTCCGGCAGCGACGACGCTGACATTTGCCGTGTGACGTACTGCCGGAGGCGTAGTAGTGGAAGTTTCCCTGACCCTGTGGGTCCTGACCATCGTGGGCCTTGCCGCCCTGATCGGGGCCGACTTCTTCATCGGCCGCAAGCCGCACGACGTATCGATCAAGGAAGCCGGGATCTGGACGGCCGTCTGGATCGCCCTCGCGGGCCTCTTCGGAGTCGGCCTGCTCGTCTTCGGCGGCGGACAGCCGGCCGGCGAGTTCTTCGCGGGCTTCATCACCGAGAAGTCCCTGAGCGTGGACAACCTCTTCGTCTTCATCCTGATCATGGCGAAGTTCGCGGTGCCCTCGCAGTACCAGCAGCGAGTGCTCCTCATCGGTGTCCTCATAGCCCTGGTCCTCAGGGCCGTCTTCATCGCGGCGGGTGCCGCGATCATCGCCAACTTCGCCTGGGTCTTCTACATCTTCGGCGCCTTCCTCATCTACACCGCCTGGAAGCTCATCCAGGAGGCGCGGGCCGACGAGGACGACGAGGAGTTCGAGGAGAACAAGCTCCTCAAGGCCGCCGAGCGCCGCTTCGGCGTCGCCGACCGGTACCACGGCACCAAGCTGTGGATCGAGGAGAACGGCAAGCGCATCATGACCCCGATGCTGGTCGTGATGCTCGCGATCGGCACCACCGACGTGCTCTTCGCACTCGACTCCATCCCGGCGATCTTCGGTCTGACCCAGGACCCGTACATCGTGTTCACGGCCAACGCGTTCGCCCTGATGGGGCTGCGTCAGCTGTACTTCCTCCTCGGCGGCCTGCTGCGGAAGCTGGTGCACCTCTCGTACGGTCTGTCGGTGATCCTGGGCTTCATCGGCATCAAGCTGGTGCTGCACGCCCTGCACGAGTCCGGGGTCCACGTCCCCGAGATCAGCATCCCGGTCTCGCTCGGCGTGATCTGCTCCGTCCTGATCGTCACTACGATCACCAGCCTTCGGGCCTCCAAGAAGGCCGAGGCGGAAGCGGCGGTCACCAAGGACGACGACGCTTCGAAGGACAGCGTCGAGGCCTGACCACGTACCCCCGGCCGGGTGCGGTGGGGGACCAGCACCGGGAGCGGCGAGCGGCGAAGAACCGCCCGCCGCTTCCTGCGTGCCACCGCAGCCGGCTGAACGGGTCGCCCGGCCCGCGTGACAGAGAACGCGAGGCCCGTCGCCCTGTGCGACGAGCTCCGCAGGGTCACCCGTCCCAGGGCGCTCATCAGGTTTCGGACGACCGCCGCATCTACGGCCTGTTCATGGCATCCCTCACGGTGCGGCAACGCGACTGCGTGCAGATCAGCCGTGCCACGCCCCTGCAGGGGAGGCGTCCACCTGGTGCTGTCCGCGGCGTATCCGGAACTCGCGGCCAACCCGTAGACACGCGGACGCAGACGGGGCGAGCGGTCAGTACGTGACGGTGATGCGCCGGTCGGGCCCGTCGACCCGTACGGTGCCCCCGTACGGGATGACGACCTGCGGATCGGTGTGGCCGAAATCCACGTCGAAGACGATCGTGGCCTCGGGCGCGTAGGTCCGCATAGCCCGGAGTACCGCCTCATGCTGCTCCGCCGCGTACCGGGCGGCTTCGTCGGGGCTGTTGGGACGTTCGAACGACCACGTCTTCGGGCGGGCCATCAGCAGCGCGGAGAAGCGGCGGAGCAGCCCGCGCTCGCCCATGTTGCGCAGGGTGCGGAAGACCTCCGTGGCGCTCGGCATCTCCTCGGACGTCTCCAGGATCAGCACACCGCCGTCGTACTCCGCCGGGTCGCGGGCGATCTCGCGGTCGGCCATCAGCAGCCAGGCGAGGATCTCCAGGCAGCCGCCCCAACTGCGGCCCTCGGCCACCCGGTCGGCGTTCACCCAGGACCAGCCCGACCCGGGCCGGGATCCGGGTTCCTCGTCGAAGGTCGCCGGGTCGGCCCAGTCACGGTTGACGTCGTTCCACCGCTCGGCGGGCCGCAGCTCGTACGGCCCCGAGGTGAACAGCGCCGCGCGCAGGGAGTCGGCGGTCTGCGGATGCATGGCACCGGGACGCCCCAGCTCGACCATGACACTCGCGCCGTGGTAGCCGACGATGCCCGTGCTGCGCAGGTAGGCGAGCAGGTTCGTGTTGTCGCTGGTGCCGAAGAACGGCTTCGGATTGGCCCGGATCAGCTCCTGGTCCAGCAGCGGCAGCACGGTGATCTGGTCGTCGCCGCCGATCGACGCGATCACGGCCTCGATGCCGGGGTCGGCGAAGGCCGCGTGGATGTCGGCGGCCCGCTCACCGGGCGTCGAGCCCATCTTCCGGGTGGCCGGTTACTCCACCGGCTCCAGGCCGTACTCCTTGCGCAGCCGTTCCAGGCCCAACTCGTAGGGGCGCGGGAAGAGTCCAGGCAGTCCGGAGGAGGGGGATATCACCGCGACACGGTCGCCGGGCGAGGGCTTGGGCGGATACGCGATCGGGGTCATGCACGGAGGGTACGGCCGGCCGGATCATCGGCGCACCGTGATAAACCGGGGTTCGAGCAGCGGTCGCGCGAAGGCCGCCGCACCCCGAACGGACCGGAGGAACCGTGCCCCGCAACCTGGCCAACGCCCCGATCATGATCCTCAACGGCCCCAACCTGAACCTGCTGGGTCAGCGTCAGCCGGAGATCTACGGCTCCGACACCCTCGCCGACGTCGAGGCCCTGTGCGTGAAGGCGGCGACGGCACACGGCGGCACGGTGGACTTCCGGCAGTCCAACCACGAGGGCGAACTCGTCGACTGGATCCACGAGGCCCGGCTGAACCACTGCGGGATCGTGATCAACCCCGCCGCCTACTCGCACACCTCCGTCGCGATCCTGGATGCGCTCAACACCTGCGACGGGCTGCCGGTGGTGGAGGTGCACATCTCCAACATCCACCAGCGCGAGTCCTTCCGCCACCACTCCTACGTCTCGCAGCGCGCCGACGGGGTGATCGCGGGATGCGGTGTGCAGGGGTACGTGTTCGGTGTGGAACGGATCGCGGCGCTGGCCGGGGCTGGACAGGCTCGGACCTGAGACGCCGGGGCGCCGGTCGACGGCGGGAACCGGGGGACCGGCGGCCCGTGAACGCGTCGCAGGCGCACGCGGCAGTCACCGGCCGCGTGCGCGCCACTCCGGCAGATGCGGCCGTTCCGCGCCGATCGAGGTGTCCTTGCCGTGCCCGGGGTAGATCCACGTCTCGTCCGGGAGCACGTCGAAGACCTTGGTACCGACATCATGGATCAGGCTCGCGAACGCCTTCGGATCGTCGTGCGTGTCGCCCCACACCGCCAGGGAACAAGCGCTTCCGCGTCGACCTCCGCCCGAGGCAGCACGGGCGGGGTAGCAATGGCTGGCTGAGCTGGCCTACCCGGACCAATCGGGCCACGGGCGCCCGCCCCGGAGGTCGCGGAGGGCGAGTGACCGCCGGGCCCGCTGCCGTGCAGGCCGCGGCGGATCTCCGGACACGGAAAGGGCCCGCGCGACCGGTCTCGGGTCGTGCGGGCCCTTGCGCTGTGCGGGTGGGAGACGGGCCGCTTCACCTGATGGCGCGGCCTTGCCGCCCGCCGCGGAGGGAGGGAACCGCTAGTAGCGGAGGTCCTTCTGCTCGGTGATCAGGCGCCCGGCGATGTGCAGGTTTCCTTCGGAGTCGAGCACCGCGATGATCTTCTTCCTCGAGCCGTGATGGGTCGTGAAGTAGATCTTGTCCGCCTCCTGCGAGGTGGAGTAGTTCGAGTTCACGGACAGCTCGATGCTCACAGGGGAGCTGATGAGCACGTCCTTCTTGGGCGAGTTCGGGTAGGTCTGGTTCTGCCGCAGCTTGACGCGGCCGTGCGTGTCCCCCTCGTCCCAATCCGTTGCCACTCCGAGATCGATGTCAGCCATGCGACTTCCCCCTTCAGCACCGGTGAATGGGCCTTCAGCACGGGCCGCTGCGGGGCGCTCGAACCATGGCCGAATCTATGCGGATAGCGCATGTACCGTCACTGGAAGTTCTGCGTGTGACTGGATTTCTGCCCCAACGGTCTTGAATCAGCGTTCAAGCCAATCAAGGGAGGAAACGCCCGGAAATCGCCGTGACAGCCGAGGATTCGCTGATCTGTCCGGTTGTGCGGGCTCCCTGCTGTGCCGGGGCCGCGGCCGTCCCTGACGTTCTCGCGGACGCCGACGCGCACGGGTGCGGTCGGCTGTGCGGGATGTGTCGTGGCTACCAGCCTCGCGCGCGCCACTCCGCCAGGTGGGGCCGCTCGTCGCCGAGCGTGGTGTCGTTGCCGTGGCCGGGGTAGACCCAGGTCTCGTCCGGCAGGGCGCCGAACACCTTGGCCTCCAGCCCGTCCATCAGGGAGTTGAACTCCTCCGGCTGTGTTGTCCGTCCAGGACCGCCGGGGAAGAGGCAGTCCCCGGTGAACACATGGGGGTGTCCGTGCGGGTCGTCGTACACCACGACGATGGAGCCCGGAGTGTGCCCGACCAGGTGGCGCGCGGTGAGTTCCACCTGCCCCACCCGGATCGTGTCGCCGTCGTCCACCGGGACGTCGGTCGGCACCGGGATGCCCTCGGCGTCGTGCCGGCCCGCGTAGGTGCGGGCGCCGGTGGCCGCGACGACGTCGGCGAGCGCCTGCCAGTGGTCGCCGTGCCGGTGGGTGGTGACGACGGAAGCGAGGCCGCCGTCACCGATCGTGCCGAGCAGTGAGTGCGCGTCGTTCGCGGCGTCGATCAGCAACTGCTCGTCGGTGGCCCGGCAGCGCAGCAGATAGGCGTTGTTGTCCATCGGGCCGACCGCGACCTTGGTGATCATCAGGTCCTTGAGCTCGTGCACGTCGGCGGGGCCACCGACCTGCACCTGTCCGCTGTACGTCATGTACGCCAGCCTAGCGCCGGGGAGGTGGCCCGCAGGCCGCCGTCCCGGGCTACAGCGGCGGCAGTGACGGCAGCGGGCCGCCCTCCGCCGACAGCGCGGTCCCCTCGCGGCGCCCGGCGAGCCAGCCGAGCAGGTCGGCCGGGGGACCGGTGACGGTCACCTCCGGGGCGCTCGCCCCCCTGCCCGTGCTCCACGCGCGCGTGCCGTCCGTGAGGCGGGTGGGCGGCACGTCCGGGTGCCCGGCGAACCGGGCGGCCAGGAATTCGGTCTCCCGCTCCGTGAACTCCGCCGGAAGATCCTCCAGCTCGTACCCGATGCCCAGGTCCACGTGGTGCAGCTCCACCTCGACCCAGCGCCGGAACGGCACCCGGGAGGCCGAGTCGGTGATCCCGTTGCGCAACACCACCGTGCGCGACCAGTCCCCGGGCACTGCCCAGGCGTCCTGCAACCGGGCAGCGCTCTCTCGGACGTCGGCGAGCTGGGCGTCCAGCGGGCGCGGGGCGCCCCGCTCGATGTCGGCGTCCCGGGCCTCGCCGGAGACGTACATGGTGCGTCCTTCGAAGACGTTCACGAGGGCGTCCGCGTTACGGGCGAGGTGGGCGAGGACGTGGCCGCGGGTCCAGCCCGGAAGCCGTGACGACTCCGTCACGGACGCGTCGTCCAGTTTCCCGACCGCGGTGAGCAGCCGCTCGGTAGCGTCACGTACAGACGCCAGGTCATGCGCGTGATCAATCATGGTGCTGACCCTAGACCGCGCCACACCTTCGGGTGAAGACGATGGACGACCCCCGCAAATCGAATGCACGTGCTATATGGTCGGAGGCGGCGTCGGGCATGCTGGGGAGTCGGGGTTTGTTGGCAACCGGTGAATCCGACCGGCGTTGTCAGTGGCTCCCCCTAGTCTGAGAAAGACGGGGGCCTCGCCCCTGTCACTTCTCTCAAGAAAGGTGCGGACCGGCGTGGCCGACCGTCTCATCGTCCGTGGCGCGCGCGAGCACAATCTGAAGAACGTCTCGCTCGACCTGCCTCGTGACTCGCTCATCGTCTTCACGGGCCTGTCCGGGTCGGGCAAGTCCTCCCTGGCCTTCGACACCATCTTCGCCGAGGGCCAGCGGCGCTACGTGGAGTCACTCTCCTCCTACGCCCGGCAGTTCCTCGGCCAGATGGACAAGCCGGACGTCGACTTCATCGAGGGCCTCTCCCCGGCGGTCTCCATCGACCAGAAGTCGACCTCGCGCAACCCTCGCTCCACGGTCGGCACCATCACCGAGGTCTACGACTACCTGCGCCTGCTCTTCGCCCGCATCGGCAAGCCGCACTGCCCCCAGTGCGCCCGGCCGATCACGCGCCAGTCGCCGCAGGCCATCGTCGACAAGGTCCTGGAGCTGCCGGAGGGCAGCCGCTTCCAGGTGCTTTCGCCCTTGGTGCGCGAGCGCAAGGGCGAGTTCGTCGACCTCTTCGCCGAACTCCAGACCAAGGGCTACTCCCGCGCGCGGGTCGACGGCGAGACCATCCAGCTCTCCAACCCGCCCACGCTGAAGAAGCAGGAGAAGCACACCATCGAGGTGGTCGTCGACCGCCTCACGGTGAAGGACACCGCCAAGCGCCGCCTCACCGACTCCGTGGAGACCGCCCTCGGCCTCTCCGGCGGCATGGTCGTGCTCGACTTCGTCGACCTCCCCGAGGACGACCCCGAGCGCGAGCGCATGTACTCCGAGCACCTGTACTGCCCGTACGACGACCTGTCCTTCGAGGAACTGGAGCCCCGCTCCTTCTCCTTCAACTCGCCCTTCGGTGCCTGCCCCGACTGCTCCGGCATCGGCACCCGCATGGAGGTCGACCCGGAACTGATCGTCCCGGACGAGGACAAGTCCCTCGACGAGGGCGCCATCCACCCCTGGTCGCACGGGCACACCAAGGACTACTTCGGCCGCCTCATCGGTGCCCTGGCGGACGCCCTGGGCTTCCGTACGGACATCCCCTTCGCGGGCCTGCCGCTGCGCGCCCGCAAGGCCCTGCTGTACGGCCACAAGACCCAGGTCGAGGTCCGCTACCGCAACCGGTACGGACGCGAGCGCCGGTACACCACGGCCTTCGAGGGCGCGATCCCCTTCGTCAAGCGCCGGCACAGCGAGGCCGAGAGCGACGCCAGCCGCGAGCGCTTCGAGGGCTACATGCGCGAGGTGCCCTGCCCCACCTGTGAGGGCACCCGCCTGAAGCCGCTCGTCCTCGCGGTCACCGTCATGGGCAAGTCGATCGCCGAGGTCTCGGCGATGTCCATCAGCGACTGCGCGGACTTCCTGGGCGAGCTGAAGCTCAGCGCCCGCGACAAGAAGATCGCCGAGCGCGTGCTGAAGGAGGTCAACGAGCGGCTGCGGTTCCTGGTCGACGTCGGCCTGGACTACCTCTCGCTGAACCGCGCGGCCGGCACCCTCTCCGGCGGCGAGGCCCAGCGCATCCGCCTGGCCACCCAGATCGGCTCCGGACTCGTCGGCGTGCTGTACGTCCTCGACGAGCCGTCCATCGGCCTGCACCAGCGCGACAACCACCGGCTGATCGAGACCCTCGTCCGGCTCCGCGACATGGGCAACACCCTCATCGTCGTCGAGCACGACGAGGACACCATCAAGGTCGCCGACTGGATCGTCGACATCGGCCCCGGCGCCGGCGAGCACGGCGGGAAGGTCGTGCACAGCGGCTCCCTCAAGGAGCTGCTCGACAACGCCGAGTCGCAGACCGGCCTGTACCTGTCCGGCAAGAAGGCCATCCCGCTGCCCGACATCCGGCGCCCGCGCGACCCCTCCCGGCAGCTCAC
Source organism: Streptomyces sp. NPDC097107 (assembly GCF_044762405.1). NCBI lineage: Bacteria > Bacillati > Actinomycetota > Actinomycetes > Kitasatosporales > Streptomycetaceae > Streptomyces > Streptomyces sp. NPDC097107. Next base: position 204,032 of record NZ_JBIWEF010000001.1, on the reverse strand, counting down.
CGTGCACGGCGCCCGTGAGAACAACCTCCAGGACATCGACGTGTCCTTCCCGCTGGGCGTGTTCACGGCCGTCACCGGCGTCTCGGGCTCCGGCAAGTCGACCCTGGTCAACGACATCCTGTACACGCACCTGGCGCGCGAGCTGAACGGCGCCCGGAGCGTTCCCGGCCGGCACACGAGCGTGGACGGCGACGACCTCGTCGACAAGGTCGTCCACGTCGACCAGTCGCCCATCGGCCGCACCCCGCGATCGAACCCGGCGACGTACACCGGCGTCTTCGACCACGTCCGCAAGCTGTTCGCCGAGACGACCGAGGCGAAGGTCCGCGGCTACATGCCCGGCCGGTTCTCCTTCAACGTCAAGGGCGGCCGCTGCGAGAACTGCGCGGGCGACGGCACGATCAAGATCGAGATGAACTTCCTGCCGGACGTCTACGTCCCGTGTGAGGTCTGCCACGGCGCCCGGTACAACCGGGAGACCCTGGAGGTCCACTACAAGGGCAAGTCCATCGCCGACGTCCTGAACATGCCGATCGAGGAGGCGACCGACTTCTTCGAGGCGGTCCCCGCCATCTCCCGGCACATGAAGACGCTGAAGGACGTCGGCCTCGGCTACGTCCGGCTCGGCCAGTCCGCGACCACCCTGTCCGGCGGCGAGGCCCAGCGCGTCAAGCTCGCCAGCGAGCTGCAGCGCCGCTCCACCGGGCGCACGGTCTACGTCCTCGACGAGCCGACCACCGGTCTGCACTTCGAGGACATCAGCAAGCTGCTGACCGTCCTGTCCGGCCTGGTCGACAAGGGCAACACGGTCATCGTCATCGAGCACAACCTCGACGTGATCAAGACCGCCGACTGGGTCGTCGACATGGGCCCCGAGGGCGGCGCCGGTGGTGGCCTGGTGGTCGCCGAGGGCACGCCCGAGCAGGTGGCCGGCGTTCCCGCCAGCCACACCGGCAAGTTCCTCCAGGAGGTCCTCGGCGCCGACCGGATCAGCGACGCGGTCACGGTGAAGACCCCGCGCAAGGCGGCGAAGACGGTGGCGGCCAAGACCACCGCCAAGAAGACCGCCACCAAGTCGGTCACCGGCACGGCCGCGAAGAAGACCGCCGCCAAGGCGGCCAAGAAGGCCCCCGCGAAGGCCACCAAGCCCGCCGCGAAGAAGACGACGCGGACGAGCAAGGCCTGAGCCGAAACCGCGCCGGCCCCACGGACGGTCCCGTGGGGCCGGCGCGGCGTTCACACGGCCGACGCGCTCAGGCGGTCGCCGGCTCCACGAACTGCATGTCGAGCTGGATCTTCACCACCTCCCCGAGCAGCCCCGGAGCGAAGTCCAGGCCGAACTCGCTGCGCCGGATCTCACCCGTCGCCTCGAACCCGGCGTGCCGGCCGTCGCCGCCGGCGGTCATGGCTCCCAGCCCGCCGAACTCCACGGCGAGCGTCACCGGGCGGGTCGCGTGACCGATCGTCAGCTCGCCGGCCATGGTCCAGTCCTCGCCCTCGCCCCACACCCGGGTCGAGCGGTAGGTCATCGTCGGCCGCTTGGCCACGTCGAGCAGGTCGGAGGCGCGTACGTGTGCGTCCCGGTCGGCGTTCCCGGTGTCGATGGAGGCCAGATCGATCGTCGCGGACACCCGGACGTCCTCGATCCGCTCCCCGACGAAGAGCTCGGCCCGCACCCCGCCGAAGCGCCCCCGCACCTTCGCGATGCCCAGGTGGCGGATGGTGAAGTTCACGGCGGAGTGGAACGGGTCCATCGCCCACTGCCCGCGGACGACGCCGCGGCCGCGGCGCTGGACCGCCTCGACGGCCGCCGCCCCGGCGCCCTGCGTGCCGTACGGCCGGCGGGCTGAGCCACACCCCCGGGCCCGGAGCCCGCGCCGATACGGCTCAGACGGCCACCTCGTGGGCGTACGGCGGCTCCGCGCCCGCCCGCGAACAGGTGACCGCCGCCGCGCGGGCGGCGAACCCCAGCAGTTCCGCCCAGCCCTCCGCCCCCAGACCGGCCACGGCCTCGTCGTCGAGGGCGTCCCGTACCGCGAGGCCGTGCAGCAGCGCCGCGTTCACCGTGTCGCCCGCGCCGATCGTGTCCACCACGTCGACCCGCTCGCCCGGCACGGCGTACTCGCCCCCGTCACGGGTGTACGCCGTCAGTCCCGCACCGCCCCGGGTGATCACGACCGCCGCCGGGCCCGCCGCCAGCCACTCCCGGGGCGTGCCGCCCAGCCACTCGGCGTCCTCGGCGGACAGTTTCAGCAGCGACACCGACGGCAGCCAGCTCCTGAACCGGGCCCGGTAGGCGTCCGGGTCCGGAATCAACCCGGCCCGGATGTTCGGGTCCAGAGCCGTGAAGACCCCCCGCGCGGCCGTCTCGCGCAGCAGTTCCTCGTACGCGCTCGCCCCCGGCTCCAGCACCAGGGAGCAGGTCCCGAAGGAGACCGCCCGGGTTCCGGACGGCAGCGCGGCGGGCACCGAGAACAGCCGGTCCGCCGTCCCGTCCACATAGAAGGAGTACGCCGCCGAGCCGTCCGCGCCCACCGAGGCCACGGCGAGCGTCGTCGGCTCGGCCCCGCGCTGCACCGGCGTGACGTCCACGCCCGTTTCCCGCAGCCGGTCCAGCAGCGCCTCGCCGAAGGCGTCGTGCGACACCCGGGAGCAGAAGGCGGCGGGCGAGCCGAGTCGGCCCAGCGCGACGGCCGTGTTGTACGGTCCGCCGCCGAGGGCCGGCCGTAGCGCGGCGAGGGCACCCGTGCCCTGCGGTACCAGGTCGATCAGTGCCTCACCGGCGACGACGATCACGGGAGATTCCTTTCGTGAGCCCTTGCGGAGGCTTGCCGGGGCTGCTCGGGGCAGCCGCACGAGGTGCGGTGGACGAAGGCGCAGGGCAGCCGAAGGGCCCGCACCGGCCGGTCCGGCGCGGCGAGGCGTTCCAGCAGCAGGCGCACGGCCTCGGTGCCGAGCTCCCTGCTGGGCTGCGCGACGGCGGTGAGCCCGGGGGAGAAGAGGTCGGCCCAGGCGAAATCGTCGAAGCAGCACAGCGCGAGGTCACCGGGCACGGACAGACCGCGGTCCCGCAGGGCGCGCAGCGCGCCGATGGTCATCGCGTTGTTGGCGGTGACCAGCGCGGTGGGCGGCACCGCCAGGGACAGCAGGGCCGCCGCGGCCCGTTCCCCGCCGGCCGCCTCGGAGTCGCCGTGGACCAGGAGCCGTTCGTCGTACGGCAGTCCGGCGGCGGCGAGGCCGTGCCGGTAGCCGGTGATCCGCTCGCGCGTCGTGCTGAGCCCCGGCCGGCCCGCGACCAGCCCGATCCTGCGGTGGCCGAGCCCGGAGAGATGGGTGACCAGCCGGGTCGTCGGCTCGGCGCTCTCGGCGCACACCTGGTCGAAGCGCGGGGCCTCCCCGCCCTCCGGCACGTCCAGGATCCGGTCGAGGAACACGGCCGGCACGCGGTGACGGCCGAGGTAGGCGACGAGGTCGCGCGGATCGGCGGAGGGCGCGACGATCATGCCGTCCACGCGTCGTTCGTGCAGTAGCTGGACGACCTTGCGCTCGTGCCCCGGATCGTCGTGGGGGTCTGCGATGAGCAGGCTGTATCCGTGTTCCAGGGCGGCGGCCTCGACGCCCTGGAGGATCTCCGTGAAATACGGGTTGCTGATCGCCGACACCGCGAGCCCGATGGAGCGGGTCCGGGAGGTCACCAGGGAGCGGGCGAGGGTGTTCGGGGTGTAGCCGAGCTCCTCGATGGCGTCCAGCACCGCCTGGCGGGTGCGCGGCAGCACGGGACGGGTGTCGTTGAGCACGTGCGAGACGGTCGCCACGGAGACCCCGGCGCTGCGTGCGACATCGGCCATGGTCGCCATCGGGGTGCCCCCTTCCCGTACTGCCATCCGTCCGTCTCCGGATCGCGGACCGCCCGCGTGTACTGGCCGGGACCGTACCCCATTCGCGAAGGTCGCGTAAGCGCTTGCGCAAGCGTTTACGCGACCTTCGCGCGGTACCACCGCGTCGGTGCCACCCGCAGCCCGTAGCCCGCAGCCCGCCACTCGCCACCCGCCATCCGTCGCGGCCACGGCCGCCGGATATCGTCGCCCTGCACGCCCCCGACCAGTGGAGAACGCATGCCCGGCCGTACCGTCCCGAGCCGCCGCACCGTCCTGCGCTCGGCGGCCCTCACGCCTGTCGCCGGACTCGGTCCGGCAGCCTGCTCACCGGGCGACGACGGAGCCGCGCCGGCCAGGCCGACCGCACCCGTCGACCTCGGTACGGACGGCGAGGTCGCCACGGGCGCGACCAAGCTCTACCGGGACGCGAACGTGGTGGTCAGCCGGGCCGAGGACGGCTCCCTGAAAGCGTTCAGCACGGTCTGCACGCACGCGGGCTGCCCCATCAAGAAGCTGCAGGGAACGAAACTCGTCTGCCCCTGCCACGGCAGCGAATTCGACGCCCTGACCGGCGAGGTGCTGCACGCCCCGGCGACCGCTCCGCTCATCGAACTGCCGGTCGAGGTGAAGCAGGGCCGGATCGTCGCGAGCCCCGGGATCTGACCGGCACGGGCCGACGCCATCCACTCATTCCCGGGCCCCGCCCGCTCGCCCCAGGCCCTGCCGGTCATTCCCGGGCCCCGGCTCGCCCCGGGCCTCGCCCGCTCGCCCTATGCCCTGCCGGTCATTCCCGGGCCCCCGGCTCGCCCCGGGCCCCGTCCGATCACCTCAGGCCCTGCCGATCGTTCCGGGCCCCCGGCTCGCCCCGGGCCCCGTCCGATCACCTCAGGCCCTGCCGATCGTTCCGGGCCGCCGGCTCACCCCGGGCCCGTCCGATCACCTCAGCCCTCCGCTCGCCCCGGGCCCCGCCCGCTACCCCCCGCTCACTCCCAGTCCCACCCGATCCCCAGCATCCCCGACCGCACTCGCGGCTCCACGAGATGCACCGAGCGGTGCCGCCCGCTGAGGGTCAGTTCCTGCCGGCCGCCGCGCGGTGCCGCCGGCGAGTGCTGCGTGAACCGGTGGCAGCGCACCGGCAGGGCCGCGGCGTCGAACCGCACCTGGAGCGCGTACTGTCCGCTCGCCGAACCGAATCCGCGGACGTATTCGCGCGAAGCCCCCGCCGTACCGTCCTCCACGCCGTACCGGAAGAGGTGGGTCTCCCCGGCCCGCAGGCGCGTGTCGAAGAGCAACTCGGTCACGAGCACGCCGGTGTCGTGATGGGTGCGGACGCGTCCCGTACGGCAGTTCTCCAGCGCGTGGACGGTCATCCGCGCGGGAGTGCATCCCGGGTCGCCCTGGTGGACGGCGACGAAGCGGTCGACGCCGTCGCGGTGGGCGCGGACGATGTGGTGCGACTCGCGGCCCGCCAGCTCGCGGCGGGGCCCGACCCGGATGAGTTCGTGGTGCCCGAGGGTGTACACCCCGCCGTCCGACGGCGGATGGTCCAGCTCGGCCAGCAGCTGGTCGAGTACGCCCGAGGCCTCTACATAGGAGCGGTAGGAACGGGCCGCGGGCCGCTTGGCCGAGGTGTCCTCGTCGGCCTCGGCCAGCAGGCGTATCAGTGACTCCTCGGGCAGTTGGAGTATCTCCTCCAGCGCCCGCACGGCCCGCAGCGACTCCGGGCGCTGCGGCCGCCGGGCGCCCTGCTGCCAGTAGCTCAGACTCGTGACGCCCACTCTCACCCCGTGGCGCGTCAGGTGGTGCTGCACGCGCTGCAGCGGCAGTCCGCGAGCGGCGATCGCGGCGCGCAGCGCGACGTGGAAGGGGCCGCCGCGCAGGGCCGAGTCGAGTTCCGCGGTGACGACGTCCGCGTGCTGGGTGGCGTGCGGCATGCAGGGGCCTTTCTGTGAAGTCCACAACGGCTGGTCAGACCGTTCGACGCGGATCCGTCCAGAGGACCCGTCGGGGGGATGGGTCGGGGCCGCCGCCCCCGTTGCGGCACAGAGGGTCTTCACATGTCCGTACGCCGCGCTCCAGGGCCCCGAGTCCCCCCGCATTGAAGCGTGTTGACCAAGCCCCGACAACACCTGGCGCCCGACCTCGACACGCTCCTGGCCGAGAACGCACCGGCCCGCCGCCCCGAGGGCACTCGGCGTGACCGAACGGCCCCGGACCGTCTCCGCCTCCGGCCCTTCCTCCGGTCGTCCACAGGGCCCCGGCCCGTCGTCCACAGCCCCGCCGGAGTGTCGGCCCCCGCCAGTAGGGTGTGAGTCATGGCCGACCCCTCCAGCTACCGCCCCAGGCCGGGTGAGATCCCGGACTCCCCGGGGGTGTACAGGTTCCGCGACGAGCACCGCCGGGTGATCTACGTCGGAAAGGCGAAGAGCCTGCGCCAGCGCCTGGCGAACTACTTCCAGGACCTGGCGAGCCTTCACCCCCGCACCCGCACCATGGTCACCACGGCCGCGTCCGTGGAGTGGACCGTGGTGTCCACGGAGGTCGAGGCGCTGCAGCTGGAGTACTCCTGGATCAAGGAGTACGACCCCCGGTTCAACGTGAAGTACCGCGACGACAAGAGCTACCCCTACCTCGCGGTGACGATGAACGAGGAGTTCCCGCGCGTGCAGGTGATGCGCGGCCACAAGAAGAAGGGCGTGCGGTATTTCGGGCCGTACGGACACGCCTGGGCGATCCGCGACACGGTCGACCTCCTGCTGCGCGTCTTCCCGGTGCGCACCTGCTCCGCCGGCGTCTTCAAGAACGCCGCCCGGACCGGCCGCCCCTGTCTGCTCGGCTACATCGGCAAGTGCTCGGCGCCCTGCGTCGAGCGCATCTCCCCGGACGACCACCGGGACCTGGCCGACGAGTTCTGCGACTTCATGGCCGGCCGCACCGGCACCTACCTGCGCCGCCTGGAGCGGCAGATGGCCGAGGCGGCCGACGAGATGGAGTACGAGCGGGCGGCGCGCCTGCGCGACGACATCGGGGCCCTGAGGAAGGCCATGGAGAAGAGCGCGGTGGTGCTCGCCGACGCGACCGACGCCGACCTGATCGCGGTCGCCGAGGACGAGCTGGAGGCGGCCGTCCAGATCTTCCACGTGCGCGGCGGACGCGTGCGCGGCCAGCGCGGCTGGGTCACGGACAAGGTGGAGGAGATCACCACCGGCGCCCTCGTCGAGCACGCCCTCCAGCAGCTGTACGGCGAGGAGACCGGGGACGCGGTCCCCAAGGAGGTCCTGGTCCCCGCCCTGCCCGACCCGGTGGAGCCGGTCCAGCAGTGGCTGACGGAGCGCCGCGGGTCGGGCGTGTCGCTGCGCATCCCGCAGCGCGGCGACAAGAAGGCGCTGATGGAGACCGTCCAGCGCAACGCCCAGCAGGCGCTCGTCCTGCACAAGACCAAGCGCGCCTCCGACCTGACGACGCGCTCACGCGCGCTGGAGGAGATCGCCGACGCCCTCGACCTGGACAGCGCCCCGCTCCGGATCGAGTGCTACGACATCTCGCACCTCCAGGGCGACGACGTCGTGGCCTCCATGGTCGTCTTCGAGGACGGGCTGGCCCGGAAGAGCGAGTACCGCCGGTTCCAGATCAAGGGCTTCGCCGGACAGGACGACGTCCGTTCCATGCACGAGGTCATCACCCGCCGCTTCCGCCGCTACCTCGCCGAGAAGGAGAAGACCGGCGAGTGGGCGGACGGGGAGGACGGCACGGAGGCGGGCGGCGGCGAGCAGCTCACGGACGGCCCGGCCCTGAAGGACGACGACGGCCGGCCCAAGCGCTTCGCCTACCCGCCCCAGCTCGTCGTCGTCGACGGCGGGCAGCCGCAGGTCGCGGCGGCGCAGCGGGCCCTGGACGAGTTGGGCATCGACGACATCGCCGTCTGCGGACTCGCCAAGCGCCTGGAGGAGGTCTGGCTGCCCCGCGAGGACGACCCGGTCGTCCTGCCCCGCACCAGCGAGGGCCTGTACCTGCTGCAGCGGGTCCGTGACGAGGCGCACCGCTTCGCGATCACCTACCAGCGGGCCAAGCGCGCCAAGCGCTTCCGCTCCAGCCCGCTGGACGACGTGCCGGGCCTCGGGGAGACCCGCAGGCAGGCGCTGATCAAGCACTTCGGTTCGGTGAAGAAGCTGCGGTCGGCGACGATCGACCAGATCTGCGAGGTGCCCGGCATAGGCCGCAAGACGGCCGAGACCGTGGCCGTGGCCCTCGCCCGGGCCACCCCGGCCGCGCCCGCCGTGAACACGGCGACCGGAGAGATCATTGATGACGAGGACGGGGCACCCGAGACGACGGCGGATGCCCCTGGGGAGCCCGTGACCGCGGGCACCCAGGACGAACGACGGGGGCAGGAGAGATGACCGAGCACGAGGCACAGCCCACAGTGGGGCGAGAACAGGCCCACGGCACGACCGGCGAGGGGACGGGCCCGCAGACGGCCGCTTCCGAACAGCGCCAGGACGACGGAGCACAGGTGAGTACGGGCAAGGAAACAGCCGGGGCGCACGAGGCGGCCATCCCCGAGCTGGTGATCATCTCCGGTATGTCCGGGGCCGGCCGCTCGACGGCGGCCAAGTGTCTGGAGGACCTGGGCTGGTTCGTCGTCGACAACCTCCCGCCCGCGCTGATCCCCACCATGGTGGAGCTCGGCGCCCGCTCCCAGGGCAACGTGGCACGGATCGCGGTCGTCGTCGACGTCCGCGGCCGGCGCTTCTTCGACAATCTGCGTGAATCCCTCGCGGATCTCGACTCCCGCGGCGTCACCCGCCGGATCGTCTTCCTGGAGTCCTCCGACGAGGCACTGGTGCGCCGCTTCGAGTCGGTGCGCCGCCCGCACCCCCTCCAGGGCGACGGCCGCATCGTCGACGGCATCGCCGCCGAGCGGGAACTGCTGCGTGAGCTGCGCGGCGACGCCGACCTGGTGATCGACACCTCCAGCCTCAACGTGCACGAGCTGCGCGCCAAGATGGACGCCCAGTTCGCCGGCGACGAGGAGCCCGAGCTGCGGGCCACCGTCATGTCCTTCGGCTTCAAGTACGGCCTCCCGGTCGACGCCGACCTGGTCGTGGACATGCGCTTCCTGCCCAACCCGCACTGGGTCCCGGAGCTGCGCCCCTTCACCGGCCTGAACGAGGAGGTGTCCTCGTACGTCCTCAACCAGCCGGGGGCCAAGGAGTTCCTCGACCGCTACACCGAGCTGCTCCAGATGATCGCCGCAGGCTACCGTCGGGAGGGCAAGCGCTATGTGACCGTCGCCGTCGGCTGCACCGGCGGCAAGCACCGGTCCGTGGCCATGTCGGAGAAGCTCGCCGCCCGGCTCGTCGCCGAGGGCGTGGAGACGGTGGTCGTCCACCGGGACATGGGACGGGAATGACAGGACGTACTCCGCGGCTGAGCAGGCTGCGCCGGGTGGTGCCCGAGGGGCGCGGCGGCAGGTCCGCCGAAGCCCGCGCCGCCCGGCCCGAACAGGCGCGCGGCGGCAAGCCGCGCCGCCGGGGCGCCCAGCCCAAGGTCGTCGCCCTCGGCGGCGGCATGGGCCTGTCCGCCTCGCTCGCCGCACTGCGCCGGATCACCGGCGACCTCACCGCCGTCGTCACCGTGGCCGACGACGGCGGCTCCAGCGGGCGCCTCCGTGACGAGCTGGGCGTCCTGCCGCCCGGCGACCTGCGCAAGGCGCTGGCCGCGCTGTGCGGCGACGACGACTGGGGCCAGACCTGGGCCCGCGTCATCCAGCACCGCTTCCAGTCCCAGGGCGACCTGCACGAGCACGCGGTCGGCAATCTGCTGATCGTCGCCCTGTGGGAGCAGCTGGGCGACCACGTCCAGGCGCTGGACCTGGTCGGCAAGCTGCTCGGCGCCCACGGACGGGTGCTGCCCATGTCCGCCGTGCCGCTGGAGCTCCAGGCCCTGGTCAGGGGGCACGACCCGGACCGTCCCGACGAGGTGGACACCGTGCGCGGGCAGGCCACCGTGGCGCTCACGCCCGGCGAGGTGCAGTCCGTCCACCTGGTGCCGAACGACCCGCCCGCCGTCCCCGAGGCGGTCGACGCCGTCCTGGACGCGGACTGGGTGGTGCTCGGCCCCGGCTCCTGGTTCTCCTCGGTCATCCCGCACCTGCTCGTGCCCGATCTGCTGGACGCGCTCGTCGAGACGAAGGCCCGCCGGGTGCTCTCCTTGAACCTCGCTCCGCAACCCGGAGAAACCGAGGGCTTCTCACCGCAGCGTCATTTGGAGGTTTTGGGACGACACGCCCCTAAACTCGCCCTGGACGTGGTGCTGGCCGACGAGGCCGCCGTGCCCGACCGTGACTCGCTCACCGACGCCGCGAAACGGTTCGGCGCCGCTGTCGAACTGGCTCCGGTCGCCCGGACCGACGGGACCCCGAGGCACGACCCGGAGCTGCTGGCCGCCGCGTACGACCGTATTTTTCGGATGCATGGAAGGATCGGCCCATGGCGATGACGGCAGCGGTGAAGGACGAGATCTCCCGGCTTCCCGTCACCCGGACCTGCTGCAGAAAGGCGGAGGTATCCGCCATTCTGCGGTTCGCCGGCGGCCTCCACCTGGTGAGCGGGCGCATTGTGATCGAGGCGGAGCTGGACATCGCGAGGGCGGCCCGGCGCCTCAAGCAGGACATCCTGGAGATCTTCGGACACAGTTCCGAGCTGATCGTGATGGCGCCGGGCGGGCTGCGCCGCGGCTCGCGTTTCGTCGTCCGGGTGGTCGCGGGCGGTGACCAGCTCGCCCGCCAGACCGGCCTGGTGGACGGCCGCGGCCGCCCGATCCGCGGCCTGCCGCCGCAGGTGGTCTCGGGGGCCACCTGCGACGCCGAGGCAGCCTGGCGCGGAGCCTTCCTGGCGCACGGCTCACTCACCGAGCCCGGCCGCTCCTCCTCCCTGGAGGTGACCTGCCCGGGCCCCGAGGCGGCGCTCGCGCTGGTCGGCGCCGCCCGCCGGCTGTCGATCCCCGCCAAGGCGCGCGAGGTGCGCGGCGTGGACCGGGTCGTGGTCCGCGACGGCGACGCGATCGGCGCCCTGCTCACCCGGCTCGGCGCCCACGACGCTGTGCTGGCCTGGGAGGAGCGGCGGCTGCGGCGCGAGGTCCGCGCCACCGCCAACCGCCTCGCCAACTTCGACGACGCCAACCTGCGCCGCTCGGCCCGCGCGGCCGTCGCCGCCGGGGCCCGGGTCCAGCGCGCCCTGGAGATCCTCGCCGACGACGTGCCCGAGCACCTCGCCGCCGCGGGCCGGCTCCGCATGGAGCACAAGCAGGCCTCGCTGGAGGAGCTGGGCGCCCTCGCCGACCCGCCGCTGACCAAGGACGCCGTCGCCGGCCGCATCCGCCGCCTGCTGGCCATGGCCGACAAGCGGGCCTCGGACCTCGGCATTCCCGGCACGGACGCCAACCTCGGCGAGGAGGAGCTGGCCGACAACCTCGTCGGCTGACCGAACGCGCGTCGGCCCACCGCACACGGGCCGCCAACGAGCCGGTGCGGGCGCCCGCTTGGGTGACCGGCACCGGCTTTCGCGTGTCCTTGCCGTGCTCTTGACTCGATCATGAGCTGTCATGAGCCTGGCATCTGTTCGCTGCTGTGGCGAACACAGGCCTGTCGGACAGGCCCCATCTAGGGGGGTTCATGAGACGAAGAGCGAGATCGATCCTCGCCGTCGGCGCGCTCCTGATCGGCGGAGCGGGCTTCGCGCCCATCGCCCGGGCACAACCCGCCGGCCCCGCGACCGCGGACACCGACGAGGTGAAGGTCTTCCGCGCCGACGTGACCCAGGAGCAGGTACCCCTGCTGCTGGCCGCCGGCCAGGACGGCCACGAACTCGGTGAGCAGGTCCCCGGCAAGGGGACGGCCACCGTCGAGGTCTACCTCACCGACCAGCAGGCCGGGAAGCTGGAGAAACAGGGCGTCGACCTCAAGGAGCACACCCTCTCCACCCGCGCCGAGAAGCGCGTCGAGGACGCCGCCGAGGGCGTCTTCCGCCCGTACGGCGGCAGCGGCGGCCTCAAGGAGGAGCTCCTGCGGACCGCGCAGGAGAACCCCCGCCTCACCAAGGTCGTCTCCATCGGCAAGACGGTGAACGGTCAGGACATCCTCGCGCTCAAGCTCACCAGGAACGCGAAGAAGTCGAAGGACGGCTCCAAGCCCTCCGTCCTCTACATGTCCAACCAGCACGCGCGCGAGTGGATCACCCCGGAGATGACCCGGCGGCTGATGCACCACTACCTGGACAAGTACGACAAGGACCGGCGGATCAAGAAGCTGGTCGACTCCACCGAACTGTGGTTCCTCCTGTCGGCCAACCCCGACGGCTACGACTACACGTTCGAGAACACCGACAACCGCCTGTGGCGCAAGAACCTGCGCGACAACAACGGTGACGGCGCCATCGGCACCGGCGACGGCGTCGACCTCAACCGCAACTTCGCCTACAAGTGGGGCTACGACGACGAGGGCTCGTCCCCCAGCCCCACCAGCCAGACCTACCGGGGCACCGGCCCGAACTCCGAGCCCGAGACCAAGGCCCTGGACGCCTTCCAGAAGCGGATCGGCTTCACCTACGGCATCAACTACCACTCCGCGGCCGAGCTCCTCCTCTACGGCGTCGGCTGGCAGGTGGCCACGAACACCCCGGACGACGTCCTCTACGAGGCGCTCGCCGGCACGCCGGACAACTCCGCGATCCCCGGCTACCACCCGCAGGTCTCCTCGGAGCTGTACACCACCAACGGCGAGGCGGACGGCCACGCGGCCAACGTCAACGGCATGGCGATGTTCACCCCGGAGATGTCGACCTGCCAGACCATCTCCGAGCAGGACCCCGACGACGAGTGGAACGCGGGCGACTGCCAGTCGGGCTTCAACTTCCCCGACGACGAGAAACTGATCCAGCAGGAGTTCGCGAAGAACATCCCCTTCGCGCTCTCCGTCGCCGAGAGCGCCGCCCACCCCGACCGGCCGTCCTCCGCGGTCGGCCTCAAGGCCGCCGACTTCACCCCGGCCCCCTTCACCACCTCCTACTCGCGCGGCGCCGACCAGGAGGTCTCCGTCGTCGTACGCAAGTCGGTGCGCGACAAGGAGCTGAAGTACCGCGTCAACGGCGGACGCGTCCACGACATGAAACTGCGGCCCTGGCGGGGCGGCGAGACGTACGGCGGCGAGGACAACCTCTACTTCGACGAGTACCGGGCCAAGGTCAAGGACGGCGACCGTGGAGACCGGGTCGAGGTCTGGTTCGCCGGCGAGACGAAGCACGGCAAGCGGACCGAGAGCGAGCACTTCACGTACACGATCGCCGAGCGGCCCCGCGCGGACGTCCTCGTCGTCGCCGAGGAGGGCGCGAAGGCCACGCAGACCCAGAAGTACGTCGACGCCCTGAAGGCCAACGGCCGGCGGGCGGCCGTCTGGGACGTCGCCACCCAGGGCGCGCCCGACGCGCTCGGCGTCCTCGACCACTTCCACACCGTCGTCCACCACACCGGTGCCGCGGTGCCCGGCGACGCCACCCAGCTCCAGCTGCGTGCCTTCCTCAACGAGGGCGGCAGGCTGATCGAGGCGGGTGAGCGGGCCGGCGGCAGCGTCGACCTCGGCGACGGCACCATGTCCAACGACTTCAGCCAGTACTACCTGGGCGCCTACACCCGCACCTCGACCCCCGGGGCCACCGGATTCACCGGTTCCGGCAAGCTCGGCGGAACCACCGGCACACTCGGCGACGCCCCCGGCAACCCCTTGGACACCGCCGGAACCTACAGCGTCACCTCGGACCAGCTGCCCACCGACACCTACCCGCAGTTCGCGAGCGCGGGCGCCGGGAAGTTCGCCGGCACCGTCAATCCGTACGGGCCCTACGCGGGCGAGTGGATGGCCGCCGCCGTCCACACCGACGACGCCTACAAGCGGCTCACCCGCACCGTCGACCTCACCGGTGTCACCGCCGCCGACCGGCCCACGCTCCGCACCCAGCTGCTGTGGGACACCGAGAGCGGCTACGACCACGCCCTGGCCGAGGCGCACACCACCGGCGCCGACGACTGGACCACGCTCCCCGAGACGGGCGGCGCCACCGGCACGGCCGTACCGGCGGAGTGCGCGGCCGGGTTCTACATGGGCGAGCACCCCTGGCTGGAGCGCTACCTGACGCTGTCCGACGACGGCTGCACCGCGACCGGCACCACCGGGCAGTGGAACAGCCTCACCGGCTCCTCCGGGGGCTGGCGGCAGGTCGAGTTCGACCTGAGCGCCTACGCCGGGAAGTCCGTCGAGGTGTCGATCGCCTACGTCACCGACCCCGGCAGCGGCGGACGCGGCGTCCTCGCCGACGAGGCCTCGCTGGTCGTCGGCGGTACGGCGACCGAGACCGAGGGCTTCGAGACCGCGCTCGGCGCCTGGGAGGTCTCCGGGCCGCCCGCGGGCAGCCCCGCCGTCCTGAAGGACTGGGCCCGCACCGGGACCCTGTTCCAGACGTACGGCGCGGTCACCACGGACGACACCGTCCTGCTGGGCTTCGGCCTGGAGCACCTCACCGAGCCGGCCGCCCGGGCGGCTCTGCTCCGGCAGGCGCTGCGTGCCCTGGACGAGTGAATCCCGGGCCGCTGGGGACTGACACGGTGTAGCGAAATCGGGTGATCGGTCCCCGTGGCCGAGGGCGGTCCGTACCCCTACTGGCGGGTACGGACCGCCCTGCCGGGTATGGGTCGTCTCGATGTCACCCCCGAGGCCCCGGAGAGGTAGGGTCGGAGGTGGTCGGGGACATCCCAAACACAGCTCGCCGGCACATCGGGCCGGCGTACCAACGAGGAGATCGGTTCGTGACGATCCGCGTAGGCATCAACGGCTTTGGCCGCATCGGTCGTAACTACTTCCGCGCGCTGCTGGAGCAGGGTGCAGACATCGAGATCGTGGCTGTCAACGACCTGGGTGACACCGCGACCACCGCACATCTGCTGAAGTACGACACCATCCTCGGCCGCCTCAAGCAGGAGGTCTCGCACACCGAGGACACCATCACCGTCGGCGACAAGACCGTCAAGGTCCTCGCCGAGCGCAACCCCGCCGACATCCCGTGGGGCGAGCTGGGTGTCGACATCGTCATCGAGTCGACCGGCATCTTCACCAAGAAGGCCGACGCCGAGAAGCACATCGCGGGCGGCGCGAAGAAGGTCCTCATCTCGGCCCCGGCCAAGGACGAGGACGTCACCATCGTGATGGGCGTCAACCAGGACAAGTACGACGCGGCGAACCACCACGTCATCTCCAACGCCTCCTGCACCACCAACTGCGTGGCGCCGATGGCCAAGGTCCTCGACGAGAACTTCGGCATCGTCAAGGGCCTGATGACGACGGTGCACGCGTACACGAACGACCAGCGCATCCTGGACTTCCCGCACAAGGACCTGCGCCGCGCCCGTGCCGCCGCGGAGAACATCATCCCGACCACCACGGGTGCCGCCAAGGCCACCGCGCTGGTCCTGCCGCAGCTCAAGGGCAAGCTGGACGGCATGGCGATGCGCGTCCCGGTCCCGACCGGCTCGGTCACCGACCTCGTCCTGGAGCTCAGCCGCGAGGTCACCAAGGAAGAGGTCAACGCCGCCTTCCAGAAGGCCGCCGAGGGCGAGCTCAAGGGCATCCTGGAGTACACCGAGGACGCGATCGTCTCCTCGGACATCGTCAACGCCCCGGCGTCCTGCACCTTCGACTCGTCCCTGACCATGGTCCAGGACGGCAAGAGCGTGAAGGTCATCGGCTGGTACGACAACGAGTGGGGCTACTCGAACCGCCTCGTCGACCTCACGGTCTTCATCGGCAACCAGCTCTGATCGACTCGGACTCAGCAGGCACCGCGATGCGGTGGCAGGGCTCGGGCAGCGCAAGGCCGCGCTGTCCGAGCCCTGCGTCGCGTCCGCAGCGACCAGCCCTCGTAGGATCACGAGCGATCACGAGAACCCAGGAGCCCTCTTGAAGACGATCGACGAACTGCTCTCCGAAGGCGTCGCGGGCAAGCGCGTCTTCGTCCGCGCCGACCTCAACGTGCCGCTGGACGGCACCACCATCACCGACGACGGCCGCATCCGCGCCGTGGTGCCCACCGTCAAGGCCCTGGCCGACGCGGGCGCGCGCGTGATCGTCGCCTCGCACCTGGGCCGCCCCAAGGGCGCCCCGGACCCGGCCTTCTCCCTCGCCCCGGCCGCCGCCCGCCTCGGTGAGCTGCTCGGTGCCGACGTCGCCTTCGCCGAGGACACGGTCGGCACCGCCGCCCAGTCCACGGTCGCCGGCCTCGCCGACGGCCGGGTCGCGGTCATCGAGAACCTGCGCTTCAACGCGGGTGAGACCAGCAAGGACGACACCGAGCGCGCCGCCTTCGCCGACCGGCTGGCCGGCCTCGCGGACGTCTACGTCGGCGACGGCTTCGGCGCGGTGCACCGCAAGCACGCCTCGGTCTTCGACCTTCCCAAGCGCCTGCCGCACTACGCCGGCTACCTCATCGCCACCGAGGTCGGCGTCCTGAGGAAGCTCACCGACGACGTCCGGCGCCCGTACGTCGTCGCCCTCGGCGGCGCCAAGGTCTCCGACAAGCTCGCCGTCATCGACCAGCTGCTCGGCAAGGCCGACCGGCTCCTCATCGGCGGCGGCATGGCGTACACCTTCCTCAAGGCCCAGGGCCACGAGGTCGGCATCTCCCTCCTCCAGGAGGACCAGATCCCGACGGTCGAGGAGTACATGGAGCGCGCGGAGAAGAACGGCGTCGAGCTGGTCCTCCCCGTCGACGTCCTGGTCGCGTCCGAGTTCCCGGACCTGAAGACCAAGGCCCCGGCCAACCCCGCCACCGTCGCCGCGGACGCCATCCCGGCCGACCAGG
This sequence comes from Streptomyces sp. NPDC097107, assembly GCF_044762405.1. Classification (NCBI taxonomy): domain Bacteria; kingdom Bacillati; phylum Actinomycetota; class Actinomycetes; order Kitasatosporales; family Streptomycetaceae; genus Streptomyces; species Streptomyces sp. NPDC097107. The sequence continues at coordinate 187,249 of NZ_JBIWEF010000001.1, read as the reverse complement.
AGGGTCTGGACATCGGTCCCGAGACCCGCAAGCTGTACGCATCGAAGCTCGCCGACGCGGCCACCGTCTTCTGGAACGGCCCCATGGGCGTCTTCGAGCACCCCGACTACGCCGAGGGCACCAAGGCGGTCGCCCGGGCCCTCCTCGACGCCCCGGGCTTCACCGTGGTCGGCGGCGGCGACTCCGCCGCGGCCGTCCGTACGCTCGGCTTCGACGAGAACGCATTCGGCCACATCTCGACCGGCGGCGGCGCCTCCCTCGAATACCTCGAGGGCAAGACGCTCCCCGGCCTCGCCGCACTGGAGGACTGACCTCAATGACCACCCGCACGCCGCTGATGGCGGGCAACTGGAAGATGAACCTCAACCACCTCGAGGCCATCGCCCACGTCCAGAAGCTCGCCTTCGCCCTCGCGGACAAGGACTACGACGCCGTCGAGGTCGCCGTCCTCGTCCCCTTCACCGACCTGCGCTCGGTGCAGACCCTGGTCGAGCACGACAAGCTCAAGATCAAGTACGGCGCCCAGGACGTCTCCGCCCACGACGGCGGCGCCTACACCGGCGAGATCTCCGGCCCGATGCTGGCCAAGCTGCGCTGCACCTACGTCGCGATCGGCCACTCCGAGCGCCGCCAGTACCACGCCGAGACCGACGAGCTGGTCAACGCCAAGGTCAAGGCCGCCTACAAGCACGGTCTCACCCCGATCCTGTGCGTCGGCGAGGAGCTGGACGTCCGTGAGGCGGGCAACCACGTCGCCCACACCCTCGCGCAGGTCGAGGGCGGCCTGAAGGACCTTCCGGCCGAGCAGGCCGAGACCGTCGTGATCGCCTACGAGCCCGTGTGGGCCATCGGCACCGGCAAGGTCTGCGGCGCCGAGGACGCCCAGGAGGTCTGCGCGGCCATCCGCGGCAAGGTCGCCGAGCTGTACTCGCAGGAGCTGGCCGACAAGGTCCGCATCCAGTACGGCGGCTCGGTCAAGTCCGGCAACGTCGCCGAGATCATGTCGCAGGCCGACATCGACGGCGCGCTGGTCGGCGGTGCCTCGCTGGACTCGGACGAGTTCGTCAAGATCGTCCGCTTCCGCGACCAGTAGCCTGCCCACCAGGTCGATCAGCGGGTCGACCGGTGAGTATGCGTCGGCGGCGATACGTCGTACCCTTGCGGGGGCATGGTGGCCTGCTGTCACCGTGCCCCCGTCGTTCATCCGAATCCGAGGAAGTTGGTCCAGCCGTGGTTTTGGGGTTCTCGATCGCCCTGATCGTCTTCAGCCTGCTGCTGATGCTGCTGGTGCTGATGCACAAGGGGAAGGGCGGCGGCCTCTCCGACATGTTCGGTGGCGGCATGCAGTCGTCCGTCGGCGGCTCCTCGGTCGCCGAGCGCAACCTCGACCGGATCACCGTGGTGGTCGGTCTGCTGTGGTTCGCGTGCATCATGGTGCTCGGCCTGCTGGTGAAGGCGAACAACTGAACAACTGACACACCCCGCACTCGAGCACGTAAAGCCCCATGTCCGGTACGCGCCCCACGGCGCCGCCTATCATGGGGCTTGCGTCTGGGCGCTTGGGCTTGTAACTCCAATCACTGGACGCGCGTTGGGCCTTACGTAGACTGAGGCGCTCGCAGTGAAGCGAACGCCGACTCGCTTTGCGGCACCATCACGCAGGGAGTTACGACCGTGGCAAGTGGCAACGCGATCCGGGGAAGCCGGGTCGGGGCGGGGCCGATGGGCGAGGCCGAGCGTGGCGAGTCCGCGCCGCGCCTGCGCATTTCCTTCTGGTGCTCCAACGGACACGAGACGCAGCCGAGCTTCGCGAGCGACGCACAGGTCCCCGAGACCTGGGACTGCCCGCGATGCGGTTTCCCCGCCGGACAGGACCGGGACAATCCGCCGGACCCGCCGCGCACCGAGCCCTACAAGACACATCTCGCCTACGTGCGCGAGCGCCGCAGCGACGCGGACGGTGAGGCGATTCTCGCCGAGGCGCTCGCCAAACTGCGGGGCGAGATCTAGACCGGCCTCCTTCAAGCCCCTTCCGTCTTTGTCAGCCAGTCTTCTCGCGGGCTGATCAATTAGGTTGGACCAGCCGGGACAGCTGGGACACCGAAGGAAGAAGGCTGAAGTCCGACATGAACGCAGACGGCCGTACCAGGCTCAACCAGACGCCCGAATGGACCGCGCTGGCCAAGCACCGCGAGGAGCTCGGCGAGGTGCGGCTGCGAGAGCTGTTCGCCGCCGACCCCGGTCGCGGCACCGGCTGCACGCTCCGGGTGGGAGACCTGTACGTCGACTACTCCAAGCACCTCGTCACCGACGAGACCCTGCGGCTGCTGCGGGAGTTGGCCGCCGCCACCGACGTGTTCGGGCTGCGCGACGCCATGTTCCGCGGCGAGCGGATCAACACCACCGAGGACCGGGCGGTGCTGCACACCGCGCTGCGCGCCCCGCGGGACGCGGTGATCGAGGTCGACGGCGAGAACGTCGTCCCCAAGGTGCACGCCGTGCTCGACAGGATGGCCGGCTTCGCCGACCGCGTCCGCTCCGGGCAGTGGAAGGGCCACACCGGCAAGCGCATCAGGAACGTCGTCAACGTCGGCATCGGCGGCTCCGACCTCGGCCCCGCCATGGCCTACGAGGTGCTGCGCGCCTTCACCGATCGCGAGCTGACGGTCCGTTTCGTCTCCAACGTCGACGGCGCCGACCTGCACGAGGCCACCCGCGACCTGGACCCGGCCGAGACCCTGTTCGTCATCGCCTCCAAGACCTTCACCACCATCGAGACGGTCACCAACGCCACCTCCGCCCGGACCTGGCTGCTGAACGCGCTCGGTGACGAGGAGGCCGTCGCCAAGCACTTCGCCGCCCTGTCGACGAATGCCGGTAAGGTCGCCGACTTCGGCATCGACACCGCCAACATGTTCGAGTTCTGGGACTGGGTCGGCGGCCGCTACTCGTTCGACTCGGCGATCGGCCTCTCCCTGATGATCGCCATCGGCCCGGACCGGTTCCGCGAGATGCTCGACGGGTTCCACCTCGTCGACGAGCACTTCCGCACCGCCCCCGCGGAGTCCAACGTGCCCTTGCTGATGGGCCTGTTGGGCATCTGGTACGGCAACTTCCACGACGCCCAGTCGCACGCGGTGCTGCCGTACTCGCACTACCTGTCGAAGTTCACCGCGTACCTCCAGCAGCTCGACATGGAGTCCAACGGCAAGTCCGTCGACCGGGACGGACGCGAAGTGGACTGGCAGACCGGCCCGGTCGTCTGGGGCACGCCCGGCACCAACGGACAGCACGCCTACTACCAGCTCATCCACCAGGGCACCAAGCTCGTCCCGGCGGACTTCATCGGCTTCGCCGAGCCGGTGGCCGAGCTGAGCGACGAGCTGAAGGCCCAGCACGACCTGCTGATGGCGAACTTCTTCGCGCAGACCCAGGCGCTCGCCTTCGGCAAGACGCCGGACGAGGTGCGGGCCGAGGGCGTGCCGGAGGAACTGGTCCCGCACAAGACGTTCCGGGGCAACCACCCGACGACCACGATCCTCGCCCGTGAGCTGACCCCGTCGGTACTCGGCCAGCTCGTCGCCCTCTACGAGCACAAGGTGTTCGTCCAGGGCGCGGTGTGGAACATCGACTCCTTCGACCAGTGGGGCGTCGAACTCGGCAAGGTGCTCGCCAAGCGCGTCGAACCCGCCCTCACCGAGACGTTTTCATCAGCCGCTGCCGCGGCGGGCTCGGTCCCCGGCCTGGACGCTTCCACCAAGGCGCTGGTCGCCGCCTACCGGGAGCTGCGCGGCCGGCAGTGAGGGACGGGGCGTACGGTGGCCCGGCCGGTCGTCCGGTCAGGCCACCGCGCTCAGGGTGTCCGCGAGGCGGCGCCGGGCCGCCCGTGCCGACGGTACGGCGGCCAGCGCGGCGGCACCGAGCACCGCGGTCCCGCCCAGCAGGGTGAGGAAAACGGGGGAGGGGGCCTGGGCGATGCCCGCGCCGATGCCGCTGGAGGCGCCCTGGGCGTCGATCAGCCAGTGCGCGAGCGGCAGCCCGAGAGCGGTGGCGAGGAGCACGGCCGCCAGGGCGGTGCACGCGGTGGCCGTGACGGTGATGCCGGTGATCTGGCGTGGGGACAGGCCGATCGCCTTGAGGGCGAGCAGGTCCCGTTCGCTCTCCCGGACGGTGCCGCCGATGGCGGTGAGCAGTTCGATCAGCCCGATGAGGGCGAGGACGGCGATCAGGCCGAGGACGACTCCACGCAGCGGGGAGAGCCCGTCGGCGGGGTTCGTCACTGAGTGCACGTCGAACCGTCCGTGCCCGGCCTCCGCGAGCCGCCCGGCGACCTCGCCCGGGTCGGCGCCGGGGTGCAGGCGGAGCTGGTAGAGGGTCGGACTCAGCCGCGGGTCGTTCTCCCGGAGGGTGTCGAGGGACGTGGAGATGACCCGGCCCCCGTTCTCCGGTTCGATGCTGCGGCCCACGATGTGCAGGATCTGCGGCTGGTCGCCGACGGTCATCCGCACCCAGTCGCCGACCCGCACCTCCAGCAGGTCGAGCAGTCCCTGCCCCGCCACCGCCTCGTCCGGTCCGTGCGCGCGGCGGCCCTCGGCCAGGGCGTACGGGTAGGGGCCCGCGCGGGTGCCGAGCCCGCGCAGCGCGATGGTCGCGGTCTGGCCCGGCACCAGGGCGGCCACCTCGACGCCCGGGTAGGCGGCGGCGACCTGGGGGTCGCCTTCCAGCAGGGTGCGAGTGCCGCGGTCGCCGAGACCGGCGTCGGCGCGGACGGTGAGGGCGGTGGGCAGACCGAGCTGCTCGGGGCGGCTCTGGAAGCGGTCGATGGTGGTCCACGCGCTCATCGCCACCACGATCAGCAGCAGCGGCAGCGTGAGGCGGGCGACCGTGGCGAGCGAGCGCGGGCGGCGCGTGAACGCCTTGTGCCAGCCGAGGACGAGCGCGGGCGGTACCCGCACCTCCACCTCCCGCACACCGGGCGACGCCGTGGCACCCGGCACCGCGGGCACACCCGGTTGACCGGACGCATCCGGCACCGCGGGCACACCCGGTTGACCGGACGCATCCGGCACCGCGGGCACACCCGGTTGACCGGACGCACCCGGTACAGCGGGCACACCCGTTTCGCCGGGCGTACCTGGTTCACCGGGCACACCAGTTTCACCGGACCCCCCGGATACACCCGGCACACCAGACGCCGTGGAAACAGCGGACACACTGGGCTCACCGGGCCCCTGAACCCTACGCCCGCGCACCCGAACCCCACGCCCGCGCACCCGCACCCGCACCCTGAGCACCCGCAGCCCCAGCGCCCTCCGTGCCGCGCCGGACAGCCGGCTGCCCTGCGCCGCCGCCGGGCGCGGCACCGGAACCGGCGGCACCCGGCCCGCCCGCCAGGCAGCGAGCCCGGTGGTGGCGCCGATGAACAGCACCGCGGCCGCCGGTACGGCGAACAGCGCGACGGTGTGCCCGGGCAGCCCCTGCCACACGCCGACCGCGTCGCCGAGCCGCCCGGGGACGAGGCTGCCGAGCGCCTGCGTGAGCACGGCGGCGGCCACCGCGCCGAGCAGGGCGTAGGCGAGGTGCTGGAGCAGGAAGACCCGGACGACCTGGCCCGGCGTGAAGCCGATCGCCTTCAGGACGGAGATGTCTCTCAGATGGCCGCGGATCCGGGTGCCGATCGCCCCGTGCACGGCCAGCCCGGCGGCGAGCAGCGCGCCCAGTCCGAACAGGCCGAGGACCTGGCCGAGCAGCCGGTTGTCGCCCTGGGCCTCCGCGCGGGCCTGCTGCCAGGTGGATACCTGCCCGATCGCACCGGCGCCCAGCACGGTCACCGCACGCTGCACGGCATAGTCGGTGTCCCCGGGGTCCGTCAGCCGCAGCCCGATCACCTGGCCGCCCGGGTCGGCCACGGCGGCCGGCGGTGCCCACACCAGGCCCGGCTGCTCGCCCGGCCGGTAGCGGCGTTCGGGGCTGTCGGCGATGCCCAGCACCGTCAGGGTGCGCGCGGCGCCCGGCAGGGTGAGGGTGTCGCCGGGCTGGGCCAGCAGCGCGCGGGCGAGGCGGCTCTCCAGGACCACCCCGTCGGGGTCGGCCGGGTCGAGCCAGTGCCCGGCGGTGAGCAGCGGGCGCCCCACATCGGGTTCCTCGGCGGTGCCGCGCAACTCGACGGAGGCGCGGGTGCCGCGTACGGCGACGGTGGCGTCGGCGGTGGGGTAGGGCCCGGCGACGGACTGGACGCCGGCCAGGCCCGCCAGCTCGCCGGTGTCGGCGGCGCTGTCGGTGTGCAGCCAGACGTGGGCGCCACGGGCCTGCGTGAAGACGCGCTGCCAGGGGTTGGTCGCGTACCCGAACAGGGCCGTGGCCAGCAGCAGCGAGGCGACGATGCCGGCGGTGGCGAGGACGAGGAACAGCGCCTCGCCCCGGTGCGTGCGCAGATCGGAGTGGGCCCAGCGCAGGGTGGCTCGCACGGGCCTCAGCCCTCCGGTGAGCGGTGCTCGCGGTGCTCGCGGTGCTCGCGGTGCTCGCGGTGCTCGCGGTGCTCGCGGTGCTCGCGGTGCTCGCGGTGCTCGCGGTGCTCACGGTGCTCACGGTGCTCGCGGTGCTCGCGGTGCTCACGGTGCTCGCGGTGGTCGTACGCCCGCATGTCAGTCCTTGAGTTCCAGCACGGCGGACGCCCCGGAACGGCGGCCCGGCGGCGTGCCGGCGTCCAGTTCGGCGTCGTCGGCTATGCGCCCGTCGAAGAAGCTGATCACCCGGTCCGCGGCGCTCGCGAGCCGGGCGTCGTGGGTGACCAGCAGGATGGTCTGGCCGCGCTGGTGGAAGCGGGACAGCAGCCGCATCACCTCGCGGGTGCCCTTGCTGTCCAGGCTGCCCGCGGGTTCGTCGGCCAGCAGCAGCGGCGGATGGTTGACCAGGGCCCGGGCGAGCGCCACCCGCTGCTGCTCGCCGCCGGACAGCTCACCGGGCATGCTGCGCTCCTTGCCCACGAGGCCCAGCTCGGCCAGCAGCTCCGCCCGCTCGGCGCGCGCCCGCTTCGGCGGCAGTCCGGCGAGCAGGGCGGGCAGCTCGACGTTGTCCGCGACGGACAGGTCGGAGACGAGGTTGAAGAACTGGAAGACGATGCCGATGCGCTTCCTGCGCTCGACCGCCCAGCGCGCCTCGCTGTACGCGTCCGTGCACGCGCCGTCCAGCCAGAGGCTGCCGGCGTCCGGCCGCCGGAGGCCGCCGAGCAGGTGCAGCAGCGTCGACTTGCCGGCGCCGGACGGCCCGGTGATCGCCACGAACTCGCCCCGCCGCACACACAGGTCGACCCCGCGCACGGCATGCGCCGGAGCACCCTCGCCGTGATGCGTCTTGACCAGGCCCTCGGCCCGCAGCACGGGAGCGGGATCGGCACTCACGCCAGCACTCACGCCAGCACTCACTCCAGCTCCTCCAGCTCTTCCTGACACCGTTCCAGCCAGTCGAGGTCGGCCTGCAGGTGCAGCATCGCGCCCTCGATGAGGAGGTGGGCGACGCGGTTGTCGCGGTCTTCGGCGGCGGCCAGCTTGGAGAGCTGCCGCATGGTGTTCAGGTACTGCCGCCGCTGTTTGTTGATGAGGGCGATCTGGTCGGCGAGCCCGGTCTGCGGGGCCAGGGCGAGCTTCATGAAGAACTCGTCCCGCACCCGCGGCTCGTCCGCCGTCTCCTCGTACCAGGCCCGGAGCTCGTCGCGCCCGGCGCCGGTGAGGTGGTAGACCTTCTTGTTGGGCCGGCTCGACTGCTCGATGTCCTCGCCCTCGATCAGCCCCGTCTTCTCGAGGCGGCCGAGGGTGACGTAGATCTGGCCGACGTTCGGCTGAGGGTACGCGGAGCCCAGCAGTTGCTCAAGGTCCTGCTTCAGCTCGTAGCCGTGGGCCGGACCGCGGGCCAGGAGAGCCAGGAGGTGCAGGCGCACTCAGCCGTCCTCCCCTTCTAGTCATGTGCTCCAGGCCCTAGTATCGCGCATACCTAACAGGTATACATGGCCCCTGACCCGGGCAAGGAAGCCCGGTGCCGGTGCGCGCGCGAGTGCCGGCCGGCGTGCGAGGTCGTACAGGTCGTACAGGGAGGAACCTATGCGGTGGATCCATGCCGCCGGTAGGGGCCTCCTCGTCCTCGTCGTGATCCTGACCGGTTACGCCGCCTCCGGCGCCCGTGCCGGCGAGGGCGCGGCGAGCGGGCGCGGGCCGCTCACCCTGGCCACCGCCGGTGACCTCACGGGTTACCTCGGCCCGCTGCTGGAGGGCTGGAACCGAGACCATCCCGACGAGAAGGTCACCCTCGTCGAACTGCCCGACTCCGCCGACGAGACCCGCGCGCAGATGGCCACCGACCTGCGCGACGGCGACCGGCACCGCTTCGACGTCCTCAACATCGACGTCAACTGGACCCCCGAGTTCGCCGCGGCGGGCTGGATACGCCCGCTGCCCCGCGACCGGTTCCCGCTCGACACCTTCCTGCCGCCGGTCGTCGACACGGCGACGTACGACGGGCGGCTGTACGCCGTCCCGTACGTCACCAACGCGGGCCTCCTCCTCTACCGCAAGGACGTCCTCGCCGAGGAGGGCGTCCCGCCGCCGCGCACCTGGGCCGAGCTGGAGCGGTACGCCGAGACCATCGCCCCGAAGCACGGACTCGGCGGCTACGCGGGCCAGTTCCTGCCCTACGAGGGCCTCACCGTCAACGCCGCCGAGGCCGTCTACTCGGCCGGCGGCAGCATCCTCGGCGACGAGGGCGAACGCGTCACCGTGGACTCGGCGGCGGCCCGGGAGGGCATCGGATTCCTGGCGCGCGGGGTGCGCGAGGGCTGGATACCCGAGGACGCGCTCACCTACAAGGAGGAGGAGTCCAAGCAGGCCTTCCAGGACGGCCGCCTGCTCTTCCTGCGCAACTGGCCCTACGCCTACGTCGGCGCCTCCGCCGCGGACTCGAAGGTCGCCGGCAAGGTCGGCGCCGTGCCGCTGCCGGGACCCGGCGGGCCGGGTACGAGCGTCCTCGGCGGCTCCAACCTGGCCGTCGGCGCCCATGCCCGGCACCCCGACTCGGCCGCCCGTCTCATCGCGTACCTCACCAGCGAGCGCGTCCAGCGCCGGGTGCTCACCCGCGGCGCGCTGCCGCCCGTACGGGCCGACCTCTACGAGGATCCCGAACTCACCGAGGCGTTCCCGTACCTGCCGACCCTGCGCGAGAGCGTGCTCGCCGCCGCGCCGCGCCCCAAGAGCCCGCGCTACGGCCAGGTCAGCCTGGCGGTGCAGGCGGTCGTGCGCGACGCGATGACCGGGCGGCAGACGTCCGAGGCGGCGGTGCGCCGGCTGGCACGCGAGCTGGCCGCGATCTCGCGGCGCTGAACCCTTTCCAGCGTCTCTAGTTACTCGTTAGGTAACGCCGACGTCTCATCTGTGTGCTCGTTGTGGAGAAAAGTCGGCATATAAACTACCAACTGCTCAGTAGCTTCTGTTCTGTTCGTTGACACCCTCGCGACACCGCTACCTAACATGCATGCACAACAACGGCGGCTCTACAGACAGGTCTACGGGGTGAACAGGCACCACTGGTGGCGTGACGCGGTGATCTACCAGGTCTACGTCCGCAGCTTCCTCGACAGCACCGGCGACGGGGTCGGCGATCTCGCCGGCGTCCGGGCCGGGCTGCCGTATCTGCGCAAGCTCGGCGTGGACGGGATCTGGCTGAGCCCCTTCTACCCCTCGCCGCAGCACGACCACGGCTACGACGTCGCCGACTACCGGGGCGTCGACCCGCTCTTCGGCGACCTCGACGAGTTCGACGCGCTGGTCGCGGCGGCCCGGCGCCTCGGCATCCGGGTGCTGCTGGACATCGTCCCCAACCACTGCTCCAGCGAGCACCCGTGGTTCCGCGAGGCCCTCGCCGCCGGGCCCGGCAGCCCGGCCCGCGCCCGCTTCCACTTCGCCGACGGCCGTGGCCCGGACGGCGACGAACCGCCCAACAACTGGCACGCCATGTTCGGCGGACCGGCCTGGACCCGGGTGACGGAGGCCGACGGCTGCCCCGGCCAGTGGTACCTGCACATGTTCACGCCCGAGCAGCCGGACTGGAACTGGCGCACCCCCGAGATCGCCGCCGAGTTCGACCGGATACTCCGCTTCTGGCTCGACCGGGGCGTCGACGGCTTCCGCATCGACGTGGCCGCCGGCCTCTACAAGCACCCCGAACTGCCCGACTCCCCGGACCCGGAGGCCGACGCCCGCACCCGCGACTCGGTCAACCCGCTCGCCTGGAACCAGCCCGAGGTGCACGACGTGTGGCGGCAGTGGCGCGCGGTGTGCGAGGAGTACGCCGACCGCGACGGCCGCGAGCGCCTCCTGGTCGGTGAGGTCTCGGTCCCCAGCGCCCGCGAGCACGCCCGCTACGTCCGCCCCGACGAGCTCCACCAGGCCTTCTTCTTCGACCTGCTCGGCGCCCCCTGGGACCCCGACGCCTTCCGCAAGGTCATCTCCGAGGCCATGCAGGACATCGCCGGCACCGGCTCCACGGTCACCTGGGTCCTCAACAACCACGACCAGGTCCGCACCGTCACCCGCTACGGCGAACCCGCCACCGACGGCAGCGGCCTCGGTACCGCCCGCGCCCGCGCCGCCGCCCTGCTGATGCTGGCGCTGCCCGGTGCCGCGTACATCTACCAGGGCGAGGAGCTGGGCCTGCCCGAGGTCGTCGACCTGCCCGACGACGTGCTCACCGACCCGGTCTTCCACCGCACCGGCAGCCGCGCCCGCGTCCGCGACGGCTGCCGGGTGCCGCTGCCCTGGTCGGGACAGGCCTCCCCGTTCGGCTTCACCTCCGGCGACGGCAGCGCCAAACCCTGGCTGCCGCAGCCGGAGTACTTCGCCGAGCACGCCACCGACCGCGCCCTCGCCGACACCCGCTCCTTCTGGCACCTCTACCGAGACGGCCTCCAGCTCCGGGGCGGCCTGCCCCAGCTGGGCGAGGGCACCCTGAGCTGGCTGGAGACCCCGCCCGGCGTCCTGGCCTTCGTCCGCGGTGACGGCCTGGTCTGCGCCGTCAACTTCGGCACCGCCCCCGCACCCGCGCCGGTCCCCGGCACCCCGCTGCTCACCAGCGGCCCCTGCCCGCCCGGCGTACTGACCGGCTCCACCGCCGCCTGGTGGATCGCCGACCTCTGACCTTTGCTTTCCCGACTCTCGAAGGGACATCAACGATGATGCGACGACGCACCCCTCTGCTCACCGGCTGCACCGCCCTCGTCCTCGCCCTCGGCGCCACCGCGTGCGGCGGCTCAGGACCCGTCACGGCCGGCGGCGGTGACAAGGCGCTCGGCGGACAGTCCGTCACCGTGGCCGGTGTCTGGTCCGGCACCGAGCAGGAGAACTTCCAGAAGGTGCTGGACGCCTTCTCCGAGAAGACCGGCGCCACGACGTCCTTCGTCTCCACCGGCGACAACGTCTCCACCGTCGTCGGCAGCAAGATCGAGGGCGGCAACGCCCCCGACGTCGTGATGGTCCCGCAGGTCGGCGTGCTCCAGCAGTTCGCCGGCAAGGGCTGGCTGAAGCCGTTGTCCAGGACGGCGCAGAAGTCCGTGGACGCCAACCTCGCGAACGTCTGGAAGTCGTACGGCAGCGTCGACGGCACCCTCTACGGCCTGTACTTCAAGGCCGCCCACAAGTCGACCGTCTGGTACAGCCCCGACGCCCTCGCCCAGGCCGGGGTCGAGCCGCCGAAGACGTACGACGAGATGCTGAAGGCCGGGCAGACCGTCTCCGACTCCGGGCTCGCCGCCTTCTCGGTCGCCGGACAGGACGGCTGGACGCTGACCGACTGGTTCGAGAACATCTACCTCTCCCAGGCCGGACCCGAGAAGTACGACGCCCTCGCCGCCCACGAACTGAAGTGGACCGACCCGAGCGTGGTCGAGGCGCTCACCACCCTCGGCAAGCTCTTCGAGGACAAGCAGCTCATCGAGGGCGGCCGGAAGGGCGCCCTGAACACCGACTTCCCGGGCTCGGTGGAGAAGGTCTTCGGCCCGAAGCCCGAGGCCGGCATGGTCTACGAGGGCGACTTCGTCGCCGGGGTCGCCAAGGACCAGTTCGGCAAGGAGATCGGCAAGGACGCGGACTTCTTCCCGTTCCCCGCGGTCGAGGACGGCGAGGCGCCCGTGGTCAGCGGCGGTGACGCGGCCGTCGTCCTGAAGGACGGCAAGAACTCCAAGGCCGGCATGGCACTCCTGGAGTACCTCGCGACCCCCGAGGCCGCGGCCGTGTGGGCCGAGGCGGGCGGCTTCCTCTCCCCGAACAAGAAGCTCGACCTGGCCTCCTACGGGAACGACGTCAGCCGGGCCACCGCCAAGTCCCTCGTGGACGCCGGCGACTCGGTCCGCTTCGACATGTCCGACCAGGCACCGGCGGCCTTCGGCGGCACCAAGGGCACGGGCGAGTGGAAGATCCTCCAGGACTTCCTGCGCGACCCGTCCGACCCGAAGGCCACCGCCGCGCAGCTGGAGACCGCGGCCGCCAAGGCCTACAAGGACTGACCGGCCATGACCTCGACCCTGGTGAAAGAGGCGAGTTGGCCCACCGCCCCCGGCCCGGCGCCCGTACGGCGCCCCCGGCGGCGCCGGGCGGCCGTCGCCCTGCTCTTCGTCCTGCCCGCGCTGCTCCTGCTGGGCGCGCTGGTCGTCTACCCCGTGCTGTTCTCCGTCGGGCGCAGCTTCTTCGACGCCTCGGGCACCCGTTTCGTGGGCGGCGACAACTACACCGAGATGTTCAGGGACCCGGCCACCCTCAAGGCCGTCCGCAACACGGCCATCTGGGTCGTGATCGCCCCCACGCTGCTGACCGGCCTCGGCCTGATCCTCGCCGTCCTGGTCGAGAAGGTCCGCTGGGCCACCGCCTTCAAACTGCTCCTCTTCATGCCGATGGCGGTGTCCTTCCTGGCCGCCGGCATCATCTTCCGGCTCGCCTACGACCACGACCCGGACAAGGGCGTCCTCAACGCCGCCGTGACCGGCGTGCACGACGCCTTCGCCGGCACGTCGACCTACCCGGGCGCCCGCGCCCGCGAGGGACAGGAGGGCGGCGGCCTGGTCAAGGCGGCGGACGGGTCGTACCGGACGAGTGCGGGCGTGTCCCCCGGCGACACGGTGGCGCTCGGCCTGGTCGGCGTACTCCCCGACGACCTGCCGTCCGGCACGAAGCCCGCGTACGACGCGGCTGGGCGCGAGGCGGCGGCCGGTGAGGTGAGCGGTGTCGTCTACCTGGACTTCACGCCGGGAGGGGGAGGGGAGCAGGGCCGGGTCGACCGGCGCGAGAACGGGCTGCCCGAGATGACGGTCGAGGCCGTGCGCGACGGCCGTACGGTCGCCACCACGACCACAGCGGCCGACGGCTCCTTCCGCTTCGAGGACCTGGCCGAGGGCTCGTACGCCGTCGAGCTGCCCGCGTCGAACTTCGCCCCGCCCTACGAGGGCGTCTCCTGGCTCGGACCCGCGCTGGTCACGCCCGCGATCATCGGGGCGTACCTGTGGATCTGGACCGGGTTCGCCATGGTCCTGATCGGCGCCGGGCTGTCGTCGCTGCCGCGCGACGCGCTGGAGGCGGCGCGGATGGACGGCGCGAACGAGTGGCAGATCTTCCGGCGGATCACCGTGCCGCTGCTGGCACCGGTGCTGACCGTCGTCTTCATCACCCTCGTGATCAACGTGATGAAGGTCTTCGACCTCGTCTACATCATCGCGCCCGGCCCCGTGCAGGAGGACGCGACGGTGCTCGCGACGCAGATGTGGCTGGTGTCGTTCGGCGGCGGCAACAACCAGGGGCTCGGCAGCGCGCTCGGCGTGCTGCTCCTGCTGCTCGTCGTCCCGGCCATGGTCTTCAACGTCCGCCGCTTCAAGAGGAGTCAGCGATGAGGAGCAAGCGATGAACGCCGTGCGGCGGTATCTGGGCAACGGGGTCGTTCAGGCATTCCTCGTGCTCATCGGCCTGGTGTGGATGACGCCGCTGGCCGGGCTGTTCCTGTCCTCGCTCCGGTCGGCCGAGGACACGGCAGAGGGCGGCTGGTGGACGGCGCTCGCCGGCCCCGGGCAGCTGTCCCTCGACAACTACTCCGCGCTGCTCGGCAACTCGGGCATCACCCAGGCCTTCTGGAACACGGTTCTGATCTCCGTGCCGACGACGCTGCTCGTCGTGGTCGTCGGGGCGCTCGCCGGGTACGCCTTCGCGTGGCTGGACTTCCCGGGGCGCGAGGCGATCTTCCTGCTGGTCGTGGCGTTGCTGGTGGTGCCCGTGCAGATCGGGCTGCTGCCGGTCGCCAAGCTCTTCGGGCAGTTGGGCCTGTTCGGGACCATCCCGGGTGTCGTGCTCTTCCACGTGGCGTACGGGCTGCCGTTCGCGGTGTTCCTGCTGCGGAACTACTTCGCCGAGATGCCCAAGGAGATGCTGGAGGCCGCGCGGATGGACGGCGGCGACGAGTGGCGGATCTTCACGCGGCTGGTGCTGCCGGTGGGGAAGCCGGCCATCGCCAGCCTCGCCATCTTCCAGTTCCTGTGGGTGTGGAACGACATGCTGGTGGCGCTGTTGTTCGCGGACAGTTCGTCGCAGCCGTTGACGGTGGAACTCCAGTCGCAGATCCGGCAGTTCGGCAGCAACATCGATGTGCTGGCACCGGGGGCGTTCCTGTCGCTGGTGGTGCCGGTGGTGGTGTTCTTCGCCTTCCAGCGGCACTTCGTGCAGGGGGTCATGGCGGGGTCCGTGAAGTGACGGGGTGGGCGGCGGGGGAGGGTTCTCGCCCCGCCGCCCCCGCCGCCCCTGCCCGTTCCCGTTCCCGGGGGCGCTGCCGCCCCAGACCCCCGCTTCGGCCTGAACGGCCTCGTCCGCAAGCGCCGGACGGGCTGAATCAGGCCGACGCCGGGGGGTAGAGGGATCTCGGCAACTGCGATGCCGCCGTCGTGTCCAGGAGCCACAGGGTGCGGGCGCGGCCCTGTGCGCCGGCCGCCGGGGCCTGGATCTCGCCCGCGCCCGAGAGGGCCATCGCGACCGCGTTCGCCTTGTCCTCGCCCGCCGCGAGCAGCCACACCTCACGGGCCGCGCGGATCGCCGGCAGGGTCAGGGAGATGCGGGTGGGCGGCGGTTTCGGGGAGCCGTGGACGCCGATCACCATGCGTTCCGTCTCCCGTACGCCCGGGTGCTCCGGGAAGAGCGACGCCACGTGCGTGTCCGGGCCCACGCCCAGCAGCAGGACGTCGAAGGACGGCACCGCGGCGTGGTCCTCGGGGACGGACGCCCCGGCCAGCTCCCGCGCGTAGGCCGCCGCCGCGGCCTCCACGTCCGCACCGTGCGGGCCGTCCGACGCCGGCATCGCGTGTACTCGCTTCGGGTCCAGCGGCACCGAGTCGAGCAGCGCCTCGCGGGCCTGGGTGACGTTGCGCTCCGGGTCGCCCTCCGGCAGGAAACGCTCGTCGCCCCACCACAGGTCCAGACGGGCCCAGTCGACGGCGTCCCGGGCCGGGGACTTGGCGACAGCGGCCAGCAGGCCGTTGCCGTTGCGGCCGCCGGTCAGGACCACGGACGCGCTGCCCCGGGAAGCCTGCGCGTCCACGATCCTCGTGATCAGCCGTGCCGCCGCGGCCTCGGCCATCAGCTCCTTGTCACGGTGCACGACCAGCTGGGGAGTGCTCACTTCGCCGCCGCCTTCTTCACCGGGGTCTTCTCCTGCGCCGCTTCCTTCGCGGGAGCTTTCGCAGCCGTCTCGACGGGAGCGGGGACCGCGACGGCGCCCCCTTTGCTCGAGGCATCCGAGGCGTCCGGCGCGTTCAGCCGGTCCACCCCGTACCGCAGAGCCGAGGCGTACGTGTCGTCCGGGTCGAGGCGCCGCAGCTCCTCCGCGATCAGCTCGGCCGTCTCGCGGCGCTTGAGCGCCACCGCGCGGGCCGGCTGGCCCTGGATGGACAGGTTGGCCAGCGAGCCGTCGGCCCGGTCCAGGACGACCGGGCCGCAGTCGGTGTCCATCCGGACCGCCGTCAGACCCGGTCCGTTGGAAGCGGTGCGCTTCACCGGCACGTCCAGCCGGTCCGCGAGCCACATCGCGAGCAGCTCGCAGCTCGGGTTGTACTCCTCGCCCTCCACCTCGACCGCCTGCACCTTGCAGTCGACCTGGTCCAGGGCCGCCGCGAGCATCGAGCGCCACGGCGTGATGCGGGTCCAGGACAGGTCGGTGTCGCCCGGCGTGTAGGCGTCGGCGCGGGCGGCCAGCTCCCGTACCGGCTCCTCGCAGGCGTAGGTGTCGGTGACCCGGCGCTGGGCCAGGGCGCCCAGCGGGTCCCCGGCCGGGTCCAGCGGCGCGTGCACCGGCCACCACACCACGACCGGCGCGTCCGGCAGCAGCAGCGGCAGGACCACCGACTGGGCGTGGTCGACGACGTCGCCGTACAGGCGGAGCACGATCGTCTCGCCGGTGCCCGCGTCGGCGCCGAGCCGTACCTCCGCGTCCAGCCGGGACTTCGTTCGGTCCCGGGGCGACCGCGAGACGCGCTTGATGACGACGAGCGTGCGCGAGGGATGCTCGTGCGCGGCGTCGCTCGCGGCCTTCAGCGCGTCGTAGGCGTTCTCCTCGTCGGTGACGATGACCAGGGTGAGCACCATGCCGATGGCCGGGGTGCCGATCGCCCGGCGGCCCAGCACCAGCGCCTTGTTGATCTTGCTGGCCGTGGTGTCCGTGAGGTCCGTCTTCATGGGCGGCGCCAGCTCCGTCCGTCTCGTTCGAGCATGTGATCCGCCTCGACGGGTCCCCAGGTGCCGGCCGGGTACTGGGCCGGAGTGCCGTGCTCGTCCCAGTACTGCTCGATCGGGTCGAGGATCTTCCAGGACAGCTCGACCTCCTCGGTGCGCGGGAAGAGGTTGGCGTCGCCCAGGAGCACGTCGAGGATGAGGCGCTCGTACGCCTCCGGGCTGGACTCCGTGAAGGACTCGCCGTACGCGAAGTCCATGGACACGTCCCGGATCTCCATCGACGTGCCCGGCACCTTGGAGCCGAAGCGGACGGTGACGCCCTCGTCGGGCTGGACGCGGACGACGATCGCGTTCGAGCCGAGCTCCTCGGTGGCCGTGGAGTCGAAGGGGGAGTGCGGCGCGCGCTGGAAGACGACCGCGATCTCGGTGACCCGGCGGCTGAGACGCTTGCCGGTGCGCAGGTAGAAGGGGACGCCCGCCCAGCGGCGGTTGTCGATGCCGACCTTGATCGCGGCATAGGTGTCGGTCTTCGACTTCGGGTCGATGCCGTCCTCTTCGAGGTAGCCGACGGCCTTCGCGCCGCCCTGCCAGCCCGCCGCGTACTGGGCGTGCACGGTGTCCCGGCCCAGGTCCTTGGGGAGCCGGACCGCGCCGAGCACCTTGGTCTTCTCCGCCGCCAGCGCGTCCGCGTCGAAGGAGGCGGGCTCCTCCATCGCGGTCAGCGCGAGCAGCTGGAGGAGGTGGTTCTGGATGACGTCGCGGGCGGCGCCGATGCCGTCGTAGTAGCCGGCCCGGCCGCCGATGCCGATGTCCTCGGCCATCGTGATCTGGATGTGGTCGACGTAGGACCGGTTCCAGATCGGCTCGAACATCGTGTTGGCGAAGCGGAGCGCCAGGATGTTCTGGACGGTCTCCTTGCCCAGGTAGTGATCGATACGGAAGACCTGGTCCGGGGCGAAGACCTCGTGGACGATTCCGTTGAGCTCCTCGGCCGACTTCAGGTCGTGGCCGAACGGCTTCTCGATCACCGCGCGGCGCCAGGAGCCGCTCGACTGGTCGGCCAGCTGGTGCTTCTTCAGCTGCTGGATGACCACCGGGAAGGACTTCGGCGGCACCGACAGGTAGAAGGCGAAGTTGCCGCCCGTGCCCTGTGCCTTGTCCAGCTCGTCGATGGTGCCGCGCAGCCGCTCGAAGGCCTCGTCGTCGTCGAAGGTGCCCTGGACGAAGCGCATGCCCTGGCTGAGCTGCTGCCAGACCTCCTCACGGAAGGGGGTTCGCGAGTGTTCCTTGACGGCGTCGTGCACGACCTGGGCGAAGTCCTCGTGTTCCCAGTCGCGGCGGGCGAAACCGACGAGCGAGAAGCCCGGCGGCAGCAGACCCCGGTTGGCGAGGTCGTACACGGCGGGCATGAGCTTCTTGCGGGAGAGGTCGCCGGTGACGCCGAAAATGACCAGACCCGACGGCCCCGCGATACGCGGGAGCCGTCGGTCTGCGGGGTCACGCAGCGGGTTGCTGCTTGACAATGTCTTAGCCCTCCGAGGGGGCGAGGCGCTTCAGCTCCGCCTCGGTCGACTTCAGCAGGTCCGTCCAGGAGTCCTCGAACTTGTCGACGCCCTCCTTCTCCAGCAGCTGGACCACCTCGTCGTAGCCGATCCCGAGCTTCCCGACCGCGTCGAGGTCGGCGCGGGCCTGCTCGTAGCCGCCGGCGACGGTGTTGCCGGTGATCTCGCCGTGGTCCTCGGTGGCGAGCAGCGTCGCCTCCGGCATGGTGTTGACCGTGTTCGGCGCGACCAGGTCGGTGACGTACAGGGTGTCGCTGTACGCCTTGTCCTTCATACCGGTCGACGCCCACAGCGGGCGCTGCTTGTTGGCGCCGGCCTTCTCCAGGGCGGCCCAGCGGTCGGAGGCGAAGACCTCCTCGTACGCCTGGTAGGCCAGACGGGCGTTGGCGACGGCGGCCTTGCCGCGCAGCGCCTTGGCCTCGTCGGTGCCGAGGGCGTCGATCCGCTTGTTGATCTCGGTGTCCACGCGGGACACGAAGAAGGACGCCACCGAGTGGATCCGGGAGAGGTCCAGGCCGCGCTCCTTGGCCTTCTCCAGGCCGGTCAGGAAGGCGTCCATGACCAGGCGGTAGCGCTCCAGCGAGAAGATCAGCGTGACGTTGACGCTGATGCCCAGGCCGATGGTCTCGGCGATCGCCGGCAGACCCGCCTCGGTGGCCGGGATCTTGATGAAGGTGTTCGGCCGGTCCACCAGCCAGGCCAGCTGCTTGGCCTCGGCGACCGTCGCCTTGGTGTTGTGCGCGAGACGCGGGTCGACCTCGATGGAGACCCGGCCGTCCTTGCCCCCGGTGGCGTCGAAGACGGGGCGCAGGATGTCGGCGGCGTCGCGGACGTCCGCCGTGGTGATCATCCGGACGGCCTCTTCGACGGTCACCTTGCGGGCGGCCAGGTCCGACAGCTGCTGGTCGTAGCCGTCGCCCTGGGCGATCGCCTTCTGGAAGATCGTCGGGTTGGTGGTGACGCCCACGACGTGCTGCTGGTCGATCAGCTCGGCGAGGTTGCCGGACGTGATCCGCTTGCGCGACAGGTCGTCCAGCCAGATCGCGACGCCTTCATCGGAGAGGCGCTTGAGTGCGTCTGTCATGGAAAATGCATCTCCTACGTGTCGTGTGTGAGCGTCAGCGCTGGGCTGCGGTCAGCGATTCCCGGGCGGCGGCGGCCACGTTCTCGGCAGTGAAGCCGAACTCCTGGAAGAGCACCTTGCCGTCCGCCGAAGCACCGAAGTGCTCCAGGGAAACGATGCGGCCGGCGTCCCCCACGTACTTGTGCCAGGTGAGGCCGATCCCGGCCTCGACCGCGACGCGGGCCCTCACGGACGGGGGCAGGACGCTGTCCCGGTACCCCTGGTCCTGCTGCTCGAACCACTCGACGGACGGCATGGACACCACGCGGGTCGGCACACCGTCGGCCTGGAGCCGCTCGCGCGCCTCGACGGCGACGTGCACCTCGGAACCGGTGGCGATGAGGACGACCTCGGCCTCGGTGCTCCGCCCTTCGGGCCCTTCCGCCTCGAACAGCACGTAGCCGCCCTTGGCCGCGTCCTCGTTCGGCTCGTACGTCGGCACGCCCTGGCGGGTCAGCGCCAGACCGTGCGGCTGGCCCTTGCCGAACTCCTTCGTCCAGCGGCGCAGGATCTCGCGCCAGGCGACGGCCGTCTCGTTGGCGTCCGCCGGGCGGACCACGTTCAGACCCGGGATGGCGCGCAGCGCGGCGAGGTGCTCGACGGGCTGGTGGGTCGGGCCGTCCTCGCCCAGACCGATGGAGTCGTGCGTCCACACGTACGTCACCGGCAGGTGCATCAGCGCCGACAGCCGCACGGCGTTGCGCATGTAGTCGGAGAAGACCAGGAACGTTCCGCCGTAGATGCGGGTGTTGCCGTGCAGCGCGATGCCGTTCATCTCGGCGGCCATCGCGTGCTCGCGGATGCCGAAGTGAATCGTGCGGCCGTACGGGTCCGCCTCGGGCAGCGGGTTGTCCGCCGGGAGGAAGGAGGACGTCTTGTCGATCGTCGTGTTGTTCGAGCCGGCCAGGTCGGCGGAGCCGCCCCACAGCTCGGGGACGATCGCGCCGAGCGCCTGGAGCACCTTGCCGGACGCGGCGCGGGTGGCGACACCCTTGCCGGTCTCGAAGACCGGGATCTTCTCCTCCCAGCCCTTGGGCAGCTCGCCCTTGGCGACCCGCTCGTACTCGGCGGCGCGGTCGGGGTTGTTGTCCCGCCACTGCTGGAAGGATTTCTCCCACACCGCGCGGGCCGCCCGACCCTTCTCCAGGGCCTTGCGGGTGTGCTCGATGACCTCGTCGGAGACGTCGAAGGACTTCTCCGGGTCGAAGCCCAGGACCCGCTTGGTCGCCGCGACCTCGTCGTCGCCGAGCGCCGAGCCGTGCGCGGCCTCGGTGTTCTGGGCGTTCGGGGCGGGCCAGGCGATGATCGAGCGCATCGCGATGAAGGACGGCCGGTCGGTGACCTGCTTCGCCGCCTCGATCGCGTCGTAGAGCGCGTTCGGGTCCAGGTCGCCGTCGGGCTTCGGGGCGACGCGCTGCACGTGCCAGCCGTACGCCTCGTAGCGCTTGCAGGTGTCCTCGGAGACGGCGGTCTCGGTGTCGCCCTCGATCGAGATGTGGTTGTCGTCCCAGAGCAGGACCAGGTTGCCGAGCTTCTGGTGGCCCGCGAGGGAGGAGGCCTCGGCGGAGATGCCCTCCTGGAGGCAGCCGTCACCGGCGATGCAGTAGATGAAGTGGTCGAACGGGGACTCGCCCTCGGCGGCCTCCGGGTCGAACAGGCCGCGCTCGTAGCGGGCGGCCATCGCCATGCCCACCGCGTTGGCGACACCCTGGCCGAGCGGGCCGGTCGTCGTCTCCACGCCCGTGGTGTGGCCGTACTCGGGGTGGCCCGGGGTCTTGGAGCCCCACGTCCGGAAGGACTCCAGGTCCGCCAGCTCCAGGCCGAAGCCGGCCAGGTACAGCTGCGTGTAGAGGGTCAGGGACGAGTGGCCGGCGGACAGCACGAAACGGTCGCGTCCGACCCAGTCCGCGTCGGCGGGGTCGTGCCGCATCACCTTCTGGAAGAGGGTGTAGGCGGCGGGCGCCAGGCTCATCGCCGTACCCGGATGGCCGTTGCCAACCTTCTGTACGGCATCGGCGGCCAGGACGCGGGCGGTGTCCACGGCCCGCTGGTCCAGTTCGGTCCACTCGAGGTCTGTGGTGGTCGGCTTGGTGCTCACCCTGAGTCAGGGCTCCTCTCCACATGTCGGATGCCGGTGCACGTGGGCGCCCACCGGCTGCCGGCGCGTCCTGAGTCGGCCGGCCGTTGTTGAGCCTACCCCCGTAAGTACGTGCGTTTTTCCGCTGGAAACCAGACTGCCGGGACTCTCTTGGATCCGCCTGTCGACTGGGTGAAACCGCATTCGGCAAGTGAATACGGAGCCGCTCATCTGACCGCTCAATCGACCGTCCGAACGCACGTCGGAGCACCCTCTTCAACACGACCCCACCCCCGCGAAGGCCGAGGTATGGGCAACGTCTAAAGTGGCGTGGTACGCGCGAGCCTTTACCGCCACTTCACACGGTCGGGCTTGCTGGGAGTCTCTGTCAGGGGTGTGCGTGACGGCCGTTGAATCCCGTCCTGCGGGGGTTATCGGGACGAGCCAGAGCCCGAGTCACCGGCCGTTCGGGGCCCGTGTCAAGGCGTTCGTGGCGTTGACCAAACCGCGGATCATCGAGCTTCTGCTGATCACCACCGTTCCGGTGATGTTCCTGGCCGAGCAGGGTGTTCCGGACCTGAAGCTGGTGCTGCTGACCTGTGTCGGCGGTTACCTGTCCGCGGGCGGCGCCAACGCCCTGAACATGTACATCGACCGCGACATCGACGCGCTGATGGACCGGACCTCGCAGCGGCCACTGGTGACCGGCATGGTCAGCCCGGCCGAATGCCTCGTCTTCGGCATCGCCCTGGCCATCGTCTCGACGCTGCTGTTCGGCCTCACCGTCAACTGGCTGTCGGCCTGGCTCTCGCTCGGTGCACTCCTCTTCTACGTCGTCGTCTACACGATGATCCTCAAGCGCCGCACCTCGCAGAACATCGTCTGGGGCGGCATCGCCGGCTGTCTGCCGGTACTCATCGGCTGGTCGGCCGTCACCGACTCGATGTCCTGGGCGCCGGTCATCCTCTTCGGGGTGATGTTCTTCTGGACGCCGCCGCACTACTGGCCGCTGTCCATGAAGGTCAAGGAGGACTACGCGCGCGTCGGCGTGCCGATGCTCCCGGTCATCGCCTCCAACAAGGTCGTCGCCCGGCAGATCGTCATCTACAGCTGGGTGATGGTCGTCGTGTCGCTGCTGCTGACGCCGCTCGGCTACACCGGCTGGTTCTACACGGCGGTTGCCCTGCTGGCCGGCGGCATGTGGCTGTGGGAGGCACACGGTCTGCAGAACCGCGCCAAGTCCGAGGCGACGGGCGGCAAGCTCAAGGAGATGCGGCTCTTCCACTGGTCCATCACCTACGTGTCGGTGCTGTTCCTGGCGATCGCGGTGGACCCCTTCCTGCGCTGAGCATCTCCTCGTAAAAGGCTCCGACGGGCGGGGTGGGGGGCCCAGGCCACGCACCCCCCCCGGCGCCCGGCGATATACCCGGCCGCTGCAAACATG
>NZ_JBIWEF010000001.1:2500-164297 GCF_044762405.1 Streptomyces sp. NPDC097107 | reverse complement strand
TTCGTTTCATTATTTTACATAATCCGGCGCTGGGGGGGGGGGGGGGGGCCCCGCCCCCCCCACCCCGCCCGTCGCCGTTCGATCTACCCGTCGGTAGCATCCTGGTCATGGCAGACACGCAGCAGGTTGACACGAAGGCCGACCGGTGGGCCGAGCGCCGGGTGACCCGGCTGGCCGGGCGGATCGACTCCTTCTCCAAGGCGCACGGCGGCGCCGAGGGCCAGGTGGCCTACCTCGGTGAGCGCGGCGCCCGGATCGTGCTCGTCGGCGCGGACGGCGCCTGGGGCGACCTGGTCGCGCGCTCCTACGAGACGGCGCAGAAGGCCGTGGCGAAGTCCGGGATCACCGTCCACGAGGACTTCGACGGCGAGTTCGCGGCCAGGGTGGAGACCGGCCCCTACGAGTGGTCGCGCATGGCGGGCATCCAGGTGGGCGGCCCGAGCAACACCTGAGACCGGGTTCACCCGTTAGGACCGTAGGAGCCGTCAGGTTCACGAGCCGCAAGGCGCACGAGCCGCACGGCGCACGGTCCCATCACGGGGAGTCCGGATGATCGAAACGCCGTCCCTGGTGGACCAGTACTGCCACGGCGTCCTGAGAACGGAGCTGGGCCTCGGCACCTTCGAGGCCCGGCTGGCCCGCACCGAGGGACCGCCCGCGCCGGGCACCACCCTCTTCGACACCCAGACCGGCTTCGCGGTACGCCGCTGGTGCCCGCCCCTGCTGGGCCTGGAACCGCACTGCCCGCCCGCCCGGTATCTGGCCCGGCGCCGCGAGCTGGGCGTCATGGAGGCCGACCGCCGGCTGCTGCGCGGCAGCGGCATCACGACGTACCTGGTCGACGCGGGCCTGCCCGGCGACCTCACCGGCCCCGCCGAGATGGCGTCCGCCGCGGACGCGGACGCTCACGAGATCGTGCGCCTCGAACTGCTCGCCGAGCAGGTCGCCGACACCTCCGGCACCGTCGAGTCCTTCCTCGCCAACCTCGCCGAGGCCGTGCACGGCGCCGCCGCGAACGCGGTCGCCTTCACCTCGGTCGCGGGCGTGCGGCACGGCCTGGCGCTCGCGCCGGAACCGCCGGGCCCGGGCGAGGTGCGCGGCGCCGCCGCCCGCTGGCTGACCGGGCGCGAGGTCGGCGGTGAGCTGAGCGACCCGGTACTGCTGCGCCACCTGCTGTGGATCGCCGTCGCCTCGGGTCTGCCGCTCCAGCTGCACGCGGGCCTCGGCGAGCCCGGCCTGCGCATCGACCGCACCGACCCGGTCCTGCTGACGGACTTCGTACGGGCCACCGCCGGTCTCGGCACCGACCTGGTCCTGCTGCACGGCTACCCGTACCACCGCCACGCCGCCCACCTCGCCGGCGTCTTCCCGCACGTCTACGCCGACTCGGGCGCCGCCCTGGTGCGCACCGGCGCCCGGGCGGCGACGGTCCTCGCGGAGATCCTGGAGCTGGCCCCCTTCGGCAAGATCCTTTTCTCCAGCGGCGCCCAGGGCCTGCCCGAGCTGCACGTGGTCGCCGCCCGGCTGTTCCGCGAGGCCCTGGGACGGGTGCTGGGCACCTGGGTGGCCGAGGGGGCGTGGTCCCTGGGGGACGCGCAGCGGGTGGCGGGGATGATCGCTTCGGGGAACGCGGGGCGGGTGTACGGGCTGGAGTGAGGCGGGGAGACTGGGCCGATGCCGACCGACGCCCTGCTCGACCGCTTCCTCACGAGCCTTCGGCCTCTCACCCCCCTCGCCGTGTGGGCCCATGGCTCGCTGGCCGGCGGTGACTATCAGGAGGGCCGCAGCGACCTCGACCTGATCGCGGTGCTGGACCGCCCGGTGACGCTCCGCACGGCCTGGCGCCTGGGGCTGCTGCACGCCCGGCTCCGCGCCGAGCCGCTCGCCCCGAAGCTCCACTGCACCTATCTGTCGCCCGGCACTGTCGCGGACTCCGGGCGGCCGCACCTGACCTGGGCCCACGAAGAGCTCTGCAAGCGGCCGGTCACCCCGGTCACCCGGAGCGAACTCCACCGGTTCGGGCGGGTCCTGCACGGAGAAGCACCGAAGGAGCTGCTGCCGTCGGTGCCACAGGACGAACTCACCGAGTTCGTCGTGCGGGACCAGCGGGACTTCTGGCGGCCGGCCGTGCGCCGGGACGGGCTGTGGCGGCAGGACGTCTGGGTCGACCTGGGCCTGCTCACCTTCGCCCGCGCCACCGTCACGCTGCGGGACGGCGGCCTGATCTCCAAACGGCAGGCCCTCGCGGAACTCCGCGGCCTCGACGCACCCGACGAGGTCGTCGCGGACATCGAGGGACGGCGTTACGGGAACCCGGCACCGCCGACCACCGGCTGGACCGCCCGCAGGTGCGAGCTGACCCGGAGTTACCTGGGCCCGGCCATCGACACGCTGGTCGCCTCGTATTCCTGAGCCGGCGGCGCGGGCACCGGCTCCGCCGCCCGCACGCGCAGCGCCAGCAGCACCCTCAGCGCCGCGATCCACATCACGCACGAGCCGAACATGTGCAGGGCGACCAGGACCTCGGGCAGGTCGGTGAAGTACTGGACGTAGCCGATGGCCCCCTGCGCGAGCAGCACCAGGAACAGGTCGCGGGTGCGGGCCAGCGGGCCCTCGGGCGCGTCGACCGCCTTCAGGACGAACCACAGGGCGAACGTCAGCGTCACCACGACCCACGCCAGGACGGCGTGCACCTTGCTCACCGTCTCCCAGTCGAGCGGCATCCGGGGGACGTCGCTGGAGTCGCCCGCGTGCGGACCGGCCCCGGTGACCACCGTGCCGACCGCGATCAGCAGCACGGAGACGGCGATCAGTGCCCACACCAGCTGCTGGACGGCCTTGCCGACCAGGGGGCGCGGTGCCGCGTCGTCCTCCCGGGTGCGCTGCCACATCACGGTGGCGACGGCGATCAGCGCGGTCGACAGCAGGAAGTGGGCCGCGACGGTGTACGGGTTGAGGCCGACCAGGACCACGATGCCGCCGAGGATGGCGTTGCCCATCACGATCCAGAACTGCAGCCAGCCCAGCCGCGTCAAGCCACGCCGGTAGGGCTTCTGCGACCGCGCGGCGATGATCGCCCAGCCGACCGCGGCGCACAGCACGTAGGTCAGCAGGCGGTTGCCGAACTCGATGACGCCGTGGAAGCCCATCTCGCTGGTGGTGGTCAGCGAGTCGTCGGTGCACTTGGGCCAGGTCGGGCAGCCGAGGCCCGAGCCGGTCAGCCGCACGGCGCCGCCGGTGACGACGATGAGCACCGCCATGGTGAGCGCGGCGAGGGCCGCCCGGCGGACCGTCCGGGGCTCCGGGGTCCAGCGTGCGGCGATGAAGGCGAGCGGGTTGCGCACGGCGGCTGCGGCGTCGGCGCGGGTCACGTTTGGCACGCCGTCCATCGTAGGCGTCCGCTTGTGCACGCTTTCACTAGGGTCCCGTCTCCGGCCCGGGCGCCTACTCCCAGCGGAAGAACCTCCCGGCCGCCGCGAGCCCCACGACCGCCCACACGGCGAGGATCCCCAGGTCGCCCCAGGGCATCCCGGCCCCGTGCTGGAGGACGTCCCGCAGTCCGTCCGACAGGGCGGAGATCGGCAGCAGCCCCAGCACGCTCTGCGCCGCGTCCGGGAACTCGTCCAGCGGCACGATCACCCCGCCGCCCACGAGCAGCAGCAGGAAGACCAGGTTGGCGGCGGCCAGCGTGGCCTCCGCCTTCAGCGTGCCCGCCATCAGCAGCCCGAGCCCGGAGAAGGCGGCCGTGCCGAGGACCAGGAGCAGCAGCACGGCGAACGGGTTGCCGTGCGGCGACCAGCCCAGCGCGAAGGCGATCACCGTCAGCAGCACGATCTGGAGCACCTCGGTGACCAGCACGGACACCGTCTTCGCGGTCATCAGGGCCCAGCGCGGCAGCGGCGAGGCGGCCAGCCGCTTGAGCACGCCGTACCGGCGCTCGAAGCCGGTGCCGATGGCCTGCCCGGTGAACGCCGTCGACATCACGGCGAGCGCCAGGATGCCGGGCGCGAGGAAGTCCACGGCCTCGCCGGCGCCGGTGTCGATGATGTCCACGGAGCTGAACAGGACGAGCAGCAGCGTCGGGATGATCACCGTCAGCAGCAGCTGCTCGCCGTTGCGCAGCAGCATCTTCGTCTCGAGCAGGGCCTGGGTCGCGATCATGCGGCCGAGTGGCGCGGCACCGGGCTTCGGCGAGTACGTACCGGTGGTCGTCGTCATGAGCGCAACTCCTTGCCCGTCAGCTCCAGGCTGTGTCTTCCCGGGGGACGCCCCCCGGACCCCCGGCCGATCCCTGTGCGGGCCTGTGTCATGAGCGCAACTCCTTGCCCGTCAGCTCCAGGCTGTGTCTTCCCGGGGGACGACCCCCGGGCCCCCGGCCGATCCCTGTGCGGGCCTGCGTCATGAGCGCAACTCCTTGCCCGTCAGCTCCAGGCTGTGTCTTCCCGGGGGACGACCCCCGGACCCCCGGCCGATCCCTGTGCGGGCCTGCGTCATGAGCGCAACTCCTTGCCCGTCAGCTCCAGGAACACGTCCTCCAGGGTGTGCCGCTCCACCGAGATGCGGTCCGGCATCACCCCGTGCTGGGCGCACCAGGAGGTCACCGTGGCGAGCAGCTGGGGGTCGACCTTGCCGTTGACGCGGTAGGAGCCCGGGGTCAGCTCGGCGGCCGCGGAGTCCGCGGGCAGCGCCTTGAGCAGGGACGCGACGTCCAGCCCGGGCCGGCCGGAGAACCGCAGGGTGTTCTCGGCGCCGCCGCGGCACAGTTCCTCGGGCGAGCCCTGCGCGATGACCCGGCCGGCGTCGATGACGGCGACGTCGTCGGCCAGCTGCTCGGCCTCGTCCATGTGGTGCGTGGTGAGGATCACCGAGACGCCGTCGCCGCGCAGGTCCCGCACGAGGTCCCAGGTGGCACGGCGGGCCTGCGGGTCCAGGCCGGCGGTCGGCTCGTCCAGGAACACCAGCTCGGGGCGGCCGACCACGGCCATCGCCAGGGCGAGCCGCTGCTGCTGGCCGCCGGAGAGCCTGCGGTACGTCGTCCGGCCGCACGAGCCGAGACCGAGCCGCTCGATCAGCGCGTCGACGTCCAGCGGGTGGGCGTGCAGCTTCGCGACGTGGCGCAGCATCTCGTCCGCGCGGGCGCCGGAGTAGACGCCGCCGGACTGGAGCATCACGCCGATCCGGGGCCGCAGCTCGGAGCCCTGTCCCACCGGGTCGAGGCCCAGAACGCGCACTGTGCCGGAGTCGGGCCTGCGGTAACCCTCGCAGGCCTCGACGGTGGTCGTCTTGCCCGCCCCGTTGGGGCCGAGTACGGCGGTCACACCCGCCCGGGCCACCAGGTCGAGGCCGTCCACCGCGGTCTTCGTGCCGTACCGCTTCACCAGGGCCTGGACCTGGACCACGGGCTCGCTTCGCATGGGTCACGAGTCTAGGTAAGCGGCCGGGGGTTCAGGCGCGGGGGTGCGGGATCTCCTCCGAGGGGTGGGCGTGCGGGGCGCTCGTGGGGCCGGTGAACGCTTGCACACCGGGACGGCGTACGCCCGCTCAGAACCGTGTGCGGGCGGTCGCGGGGGTGGGCTCTCGGCACTGAGGCGGCTGTGTGTGGACGGCCGCGGGGGTGGGCTTACAGCGCTGCGGTAGCCGTTCGCGGCGGGCACGGGGGGTGGGCTTACAGCGCTGCGGTAGCCGTACGCGGCGGGGGCGGGGGTGGCCTACAGCGCTGAGGTGGCCCCTATGCGGTGGGCACGGGGGTGGGCTTTCGGCGCTGAGGTGGCCCGTACGCCGGTGGTCGCGGGGTTGCTGGGCTGTGCTTGTGGTGCGCAGGCGGGCACGGGGAACGGCGCTCATCGGCGTGCGGCGCTCAGGGCCCTTGAGCCGTCGCTCGCGGGGTGCGCGGGGCTCGCGAGGCCCCGCCCGGGCCGCTCACCGGTGCCGGCGCGGGCCGGCACGCGGACCGGCACGTCGTTCGAGGCCGGGCGTCCGGGCCGTCACTCACGGGGACGGTGCAGCGGCAGCCAGCGCTCCGCGTAGGCGACCGCGTCCGCCAGCGGGAACAGTCGCGTGACGGCCGCGCCGACCCGTCCCCGTACGACGGGCCGGTCCCGTTCGAAGTCGTGGCCCAGCTCGTCGAACCGGTCCGAGGTGATCGACACCTCGGTGACCCGTTCCCAGCCCACCGGTCCCGGCCGTCCCACCTCCACCAGCGGGGACGGAATGCGGTATTCGGCCAGGTGGAAGGCCGTGCACGCCTCGAAACCCGCGCCCAGCAGCAGCACCCGGGCGGCCAGCCGCTCCAGGGTCGCCAACGGACTGCGCTCACCCAGCCGGCAGTCGGTCGCGTGCCCCGCGACCACCTCGGCGGCGCGGGGGCCGAGGGCCGCGAAGGACGTCTGCGGGTGCGCGCT
Organism: Streptomyces sp. NPDC097107; assembly: GCF_044762405.1. Classification (NCBI taxonomy): domain Bacteria; kingdom Bacillati; phylum Actinomycetota; class Actinomycetes; order Kitasatosporales; family Streptomycetaceae; genus Streptomyces; species Streptomyces sp. NPDC097107. Next base: position 157,896 of record NZ_JBIWEF010000001.1, on the reverse strand, counting down.
GCGCAGGGCGCCCGGCCAGGTGCGCACCGTCTCGGGGAGCACCCCGACCCCGCGCGAGGGCGTGATCAGCGGGTCGTAGGCGGGCATCGCGGTCCGGACCGTGTCCCACCACTCCTCGGGCACCGGCGGGCTCTGCCACAGGGCCGGATCCGAGAGGTCGCCGGTCTGGGTGGGGACCACCAGCGTGCCGTCCGGGCCGAGCGCGTCGAGCAGTCCCTCAACGACCGCGACCGGACCTCCGCAGACCCAGCCGAGGGAGCTGAGGGAGGAGTGCACGAGGAGAGTGTCGTCGGTCCGCACACCCAGCTCGCGCAGCCCGGCGGCGATCGTGCCGCGGGTGACGAGTGGGCCGGTGGGAGGGGGTGTGGGCATGCCGGGGAGTGTCCCGCAGGCCGGACCCGGGCGCCACCGGACTGATCGATCAAAGATCGTTTCCGCAGGTCAGGTTAGGGCTGCCTAAGTGACGCAGGGCACCGCACGAGATCCGGACGCGGCTTGCCGACCCCGGAGGAATTACGCAACAATGGCGTTGTGAAAAACGTTGGCGAGGCTCCGCAGGAGGAACTCGCGACCGGTGAGCGGTCCACCCGCAACCGTGTCGCGCGCTCCGTCCTGGACCACGGGCCGTCGACCGTCGCCGAGCTGGCCGGGCGTCTGGGCCTCACCCAGGCCGCCGTCCGGCGCCACCTCGACGCGCTGGTCGCCGACGATGTGGTCGAAGCCCGTGAGCAGCGGGTCTACGGCACGCGCACGCGCGGGCGACCCGCCAAGGTCTTCGCGCTCACCGACTGCGGCCGGGACGCCTTCGACCAGTCGTACGACAAGCTGGCCGCGGACGCCCTGCGCTGGATCGGCCGCCAGGAGGGCGGGGAGCAGGCGATCGCCGCCTTCGCCCGCGCCCGGATCGCCGCCCAGGGAAGCGCGTACCGCAAGGCGGTCGAGTCCGTCCCGCCCGAGAAGCGCACGGAAGCGCTGGCCAAGGCTCTGAGCGCGGACGGGTACGCTGCTACCGCGCGGAGCGCACCCCACCCCCAGCAGGGCGAGCAGCTGTGCCAGCACCACTGCCCGGTCGCCCACGTCGCAGAGCAGTTTCCGCAGCTGTGCGAGGCGGAGACGGAATTTTTCGCCGAGCTGCTCGGTACTCATGTACAGCGGCTCGCGACCATCGCGCACGGCGACGGGGTCTGCACCACGTTCATTCCGAAGACTTCGCATGCGCCGCCGCCCGCGGCGCAAGCGCCCACGAACACCGCTAACGCATCCGCAAGCACGGCCGGGAGGAACCCCGCATGACTCTCCCCACGGAGACTGCTCACCCTGAGCTCGAGGGCCTGGGCAAGTACGAATACGGCTGGGCCGACTCCGACACGGCCGGCGCCTCTGCCAAGCGCGGCATCAACGAGGACGTCGTCCGCGACATCTCGTCGAAGAAGAACGAGCCGGAGTGGATGACCAAGCTCCGCCTCAAGGGCCTGCGCCTCTTCGAGAAGAAGCCCATGCCGAACTGGGGCTCGGACCTGTCGGGCATCGACTTCGACAACATCAAGTACTTCGTGCGCTCCACGGAGAAGCAGGCGGAGTCCTGGGAGGACCTGCCCGAGGACATCAAGAACACGTACGACAAGCTCGGCATCCCCGAGGCGGAGAAGCAGCGCCTCGTCGCCGGTGTCGCGGCCCAGTACGAGTCCGAGGTCGTCTACCACCAGATCCGCGAGGACCTGGAGGAGCAGGGCGTCATCTTCCTGGACACCGACACGGCCCTGAAGGAGCACCCGGAGCTCTTCAAGGAGTACTTCGGGACCGTCATCCCCGTCGGCGACAACAAGTTCGCCTCGCTGAACAGCGCGGTGTGGTCCGGCGGCTCCTTCATCTACGTGCCGAAGGGCGTGCACGTCGAGATCCCGCTCCAGGCCTACTTCCGTATCAACACGGAGAACATGGGCCAGTTCGAGCGGACCCTGATCATCGTCGACGAGGGTGCCTACGTGCACTACGTCGAGGGCTGCACGGCTCCGATCTACAAGTCGGACTCGCTGCACTCCGCCGTGGTCGAGATCATCGTCAAGAAGAACGCCCGCTGCCGCTACACGACCATCCAGAACTGGTCGAACAACGTCTACAACCTGGTCACCAAGCGCGCCGTGGCGTACGAGGGCGCGACCATGGAGTGGATCGACGGCAACATCGGCTCCAAGGTGACGATGAAGTACCCGGCCGTCTACCTGATGGGCGAGCACGCCAAGGGCGAGACCCTGTCCATCGCCTTCGCGGGCGAGGGCCAGCACCAGGACGCCGGCTCCAAGATGGTCCACATGGCGCCCAACACGTCCTCCAACATCGTCTCCAAGTCCGTGGCGCGCGGCGGCGGGCGTACGTCCTACCGCGGTCTCGTCGAGATCGGCGAGGGCGCCCACGGCTCCAAGTCGAACGTGCTGTGCGACGCGCTGCTCGTCGACACCATCTCCCGCTCCGACACGTACCCCTACGTGGACGTCCGTGAGGACGACGTGTCCATGGGTCACGAGGCGACCGTCTCCAAGGTCTCCGAGGACCAGCTCTTCTACCTGATGAGCCGCGGTCTGAGCGAGTTCGAGGCGATGGCGATGATCGTGCGCGGCTTCGTCGAGCCGATCGCCAAGGAGCTGCCGATGGAGTACGCCCTCGAGCTCAACCGGCTGATCGAGCTGCAGATGGAAGGCGCGGTCGGTTAAGACCCGCCCCCGAAGCAGTCGCCAGATTTCTGACGTAGGAAGAGAGCAGACCGACAGCCATGGCTGAGGCTCAGAACATCCCCGTGGGGTCCACCACCGCGGGCCAGATCGCGGTGGCCGCCGAGTCGACCGTCGCCACGCGCATGAGCGCGCCCGCGTCCTTCGACGTGGCGGACTTCCCGGTCCCGCACGGCCGCGAGGAGGAGTGGCGGTTCACGCCGCTGGAGCGGCTGCGCGGGCTGCACGACGGCACCGCGGTCGCCACCGGCGACGGCGTGAAGGTCGACATCGACGCGCCCGAGGGCGTCGTCGTCGAGACCGTCGGCCGTGACGACGCGCGCATCGGCAGGGCCGGCACCCCGGTGGACCGGGTCGCCGCCCAGGCCTACTCGGCGTTCGAGAAGGCCGGCGTGCTCACCGTCCCCAAGGAGACGGTCCTCACCGAGCCGATCCGCATCGCCGTGCACGGCGAGGGTGGCACCGCCTACGCCCACCAGGTCGTCGAGCTGGGTGCCTTCGCCGAGGCCGTGGTCGTCATCGACCACACCGGTGACGCGGTGCTCGCCGCCAACGTCGAGTACGTCCTGGGCGACGGCGCCAAGCTGACCGTCGTCTCCGTCCAGGACTGGGACGACAAGGCCGTGCACGTCGGCCAGCACAACGCGCTGATCGGCCGGGACGCCACCTTCAAGTCCTTCGTGGTCACCTTCGGCGGCGACCTGGTCCGGCTGCACCCGCGCGTCGCCTACGCAGGCCCCGGCGGCGAGGCCGAGCTGTTCGGCCTGTACTTCACCGACCAGGGCCAGCACCAGGAGCACCGCCTCCTGGTCGACCACAACGTCCCGCACTGCAAGTCCAACGTCGTCTACAAGGGCGCGCTGCAGGGCGACGACGCGCACGCGGTCTGGATCGGCGACGTGCTCATCGAGGCCGCGGCCGAGGGCACCGACACGTACGAGATGAACCGCAACCTGGTCCTCACGGACGGCGCGCGGGTCGACTCGGTGCCGAACCTGGAGATCGAGACCGGCGAGATCGTCGGCGCCGGCCACGCCTCCGCCACCGGCCGCTTCGACGACGAGCAGCTCTTCTACCTGATGGCGCGCGGCATCCCCGAGATCGACGCCCGCCGCCTGGTGGTCCGCGGCTTCTTCGCCGAGCTGGTTCAGCAGATCGGTGTCGCGGACATCGAGGAGCGCCTGCTCGTCAAGATCGAAGAGGAGCTGGAGGCGTCGGTCGCATGACCTTCGTACGCGTCTGTGGAGCGGACGAGCTGGAGGAGGACACCCCGAAGCGGGTGGAACTCGACGGCACGCCGATCTCCGTCGTGCGCACCGAGGGCGAGCTGTTCGCGATCCATGACATCTGCTCGCACGCGAACGTCTCCCTCGCCGAGGGCGAGGTCGACGACTGCCACATCGAGTGCTGGCTGCACGGCTCGCGCTTCGATCTCCGTTCCGGCAAGCCCGACAGTCTTCCGGCGACGCGCCCCGTCCCCGTATACCCCGTAAAGATCGAAGGGGACGACGTGCTCGTCTCCCTCACCCAGGAGTCCTGAGGCACCCATGGCAACGCTTGAAATCCGAGACCTGCACGTCACCGTCGAGGCCGACAACGCCACGAAGGAGATCCTCAAGGGCGTCGACCTCACCGTGAAGCAGGGCGAGACGCACGCCATCATGGGCCCGAACGGCTCCGGCAAGTCGACCCTCGCCTACTCCCTCGCGGGTCACCCCAAGTACACGATCACCGGCGGCACCGTCACCCTCGACGGCGAGGACGTCCTGGAGATGTCCGTCGACGAGCGCGCCCGCGCCGGCCTGTTCCTCGCGATGCAGTACCCGGTCGAGGTCCCCGGCGTCTCGGTCTCCAACTTCCTGCGCACCTCCGCCACCGCCGTCCGCGGCGAGGCCCCCAAGCTGCGCCACTGGGTGAAGGAGGTCAAGGAGACCATGGAGCGCCTCAACATGGACCCCGCCTTCGCCGAGCGCAACGTCAACGAGGGCTTCTCCGGCGGTGAGAAGAAGCGCCACGAGATCCTCCAGCTGGAGCTGCTCAAGCCGAAGATCGCGATCCTCGACGAGACCGACTCCGGCCTCGACGTCGACGCCCTGCGCGTCGTCTCCGAGGGCGTCAACCGCGTCCACGAGTCGGGCGAGGTCGGCACCCTGCTGATCACCCACTACACGCGCATCCTGCGCTACATCAAGCCCGACCACGTCCACGTCTTCGCCAACGGCCGCATCGCCGAGTCGGGCGGCGCCGAGCTGGCCGACAAGCTGGAGGCCGAGGGCTACGAGGCATACACGAAGGGCGGCGCATCCGAGTGACACAGCTGCCGGGCCTCCTCGACACCGAGGCGATCCGCAAGGACTTTCCGATCCTGGACCGCCAGGTCCACGACGGGCGGAAGCTCGTGTACCTGGACAACGCGGCGACCAGCCAGAAGCCGCGTCAGGTGCTGGATGCGCTCAGCGAGTACTACGAGCGCTACAACGCCAACGTCCACCGTGGTGTGCACGTCCTCGCCGAGGAGGCCACGGCACTGTACGAGGGTGCGCGGGACAAGGTCGCGGAGTTCATCAACGCGCCCTCCCGCGACGAGGTGATCTTCACCAAGAACGCCTCGGAGTCGCTCAACCTGGTCGCGAACATGCTGGGCTGGGCCGACGACCCCTACCGCGTGGACTCCGACACCGAGATCGTCATCACGGAGATGGAGCACCACTCCAACATCGTGCCGTGGCAGCTGCTGGCGCAGCGCACCGGCGCGAAGCTCCGCTGGTTCGGCCTCACGGACGACGGCCGCCTGGACCTCTCGAACATCGAGGAGGTCATCACCGAGAAGACGAAGATCGTCTCCTTCGTGCTGGTCTCCAACATCCTGGGCACCCAGAACCCGGTCGAGGCGATCGTGCGCCGCGCCCAGGAGGTCGGCGCGCTCGTCTGCATCGACGCCTCCCAGGCCGCGCCGCACATGCCGATGGACGTACAGGCCCTCCAGGCCGACTTCGTGGCCTTCACCGGCCACAAGATGTGCGGGCCGACGGGCATCGGCGTCCTGTGGGGCCGCCAGGAGCTGCTGGAGGACCTCCCGCCCTTCCTCGGCGGCGGCGAGATGATCGAGACGGTCTCGATGCACTCCTCCACGTACGCTCCGGCTCCCCACAAGTTCGAGGCGGGCACGCCCCCGATCGCGCAGGCGGTCGGTCTGGGCGCGGCGATCGACTACCTCGACTCGATCGGCATGGACAAGATCCTCGCCCATGAGCACGCGCTGACCGAGTACGCGGTCAAGCGCCTGTTGGAGGTCCCGGACCTGCGCATCATCGGCCCGACGACGGCCGAGGAGCGCGGCGCGGCGATCAGCTTCGCGCTCGGCGACATCCACCCCCACGACGTGGGCCAGGTCCTCGACGAGCAGGGCATCGCGGTCCGGGTCGGCCACCACTGCGCCCGCCCCGTCTGCCTCCGCTACGGAATTCCTGCGACCACGCGAGCGTCGTTCTATCTGTACTCCACGCCGGCCGAGATCGACGCACTGGTCGACGGCCTGGAGCACGTACGGAACTTCTTCGGCTGACGGGACGAGCGAAGAGCATGAAGCTGGACTCCATGTACCAGGAAGTCATCCTGGACCACTACAAGAACCCGCACGGGCGTGGTCTGAGGGACGGCGACGCCGAGGTGCACCACGTCAACCCGACGTGCGGCGACGAGATCACGCTGCGCGTGAAGTACGACGGCACGACGATCAGTGACGTCAGCTACGAGGGCCAGGGCTGCTCGATCAGCCAGGCGAGCGCCTCCGTGCTGAACGACCTGCTGGTCGGCAAGGACCTTGCCCGGGCCCAGCGGATCCAGGAGACCTTCCTGGAGCTGATGCAGTCCAAGGGCAGGATCGAACCGGACGACGCGATGGAGGAGGTCCTGGAGGACGCGGTCGCGTTCGCCGGGGTCTCGAAGTACCCGGCCCGGGTCAAGTGCGCCCTGCTGAGCTGGATGGCCTGGAAGGACGCGACGGCCCAGGCACTGGACGGCGCCGACGCCGAGAAGGAGACGACGGCATGAGTGAGACCGTGGAAATGAAGCCGGCCTCCGAGGAGGAGGTCCGCGAGGCCCTGCTGGATGTCGTGGACCCCGAGCTGGGCATCGACGTCGTCAACCTGGGCCTGATCTACGGCGTCCACATCGACGACGCGAACATCGCGACCATCGACATGACCCTGACGTCGGCGGCCTGTCCGCTGACGGACGTGATCGAGGACCAGGCCAAGTCCGCCACGGACGGCATCGTCAACGAGCTGCGGATCAACTGGGTCTGGATGCCGCCGTGGGGCCCGGACAAGATCACGGACGACGGCCGCGAGCAGCTGCGCGCGCTCGGGTTCAACGTCTGAGACCCCGCCCGCCCCATCCACGAGAACGGCGACACCTTCGGGTGTCGCCGTTCTCGTGTACGCGCCCGCACCGTTATGTACGCTAGTACACATGGGATATCTGCTCCTGGCCGGAGCCATCGCCGCCGAGGTCGCCGGGACCACCGCCATGAAGTACAGCGAGGGCTTCAGCAGGCTGGTCCCCTCGCTGCTGACGGCGATCGGGTACGTGGTCTCCTTCGGGCTGCTCGCCCAGACCCTGAAGGTGCTGTCCGTCGGCACCGCGTACGCCATCTGGGCCGGGGTGGGCACGGCCGCCATCGCCGCGATCGGGGTGGCGTTCATGGGGGAGGGGATGACGCTCACCAAGGCCGCCGGCATCGCGCTGATCATCATCGGCGTCGTCGTCCTCAACCTGGGCGGCGCGCACTGATGTCCGGCCGCCGCTACGACCCCGAGCGACGTCAGCGCCTCATCGACGCGGCGATCCGGGTCGTCGGCCGCAAGGGCATCGCCGGCCTCAGCCACCGCACGGCCGCCGCCGAGGCCGACGTACCGCTGGGCTCGACGACCTACCACTTCGCGACCCTGGACGAACTCCTGATCGCCGCCCTGCGCCAGGCCAACGAGGGCTTCGCCAAGGTGGTCGCCGCGCACCCGGGCCTGTCCGACCCAGACGCCGACCTGCCCGGCGAACTGGCCCGCGTCCTCGGCGAGTGGCTGGGCGGCGACCGCACGGGCGTGGAGCTGGAGTACGAGCTGTACCTGGCCGCGCTGCGCCGCCCCGCCCTGCGCCCGGTGGCGGCGGAGTGGTGCGAGGGCGTAGCCGACCTGCTCGCTCTCCGTACGGACCCGCTCACGGCGCGGGCCCTGGTCGCGCTGATGGACGGTGTCTGCCTTCAGGTGCTGCTGACGGACAGGCCGTACGACGAGGAGTACACGCGGGAGGTGCTGGCGCGGGTGATCCCACCGGGCCGGTGACCGCGGGGCGAGACGCCCGAGGGGTCGGCTCGCTTCCGCGGGCGACGGCCGGTTAGGTTGCCCTCATGACCGACACGACTGCTCCCCGCACCACCGGCGCCGTGGCCGCCGGGCTTGCCACGATCGCCGCCGACGGCACCGTTCTCGACACCTGGTTCCCGGCCCCCGAACTGACCGCCGAGCCCGGCCCGTCCGGCACCGAGCGACTCTCCGCCGAACAGGCCGCCGAACTCCTCGGCGGCGGCGCGACCGCGGCGGTCGGTCCGGACGCCCGGCGTGGCGTCGAAGTGGTCGCGGTCCGCACGGTCATCTCCTCGCTGGACGAGAAGCCGGTCGACACGCACGACGTCTACCTGCGCCTGCACCTGCTCTCCCACCGCCTGGTCAAGCCGCACGGCCAGAGTCTGGACGGCGTCTTCGCCCACCTCGCCAACGTCGCCTGGACCTCGCTCGGCCCGGTCGCCGTCGACGACGTCGAGAAGGTCCGCCTCAACGCCCGCGCCGAGGGCCTGCACCTCCAGGTCACCTCGATCGACAAGTTCCCGCGGATGACGGACTACGTCGCTCCCAAGGGCGTCCGTATCGCCGACGCCGACCGCGTCCGCCTCGGCGCGCACCTCTCCGAGGGCACCACCGTCATGCACGAGGGCTTCGTCAACTTCAACGCGGGCACGCTCGGCACCTCCATGGTCGAGGGCCGCATCTCCGCGGGCGTCGTCGTCGGCGACGGCTCCGACATCGGCGGCGGCGCCTCCACCATGGGCACCCTCTCCGGCGGCGGCAACGTGCGCATCACCATCGGCGAGCGCTGCCTGGTCGGTGCCGAGGCAGGCGTCGGCATCGCCCTCGGCGACGAGTGCGTCGTCGAGGCCGGCCTCTACGTCACCGCCGGCACCCGCGTGACGATGCCCGACGGCCAGGTCGTCAAGGCCCGCGAACTCTCCGGCGCCTCGAACATCCTCTTCCGCCGCAACTCGGTCACGGGCACGGTCGAGGCCCGCCCGAACAACGCGGTGTGGGGCGGCCTGAACGACGTCCTGCACAGCCACAACTGACGCCGTAGAACGGTCGCCGACGGCCGAGCCGCCCTTCCGACGTGCCCCTGCCGGGCTGCCGGGAGGGCGGTCGCCGTTTCCGGGCGGGGGCTCCAGGGGTGTGTTCCGCCCACGTGATGACGGCGCGTGCTGCGTGCGCCCCCCGCACGTACGGATGACCTCCCGTGACCTTCCGGTGGTCTTGGCGGATGAACGGGTGGACGAAGTGTCCGATCAGACGCCGATCCGACGAAACGAGGGGCCTGGTATGACGAACGAGCGGGCGAGGACCGTGGCGCGTTGGCTGGCCGGGGCGGGCGCCGCGGTGCTGGTGTGCTGGGGCTCGGCGGGGGCCGCGCAGGCGGACGAGACCACCTCCGGTTCGCACAACGGTCCCCGGATCGGTCTCCTCAACGTCGACGTGGGGCAGATCGACGACCCGGCGGAGGACGTACTGGAGCACACGCTGCTGCTCGGGGACGGCTACACCTGGAGCTGATCGGAATCGGCGACCAGTTCCGTGTAGGCCGCCAGCAGCCTGTCGGTCGTCTCGCGGTCCGCGGGCCGCAGCGGTGCGCGGACCGGGCCCGCGGGCAGGTCCAGTGCCCCGAGCAGGGCCTTCGCGGTGACCGTGCCGGGCAGGCCCGCGGCCATCATCGCCTCGACGAGTGGGATCGCCTGCCGCTGGAGCAGGGCGGCCCGCCCGGTGTCGCCCGCGTCGAAGGCGTCGAGGACGGCGCGGAACAGGTCCGGCACGATGTTCGCGACCGTGCTGACGTACCCCGCCGCGCCGACCGCGTACAGGGCGAGGACCTGCTCGTCGCAGCCCGCGTAGTACGCCAGGTCCGTGCGGGACAGCACCTTCTGGGTGCCGAGGAGATCGTAGGAGCAGTCCTTCACGGCGACGATCCGCGGGTGGCCGGCGAGGCGGACGAGGGTGTCGGGTTCGATGCGGGTGCCGGTGCGCCCGGGGATGTCGTAGAGGACGAGGGGCACGCCGGAAGCGTCGGCGATCTCCCGGAAGTGTGCCTCGAGGGCGTCCTGCGGGGGCCTGCTGTAGTACGGCGTGACCACCAGCAGCCCGTCCGCGCCGGCCCTCTCCGCGGCCAGCGCCAGTTCCACCGTGTGCCGGGTGTCGGCGGTGCCCACTCCGGAGACGACCGACGCCCGTTCCCCCACGGCCTCCCGCACCGCCGTGACCAGCGCCGCCTTCTCGGCGTCCGTGGTGGTCGGCGACTCACCCGTGGTGCCGGACAGCACCAGGCCGTCACAGCCCCGTGACACCAGCCGGTCGGCGAGCCGCTGGGCGCCGGCGAGATCGAGCGCGCCGTCCTCGGTGAAGGGCGTGACCATGGCGCACAGGGCGCGGCCGAAGGGCGCGGGGGGTCGGGCGTCTGTCGTCATGTACGTAGTGTCGATGGGCAGATCGTGTAGCTCCACTTAAATTTGCTACAAGGTATCTGCAAGGAGTGCTGCGGGGTCGGCGCTGGGAGAGGGCAGGGGTAGTGCCGGTCGGCCATGGGTACCCGGGGTGCTCCGAACCGAGAGGAGGCGGAACCGTGACCGGGACCATGCACACCAGGCCTGTGCGCGACGAGCAGCAGCACTCCGTGGGCGAACTCGTCGGTCAGGCCACCGAACAGCTCTCCCGGCTCGTGCGCCAGGAAGTGGCCCTCGCCAAGATGGAGCTGGCCGAGAAGGGCAAGCGGGCCGGGCGTGGCGGCGGGATGCTGGGCGCCGCGGGCGCCATCGCGTACGTCGGGCTGTTCGCCCTGGCCGGAACGGCCACCGCCGCGCTCTCGCTGGCGCTGCCCGTCTGGGCCGCGGCGCTCATCGTGACGGCGGTGCTCTTCGTGATCGCGGGCGTACTGGCCATGATGGGCCGCGCACAGCTCCGCCGCGCCGTGCCCCCGAAACCCGAGGAGACCCTCGGCAGCGTCAGGGCCGACGTGGACCAGATCAGGGAAAGGGCGCATCGATGACCGACGCGACAAGCGGTGACGGCGCGAGGAGCGGCTCCACCGCACAGCCGATCGGCGGGGCCAAGGGGCCCGACGAGCTGCGGCGGCAGATCGAACAGACCCGCGGCCAGCTCGGCGACACCGTGGAGGAGCTGGCGGGGAAGGCGGATGTGAAGGGCCGCGCCAAGGCCCGGGCCGCCGACCTGAGGGACAAGGCCGGTGCCATGACCGTGCAGCTGCGCAGTTCCGCCGCGCAGGCCGGGCACACCGCGCAGGACAAGGCGAGCCGGGCCGGCCATACGGCGCAGGACAAGGCGGGCAGGGCCGGGCACACCGTGGAGCAGCGGGTGCCGGGACGGGCGCGCGGTGCGGTTCGGGCCGGGCTCGGGCATCCTCGCGCGGTGCTGATCGCCGGAGCGGCGGCGGGTGCGGTGGGCGCGGCGGGCGTGCTGTGGCGCCGGCACCGTCACGGGCGCTGCTGAGGGTGCGGGCGGGACGAGGGGCTCCGGGGGCGGGGCCCCTCGTCCCGCACGTCGGGGCGGCCCCGTGGCCCTCGGCGGGCGCTTGACCTGAACCTTGGTCGAGGTCGGAGAGTGGAGCGTGCACCCGCCGAACCGACCACTGGAGGCCGGCATGCCCCGCCGTACCGACGTACACCCCGACATCGCCCGTCCCGACGTCCGGGCCCCCTTCTTCAGTACCTGGCGGGTGGGCACGCCCGAGCGGCAGCGGCAGACGGTCGAGGCCACCGCCCGTACCTGGGAGCGCCGACCCTGGCCCACCGACGACCTGCTGGGCTACCACCTCTACACCGGCCACGACGGCAGCACCCTGCTGCACCACTCGCAGTGGGCGAGCGAGCAGGCGTACGAGGCTTTCGTGAAGACGCACCGGCAGGAGCGCGTCGACGAGGTCGACACCGCCGTGCCCGGCATCGAGCGGCTGGAGATCGGCAGGTACCGGCGCTACCGCAGCGACACCCGCGAGGACGGGCCGGCGCCCGACCCGGGCTGCATCGTGATCGTCGACGTCGAGTTCGAGGGCCCCGGCCCCGAGCGGCAGCGCGCCTGGGTGGACGCCGTCCTCGAGGCACTGGCGAGCGAGCCGGAGCCGCACCCCGGCGGCATCTCCGCCCACTTCCACCTCAGCACCGACGGCACCCGCGTCCTCAACTACGCCGAGTGGGAGAGCGCCCAGGCCCACATCGACGCCCTCGCCGCACCGGGCGACGGCGTCGGCTCGGCGCCGGCCCAGTGGGAGCGGGTGCGCAACTGGCCGGGCCTGAAGCGCAGTACGGTCAACCGCTACGACCACGCCCTCGGCCTCGTACCCCGCTGAGCCCGCTCCCGCCGGCCGCCGGTTACGGACGGAACCGCAGCACCTGCGGGTCGTGGTCGCTGATCTGGTCGTGGAACTCGGCGTTGACGTGCACGCTGTCGTACGACAGGCGCCCGCCCCACCGGATCGACGGGCTGACCAGGATCTGGTCGAGGACCTGGCTGTTGCCCTGGTAGACGTACGAGTAACGCTCGCTCCGCGGCAGCGACTTGACCGCCGACCACAGGGCGCCGTCGTCCTCCAGGATGCGCGTGGTCCTGGAGAACTCGAAGTCGTTGATGTCGCCGAGGGCTATGACGTCCGCGTTCTTCTGAGTGGAGAGGACGTCCTTGACGAAGGTGTTCACGGCCTTCGCCTGGAGGTGGCGCTGCGTCTCCGAGCCGCGCGCGGGAGGCTGGTACTGGGCGGACAGGCTCTGGTCGCCGCCCTTGGAGTTGAAGTGGTTGGCGATGACCAGGACGGTGCGGCCGCGGAAGACGAACTCGCCGGCCAGCGGCTTGCGGCTGTCGTCCCAGGCGGGGTTCGCCGGGTCCACGCGGCCGGGGGAGTGGGTGAGCGCCGCCCTGCCGCGCACCTTCGTCACCCCGGTCGCGGTGGTCGCGTCGCCGGCCCCGCGGTCGGTGAAGGAGACCCGCTCCGGGTTGAACAGGAACGCCTGGCGGATGTTGCCGCCGGGCTGGCCGCCGTCCTCGCCGTCGACCGGGTCGATGCCGCGCCAGTCGTAGCGCGGGCCGCCGGCCGCGACGATCGCGTCGGTCAGCTTGCCGACCGTCGCGTCGGCGGCCACCGTGCCGTCGTCCGTGGCGCCGCTGTTGTCCTGGATCTCCTCCAGGGACACGATGTCGGGCGACGCGAGGTTGTGCACGATGGCGTCGGCGTGCGCGGCGAAGGTCTCGTCGGACGGGTCGAGGTTTTCGACGTTGTACGTCGCCACCGCCAGCTCGCGACTGCTCTGCCGGCGCGTCGACTCGCGCTCCGTGCCCCCGCTCTCCAGCGCGCCGATCTCGCTCGCGACCAGCGTGTAGCCGCCGTACTGGTTGTAGTCCAGCGGGCCCGCGGTGGTGCCGGCGAGGGTGTCGCCCACGTTGGCGTCGGGGAAGTCGGCCGGCTTGCCCAGGGACTGGATCTGCAGCCGGCCGGTGTTCTGGGAGTCGTAGGAGCCGTACACCGTGCCGCCTCGGCGGTTGGCGTTCTCCCAGGGCTTCACCGTGACCCACAGCTCCGTGTACGGGTCGGAGGCGCCGACCACGCGGGCGTCGGCGACCCGGACGTTCATGCCTTCCAGGGACTCGTAGTGGTCCAGGGCGTACTTCGCCGGCCGCAGCGGCAGGCCGTTGACCGAGCCGTTCGCGGCCTCGTCGCCCTCGGGGGCGTACGCGCGCGGCACGGTGCGGGCGGAGACGGTCGTCGCGGCCGGGACCTCGTTGCCGCTGGAGACGACCGTGAACACCGGGCGGGTGATCTCGGTCAGCGACTGGTTCCCGGAGGAGGTGCCGCCGGGGACGTACTCCGAGACCGTGCCGGAGACGGTGACCGCGTCACCGACGGCGACGCCCTTCGGCGTGGAGCCGGTGTAGACGAAGACGCCCTCGCTGGTGGCCGGGTCGGCGTCCGGCCGCGGATCCTGGATCCAGAAACCTCTGGAGGAGCCGTAGCCGCGGACGCCGGTGACGATTCCGGCCACGTCCGTGACCTGCTCGCCGGCGTACGGCGACAGCCGGGTGCTGCCCTGGATGTCGTGGACGCGCACGGAGTCGGCGTGCGCGGGCGAGGTGAGGACGATCGTGGACGCCGCCGAGCAGACTGCGGCGACGGTGAGCGCGGCGAGGCGCGCGGAGGACTTGCTGGCCAACGTGATCCCTCCGGGGACGTGAGAGCGCCGGGACGAGGGTGGGGCGATGGGTGCGGCGCGACGGGACGAGGGTGGCAGGCGAGGGGCGGCAGGGCACACGTGGAGCTGAGTGAACACTTGTCCCCCGCTTTCTACGCGCGTCAATCTCCTGCTTGCCCACACCAGTTGTCAAGGTTTCGGCCATGTACTCCACCCGTCGGGGAGATGAACCGGGCGGCATGGGTGGAAACCCGTCTAGGCTGAGCTGTTGAGCCGTACGGCGTCCGGATGGCCGTACGGCGGCCAAGGCGCGCGAGGAGAAACAGCCGATGTCAGACAGCTCCACCCTGCCGCCCGCACGGCTGCGCCCCGAAGCGGAACTGGCCCGCGACGCGCTGTCCGCGCCGGTGCTCTCCCGGGCCGCCCGGCTGGCCCGCTGGGCCGGTCCGGACACCCGTGTCGACGCCGGGGGCGGGCTCGTCGAGGAGCAGCTGCCGACGGCGGCCGAGGAACTCGGGCTGAGCGGGGACGACGCCGCGGCCCACGCGAGCGAGGCATGGCGGATCGCCGTGGACACCGGGCTCGTCGAGATCACCGACGAGGAGGCGGGCACCGTCGCGGCGGGCGAGGACGTCGCGCTGCTCACCGGCGGCTCCCCACGGGACGTGCTCGGACTGTGGCTCACCGCCCTGGAGGCGGTGCTCGCCGACGCGAGCGTGCCCGACCTCGACGACCTGGTCGACGCGATGGCCGAGGGCGGCGAGGTAGACCTGTCGTCCCTCGACTGGGACCCGGAGGCCGAGGCGGAGTTCCTCGACGGCGTGCTCGGCAACCTCTACCTGCTCACCGTCGGCGAGGACCGCCCCGGCGACGCGTCGGTGCCGCTGCCCGCGCTGGCGGCGTCCGTGATCGTGCCCAGCGACATGAGCGAACCCACCAACGACGTGCTGGAGCAGGTGTCCGACGCGATGATGCGGCTGGACGACCAGTTCCGGCTGCTGGAGCCGATCGGCCTCGTCGAGTACCAGCCGGTCGACGAGGCCCTGATGGCCGACGCGGAAGAGGAGCCCGCGGCGCCCGTCGACGAGACCGACGTCGCCCGCTACGGCATGGTGCGGCTCACCCCGCTCGGCCTGTACGGACTGCGCGCCCGGTTCCTGGAGGCCGGCTTCGAGGCGCCCGCCGTCGGCGACCTCTCCGACAAGGGCGCCGACGCGCTGCTCGACGGCACCGCCCCCTTCCCGCCGGCCGCGGCCCACGCCGAGACCGAGCTGTGGCTGGCCGGCCGGAGCCCCCTCGTCTCGGCCCGGGAACTGCTGGCGGCGGCCCGCGGCTCGGACACCGGCGCGCCCCTGCGCCGGCTGCGCTGCCAGCAGGCGCTGTCCCTGGTCGGCACCGAGGCGGAGCCCGCGTTGCGGGAGGTCCTCGACGACGCCGAGCTGGGCGGCCTGGCCCGGGTCTGGCTGACCGAGCACGGCGCGCAGGACGTTCCGGCCCCGCCGCAGGAGATGGTCTTCTGGCTGACCATCGACACCGTGGCGGCGCAGCTCGCGGCCGAGGGGAACTCCGAGGAACTGCGTGCGCTGGTGGAGGGGCTGGCCCGGCAGCACAGCGGGTTCTTCGACACGGTGTGGCGGGTGGAGCACCCGGCCACGCCGGACGTCCTGGAGGCGATGGGGCGGCTGCATCCCGACAAGAAGGTCGCGAAGGAAGCGCGTAAGGCCGCGTTCAAGGCGCGGTCGCAGCAGGGGGGCTGACGCCGGGGTGCGGAGCCGGGCGGGGCCTGGCTCCGGTCGGTCGGCTGGGTGGGGTGGGTGTCGCGGCCCGGCGTTGCGGGACGCCTCCTCCATGCTCGGCTCCTCCTCCACGCTCGGCTTCGCTCGCGCGGGGGGACCCCCATGAGCGGGAGGTGCCCCCACCGCCCACCCGTGCCGCCCCTGGGGGTACCGCCCAGGCCGTTCAGGCTCTGGGGGAGGCACGAATGCCCGCGGTCGGGCGGGAGGGCGCCCGCGGTTGCGCGGGGCCTGCCCGCGGTTGCGGGGGCGTGTTCGTGGTTGTGCGGGCTGCCGCGCGGGCGCCGTGCGTAGTTCAACCGCCGTTCAGACGCGGACGGAACCGTGTCGCCGGACCGAGGTCCGCCACCCTCCACGGCACGTCCGGCACGTTCACCGTCACAGGAGTCACCATGTCGCTCACCCGCAGGGACTTCGCCAGTCGCTCCGCGCTCACCGGCGCCGGAGTCGTGCTGGCGGGCAGCGTCGGCGCCCTCGCCACCGCCCCGAACGCCCTCGCTTCCACGGACACCGAGAGCGCGGGGGAGGAGCACGGCAGAGGCCACGGACACGGACACGACCACGGCGGGGTCGGCTACGGGCCGCTGATCCCCGACCCCGACGGCATCCTCGCCCTGCCCGCCGGGTTCCGGTACGAGATCATCACCTACTGCGGCCGGACCAAGCTGGAGTCGGGTGAGTACACCCCGTCCGACCACGACGGCACCGCCACCTTCGACGGTCCGCGCGGCACCACCCTCCTCGTCAACAACCACGAACTCGGCGGCCACCGCGACGACTGGCCCCACCCCGTCCCGCTCACCGAGGGCCTCGTCTACGACCCCGCCGCGGCCGGCGGCTGCACGGTCGTCGAGGTCCGCCGCGGCGGCCACGTCGCCGAGTGGGTCGGCATCGCCGGCACCGCCACCAACTGCGCGGGCGGCAGCACCCCGTGGGGCACCTGGCTGACCTGCGAGGAGACCGAGGACAAGGCGGGCGAGGAGGGGATGACCAAGGACCACGGCTACGTCTTCGAGGTCGACCCCGAGGACCGCCGCGCCAACCGCGACCCCAAGCCGATCAAGGCGCTCGGCCGCTACGCCCACGAGGCCGTCGTCGTCGACCCCAGGCGCGGCCACCTCTACCTCACCGAGGACGCCTCCGGCCCCAACGGCCTCTTCTACCGCTGGACCCCGCCGGAGGGCTTCCGGCACGGCCGCAACAGGCTGCGCACCCTCGCCGACGACGCCGGGGACCTCCAGGCGTTCAAGTGCTTCGACTCCGGCGGCAAGTTCGTCGACGACCTCTCCCGCGCGACGAAGACCGGCACCGTCTACGGCGTCGACTGGATCGACGTCCCCGACCGCGACGCGAAGAGCACCTCGGTGCGCAAGCAGTTCAGCGCCGGCCAGGTCACCCGCGCCCGCAAGCTGGAGGGCATGTGGTGGGCCGACGGCGGCGCGTACATCGTCTCCTCCTTCGCCCGCGACGAGAGCCCCGGCCGGCCGCACGACGGCCAGGTCTGGTTCTACGACCCCAAGCGCCGCACCCTCACCCTCAAGGTCCTCCTCGGCGTCAACCCCGACCCGTCGGCGGACGGCGCCTTCGACGGCCCCGACAACATCACCGTCTCCCCGTACGGCGGCCTCGTCATCGCAGAGGACGGCGACGGCGTCCAGCACCTGTTCGGCGCCACCGACAGCGGGCGCACGTACCCCATCGCCCGCAACGACCTGAACGTCGGGTCCGAAGAGGAGCCGGAGTACAGCGAGTTCACCGGAGTCACCTTCTCGCCCGACGGGAAGACCCTCTACGCCAACATCCAGGACCCCGGCATCATGCTGGCGATCACCGGGCCGTGGAAGCGGCAGCGACGTTCGCATTGAGGGTCACACGGACGGAAGGCCTTGTCCGATTCCTCGGACGGTCGACGTCGCTGGACATACCGTCTGGGCATGTCCAGCTTCGAGGGTCTCGCTGAGGGAACCCTGGTCTGGCTTCCGAATGGCACGGTCGCACCTCTGGAGCGCGTCATTACCGAAGAACTCGCGGTACTCGCGTTCGACAAGGAGTGGGACCTTCGAGAGGCCAGGCTCGGGCGCCCCTACCCACCGCGGGACCATACGGTCGGGAACCTGGTTACCGTCCGCCCCGAGCGTTGGATTGACAATGGCACACGTCCTGTCTTCGCCGGAGGCGGGGGTCGGGCCCCGGCGGGTGATCGGCGTCGACGCATCCGCGGCACCCGCCCGCACCCGGGAGCAGATCGCCGGATCGCGCAGCCACCGCACGGGGCAGCTCATCGGCGTGACGCAGGAGCTGACGGAGGCGGACGTCGAACTGGACGAGCGGTACCACGCGGGCACGTACGGCATCCCCGACGACACCACGCTCGCCGCGATGCGGCTCGCCGCCCGGACGGAGGGCATGGTCACCGACCCGGTGTACGAGGGGAAGTCGATGGCGGGGCTGGTCGACCTGGTCGCCCGTGGCGAGATCGGCCGCGACGCCACGGTGCTCTACGCCCACCTGGGCGGGCAGCCGGCGCTGAACGCGTACAGCGCGCTGTTCCAGTGAGACCGCGGACCGACGCGCGGTAGGGTTCGGCGAGAAGCCCCGGGTGCAGGGAGTAGTGAGATGGCGCAGGTCAAAGCCATGCGCGCGGATGCCCGCCGCAACCGTGAGCGGCTGCTGGAGGTCGCGGCGGCGGCTTTCGCCGAGCATGGCGAAGGCGCCTCCCTGGACGACATCGCCAAGCGCGCGGGGGTCGGGACCGGTACGCTGTACCGGCATTTCCCGACGCGACGGGCGCTGCTGGAGGCCGCCTATCTCGACCGGATCGAGGCGATCGCGGCGCGCGCCGACCTGATCGCGGCCGAGCGGGCGCCGGGCGAGGCGTTGCTGGAGTGGCTGAACGAGCTCGCTGTGGGGATGCTTCAGGTCCGCGGGATGAAGGCGTTGCTGGGCACCGCCGTCACGGCCGGTGGCTCGGCCGTGGACACGGCGTGCGGCGACTGTGTGCGGGGCGCGGCCGGGCGGCTGGTGCGCGCGGCGCGGGACGAGGGGACGCTGCGGGGGGACGTCGAGCCGATCGAGGTGCTGCGGCTGGTGCACGGGGTGGTGACCGCGTCCGAGTCGACCGACGGGGGAGGCGGGGACGCCGGGGAGTCCGTCCGGCGGTATCTGTCCCTGGTGTGGGGTGGGTTGCGGACGTAGGCGGCGGTGGTGGGGCGCCGGCGGTGCCGGGGGCGCCCCACCTGCCGGTTGCCTACAGGGCCTGGGCCGAGGGCTTCACCATGCCCCGGACCGTGCGGGACTTGACGAAGTCGCCCATGGCGGTCATCTCCCACTCGCCGGAGTACTGCCGGATCAGCTTCGCCATCATCACACCGGTCTGCGGCTCGGCGCTGGTGAGGTCGAAGCGGACCAGTTCCTCGCCGGTCGCGGCGTCGAGGAGGCGGCAGTAGGCCTTGGCGACCTCCGTGAACTTCTGGCCGGAGAAGGAGTTGACCGTGAAGACCAGGCCGCTGACCTCCTGCGGGAGCCGGCCGAGGTCGACGGTGATGACCTCGTCGTCGCCGCCGCCCTCGCCGGTGAGGTTGTCCCCGGAGTGCTTGATGGCGCCGCCGACGATGGACAGTTTGCCGAAGTAGCAGCTGTCGATGTGGTTGCGCTGCGGGCCGTACGCGATGACCGACGCGTCCAGGTCGATGTCCTTGCCGCGGTATGCCGGCTCCCAGCCGAGGCCCATCTTGACCTGGGAGAGCATCGGCCGGCCGCCCTTGACGAGGGAGACGGTCTGGTTCTTCTGGAGGCTGACCCGGCCCTTGTCGAGGTTGATCTTGCCGGCGCCCGGGGCGGGGGCCGGCGGTGCGGCCGGTGCCGCGGGGGGAGCGGAGGGCATCGTCGGCGCGGCGGCGGGCGGGGGCGGCTGGGTGGCTGCCTGGGACCGCTGCGGGGCCGGCGGGGTGGCCGGCTGGGCGGCCGGGGCGGGTTCCTCCACCGAGACGCCGAAGTCCGTCGCGATGCCGGCGAGGCCGTTGGAGTAGCCCTGGCCGACCGCGCGAGCCTTCCAGGCGCCGTTGCGCAGGTAGACCTCCACGATCACCAGCGCGGTCTCGGTGCCGAGCTGCGGGGGCGTGAAGGTGGCGAGGACGGAGTTGTCGTCCGCGTTGCGGATGGTGGCGGTCGGTTCGATGCCCTGGAAGGACTGCCCGGCGGCGTCCGGGCTGGCGGTGACGACGATCTTCTCGATGCCCGGCGGGACGGCGGAGGTGTCGACCACGATCGCGTCCGGGGCGGCGCCGCCGCCGGAGCGGTAGGCCACGCCCTGGCCGGTGGGCTGGTTGTAGAAGATGAAGTCGTCGTCGGAGCGCACCTTGCCGTCGGCGGTGAGCAGCAGGCCCGATACGTCGAGCCGCACGGGCGCGGCGACGTCCACCGTCACGCGGGCGGCGGAGAGGGGGATGTTCGAGCCGGGGGTCATAGCTGTCATGCCGGGTGAACGAGCGAGGGCGTTTTACCGTTCCCTTACCCGGGGGCCAATCGGGTCAGGAGCTGGTGGGGGGGCGCTCAGCGGCGGTTTCGGGGGTGGTTGCGGGCGGTGCGTTCGTTGCCGTGTTTGTAGTTGCCGGTCCAGCGGGCCATCACCAGTCGGGGGTCGCCTGCCGTGATCTCTTCGAGGAAGCGGGCGGCGCGGGAGCCGTTCAGGGCGGTTGCGTGGTTGTGGTGGTGGGTGATGCGGACGGTGCCGTTGCCGGTGCCGTTGCCGGTGGCGGTGTAGGCGAAGCCGTGGGGTCTGGGCATGCGGGGATCGCAGGTGGGGTGGGGGCGGCGCGCCCAGGGGTTTTCGGCCCCGCCGCCCCCTCCCGTTCCCGTCCCTGGGGGCTGCGCCCCCAGACCCCCGCGCTCGGCCCGGACGGTCTCGTCCCCGAACGCCGGACGGGCTATACCTTCACGGCACGACCACGATCTTCCTGCCCGCCCCCGCCGCGAACTGCTCCAGTGCCTCCGGGTAGCGGTCCAGCGGGATGCGGTCGCTGATGAAGACGTCCGGGTCGAGGACGCCGTTCGCGAACAGTTCCGCCGCGCGTTCGTAGCTGTGCAGGACCGCCATCGAGCCGGTGATGGTGATCTCCTGGTTGTAGACGCGGTACGGGTCGATCTGCACCCGCGTCGCGTAGTCGGCCACGCCGAACTGGAGGAAGGTGCCCGCCTTGGCGACCCGGTCCAGACCGTCCTGGATGGCCGCCGCGTTGCCCGTGGCGTCGATGACGAGGTCCCAGCCCTGGGGGCGGTCCAGTTCGTCCGGGGTCGCGGCCGAGGCCGAGACGCCGAGGCCGCGGGCCGTCTCCAGGCGGGCCGGGTTGAGGTCGACCATGTCGACGCTGGCCGCGCCGGTGCGCTTGGCCAGCTCCAGCATCATCAGGCCCATCGTGCCGGAACCGTAGATCAGGACGTGGGCGCCGAGGCGGGACTGGAGGACGTCGTAGCCGCGGACCGCGCAGGAGAGCGGTTCGATCAGGGCCGCGTCCTGGGTGCGGACGTGCTCGGGGAGCTTCACGCAGTTGGCCACGGGGGCCACCGCGTACTTCGCCGCGCCGCCCGCCGTCGTCACGCCGATGGCCGCCCAGCGTTCGCACAGGTTGTTGTGGCCGGTGCGGCAGTAGCGGCACTCGTAGCAGTAGAGGGACGGGTCCACCGCGACCCGGTCGCCGACGGACACCTCCGTGACCTGGGCGCCGACGCCGACCACCTCGCCGGCGAACTCGTGGCCCGGCACGATGGGGAGCTTGGGCGCGAACTCGCCCTGGAGGATGTGCAGGTCGGTGCCGCACAGGCCGCAGGCGGCGACCTCCACGACGACCTCGCGCGGCCCTGGCGTCGGGTCGGGGACCTCGGTGACGACGGCACGGCCCACGGACTCGATGACGGCGGCCTTCATTTCACGGCTCCCAACGACAGGCCCTGGACCAGTTTGTCCTGGGCGGCGAACCCCGCGGCGAGCACCGGCAGGGAGATGACGAGCGACGCGGCGCACACCTTGGCCAGGAAGAGGCCCTGGCTGGTGATGAAGCCGGTCAGGAAGACGGGTGCGGTCTCGGCGACCACGCCCGTCAGCACCCGGGCGAAGAGCAGTTCGTTCCAGCTGAAGATGAAGCAGATGAGCGAGGTCGCGGCGATCCCGGGGAGGGCGATCGGGGCGACGATCCTCGCCAGGATCGTCGGCAGATTCGCGCCGTCCACCCGGGCCGCCTCGATGATCGCGACCGGGACCTCGGCCAGGAAGGACTGCATCATCCAGACCGCGATCGGCAGGTTCATGGAGGTGTAGAGGATGACCAGCAGCCAGATGTTGTCCAGCATGTCCGTGTTCTTGGCGAACAGGTAGATCGGCAGCAGGCCGGCCACCACCGGCAGCATCTTGGTGGAGAGGAAGAAGAACAGGACGTCCGTCCACTTCTTCACCGGACGGATGGAGAGGGCGTACGCGGCGGGCAGGGCCAGGAGCAGGACGAGGAGGGTGGAGGCGACCGATGCCACGGCCGAGTTGATCAGCGCGGGCCAGGGGCTGGCGCCGCCGCCCGCGCCGAAGAACTCCCGGTAGCCGTCCAGGGTGAGGGACGCCGCGAAGGACGGTGGGTTGGTGGCCGCGTCCTCCTCCGAGTGGAAGGAGGTGAGCGCCATCCAGGCGATCGGCAGGAAGAAGACGATCCCGGCCAGCCAGGCCACCAGGCCCAGACCCGCACCCGCCTTTCGGCGGGCTCGTACGGGCTTGGTGCCGGTGGTGCCGGTGGCGGCGGGTCGTACGGCGGTGGCGCTCATGCGCGGCCGACCTCCTCGCGGAACAGGGACGACACCACACGCAGCGCGAAGGTGGCGATGATGATCGAGCCGATGACGACCAGGACGCCCGCGGCCGAGGCGAGGCCGTTCTCGTGGGCCTGGTAGAAGCTCTGGTAGACGGTGTAGGGCAGGTTGGCCGTGCCCAGGCCGCCGGATGTGATCGTGAAGACGGCGTCGAAGTTCTGGACGATGTAGATCGAGCCGAGCAGGGCGCCGAGTTCCAGGTAGCGGCGCAGGTGCGGGAGGGTGAGGTGGACGAAGATCTGCCAGTCGCTCGCGCCGTCCACCCGGGCGGCCTCGATCTGCTGCTGGTCCCGGCTCTGCAGCCCGGCCAGCAGGATGAGCATCATGAAGGGCGTCCACTGCCACACCAGTGAGGCCTCGACCGCGAGCAGCGGGGTGTTCGAGATCCAGTCCGGCTGCGGGCCGCCGACGTAGTGCAACAGGCCGTTGAGCAGGCCGTATTCGGGGTTGTAGAGGACGTGCTTCCAGAGCAGGGCGGCCGCCACCGGGACCACCAGGAACGGGGCGATCAAGAGGGTGCGGACCACGCCCCGGCCCTTGAACCGGCGGTCCAGCAGCAGGGCGAGTGCCAGGCCGAGGACCAGGCTGGCCAGGACCACCGCCACCGTCAGCAGGATCGTCGTCCACACCGACCGGCGCAGGTCCGGGTCGCCGAGGACGTCGCCGTAGTTGCCGAAGCCGGTGAAGGTGCGGGCGTCCGGGTAGAGGGAGTTCCAGTCGAAGAAGGAGATCACCAGGGTTGCCACGAAGGGCAGCTGGGTGACCACGATCATGAAGATCAGGGCGGGGAGGAGGGGGGCCCGGGTGGCCCAGGCCCGCAGTCGGGAGGACGGCGGGCGGACGGTGGGTCGTGCGTGGTCGGGTGCGGCCGAGGGGGCCGTTGTCGTGGCGGTCATCGTCCCTCGTACTCCTCGGAGATCTTCTCGGCGAGCTGCTGGGACTTCTTCAGGGCCTGCTCGACGGACTGGCGTCCGGCGATGGCCGCGCTGATCTCCTGGGAGACCTTGGTGCCGAGGTCGGTGAACTCGGGGATGCCGACGAACTGGATCCCGGGTGCGGGGCGCGGCTGCACTCCGGGGTCGTTCGGCTTGGCGCCCTCGATGGCCTCCCGGGTCATCTCCTGGAAGGCGGCGGCCTCCTTGGCGTAGTCCGGGTTCTCGTACGTCGAGGCGCGCTTGCCGGCCGGGACGTTCGACCAGCCGATCTCGTCGCCGACCAGCTGCTCGTACTCCTTGCTGGACGCCCAGGAGACGAACTTCCACGCCTTGTCGGCGTTGCGGGAGGCATCCTGGATGCCCCAGGCCCAGGTGTAGAGCCAGCCGGAGGACTCGGTCTTCTCCACGGGGGCGGGCGCGTAGCCCATCTTGCCCTTGACGGGGGAGTTCGCCGACTCCAGCGATCCGGCGGCGGAGGTGGCGTCGTACCACATGGCGACGTTGCCCTGGGTCATGTTGTTCAGGCACTCGGCGAAACCGGACTGGGCGGCGCCGGACTGGCCGTGCTCGCGGACGAGGCCGACGTAGAACTCGGTCGCCTTCTCCCACTCGGGGGAGTCCAGCCGCGCCTGCCAGTCCTGGTCGAACCAGGTGCCGCCGGAGGTGTTCACGACCGTCGTCAGGGGTGCCATCAGCTCGCCCCAGCCGGGCAGGCCGCGCAGGCAGATGCCCTTCATGTCCGGCTCGGCCCCGTCGAGTTCGGCGGCCAGCTCGGCCACCTGGGTCCAGGTGGGGTGCTCGGGCATCGTCAGGCCCTCTTTTTCGAACACGTCCTTGCGGTACATCAGGAAGGACGACTCGCCGTAGAAGGGCTGGCCGTAGAGCTTGCCGTCGTCGCCGCTGAGGGACTCGCGCATCGGCCCCAGGATGTCCTTCTCGTCGTACGCCGGGTCCTCGGCCACGTAGGAGTCCATCGGTCGCAGCCACTCGTTGCGGGCGTAGATCGGTATCTCGTAGTTGGAGAGGGTGGCGACGTCGTACTGGCCGGCCTGGTTGGCGAAGTCCTGACTGATCTTGTCGCGGACGTCGTTCTCCGGCAGGACGGTGAAGTTCACCTTGATGCCGGTCTCTTCGGTGAAGTGGTCGGCGGTGAGTTTCTGCAGCTCGGCCATCTGCGGGTTGTTGACCATCAGGACGTTGATGGCGCTGCCGCCGGATCCGGCGCCGCCCGCCCCGACCCAGCAGCCGGAGAGCAGCGGGGCGAGCAGCGTCCCTGCGGCGGCCATGGCGAGCGTGGCTCGCGGCCTCCGTCGGCTCTGGGTTCGCATGGATCGCTCCTGAACATATGGGGAGGTATGGGGCATAGGAGGGCGTGTGCCTGCCCTCCAGGGGTGGGAGTCGGGGCTTGCGGGGAGGGAGTCGGCTTCTCAGACGCGGATGACCTGCGGCCCGAGCAGCGAGTAGCGGTGGGCCTCGGCCGTGGGGAGCAGTGTGCTGGTGACGATGGCCTCCAGGGCGCCGACCTCCGCGAACCGGCAGAAGCTGACCGCCCCGAACTTGGTGTGCGTGCCCGCGAAGACGGTGCGGCGGGCGGCGCGGATCGCCTGGGTCTTGACCTCGCTGACCGCCGGGTCGGGGGTGGTGAGGCCGTGCTCGCGGGAGATGCCGTTGGCGCCGATGTACGCCAGGTCGATGACGAAGCCGGCCAGCATCTTCGTCGTCCAGTGGTCGACGGTGGCGAGCGTGCCCGAGCGGACCCGGCCGCCGAGCAGCAGGACGGAGGTGTCACCGGCCTCGGCGAGCGCGCCGGCCACCGGCAGGGACGCGGTGACCACGGTCAGCGGCCGGTCCCTGCGCAGGGCCTCGGCGATGAGCCGGGGGGTGAAGCCCTCGTCGACGAAGACGGTCTCCGCGTCGCCGAGCAGTTCGGCCGCCGCGGCGGCGACCCGGCGCTTCTCGGGCACGTGGCTGGTGGCGCGGAAGGCGAGCGTGGTCTCGAACCCGGCGCTCTCCACGGGACAGGCGCCTCCGTGGGTGCGGCGGACCAGGCCGTGGTCCTCCAGGGCGCGCAGGTCCCGTCGTACGGTCTCCTTGGCCACGCCCAGGTCGGCCGCGAGCGCGGTGACGTCGACCGAGCCGGTGGTGCGGGCGAGCCGCACGATCTCGTGCCGGCGTTCCTCCGCCGTCCTCGTGTCCATGCCGAACACCTGCCTCACCGCCTCGTCGCCGTGTCCTTGCCCGTTCGGGCCCGTGGGGGCCATGGGGAAGTTTCTACAGCGGCCGTGCGGCACTGACCATGCCTGTTGCGGACCCGATACTGCCCGCTTGTGCCCGTTCCGGTCGCCGGGTGCCCGTCGCGGACCTGGCACGCGGCGGGACGGGGCGTGAGAACGGGCAGTGCGGATGCCCGTATGCGGAGGCGGGCGGGCCCGTTCGGTGCCCGCCCGCCTCGTGATCGATCGGTTCCGGTCAGTACGGCCAGATCGGGGGGTCGGTCACGAAGTGGCCGCCGAGGCGGGCGTGCGCCGGGTTGTCCGGGTCGAGGTCGCCCTGCTCGGCGACGAGCTTCTCGGCGTACGGCTCGGAGTCGTCCCGCGGTTCGTAACCGAGCGCCCGCGCGGAGGTCAGGTCCCACCACAGGCGGGTGTTGGCGGAGGAGCCGTGGACGACGGTGTGCCCGACGTTCTCCGCGGTCAGGGCGGCGTGGAAGAGGCGGGCGCCGTCGGCTGGGCTCATCCACACCGAGAGCATGCGCACGCTGGTCGGCTCGGGGAAGCAGGAGCCGATGCGGACGGAGACGGTCTCCATGCCGTGCTTGTCCCAGTAGAACTGGGCGAGGTCCTCACCGAAGGACTTGGAGAGGCCGTAGAAGGTGTCCGGGCGGCGCGGGGTGTCGACCGGGATGAGGGGGTCGTCGCCCTGGGGGCGCGGGGTGTAGCCGACGGCGTGGTTGGAGGAGGCGAAGACGATACGTCCGATGCCTTCCTCGCGGGCGGCCTCGTAGAGGTTGTACGTCCCCTCGATGTTGGCCTTCAGGATCTTCTCGAACGGGGCTTCCAGGGAGATGCCCGCGAGGTGGATGATCGCGTCGACGCCCCGAACCGCCTCGCGCGCGGCCGCCCGGTCGGCGAGGTCGGCGACCACGGCGTCCGGCTCGCCCTCGATCGGGCGCAGGTCGAGCAGGCGCAGCTCGTAGCCGTGATCGGGGAGCAGGTCTCGCATCAGGGTGCCGAGGCCGCCGGCGGCGCCGGTGAGCAGAACGGTGCGGGGAGCGGGCATCCTCGGGACTCCTAGGTCTCCTGTGGTCTCCTGAATCGCCAGTCGTGCGCAGCTGTGCGTATGGGCGCCTGGCGTTCATATGCGTGGACACGCTAAAGAACCGGTGGTGACCCGTCAAGAGGCGGCCTGCTTGACGGTGTTCGCGGGGCGGCTTAGCGTGGTCGCGTTCAGAAATGTGGACGCAGATCACGAGTATGACGCATGCGTATGACGCAGACCTTACCTATGGAATGGGGAGCGCCCGTGACCTCAGCCCCTCTCGCCGCCCGGCTCACCACCCCCAGCGGTCCGCTGTTCTTCCCCGTCACGGCCTACGGCCCCGGTGGCGAGGTCGACCTCGACGTCTACCGCACGCACGTGCGCCGCGGGATCGAGGCCGGAGCCGCCGCCGTGTTCGCCTGCTGCGGCACCGGCGAGTTCCACGCGCTCACCCCGGAGGAGTTCCAGGCCTGCGTCCGGGCGGCCGTCGAGGAGACCGAGGGCCGGGTGCCCGTCCTGGCCGGCGCGGGCTACGGCACCGCCCTCGCCGTGCGCTACGCCCGCCTCGCCGAGGAGGCCGGGGCCGACGGGCTGCTCGCCATGCCGCCGTACCTGGTGATCGCCGGGCAGGAGGGGCTGCTGCGGCACTACCGGGAGGTGGCCGCCGCGACCTCCCTGCCGGTGATCGTCTACCAGCGCGACAACGCCGTGTTCACACCGGAGAGCGTGGTCGAACTCGCCCGCACGGACGGAATCGTGGGCCTCAAGGACGGGCTCGGCGACCTCGACCTCATGCAGCGGGTCGTCAGCGCCGTGCGCACCGAGGCGTCCGGCGGCGGGGAGGGGCCCGGAGACGACGGCTTCCTCTACTTCAACGGGCTGCCGACCGCCGAACAGACGCAGCTCGCCTACCGCGCGCTCGGCGTCACCCTCTACTCGTCCGCCGTGTTCTGCTTCGCCCCCGAGATCGCCCTCGCCTTCCACCGGGCGCTCCGCTCGGGCGACGACGCCGTTGCGCACCGTCTGCTGGACGGCTTCTACCGGCCGTTCGTCGAACTGCGCGCACAGGGCCGCGGGTACGCGGTCGCCCTGGTCAAGGCGGGCGTACGGCTGCGCGGGCTGGACGTGGGGGAGGTGCGCCCGCCGTTGCAGGAGCCGACCGAGGACCATCTGAAGCAACTCGCCCAGGTGATCGAGCGGGGTCACGCGCTGCTGGACGGGGAGGGCCCCAAGTGAGGGCGTCGGCGTTCGTCTACCCCTGGGACGTCAACGGGGACCCGGCGGCGCCGGATCTCATCGCCGGGACCGGCGTCGAGCAGGTGACGCTCGCCGCCGCCTACCACTCCACCCGCGCCCTCACCCCCCGCCACCCGCGCCACCGCGTCGTCACCGCCGAGTACGCCGCAGTCCTCTACCCGCCGGACGCCCGCTGGGAGGGACGGGACCTGCGCCCGTACGAGGCCGGTGACTGGGCGCCCGGCGACGCCTGGGGCGAGGCCGCCGCCGCCCTCGCGGACGCGGGCCTGGACGTGCACACCTGGGTCGTCCTCGCCCACAACTCCCGTCTCGGCGCCGAGCGTCCGCATACGTCCGTCGTCAACGCCTACGGCGACCGCTACCCATGGGCGCCCTGCATCGCGCAGCCCGCCACGCGCGCGTACCTCACCGGCCTGGCCGCCGAGGCGGCGGTGCGGCCAGGGGCGCGCGGCACGGAGCTGGAGTCCCTCGGCTGGTACGGGCTCGCCCACCTGCACGCCCACGACAAGACCGGCGGAGTCGGCCTCGGGGACGCCGGGCAGTACCTGATGTCGCTGTGCTTCTGCCCGGACTGCCGGGCGGGCTACGGCGGGCAGGGCCTCGACCCCGACGGACTGGCCGCCGCCGTACGCGCCGCGCTCGAACCGGTGTGGCGGGGAGCGGCGCCGTCGGACGGGGGCTGGGCCGGCGTGGAGAAGCTGCTCGGCGAGGCGCCGGCGAACGCCACACGCGCGTGGCGGGACGAGACCGCCCGCACGCTCCAGGAGGCGGCGGTCGCGGCCGTACGCGACGCCGCGCCCGGCGGCTTCCGGGTCCTGCTGCACGCCGATCCCGTCTCGTACCACTGCGGCGCCAACGCCGGCGTCGACCCCGCGCACATCCTGTCCGTCGCGGACGGCGTGGTCGTGCCCTGCACGGGCGGCGCGGGCCTGCTGACGCCGTTCGCCGAGCAGGACCGCGCCGGGGCCGTGCTCGCCGCCAACCTCACCGTGGTCTCCGGCATGGGCGGCAGACCGGACGCGCTCGCCGAGGACGCGGCACGCGCCCGTGAGCTCGGCGCGACGGAACTGCGGCTCTACCACGCCGGGCTGGCGTCGGACGGTGACCTGGAGGCGGTGCGGTCGGGGCTTGCGGAGCGGTGAGTGCGGTGCGGTGAGGGTGCCGAGGGGTGGTCAGTGCGCCCAGGTGAGGCGAGGCGAGGTGGGGTGAGCGCGGTGGGATCCGGGCATCTCATGCGCTGACGGGGCCGGTGGCCGACTCAGGGCCGGTGGCGGACGCAGACCGGGTCCCCGGCCGAGTCATGCCGGGCCGGCATCGGGCAGATGCCCCGGAAGCGGGCCCGGCGGCCGATGAGTTTCGCGGGCGTGACCGGTCTGCCTTCCGACAAAGCAGGCCACGCGTCCCGAGGAGCAACCGATGACCCACGACACCACCACCCTCGACCTCGGCCCGCAGGCCAGGGTCCTGGCACGCCTCGCCGAAGGCGTGGACGACGCCCGGCTCGCGGACCCGACACCCTGCCCGGACATGGCGGTCCGCAACCTGCTCGGCCATCTGACCGGCCTGTCCATCGCCTTCCGCGACGCCGCGCGCAAGGACCTGGGCGCCACCACCGACACCAGCCCCGAGGCGACCGTGCCGGACATCGGGCCCGGCTGGCGGGAGGAGCTGCCGAAGGTGCTCGGTGAGCTGGCCGAGGCGTGGCGCGCACCGCAGGCCTGGAGCGGCATGACCCGGGCCGGCGGCGTTGACCTGCCGGGCGAGGTCGCCGGTGCCGTGGTCGCCGACGAGCTGGTGATCCACGGCTGGGACCTGGCCCGCGCGACCGGCCAGGAGTACGAGCCCGACCCGGCGGCTCTCCAGGTGGCGTACGGCCTGCTCGCCGCGTCCGCCGAGGAGCCCGACCGGGACGCCGGCATGTTCGGCCCCGTCGTCCCCGTCCCCGACGACGCCCCGCTGCTGGACCGGGCGGTGGGACTGAGCGGACGCGACCCGGGCTGGACGCGGCCCGCCCAGTGACAGCACCGCAACCTCAACTTCTTCTGTCAGAAGCATTGACGTGGCCGCGCGTCCCTCTTACCGTCAACGCGTCGTACTCCGTACGTCATATATGAGACGCGATACGCGAGATCAGATACGCGAGGGATCCCACCGGATCCGGCACGCGGCATCCGGCCCGCGCATCCGACGCGAGATTCCGAGAGGCGCGCATGACCTCTGTGCCCACGCCGATCCCCTCCCGCACGCAGTACGTGCTGGAGGAGATCAAACGCCGCATCCTCACCGGCCGGCTGACGCCCGGCCAGGCCCTGGTCGAGACCGACCTCGCCGCACAGTTCGGGGTGTCCAAGACACCGGTGCGCGAGGCGCTCAAGACGCTGGCCGGCACCGGACTGGTCGTGAACAGCCAGTACAAGGGCGTCACCGTTCGCATGGTGGACGCGGACATGGCGCGCGAGGTCTACGACGTCCGGCTGCTCCTGGAGCCCGAGGCCCTCAAGCGCGCCGTGCGCCGAGGGGCCTCCCTGGACGCCGCCCGCGATGCGCTGACCCAGGCCGACCAGGCCACGGACACGGCCGAACGGTCCCTCGCCAACCGGGAGTTCCACCGCGCCCTGTACGTGCCGTGCGGCAACCCGCTGCTCGGCCGGATGCTCGACGAGGTCCGCGACCAGGCGGCCCTCGTCTCCGCCGTCGCCTGGGCCGCCGACCCCTCCTGGGAGCGGGAGGCCGGCGAGCACCAGGAGATCCTGCGCCTCGCCCTCGCCGGTGACGCGGACGGCGCCGCCCGCGCCCTGCACGCGCACATCGCGTCGTTCGTCGAGCGGGCCTTCCCCGAGGCGGGGACGGCGGCCCAGGAAGAGGACGGTCAGGCATGACAGCGACGTTCGAGACCCAGCGGACGGCCCTGGCCGACGTGGTGGCGATCCCGGTGACCCCGTTCGCCGAGGACGGCACCGTCGACCCCGCCACCTACCGGTCCCTGCTGCGTCGTCTTCTCGACGGTGGCATCACGACCCTCACCCCGAACGGCAACACCGGCGAGTTCTACGCCCTCACCCCGGCCGAGCGCCGCCTCGTCACCGAGCTGACGGTCGAGGAGGCCGGCGACCGCGCGGAGATCCTGGTCGGCGTCGGCCACGACGTGCCGACCGCGGTCGCCTCCGCGCGGCACGCCCGCGACCTGGGCGCCTCGATGGTGATGGTCCACCAGCCCGTCCACCCCTACGTCTCCCAGGGCGGCTGGGTCGACTACCACCGCGCCATCGCCGAGGCCGTGCCCGCGCTGGGCGTCGTCCCCTACATCCGCAACCCCCAGCTCACCGGCGCCCGGCTCGCCGAACTCGCCGACGCCTGCCCCAACGTCATCGGCGTGAAGTACGCGGTCCCGGACGCCGCCAGGTTCGCCGCCTTCGCCCGCGACGCCGGCCTCGACCGCTTCGTGTGGGTCGCGGGGCTGGCCGAGCCGTACGCGCCCTCGTACTTCTCCGCGGGCGCCACCGGCTTCACCTCGGGCCTGGTGAACGTCGCCCCGGCCGTCTCGCTGAACATGATCGAAGCGCTTCGGTCCGGTGACTACGCGACGGCGATGAAGGTCTGGGAGCAGATCCGCCGCTTCGAGGAACTGCGCGCCGCCAACGGCTCCGCCAACAACGTCACCGTGGTCAAGGAGGCCCTCGCCTCCCTCGGCCTGTGCCACAGGGAGGTCCGCCCGCCGAGCAAGCCGCTGCCCGAGAGCGAGCGCGCCGAGGTCGCCGCCATCGCCGCTGGGTGGTCGATATGACAGGCACACCGGGCGAGACCGGCCGCAAGCGCCCCGAGGATCTCCGCAGCCACCAGTGGTACGGCACGGACGGCCTGCGTTCCTTCAGCCACCGCGCCCGCACCCGCCAGCTCGGCTACCTCCCCGAGGAGCACCTCGGCAAGCCGGTCATCGCGATCCTCAACACCTGGTCCGACATCAACCCCTGCCACGTCCATCTGCGCGACCGTGCCCAGGCGGTCAAGCGGGGTGTCTGGCAGGCGGGCGGCTTCCCCCTCGAATTCCCGGTCTCCACGCTCAGCGAGACCTTCCAGAAGCCGACCCCGATGCTCTACCGCAACCTGCTCGCGATGGAGACCGAGGAACTGCTGCGCTCCTACCCGGTCGACGGCGCCGTGCTGATGGGCGGCTGCGACAAGTCCACGCCCGCGCTGCTCATGGGCGCCGCCAGCGTCGACCTGCCCGCCGTCTTCGTGCCCGCCGGGCCCATGCTCCCCGGACACTGGCGCGGCGAGACCCTCGGCTCCGGCACCGACATGTGGAAGTACTGGGACGACAAGCGGGCCGGCCTCATCGGCGACTGCGAGATGCAGGAGCTGGAGAGCGGCCTGGCACGCTCGCCCGGCCACTGCATGACGATGGGTACGGCGTCCACGCTGACCGCCGCCGCCGAGGCCCTCGGCGTCACGGTCCCGGGCGCCTCCAGCATCCCGGCCGTCGACTCCGGACACGACCGGATGGCGGCGGCGGCCGGACTGCGCGTCGTCGAACTGGTGCACCGGGACCGCAAGCTGAGCGACATCCTCACGGCCGACGCCTTCGAGGACGCCGTCACCACGGTCCTCGGCCTCGGCGGCTCCACCAACGCCGTGATCCACCTGATCGCCATGGCGGGCCGCGCGGGAGTCACCCTCACCCTCGACGACTTCGACCGCATCGCCCGCACCGTCCCGGTGCTGGCCAACGTCCGCCCCGGCGGACAGACGTACCTGATGGAGGACTTCCACTTCGCCGGCGGCCTGCCCGGCTTCCTCTCCCGC
The DNA here is from genome assembly GCF_044762405.1 of Streptomyces sp. NPDC097107. Classification (NCBI taxonomy): domain Bacteria; kingdom Bacillati; phylum Actinomycetota; class Actinomycetes; order Kitasatosporales; family Streptomycetaceae; genus Streptomyces; species Streptomyces sp. NPDC097107. Next base: position 124,766 of record NZ_JBIWEF010000001.1, on the reverse strand, counting down.
ATCCCGGACCTGCTCCACCTGGACCGGCCCACCGTCGCGCACGACACGATGCGCGAACAGCTCGATGGCGCCCGTGTCCACCACGAAGACGTGATCCGCCCCCGCGACAACCCCGTCGCGGCCGAGGGCGGGGTCGCCGTCCTGCGCGGCAACCTCTGCCCCGACGGCGCCGTCATCAAGCACATCTCCGCCGAGCCGCACCTGCTCAAGCACACCGGCCCCGCGGTCGTCTTCGACGACTACCGGACCATGCAGCGCACCATCAACGACCCGTCGCTGAACATCACCGCCGACAGCGTGCTCGTGCTGCGGGGCGCCGGCCCCAAGGGCGGTCCGGGCATGCCCGAGTACGGGATGCTGCCCATCCCCGACCACCTGCTCAAACAGGGCGTGCGGGACATGGTCCGGATCTCCGACGCCCGGATGAGCGGCACCAGCTACGGCGCGTGCGTCCTGCACGTGGCCCCCGAGTCGTACGTCGGCGGTCCGCTCGCCCTGGTGCGCACCGGCGACCCGATCACCCTCGATGTCGCGGCCCGCTCCCTGCGGCTCCACGTGGAGGACGAGGAGCTGGAGCGCCGCAGGGCCGCGTGGACACCACCGCCCGCCCGCTACGAGCGGGGCTACGGCGCGCTCTACAGCGAACAGATCACCCAGGCCGACACCGGCTGCGACTTCGAGTTCCTGGCCCGCCCGGGCAAGGTGCAGGACCCGTACGCCGGCTGAACCGCACGCCAGAACCGCGCACCCCCCTGCCCGTGGAGAAAGCGCTTCCCGCACGACCCGAGCATGACGTACCAGAACGGAGAACTGTCATGGCCCAAGCCGCAGCCGTGGCGAAACCGCCCGCGCCACCCCGGCGGCGCCGTGCCTCCGCCACACCGCGCAGGCTCCCGTACCTGTTGATCGCACCGGCCGCCCTGCTGATGCTGGGCTTCATCGCCTACCCGGTCATCAGCGTCTTCTACTACAGCCTGCAGGAGTACAACCCCACCAAGCCGTGGCGGAACGGCTTCGCGGGCTTCGACAACTTCGTCACGATCTTCACCGACGACCCGATGTTCTGGGACACCCTCGTCTTCAGCGCCAAGTGGGTCTTCGTCGAGGTCGGACTGCAACTGCTCTTCGGTCTGGCACTGGCGCTCATCGTCAACCAGACCTTCGTGGGCCGGGGCATCGGTCGCGCCCTGGTCTTCTCCCCGTGGGCCGTCTCCGGTGTGCTGACCTCCGCGATCTGGGTGCTGCTCTACAACTCCCAGACCGGCATCACCCGTTACCTCGCCGACATGGGCATCGGCGACTACGGCACCAGCTGGCTGTCGGACACCTCGACGGTGTTCTCCGCGGCGGTCGTCGCCGACCTCTGGCGCGGCGTCCCCTTCTTCGCGATCCTCATCCTCGCCGACCTCCAGTCCGTCTCGAAGGACCTGTACGAGGCCGCCGAGGTCGACGGGGCGAGCCGGTTCAAGCAGTTCTGGCACATCACACTGCCGCACCTGAAGGACGCCATCATCCTGTCCACGCTGCTGCGCGCGGTGTGGGAGTTCAACAACGTCGACCTGCTCTACACCCTGACCGGCGGCGGACCCGCGGGAGTGACCACGACACTGCCGCTGTACATCGCCAACACCAGCGTCGACGCCCACGACTTCGGTTACGCGTCGGCCCTCACCACGGTCGCGTTCGTGATCCTGCTCTTCTGCTCGATCGTCTATCTGCGGCTGAGCAAGTTCGGAGGCGAGAACAAATGATCACCAAGGAGGCCACCGCGCCCGCCCCCGCCCCCGCGCGGGCCGACCACGAGCCGCCGCGGCAGGCGAAGAAGCGCCGCCCCGCCTGGGACGAGGTCCCCCGCTGGCAGATCTATCTCCCGCTCGGCGTCTACCTGGTCTTCACCCTGATCCCGTTCTACTGGATCCTGCTCTTCGCGCTGCGCCCGGCGGGCTCGACCTCGCTCGTGCCCTGGCCGATGACCTTCGACCACTTCGAGAAGGTGTGGACCGACCGGAGCTTCGGCACCTTCTTCGAGAACAGCGTGTACGTCGGGCTCGCGACCCTGGTGATGACCACGCTCGTCGCCCTGGCCGGCGGCTACGCCCTCGCCCGGTTCGACTTCAAGGTCAAGCGGGCCTTCATGCTCGCCCTGCTCTGCTCCCAGTTCGTGCCCGGCGCACTGCTGCTGGTCCCGCTCTTCGAGATCTTCGCCGAACTCCAGTTGATCAACTCGCTCGGCAGCGTCATCCTCGCCGAGACGGTCTTCCAGCTTCCGCTGTCGATGATCCTGATCAGCAACTTCATCAAGAACGTGCCGTACTCCCTGGAGGAGGCCGCCTGGGTCGACGGCTGCGGCCGGATGCGGGCCTTCCTGGTCGTCGTCCTCCCGCTGCTGCGGCCGGGCCTGATCGCCGTCGGCTCCTTCGCCTTCGTGCACTCCTGGAACCACTTCCTGTTCGCCCTGATGTTCCTCAACAACCAGGACAAGCAGACCATCCCGGTCGGCCTCAACACCCTGATGAGCGCGGACAGCGTCGACCTCGGCGCGCTCGCCGCCGGCGGCATCATCGCGGCCGTGCCCGTGGTGCTGGTGTTCGCCTTCATCCAGAAGTGGCTGATCACCGGCTTCAGCGCGGGGGCGGTGAAGGGATGAGTCCGGTTCCCGTCGTCCTCGCCGGCGCCCGCGGCCACGGCCGCTGGCACATCGCCAACATCCGCCGCCTGGAGCGGGCCGGACTGGTCCGGCTGGCCGGCATCTGCGAACTGAACCCGCTGACCGAACACGAGGCCGGCGGAGAACTCCCCGAGCAGTCCGCCGACTTCGGTGCCCTGCTCGACTCCACCGGCGCCCGGATCGCCGTGATCTGCACGCCGATCCCCACCCACACCGACCTCGCGCTGACCGCCGCCCGCAAAGGCGTGCACCTGCTCCTCGAGAAGCCCCCGGCACCCTCGTACGCCGAGTTCCGCCGGATGGCCGACGGGGTCGCCGAGGCCGGCGTCGCCTGCCAGGTCGGGTTCCAGTCGCTGGGCTCGCACGCCGTGCCGGCCGTCCGCGAGCTGATCGCCCAGGGGGTTGTCGGCGAGGTGGTGGGCGTCGGCGGGGCCGGGGCGTGGGTGCGCGACGAGGCCTACTTCCGCCGGGCGTCCTGGTCGGGCCGGCGGCGGCTGGACGGCGCCGACGTGATCGACGGCGCGCTGACCAACCCCCTCGCACACGCCGTCGCCACCGCCCTGGCGCTCGGCGGTTCCACCCGCGCCGAGGACGTCACCGGCATCGAGACGGAGCTCGCGCACGCCAACGACATCGAGGCCGACGACACCTCCTGCGTACGCGTCACCACCGCGCAAGGCCATCGCGTCACCGTCGCCGCGACCCTGTGCGCGGAGCGGCCCGGCGAGCCGTACGTCCTGGTGCACGGCAGCAGCGGGCGCATCACCTTCTGGTACAAGCAGGACCGCGTCCTGCTGCAGCGCGGCGGCCACGGCCCCGAGGAGTACCACCACGGCCGCACCGACCTGCTGGAGAACCTGGTCGAACACCTCACCACCGGCGCCGCACTGCTGGTCCCGCCCGACGAGACGGGCGCCTTCATGCGGGTCGTGGAGGCGATCCGCCTGGCCCCCGACCCGGAGCCGCTGCCCGACGCCGCCTGGCGCCGCGTCCCCGGCGAGGGCCGTCGCGTGGTCCCCGGCGTCGACTCCTTCGTGGCCGCCGCCGCCGACACCCTCTCCCTCTACTCCGAACTGGGCGCGCCCTGGGCGCCGCGCACGGAGCACCCGCGATACGAGGTGAGTACCCGATGACCGGCAACGACGCCCCGGTGCTGCGGGTGGCGGGCCGCCCCGTCGCCCGGTACGTCACCCGGCCCGAACTGCCGCCCCGGCTCTCCCCGCGCCCCTACCTGCACCCCGTCACCACCCTGGCCGGCACCGCTGTCACCGAGTTCAGCCCTGCCGACCACCTCCATCACCTCGGCGTCGGTGTCGCCGTTCCCGACGTCGAGGGGCACAACTTCTGGGGCGGGCGCACCTACGTCCGCGACCGGGGCCCGACCGAGCTGGACAACCACGGCACCCAGCGGCACATCGCCTTCCAGCTCCGCGACCCCGACGGCCTCGTCGAGGAACTGCGCTGGGTCGCCGCCGGCACCGAGCTGCTGCGCGAGCGCCGCACCGTCGCGGCCACCGACCTCACCGCCACCGGCCTCGCCGCCACGGCCTGGGCGCTGGACTTCACCTTCTCCCTCACCAACGTCACCCCGGACCCGCTCACCATCGGCAGCCCCGCCACCAACGGGCGCCCCGGCGCCGCCTACGGCGGCTTCTTCTGGCGCGCCCGCAAGGAGAGCGCGGCCCCCCGGGTGTTCACCGCCGACCGCGAGGGCGAGCGGGAGATCCACGGGACCCGCGCCGACTGGCTCGCCCTGACCGGCGACACCTGGTCGCTGGTGTTCGCCGGGGCCACGGAGCGGACCCGGCGCGACCCGTGGTTCGTGCGCACCGAGGAGTACCCGGGCGTCGGCTCCTCCCTCGCGGACGACGAACGGCTGACGGTCGCCCCCGGCGACACCGTCGTCCGCCGGATCGTCACCGTCGTCGCCGACGGCCGGCTCGACGCCGACGGCGCCGCCACCCTCGTACGGAAGGCGGTGAGCCCGTGACCCCCGAGACCATCCCCGTGACCCCCGAGACCATCCCCGTGACCCCCGAGACCGCCCCCGTGATCCCCGAGACCACTCCCGCGACCCCGGTGACGTACACCAACCCCGTCCTGAACGCCGACTGGTCCGACCCCGACGTCCTCCGCGTCGGCGACGACTTCTACCTGACCGCGTCCAGCTTCGGCCGCGTGCCCGGCCTGCCGCTCCTGCACTCCCGCGACCTGGTCGGCTGGACCCTGGTCGGGCACGCCCTGACCCGCCTAAAGCCGGCGGAGGCCTTCGCGACGCCCCGGCACGACTGCGGGGTCTGGGCCCCGTCCCTGCGCCACCACGCGGGCCGCTTCTGGATCTTCTGGGGCGACCCCGACCACGGGATCTTCCAGGTCAACGCCCCCGACATCCGGGGCCCGTGGACCGCGCCCCACCTGGTCAAGGCCGGCCAGGGCCTGATCGACGCCTGCCCCCTGTGGGACGACGAGACCGGCGAGGCCTACCTCGTGCACGCCTGGGCCAAATCCCGCTCCGGGATCAAGAACCGCCTCACCGGCCACCGTATGCGTCCCGACGGGACCGGGCTCCTCGACGAGGGCAAGGTGATCGTCGACGGCGACCGCCTCCCCGGCTGGTTCACCCTGGAGGGCCCCAAGCTCTACAAGCACGACGGCTGGTTCTGGATCCTGGCCCCCGCCGGGGGAGTGGGGACCGGCTGGCAGGGCGCCTTCCGCTCCCGCGGCTTCTTCGGGCCGTACGAGGAGAAGGTCGTCCTGGAGCAGAAGGACACCGACGTCAACGGCCCCCACCAGGGCGGCTGGGTGCGCACCGGGGCCGGCGAGGACTGGTTCCTGCACTTCCAGCAGCGCGGCGCGTACGGCCGGGTGGTCCACCTCCAGCCGATGACGTGGGGCACGGACGGCTGGCCGGTCCTGGGCGACGACGGCGCCCCGGTCGCCGAGCACACACGCCCCGCGCTGCCACCGCAGCCGCCCGCCGCGCCCGCGACCGACGACGACTTCCCCGGCGGACGGTTCGGCCGCCAGTGGTCGTGGACGGCCAACCCCCGCGACGGCTGGGCCACCCAGCACTCCGGGGACGGGCTGCGGCTGGCGTGCGTCCGCTCGGCCGACGCGCACGACCTGCGCAAAGTGCCGAACGTGCTCACGCAGCGGCTGCCCGGCCACCCCGCCGTGATCGAGGTGGAGCTGCGCCTGGACAGCGAGGAGCCGGGCGCGCGGGCCGGGCTCGCGGTGCTCGGCGACGCCTACCGCTGGATCGGGCTCCAGCGGGGCGTGGACGGGACCGTGCACCTGGTGCACCGGTTCGCCGAGTCGGTGGCGGAGGCCGACCGGGACGCCGACCACCCCCGCCCCGTGCCCGGGGGCCGGGCACGGCTGCGGATCGAGGCCGGCCCCGGCGCACGCTGCCGCTTCTCCTACGACCTCGGCGACGGGCCGCGCCCCACCGGCCAGGTCTTCGCCGCCACCCCGTGGCGCTGGGTCGGCGCCCTGCTCGGCCTGTTCGCGCTCGCGCCCGCCGGCCAGGAGGACGCCGGCGCGGCCACCTTCACGCAGTTCCGGATCGAAGCCCGCTGACCCACCCCACTCGTACGCCTGTTGGGAGCCGCAATGACGCACCTCCGTAGCAAGCGCTTGCCGGGAACCGGCAGGACCCTGGCCGCCGTCCTCGGCCTGGTCGCCGCCCTGGCCCTCGGGACGGCCGGGGAGGCACAGGCCGGCCCGGCCCACGGGACGGGCTCACCCCGCCTCGCCGACAGGGCGCACGGCTTCGCCTCCCTCGCCGGCGGCACGACCGGCGGTGCGGGCGGCGAGGTCGTCACCGTCACCGACCAGGCCGCGCTGGCGAAGTACGCGGCGGCCGAGGAGCCGTACGTCATCCGGGTGGCGGGCTCGATCGCCGTCGCGCCCTTCGGCTCGGACATCGTGGTCGGCTCCGACAAGACGATCGTCGGCGTCGGCGACACGGGCGAGATCGTCCACGGCGAGCTGCACCTGAACCCCGGAACCCACAACGTGATCATCCGCAATCTCACCATCCGCGACAGCTACGTCGAGGGCGACTGGGACGGCAAGACCAGCGACTTCGACGCGATCCAGATGGACTCCGTCCACCACGTCTGGATCGACCACAACCGCCTCACGCGCATGGGCGACGGACTGCTCGACATCCGAAAGGACAGCGAGTACATCACCGTCTCCTACAACCGGTTCGAGAACCACAACAAGGCGCTCGGTATCGGCTGGACGGACAACGTCCGCACTCAGATCACCATCGATCACAACTGGTTCGCCGGCACGAAACAGCGCAATCCGTCCGCCGACAACTGCGCCTACGCGCACCTGTACAACAACTACCTCTCCGCGCAGGTGTCCGACGGCGACCCGCTGTGGACGTACGGGAACTGGGCGCGCGGCGCGACGCGGATGGTCATCGAGAACAGCTACTACGACGGGGTCCAGCACCCCTACCAGGCGGACGCCACCGCGGAACTGGTGCAGCGCGGGTCGGTCCTGAAGGACACGACCGGCCGGCACGACGCGTGGGGCGACGCCTTCGAGCCGCGCGACCTCTACGACTACCGGCTCGACCCGGCGGCCGCCGTCCCGGCCCTGGTCGAGCGCTTCTCCGGGCCGCGGAAGCAGCTCGGCACCCACTGAACCACCTACCGCACCACCCACTGACCCCCCCCACGTGTCAGCACGTTCACCGCTCCGTCGGATCCAGAAGAAGAGAGCCGATCAATGAAGACCAGCAATCGCAACAGCAGAAGGACAGGCGGGCGCCGGACCTCCGCCGCCGTAGCCCTGGGGGCCGTGCTCGCGCTGACCGCCACCGCCTGCGGTGACGACGGCAGCGGAGCGGGCGGTGACAAGGGTGCCGATGGCAGCGGCAAGGGAAAGATCGTCTTCTGGGACAACAACGGCGGTATCCGTACGGCCGTCTGGAAGGAGATCATCGCCGACTTCGAGAAGGCGAACCCGGACATCGACGTGGAGTACGTCGGGATCGCCGCCACCGAGTACCAGTCCAAGGTCGACACCGCCATCCAGGGCGGCGGCCTGCCGGACGTCGGCGGGGTCGGCGCGGCGATGCTCGCGGGCTTCTCGGCCCAGGACGCGCTGGAGCCGCTGGACAACCGGCTGACCGGGTCGTCCCTGAACGGCAGGGTCAACAAGGACATGATCGAGTCGCTGCGGGCCGCGGGCGGCGGCGACGGCCGGCTGTATTCGGTGCCGACCTCGGCCAACAACGGCGTCCTCTACTACCGCACCGACCTGTTCGACAAGGCGGGCCTGGAGGCGCCCACGAGCTGGGACGCCTTCTACACGGCCGCCGAGAAGCTCACGAACACGGGTGAGAACGAGTTCGGCTACACCATCCGCGGCGGTTCCGGCTCCATCGCCCAGGCGCTCGACGCGATGTACGGGCAGTCCGGCATCACCTCGTTCTGGGACGCCGGCAAGGAGAAGGCCACCGTCAACGACCCGAAGAACGTCGAGGCGCTGGAGAAGTACGCGGCCCTCTACAAGAAGGCCACGCCGGCCGCCGACGTCAACAACGACTTCGCCAAGATGGTCGCCCAGTGGGACTCCGGCACGATCGGCATGCTCAACCATAATCTGGGCTCCTACCAGGACCATGTGAAGGCGCTCGGCGTCGAGAAGTTCCGCGGTATCCCGCAGCCGGTCGGCGCCTCCGGCAAGCGGGTCCAGGTGTCCAACCCGGTCGACGGGCTCGGCCTGTTCAAGAGCTCCAAGAACAAGGACGCCGCCTGGAAGTTCGTCGAGTTCGCCACCTCGCACGCGCAGAACTCGAAGTTCAACGAGTCCGCGGGTCAGGTGCCGTCCAACACCGAAGCCGCGAAGGACGCGTGGATCCAGAAGGCGGAGCCGACGAAGCTGGCGGCCGAGGCGCTGAACGACGGCTCCACGACCATCGTCCAGCTGCCGTACTACCTGCCGGACTGGAACACGATCTCCAAGGCGGACAACGAGCCGAACCTCCAGAAGGTGATGCTCGGGAAGATGAGTGCGAAGGCGTTCCTGGACACGATGGCCGAGCAGCTCAACGAGGCGCAGGCCGAGTGGAACGAGCAGATGGGCCAGTAGGTCCCGGGTCCCGCCGTGGGGCGGTCCGTGGTTCGCGGGCCGCGGGCCGTCCCCGGCGGGGAACTGTCACTCCTCCCCCTCTCGAAAGGCACTCCGGCGTGTCACTCACCCGAAGACAAGTCACCGCGTCCGCCGTCGCCGCTCTGCCCCTGGCGTTCGCCGCCACCGGCACCGCCCGGGCCGGCGGACACCGCCCCCGCACCCTCCACATCGCAGGCGACTCCACCGCCGCGCAGAAGTACGCCGACGCCGCGCCCGAGACCGGGTGGGGGATGGCGCTGCCCTTCTTCCTCCGCAAGGGGCTCGGCGTCGCCAACCACGCCGTGAACGGCCGCAGTTCCAAGAGCTTCGTCGACGAGGGGCGGCTGGACGCCGTCCTGGACGCGGTCCGGCCCGGCGACCTCCTGCTCGTCCAGTTCGCCCACAACGACGAGAAGAAGGAGGACCCCACCCGCTACACCGAGCCCTGGACGACGTACCAGGACCACCTGCGGCTGTACGTCGACGGCGCACGGGCCCGCGGGGCGCGGCCGGTGCTGGCCACGCCCGTCGAGCGGCGGCGGTTCGACGCGGCGGGCGACGCGCGGCCCAGCCACGGGGAGTACCCGGCGGCGATGCGGGCGCTCGCGCGGCAGGAGGGCGTGGCGCTGCTCGACGTACAGGCGCTGTCGCTCGCGCTGTGGCAGCGGCTCGGCGTGGAGGGGACCAAGGCGTACTTCAACTGGACCGCCACCGAGCAGGACAACACCCACTTCAACCCGCCCGGCGCGATCGAGGTCGCCCGGCTCGTCGCGCGGGAGCTGCCGCGCACGCGGGTCCTGGCGCGCCGGGACGTGCGCAGGCTGGACGAGGAGATCCCGCAGTCCTGGATCGACTGGCCGGCGTCGGCCACCGCGTAGCACGTAGCACCCCCGAACCACGGAAAAGGGAGAGCCGCACCATGAACACACACGGATGGCATGCGCATGCCATGGGAAGAGCAGCCGCGCTGGTCGGCTGCACCGCCCTCGTACTGACCCTGGGCGCCACCACCGCGCAGGCCCGCCCCGGCCACCACCACCCCCGCGACACCGCCCGGCAGACCCTGCCGGCCAACGACGGCTGGGCCTCCCACGGCACCGGCACCACCGGCGGTGCCGCCGCCGACGCGGAGCACGTGTACACCGTCTCCACCTGGGCCGAGTTCAAGGCGGCCCTCACCGCCGGCGGCAGCGCGCCCAGGATCATCAAGGTGAAGGGCACGATCGACGCCGTCTCCGAGGGCTGCGACGCCTTCGCCGCGCCCGGCTACGACTTCGGCGCCTACCTGGAGAAGTACTCCCCGGAGAACTGGGGCCGGGAGACCGACCTGAGCACCGAGCCCGACGACAGTCCCGAAGGGCTGCGCCGTGCCTCAGCCGCCCGGCAGGACCAGGCGATCAAGGCGAACGTCCCCGCCGACACCACGATCATCGGCGTCGGGCGGAACGCCGGTATCAAGGGCGCCAGTCTCCAGATCAAGGGCGTCGACAACGTCATCGTCCGCAACCTGACCTTCGAGAGCCCCGTGGACTGCTTCCCGCAGTGGGACCCCACCGACGGCGACAAGGGCAACTGGAACTCCGAGTACGACAGCGCGGTCGTGTACGGCTCGACGCACGTGTGGCTGGACCACAACACCTTCACCGACGGCGAGCACCCCGACAGCGCGGCGCCCACCTACTTCGGCATGCTGTACCAGCAGCACGACGGCCAGCTCGACATCGTGCGCGGCGCCGACTACGTCACCGCCTCCTGGAACGTCTTCACCGAGCACGACAAGACGATCCTGATCGGCAACAGCGACGGCGAGTCCACCGCGGCCGGCGACCGCGGGCACCTGAGGACGACCTTCCACCACAACCTCTTCAAGGACCTCGTCGAGCGCGCGCCCCGGGTGCGCTTCGGACAGGTCGACGTCTACAACAACCACTTCGTGGCACGCGACGACTACGGCTACAGCTTCGGCGTCGGCAAGGAGTCCCAGCTCGTCGCCGAGCACAACGCCTTCACCCTGCCGGACGGCGTCAGTCCCGCGAAGGTGCTGAAGCGGTGGAACGACTCGCCGCTCACCGCCGCGCACAACCGCGTCAACGGCCGCTCCGCCGACCTGATCGCCGCGCACAACGCGGAGAACCCGGACACGCCGCTGCGGTCCGGCGCGGGCTGGACGCCCACCCTGCGCACCAAGGTCCTCCCGGCCTGGGCGGTCCCCCTCGTCGTCGACCACGGCGCGGGCGCCGGCCGCCTGCGCTGACGCCCCCATACCGAGGGCCGGGGCGCCCGCACCGCCCCGGCCCTCCCGCACCCCGCCACGTACGCGCACCCGAAGGAGCACCGGCATGCACCGACCCGCCCCGTCCCGCAGAGGGTTCCTCCTGACGACCGCCGGCGCGGGCGCCGCCCTCGGCCTCGCGGCCGGCCCCGCCGCCGCCGGTACCCGCCCGCGCCCGCGCCCCTTCGGCCGGTACGGCTCACCGGCCGCCCGCCGCACCCCGAAGACCCTGTACGTGGACCCGCACGGCCGCGGCGACTTCACCTCCGTCCAGGCCGCCGTGACCGCGGCCGAGGGCAGCGGCTGGACACTGGTCCTCGCCCCCGGCACCTACCGCGAGACGGTCTCCGTCGACGCCGACCGCACCGAGGCGACCTGGCTCGGCGCCTCCGAGGACCCGCGCGACACCGTCATCGTCTTCGACAACGCGGCCGGCACCCCGAGGCCCGACGGCTCCGGCACCTACGGCACCAGCGGCTCCGCCACCACGACCGTGCGGGCCGACGGCTTCACCGCCCGCCGGATCACCTTCGCCAACGACTGGCTGCGCGCCGACCACCCCGGCTTCACCGGCACCCAGGCCGTCGCCATCAAGGTCCAGGGCGACCGCTCGGCGTTCCACCACTGCCGCTTCCTCGGTCACCAGGACACCCTCTACGCCGACACCCGCGACCTCGGCCTCTTCGCCCGCCAGTACTACGCCCACTGCTACGCCGAGGGCGACGTCGACTTCGTCTTCGGCCGGGCGACGGCCGTGTACGAGGGCTGCCACTTCCGCACCCTGGTCCGCACCGACCTGACCGGAGCCCCCCACGGCTTCGTGTTCGCCCCGTCCACGGCGGGCGCCAACCCGCGCGGCTACCTCGTCACGCGCGGCCGCGTCAGCAGCGAGGCCCCCGACGGCTACTACAAACTGGCCCGCCCCTGGGTGCCCAGCTCCGACAGCACCGCCCGCCCGATGCTCACCGTGCGCGAGACCCACCTCGGCGCGGGCATCGACGCGGTCGCCCCCTACGCCGACATGCGGGACGCGCACCCCTGGCAGGAGCAGCGGTTCCGGGAGTACCGCAACACCGGACCCGGCGCCGCGGTCACCGTCCCGGAGAACCGGCCCCGGCTCACCCGCGCCGAGGCCGCGTCGCACACCCGGGAGGCGTACCTCGGCGACTGGCGGCCGTATGACCGCCGGAGGTGACCCGACGGACGACACCCCCGGCGTGCTGCCCGCCTTCCATCCGGCGCTCAAGGACGAACTGACCTTCCCGCTGGCCTGGGGCAGCTCGCCGGCCCGGGACTTCGAGGCGTGGCGGCGGGCGGCCCGCGCGACGGTCGAGGAACACCTCCTCGTCGACCGGCAGGACGACACCCCGTACGCCCCGGAGTTCACCGCCCGCTCGGACGGCGACGGATACACGCGGGAACTGGTCAGCCTCTCCCTCACCCGCTACGGGCGGGTCCGCGGCGCCCTGCTCACCCCGCACGGCGCCGGGCCCTTCCCCGCCGTCCTGCTCCTGCACGACCACGGCTCCCGCTTCGACATCGGCAAGGAGAAACTGGTCCGGCCCTGGTACGACGACTCCCGGCTCGCCGCCGCCGGGTACTGGGCGGACCGGCACTTCGACGGGCGCTTCCCCGGCGACGAACTGGCCCGGCGCGGGTACGTCGTGCTCTGTGCGGACGCCCTGGGCTGGGGCGACCGGGAACCGCTCACCTACACCCGGCAACAGGCCCTGGCCGGCAACCTCTTCCACCTCGGCAGTTCCCTCGCCGGGCTGCTGGCCCGCGAGGACGAGCGCGCCGCCGGCTTCCTGGCCTCCCTGGACCGCGTGGACGCCCGGCGGATCGCGGCCGCCGGCTTCTCCATGGGCGGCTACCGCGCCTGGCAGACCGCCGCCCTCAGCGACTCCGTCGCCGCCGCGGTGAGCGTGTGCTGGATGACCGGTCTGAAGGAGATGATGGTGCCCGGGAACAACACCCTGCGCGGGCAGTCGGCGTTCCACATGCTGCACCCCGGACTCGCCCGGCACCTCGACCTCCCCGACGTGGCGAGCATCGCCGCGCCCAGGCCGATGCTGTTCCTCGGCGGTGCACAGGACCACCTGTTCACCGCCGAGGGCGTGCGTACCGCCTACGACAGGCTGCGCGCCGTCTGGCACTCCCGGGGCGCCGCCGACCGGCTGCGCACCGAGACCTGGCCGGACGTCGGCCACGCCTTCCCGCGGCGCATGCAGGACGAGGCCTTCCGATGGCTGGAGTCGGTCATCGCCGCACCGGCCTGACCGACTCCAGGGCCGGCGGGCCGCGCTTCACGGCGGGCGACGGGATCGAACCTGTGGCCAGGAAGTAGTACGTGCCGTCGCCGGTCTGCTGTTACCGGCCGTCCGCGTACCGGCCGTCCGCGTACCGGCCGTCCGCGTACCGGCCGTCCGCGTACCGGCCGTCCGCGTACCGGCCGTCCGGGTCCGCGTACGGGCCGGGGAGGACCGGGCCGCGGGTGGGCACCGCCTCGACCGTCCAGGCGCGTTTCGTGCCGTCCGCGGCCGTCACCGTGTACGTCTGCGGTTTGCGGAAGTCGCGGCGCGTGCCGGACCTCGGGCTCACCGTCGCGCCCTCGCCGGCCCACAGCTTCGGGGCGAGGCTGCGCAGGTTCGCGCGGGGCTCCATCGGCAGGACGACCCTGCTCGTCTCCTCGCTGACGACCGCGTACCCTTTCTGGCCGCGTGCCGTGGCGTCCACGACCGACGCGGGACTGGCCGGGTAGGCGCCCAGCAGCCGGTCGTACTCCGCCTGTGTCACCGGGATCACCGCGCCGTGCCGCGGGCCGGCGGGCAGCCGGTAGTCGGTCGACGGCGTCCACTCGCCCGAGTCGAGGTCGGTGGTCTCGAAGGGGAGGTATCCGCGGCCGCCGTACTCGTCGACGAACAGGTACCACTTCTCCTCGGTGTTCGACTTGAACACCGCCGGCCCCTCGCCGCGGTCCATCGCGCCCCGGCCGATGCAGTCCGAGACGAAGTCGTACGAGGTGTCGGTCAGGGACGTCGACTTCTCGCCGGTGATGAACTTCGAGCAGGGCGAGCCGGAGGACGGGTCGCGCTCGTCCTTGGTGTAGCGGTAGTACGTGCCGTCGTGCTCGACGACCGTCGAGTCGATGACCGAGTAGCCCGGGTCGTTCCAGACCTTCGGCTCGCTGAAGGTGCGGAAGTCCTCGGTGGTCGCGTACAGCATCTTGTTGTACGTCGAACCGGTGTGGTCCGGGTCGTCGTCGGCGTAGAGCCTGGACGCCCAGAAGACGACGTACGCGTCCAGCTCGTCGTCCCAGTAGGCCTCCGGCGCCCACGTGTTGCCCGCGTTGTCCGGGGACACCTTCGCGAGGCGCTGGTCGGTCCAGTGGACCAGGTCGGTGGACTCCCACACCATGATCGACTTGCTGCCGTGCCGCTGGACCTCGTCCCAGCTGCCGCTGCTGTTCCGGTACATCCGCAGGTCGGTGGCGATCATGTAGAACCTGTCGCCCTCGGGCGAGCGGATCACGAACGGGTCGCGCAGCCCCTTCTCGCCGATCGTGGACGTCAGCACCGGCTCGCCGGCGTTCAGCTCGCGCCAGTGCAGGGCGTCGTTGCCGCGGCTGAGGGCGTAGCGGATCTGTTCGCCGTCGGCGGTGCCCTCGCCGGTGAAGTAGGCGAAGAGGTATCCCGCGTACTTCGGGGACCCGGCGGGGCTCGCGGGCGGTGCTCCCGGGTGTGCGGCGCCCGGCGGGGCGGCGAGCAGGGCGAGGAGGAGGGCGAGGAAGGGGACCAGAAGCGTGCGACGGGCGGTGTGGCGGCGCATGGCACTTCCTGTGGGAGTCTGAGGGGTTCTGTTGGATGATGTGCCCTCGGAGTGTCGCCGGTGGGAGTCGAGACGTCAACGGGACGGCAGGGGGCGGAAGTTTCCGGGCCGGGTCCGGTCCCCGGGAAGGGAACGCCCCCGCCGGTCGTCACCGGCGGGGGCGTTCGGCGGCCGGCCGAGTGGGGGCTCGGACGGCGCGCACCGGCCCGGGGGGCGGGCCGGCGGATCAGGGGTGGGCCCCGGCGGTCACTCGTAGGCGATGTCCGAGCCGGTGAAGTCGCACGTCCTGCCGTACGGGCCGACCGGTGAGAGCTTCTTGGGCTCCTTGCCGGTGTCGTTGCCCTCGAAGCGGACGCAGGTCTCGGCCTTCTTCCTGCCGTCACCGTGGACGCGGATGTTCCGCAGGGCCGCCGTGTCGCCGTAGTTCTGGTTGACGCCGACGATCGACTTACCGGGCGCGGTGATGTCCACGTCGTTGATGGTGATCGTGCGCCGGTACTGCTTGCCGCAGTTGCCGCAGGAGCGGACCAGCTTGCCGAAGTTCTCGACCCGGAACTTCGAGACGACGAGCTTGCCCGCGCCGTTGAACTGGAGCACCTTGTCGTCGGCGTTCCTCGCGCCGCCGCCGTACACCTTGTAGACCGCCGAGGCCGAGGTGCCCTTGAAGCTGGCGGCGTCCTCGCCGACGTCCAGCCACCACACGTTCTGCAGGGTGCAGGAGCCCTTGCAGTGGACGCCGTCGGCGGCCGGGGTGCCGATGACGACGTTCTTCAGCGTGGCGCCGTCCGCCAGCTCGAAGACCGGGTCCTGGCTCTCGTCCTGGCCGTCGCCGCCCAGGGCGCCGGTGCCGTAGAACTTCTTCATCCCGCCGTCGTACGTCCCCTTGACGGGGATCGTCGACGGGACGGGCTTGCTGCCGGTGTCCTCGGGCCAGGACGACGCGGCACCCGCGGTGGACAGCATCGTCGTGGTGACGATCGCCGCACCGGTGAGGCCGAAGGCAGCGGTTCCGGCGACCACCGCCCGCCGCTTGGTGACCCGGCGGCGGTGGCGGACGCGCTGTTCAGCTCGTGCAGTCATGCCCATGTTCCTTGCGTGGGGAAGAGGATCTTCGCGCTTCCTGGTCGCCACTGGTGAGGAAAGGGTTGCCGCGTCCTCAGACGTTTTTCACGACTCGGCCTGCACACGGCGGCTCCTCACGAACCTCCGCCGCGGGGAGCGAAGTCGCCCCGCACCGAGAGCCGTTCGGATCCGGTGGCGGCCGTCGCGGAGTAGCGGTCGCCACCCGCGTCCCGGGCGCCGCGCTCGTGGTCGTACTGGCCGGCGAACATCCACTCGCCCGCCGGGACCGTGCGGCCCCGCTTGAGCGTCCACCGGTGGACGAGGAAACCGTCCCGCTCCTCGACCGTGAACGTGAAGTCGTCCTCCGGCAGCGACCGCCAGGCACCGGTGGACGTGACCCCGCCGGTCTGCGCCACCACCAGCTCGACGGTGAGCGCGGTCAGCGGTTCACCGGTCTTCAGGGTGATGTTGCTCTGTGCCCAGAAGTCGTGGCTGTGCGGGTCCACCGAGCCGTCCGACCACAGCGGGCCGTCCTCGACGGCGGAGACGGACGGCCGGGCGGTCGCGCTCCCGGTCGCGGCCGGCGGCCGGGAGGAGGCGGGGGCGTCCGGGGTCCTCGTCCCGGGCGGGGCACTCGGCGTCGGGTCGGCCGGCGGGACGGGCGCCGGGCCGGTGGTGGCCTCCGGTGACGGCGCGGGGGTCGGCGAGGTGGCGACCGAACGCTGCGGGGGAGCGTCGTCCTCGAGCGCGGACGCGACCGCGTAGCCGCCGACCGCCAGAACGCCCGCCACCGCGGCCGTGGCACCGGCCACCCGCGCCCAGCCCGGCAACGGCGGACGCGTCGCCCCGTGGTGTCCGGGGCGGTCCCGGCCCCGGCCCGCCATGCCGCGCTCGACCCGGGCCAGGATGCGCGCCCGGTCGGGTCCGTGCGCCCCGGCCGCCTCGTGCAGCCGGGCGCGCAGTTCCTCGTCCACGTCCCGCCGCCCGGTCATCGGTTCCTCCCCGCGGCTCCACCGCTGCGCGCGATCGCCGCGTGCACCCGCTTCGGAACCGCCTGCGTGCCGAGCAACCGCTGCAGTTCGGCCATCGCCTTCGACGTCTGGCTCTTCACCGTACCCACCGAGACGCCCAGGGCGAGCGCCGTGTCCTTCTCGGAGAGGTCGAACGCGTGCCGCAGCACCACGCACGCCCGCTTGCGGAACGGCAGCCGGCGCAGCGCCTCCCGCACGTCGACCACGCCGGCGACGTCCGGGTCCTCCGTCCTCTCCTCGCGCTGCGCCCAGAACAGGGCGACCCGTCTGCGTTCTCGGACGGCGGCGCGGACGCGGGTGCGGGCGAGGTTGGCGACGACACCGCGCGCGTACGCCACCGGATGGTCGGCCGCGCGGAGCCGGTCCCAGCGGTGCCACAGGGCCAGCAGGGCGTCCGCCGCCAGGTCGTCGGCGGCGTCCGGCTCGCCGGTCAGCAGGTGGGCGAGGCGGGAGAGTTCGGCGTAGTGGCGCTCGAAGAAGGCGTGGAACTCCGCGGCGGCGGTGTCGTCGACGACTGTCCCCACGGCGGACTCTCCTCGCAGCGGCTTTCCCGGCGTCGAACAGCCGTGCGCCGGGCCCGGGTCCGGAACTGTAGCAGCGCTCGGCGCACCGACGGTGCGGTGCGTCGAACGCCGTATGGCGGACCGAACCGGCCCGGGGGCGTCAGCCCTTGAGCGCCGCCTCCATCATCGCCTTGGCCACCGGTGCCGCCAGGCCGTTGCCGCTGACCTCGGAACGGGCCGCGTCGGACTGCTCGACGACGACCGCCACGGCGACCTCCTTGTCCGACGTGTCGGACTTGGCGTACGAGGTGAACCAGGCGTACGGGGTCTTGCTGTTGTTCTCGCCGTGCTGGGCCGTGCCCGTCTTGCCGCCCACGGTCGCGCCGGAGATCTGCGCGTTCGACCCGGTGCCCTTGTCGACGACGGTCTCCATGGCCGACTGGAGCTGCTCGGCGGTGGACGAGGAGACGATCCGCTTCGAGTCCGGGTCGGTGTGGTCCTCCAGGACGTCGCCGCCGCTGTCGGTGATCTGCGACACCAGGTGCGGGGAGACCAGCTCGCCGCCGTTGGCGAGGGCCGCCGAGACCATCGCCATCTGGAGCGGGGTCGCCGTCACGTCGAACTGGCCGATGCCCGTCAGGGCCGTCGACGACCTGTTCATGTCCTTCGGGTACACGCTCGTGTAGGCGCGCACCGGCACGTCCTGCGACGCGTCGTTGAAGCCGAACTTCTCGGCCGTCGTCCGCAGCCTGTCCTGGCCGAGGTCGACGGCCATCTTCGCGAAGACGTTGTTGCACGAGTACCGCAGCGCGGTGCGGATCGTGGCGTCCTCGCAGGGCGCGTTCGGGTTCTCGTTGGTCAGGTCCGTCGTGGTGCCCGGCAGCGTGTACGGGGCCGGGCTGCCGGTCCTCTCGTCCACCGACCCGTACAGCCCGTCCTCCAGCGCGGCGGCCGCCACCACCAGCTTGAACGTCGAGCCCGGCGGCAGCGGCTGGCGCAGCGCGCGGTTGGTCAGCGGCTTGTCGGGGTCGCTGGTGAGCTTCTCCCAGGCCTCACCGGCGGTGTTGGCGTCGGTCAGCGACGTCGGGTCGTACGACGGGGTCGACACGACCGACAGGATCCGGCCCGTCTTCGGGTCGACGGCGACGGCGGCGCCCTTGGTCTCGCCCAGCGCGTCGAACCCGGCCTTCTGCACCTCCGGGTCGATCGTCGTGACCACGTTGCCCGGCTCGGCCCGCGTGCCGGTGATCGTGTCCAGCACCGTCTTCAGCCGCGGGTCGGTGCCGTTGAGCACGTCCTGGTAGACGCCCTCCAACTGCGTCGGCGCGTACGCCTGCGAGGCGTAGCCCGTCACGGCCGCGTACAGCCTGCCCTCGTCGTAGGTGCGTTTGTGGGCGAGGTCACCGTCCTTTGTCGGCGCCGAGCCGGTGATCGACCGGCCGGCCACGATGATGTTCCCGAGCGGCTCCGCGTACGTCTCGATCGCGTTCCGCCGGTTTTCCCTGTCGTCCGCGAGTGCGCGGCCCTCGTAGAACTGCACCCAGGTCGCCCTGATCAGCAGAGCGAACACCAGGAGCAGCGTGAGGACCGAGGCACGCCTGATCGTCTTGTTCATCCCGCCGAGAGGACGAACGGGCGGGAGCGAATCGTTCCGTCCGCCCCGGTTTCTCATCTTCCGTTCATGGAGCGGGCTTGGCGAAGCCCGCCTCGTAGGCCCGGATCACCGCCTGGGTGCGGTCCCGCGCCGGTCTTCGCGAGTACCGACGCGACCTGGGTCTTCACCGTGGCGGGCCCCACCCGCATGCGCTCGGCGATCTCCGCGTTGGTCAGCCCGGTCGCCATCAGGCGCAGCACCTCGCCCTCGCGTTCGGTGAGCCGCGCCACCCAGGCCGGCGGGGCGGGGTTCGCGCGCGCGTGCTCGGCGGCCAGCGTCCGTACCGCCGCCGGGAACAGCAGCGTGTCGCCGTGCGCCACCAGCCGTACGGACTGGACGAGGGTGTCGGCGTCGGCGCGCTTGAGCAGGAAGCCGGCGGCTCCGGCGGGCAGCGCGTCGTAGACGTAGGAGTCGTTCTCGAAGGTGGTCACGACCACGATGCGGGGCGGTGCGTCGAGCGTGGCGAGGATCTGCTCGGTGGCGCGGATGCCGTCGACCTCGGGCATGCGGACGTCCATGAGGACCACGTCCGGCCGGGCCTCCCGTACGACGGAGACGGCCTCGGCCCCGGTGGCGGCCTCTCCGGCGACCTCCATGTCCGGCTCGGCGGACAGGATGGCGCGCAGGGCGCCACGGACCATGCGCTCGTCGTCGGCGAGGACGATCCGGATCGGCGGGCGGGTCACGCGGTGTCTTTCGGGCGGGGCATGCGGTCTCCTTCGGGCGGGTCACGCGGTGTCCTTCGGGCGGGTCACGCGGTGTCCTTCGGGCGGGGCATGCGGTGTCTTTCGGGCGGGTCACGCGGCGTCTTTCGGGCGGGGCATGCGGTCTCCTTCGGGCGGGTCACGCGGCGTCTTTCGGGCGGGTCACGCGGCGTCTTTCGCGTAAGTCTCACGGTCTCGTCCGGGCGGGGTCGTACGGCTTCCTTCAGCTCCCTTCAGCGGCAGTCGTACGTGGAGCCGCCACGTCCCCTCGACGTCGCCCGCCTCCGCCGCGCCGCCCAGCAGACGGGCCCGGTCGGCGATGCCCCGCAGGCCGTGGCCGCCACCGGGGCGCCGCGACGCGTCTCCGGTTCCGCCGGCCTCGCCCAGAGGGTTCTCGACGGTGATCCGCAGGTGATCGTCCAGCACGTCGACGCGGAGCGCCACGGTGATCTCTCCGCCCGCGTGCCTGAGCGCGTTGCTCAGCCCCTCCTGCACGATGCGGTACGCCTCGCGGGAGAGCAGCGGCGGCAGCGCCTCCGGATCGGTGGCGACGGTGGCCGTCACCCGCAGTCCGCCCGCGCGGGTGCGGCGCAGCCACGCCGGCACCCGCAGGCCCCACGGCCGGGTCAGCATCAGCGCCGGCACGATCAACAGCTGTCCAGCAGCAGGGTGAGCCCGTTGGCCGCGATCATGGTGGCCCGGTGGTCCAGCAGGACGCTGCCTTCCGGCATCCCGGCCCGACTCCCCGCGATCCAGGCGACCTTGAGCCCGACGTACGGCAGGCAGGCGAGGACGGCGACCGCCCGCAGCAGCGGGCGGGCCCGGGTGGTACCGGGTGATGCGGTGACCGGGGAGGGGGCGAGCGTCTGCGTCATGCCTCCACGCTCCCGCGCGGGCACCCCGGGCGCCTCCTGCGCAGCGACGATCCGGCTCCGCCGCGCGGCGGAGCCGGTCAGCCCGCGAGGTGGAGCCGGTCAGCCCGCGAGGTGGAGTACGACCTCGTCGATCTCCTCGCCCCGGGCAGGGGCGAACCCCCGGGCGTGGGCGCTCTCCTCGAAGCCGCACTTCTCCAGGACCCGCAGCGACCCGGTGTTGTCCGCCGCCGCCCGCGCGTACAGCGGACGGTCCGGCACCTCGGCCAGCAGGACCCGCAGCGCCGCCGTGGCCACGCCCCGGCCCCAGTAGGCCCGGTCCACCCAGTACGTCACCTCGCGCTCGCCCGGCTCCCCGTACACCGCCGCGCTGCCGATGACGTCGCCGTCGCCGAGGATCGTCCGCACGACGTCGACCGAGGCCCGGATCTTCCTCCAGTGGGTCTCGAAGGCGTCCCAGTCCGCCGGATCCTCGGGGGTGAAGGCCGCCATGCGCAGGGCCTCCGGATCGTTCATCTGCCGGAAGAAGACGGGCAGATCACTGTCGTGTACCTCGCGCAGAGCGATGTGCATGGAGTCAGAGCCTACGCGTGGCCAGCGTCAGCCGGTCCCGCGCGTCGAACAGCGCGTCCTTCACCATCTGCTCGTGCGCGGGTGTCAGCCGCGCCACCGGCACCGAGCAGCTGATCGCGTCCCGCGCGGGGGTGCGATAGGGGACCGCCACGCCGAAGCAGCGCAGTCCCAGCGTGTTCTCCTCGCGGTCCACGGCGAAGCCCTGGTCCCGCACCTGGTGCAGCTCCTCGATGAGCTTCTCCCGGTCGGTGATCGTGTGCTCGGTCAGCGCGGGCAGCGTCTGCGGGAGCAGCTTGCGGACCTGCTCGTCGGTGTACGTGCTCAGCAGCGCCTTGCCCAGCGACGTCGAGTGCGCGGGCAGCCGGCGGCCGACCCGGGTGAACGGCCGCAGGTAGTGCTGCGACTGGCGGGTGGCGAGGTAGACGACGTTGGTGCCGTCCAGGCGCGCGAGGTGGATGGTCTCCGTGGTGTCGTCGGAGAGCCGGTCCAGCGTCGGCCGCGCCGCCGCGACCACCTCGTCGCCGTCGATGTACGACGTGCCGACCAGCAGCGCCCGTACGCCGATGCCGTACCGCGTGCCGGTCGCGTCCGTCTCCACCCAGCCCAGCTCCACCAGCGTGCGCAGGAGCATGTAGAGACTGGACTTGGGGTAGCCGACGGCCTCCTGGACCGACGCGAGGGTGTGCATACCGGGGCGTCCGGCGAAGTACTCGAGCAGTTCAACCGTCCGCACCGCGGACTTGACCTGCGCTCCGCCCCCCGTCTCGACAGCCGACATCGACCTTGACCCCTTCGTTCGACGAGAAGCTGAAGTTATAGTCTCCAACAGCAAATTCATCATCAGAGACGGCGTTCAGTATATCGAACGAGTCGCTGGTGAACGAGTCCGATGCAGAGCACGTTCCGATGCAGAGCACGTGGAGGGACCCGCGGTGGCAGCAGCACCAGTCTGGAGTGTCGACCCCCGTACCGGGAAGCAGCGTGAACAGGTCGCGGTGGAAGCCACGGCCCGGGAGGTGGACGCCGCCGTCCGCGCCGCCCACGCCGCCCGGGACGCGCTCGCCGACCGTACCGTCCGCGCGGCGTTCCTGCGTACCGCCGCCGACGAGCTGAAGGCGGCCGAGAGCACCCTCGTCGAGGCGGCCGACGCGGAGACCGCGCTCGGCCCGGTCCGGCTCACCGGCGAACTCGCCCGCACCTGCTACCAGCTGCGGGCCTTCGCCGACATCGTCGACGAGGGCGAGTTCCTCGGCGTCGTCGTCAACCACCCCGACGACACCGCGACCCCGCCCGTCCCGGACCTGCGCCGCTACAAGGTGCCCCTCGGCGTCGTCGCCGTCTACTCGGCGTCCAACTTCCCCTTCGCCTTCTCCGTCCCCGGCGGTGACACGGCGAGCGCGCTCGCGGCCGGCTGCCCGGTCGTCGTCAAGGCCCACCCCGACCACCCGGCCCTGTCCGAGCTGGTCGCCAGGGTGCTGCGTCGCGCCGCCGCCCGGCACGACATCCCGGACGGGGTCGTCGGCCTGGTGCACGGCTTCGAGGCCGGCGTCGAACTCATCAGGCACCCGCTGGTCGCGGCGGCCGGCTTCACCGGGTCCGTCCGCGGTGGCCGCGCCCTGTTCGACGCCGCGGCCGCGCGTCCGGTCCCGATCCCCTTCCACGGCGAACTGGGCTCGCTGAACCCGGTCGTCGTCACGGAGGCGGCGGCCGCCGAGCGGGCGGAGGCGATCGGCGCCGGTCTGGCCGGTTCGATGACGCTGGGCGTCGGCCAGTTCTGCGTGAAGCCCGGCCTGGTCCTGGTGCCGTCGGGCGCCGCCGGTGACGGGCTGGTCAAGTCCCTCACGGACGCGGTCAGCGACACCGACGCCGGCGTGCTGCTCGACCACCGCATGCGGGACAACTTCGTCGCCGGCGTCGCCGAGCGCGCGGCGCTGCCCGACGTGGACTCCCCGGTGACGCCGGGCTCGGGCGGCGAGCACACCGTCGCCGCCGGGTTCCTGACCGTGCCGGCCGGGCGGCTGGCGGCGGGGGGCGAGCACGACCTGCTCCTGGAGGAGTGCTTCGGGCCGGTCACCGTGGTGGCCCGCTACGAGGACGAGACCGAGGTGCGGGGCGTGCTGTCCCGGCTCCCGGGCAACCTCACGGCGACCGTGCAGCTCTCCGCCGAGGAGGCGGCGGGCGAGGGACGCGGGGCGGAGATCCTCGCGGAGCTGACGCCGCTCGCGGGGCGGGTGCTGGTCAACGGCTGGCCGACCGGTGTCGCCGTGGCGGCGGCTCAGCAACACGGAGGGCCGTACCCGGCCACGACCTCGACGTCCACGTCGGTGGGCGGTACCGCGATCGAGCGGTGGCTGCGGCCGGTCGCGTACCAGAACACGCCGGAGGCGTTGCTTCCCGCGGAGCTGCGGGACGGGAACCCGCTGGGGCTGCCTCGTCGGTTCAACGGGGTTCTGGAGCGGTAGGGCCATGGATCTCGAACTCCCCGAACTGCCTTTCCCCCTCCGCCCGCACGGCCCCGACAGCAGCTGGTCCTACGAGGACGGCGTCCTCACCGGATCGGCCGGCCCCCGGCAGGACCGGTTCGTGCCGCCGACGGGGGAGGCGCTGGAGCCCGCCTCCGACGCGCCCCGGCTGCTGGGCGCCCCCGACGGGGACTTCCAGCTGATCGCCCGTGTCACGGTCGGGTTCAACGGCGCCTTCGACGCCGGGGTCCTCTACGTCCACGTCGGCGAGCGGGCCTGGGCGAAGCTGTGCCTGGAGTACTCCCCGGACGTGCCCACCGTCTGCACGGTGGTCACCCGGGGGCACTCCGACGACTGCAACTCCTTCACGGTGGAGGGAAGTTCCGTCTGGCTGCGGGTCAGCCGCACCGGGCGGGCCTTCGCCTTCCACGCCTCCCTCGACGGCGAGCGCTGGACCTTCGTCCGGCTGTTCACCCTGGGCGACGAGAAGGAGACCGGCGCGGCGCTGGTCGGCTTCCTGGCGCAGGCGCCGACGGGGGAGGGGTGCGTGGTGACGTACGACCACCTGGAGTTCCGGCCGGCCTGGCCGGCGGACCTGCGCGACGGCGGCTGACGCGACCGGAGGGGTCTTCGCCCGGCATGACCCAGGCGTGGGGCGGGCGCACGCACCTGAAGCCGGTCGACGGCGGGGGTGCGGAGACGTGCGGTCCCGACGGCTGTGCGGTGCCGGGGGCCGAGAGCTCCAGGTGAGGGCCCGTACATAAGCGTTGCTTGGAGGAACCGCGTAGAAATACGCGATGGACGGGGAGGACGAGGGGCCGCACAGTGGTGCCATGGAGAGCTTCGAGAACCTCGTCCGTGCCGAGTTCGCCCCGAGGACCACGTACCTGAACACCGCCAGTACCGGCCTGCTTCCCGCCCGGACCCTCGTCGCGATGCGTGACGCGGCGGCGTCCGCGGCGGAGGGGCAGCCGCTCGACATGTTCGCCGACGTCGAGGCGTGCCGGTCCGCCTTCGCCCGGCTCGTGGGGGTGCCCGCCACCCGGGTCGCGGCCGGCGCCTCGGTCGCCACGTTCAGCGGGCTCGTCGCCGCCTCGTTGCCCGCGGGTGCCGAAGTCCTCACCGCGGAGGCCGACTTCAGCTCTCTGGTGAACCCCCTGCACACGCGCGGTGACCTGAAGGTGCGCAGCGTGCCGCTGGAGCGGATCGCCGAGTCGGTCGGCCCGGACACCGCGCTCGTCGCGGTCAGTGCCGTGCAGTCCGCCGACGGACGGATCGCCGACCTCGCGGCGCTGCGGGACGCCGCCCGGGCGCACGGCGCGCGGACGCTGGTCGACGCCTCCCAGTCCAACGGGTGGCTGCCGCTGGCCGCCGGCGACTTCGACTACGTGGCCGCCGTGGCCTACAAGTGGGTGCTCTCTCCCCGGGGCGTCGCCTTCCTCGTCGTACCGGAGGACTTCGGCGGACTCACACCGCTGTTCGCCGGGTGGGCGTCGGGAGAGCGTCCCTGGGACAGCTGCTACGGACCCGTCGAGGAACTCGCGCACTCCGCACGGCGCTTCGACGAGAGCCCGGCCCTCTTCTCCTACACCGGTGCCCGGCACTCCCTGGCCCTGATCGAGGAGCTGGGCGTGGACGCCGTGCACGCCCACGACACCGGCCTCGCCGACCGGTTCCGGCAGGGGGTGCGCTCGCTCGGCCACGAGCCGGTGCCCGCGCCGGGCTCCGCGATCGTGTCCGTGCCCGGACTCGGCCACCGGCAGGGCGAGCTGGGCCGGGCCGGCGTCCAGGTCTCGGACCGGGCGGGCAATCTGCGGGCCGCGTTCCACGTGTACAACTCGGCGGCGGACGTCGACCGGTTGCTGGACGTGCTGGCGGACTGAGACGGCCGGTCCGGGACGGCCGGTCCGGGACGGCATCGGGCAGGGGCCTCCCGTCCCACACGAAAAGGCCCCTGCCCGAGTTCAGTTGCGGGTCACTTCACCGGAGTGAAGTCCCGCGCGCCGATGAACTCCGGCCGACGGATCGGTGCCGCGAACGGCTCGACGGCGGTGTTCTCCACGCTGTTGAACACGATGAACACGTTGCTGCGCGGGAACGGCGTGATGTTGTCGCCCGACCCGTGCATGCAGTTGCAGTCGAACCAGGTCGCCGATCCGGCCTTGCCGGTGAACAGCTTGATGCCGTACTCCGAGGCCAGCTTCGTCAGGGCCTCGTCGGACGGCGTCCCCGCGTCCTGCATCATCAGGGACTTCTTGTAGTTGTCCTTCGGCGTGGCCCCCGCGCACCCGAGGAACGTCTTGTGCGACCCCGGCATGATCATCAGACCGCCGTTGGTGTCGTAGTTCTCGGTGAGCGCGATCGAGACCGAGATCGTCCGCATGTTCGGCAGGCCGTCCTCGGCGTGCCAGGTCTCGAAGTCCGAGTGCCAGTAGAAGCCGCTGGCCCCGAAACCCGGCTTGACGTTGATCCGGGACTGGTGGACGTAGACGTCCGAGCCGAGGATCTGCCGGGCCCGGCCGACCACCCGCTCGTCGCGAACCAGCTTCGCGAACACCTCGCTGATCTTGTGCACCTCGAAGACCGAGCGGATCTCCTTGGACTGCGGCTCCACGATCGAGCGCTCGTCCGCGCGGATGGCCGGGTCGGTGGTGAGCCGCTCCAGCTCGCGCCGGTAGACGTCGACCTCGTCCGGCCCGATGAGCTGGTCGATGGCGAGGAAGCCGTCGCGGTCCAGGGACTGCAGGTCACCGGCCGAGACGGGACCGGGCGTGTCCGGGGAGCCCCAGACGACCGGGTCCTGCCGGGGAGTCGCCACCTCGGTGGCGCCGCGGGTGGGATAGAGATCGGTGACGTTCGTGGTCGTGGTCACGATGACTCACACCTCCTCGGTGAGCAGCGGGTAGACGCCGTTCTCGTCGTGATCCTCCCGTCCGGTCACGGGCGGGTTGAAGACGCAGAGGCAGTGGAAGTCCTCCTTGACCTTGAGCGTGTGCCGCTCATGGCCGTTGAGGAGGTACATCGTGCCCGGCGTGATGGTGTACGTCTTCCCCGTCTCGCGGTCGGTCAACTCGGCTTCGCCCTTGGTGCAGACGACGGCCTCGATGTGGTTCGCGTACCACATCGACGTCTCCGTACCCGCGTACAGAATCGTCTCGTGCAGGGAGAAGCCGACCTTCTCCTTCGCGAGGACGATGCGCTTGCTCTCCCAGGTGCCGGACGCCGATTTCACGTGCCGGTCGGTGCCTTCGATCTCCTTGAACGAACGGACGATCACGGTGTTGCGATGCCTCCTAGGTGAAGGGTGTGCAAGGGTCCCCGGCGCCTTCGGCCGCACGGGCCGAAGGCGCCGGAAGCAGTGGTGGTGTCAGGCGGTCTCGCGCACGGCCCGCGCGAGGGTCTTCATGCCCTCGTCCAGCTCGTCGGGCGTGATGGTGAGCGCCGGGAGCAGCTTGACGACCTCGCTCTCGGGGCCGGACGTCTCGATGAGCAGCCCCAGCTCGAAGGCGCGCTTGGCGATCCGGCCCGCACGGTCCTTGTCGTGGAACTCCAGGCCCCAGACCAGGCCGCGGCCGCGGTACTCCTTGACGTCGGCGAGGTTCTCCTCGGTGATGGCGATCATGTGCTGCTCGACCTGCTCGCCGCGGGCGCGGGTCTGCTTCTCCATCGCCGACCCGTCGGCCCAGTACGCCTCCAGCGTGGCGGTCGCCGTGACGAAGGCGGGGTTGTTGCCGCGGAAGGTGCCGTTGTGCTCGCCCGGCTCCCAGACGTCCAGCTCGGGCTTGAACAGGGTCAGCGCCATGGGCATGCCGTAGCCGCTGATGGACTTGGAGACGGTGACGATGTCCGGCGTGATGCCCGACTCCTCGAAGGAGAAGAAGGCGCCGGTACGGCCGCAGCCCATCTGGATGTCGTCGACGATGAGCAGCATGTCCTGGCGCTGGCACAGCTCGGACAGCGCGCGCAGCCACTCGGGCCGGGCGACGTTGATGCCGCCCTCGCCCTGCACGGTCTCGACGATCACGGCGGCCGGCTTGTTGAGGCCGGAGCCCTGGTCCTCCAGCAGTCGCTCGAACCACAGGAAGTCCTCGACGGTGCCGTCGAAGTAGTTGTCGAACGGCATCGGGGTGCCGTGCACCAGCGGGATGCCGGCGCCGGCCCGCTTGAAGGCGTTGCCGGTCACGGCGAGCGAGCCCAGCGACATGCCGTGGAAGGCGTTGGTGAACGACACGATCGACTCGCGCCCCTTCACCTTCCGTGCCAGCTTCAGCGCGGACTCCACGGCGTTGGTGCCCGTCGGGCCCGGGAACATGACCTTGTACGGCAGGTCACGCGGACGCAGCACCAGGTTCTGGAACGTCTCCAGGAAGCGGCGCTTGGCGGTGGTCGACATGTCGAGACCGTGCGTGACGCCGTCGCGCTCCAGGTAGTCGATCAGCGCGCGTTTCAGGACGGCGTTGTTGTGCCCGTAGTTGAGCGAGCCCGCTCCGGCGAAGAAGTCGAGGTACTCGTGGCCGTCCTCGTCGTACATGCGGCTGCCGAGCGCACGGTCGAAGACGGTGGGCCAGCCGCGGCAGTAGCTGCGCACCTCGGACTCGACGGTCTCGAAGACACTGAGGTCGGGCTGGGTGATGGTCACGACGAATCGCTCCTCGTTGGGTGAGGGTGGGAGAGGAAGGTCGTACGGATCCGGGGGACCGGTGCGGTCCCGGCCGGGAAGTCTGGGGGCCGGACGGCCAGGGGTGCCCGGCCGTGCGGGAGGCCGGTCGGTCAGCCGGCGGTCGCGGACAGCGGGCCGATGCGGTACAGGACCTCGGGCTCGTGCGGCCCGTCGGGGAAGAGGTCCGTGTCGAACAGCACCTCGCGCTCCAGTCGGGCGCCGTGCCGCTCGGCGAACGAGGTGAACAGTCGCTGGGAAGCGGTGTTGTCGGGCGAGATCGTGGTCTCGAGGGTGGTCAGTCCCAATTCCGCGACGGTCCGGGCGGCCAGTCCGTCGAGCAGGGCGGCGGCCAGCCTTCGACCACGGTACGCCTCGTCGACCGCCACCTGCCACACGAGCAGCGTGTCCGGCCGGTCCGGGCGTACGTATCCGGTGACGAAGCCGACCGGCACCCCGTGCCCGTCCCGGGCGACGGCCGACGTGGCGGCGAAGTCCCGGCACCAGAGCAGATAGCTGTAGGACGAGTTCAGGTCGAGGACCTTCGAATCCCTCGCTATCCGCCACAGGGCGGCCCCGTCGGCCACTCTCGGACGGTCGATTTGCAGGTCTGCTTGCGCGGCAGTCATGCAAATTAAATTTACCCAGCGAAATTCAAAATTGCATCGCCGGATGGGGTTACGTATGGACGCGTTCTGTGTTATCACGCGTGCGCGTGCTTCCGCGCGAGAAGGCGGCGTTATGTCGGGGTTTGACCGGGTCATACGCCACGAAACGGTCAGCATGTGGATCGGGTCACAATCGCGTAACCCGTGCGAGACGTGCCCGAAATGCGAGGATCGAGGTTCGTGAAATCTTTGTGTTTAGGTCCCCGGAAAGCGGGCAGAAGAATACGGGAAGCTGTGCTGAGTGTAATTACTTAATTCTGTTTGTGTGAGCTTCGGGAATTCCGCTGAATTCATGCTTCCGAGAGGTCGGGTCCGGTCGGCCGGTCCCAGGCGTCCTCGACGGCTCGCCGAGCCGCCTCCAGGTCGGCCTTCAGCCCCTGCTCGGCCAGCGCGGCACCCAGTGCCGCCAGGCAGCCCTGCACGGCCCCGCGCGTCGCGTCCGGACCGTAGTGGTTGACGCGGATCATCTCCGCGGCCAGCGCGCCCCCGCCCGCGGCCAGCGGCAGCGCCGGGTCGGACTCCAGGGCCCGGGCCACCAGCCCGGACGCGTCGACGCCCGCCGGCGCCCGCAGCGTCGTCGCGACCGGCGCCGCGTCCTCGGCCTCGTACACGTACGGCTCCAGACCGCCGCCCAGTGCGAGCGCGCCGGCCCGCGTGGCCGCCGCCGCCGACGCGTGCCGCGCCATCACCGTCCCGAGGCCCTCCGCCTCGACGCGCTCCACGCACGCCTCCAGCGCGAGCATCTCCAGCTGCGCCGGCGCGTGCAGCAGCGCCTTGCGCCCACCGTCGATCCAGCGCTCCTTCCAGTCCAGCAGCGAGAGGTACGACCGGCGCGGCGCCCTGGGGTTCGCGGCCATCCGCGCCCACGCCCGCTCGCTCACCGACACCGCCGACACGCCGGCCGGGCCGCCCATCGCCTTCTGCGCGCCGATGACGCACAGGTCGACGCCCCAGGCGTCCGGCAGCACCGGCTCGGCGCCCACGGAGGCCACGGCGTCCAGGTAGAACAGCGCGCCGTGCGCCCGCACCACCTCGCCGATCTCCGCGACCGGGTTGGTGTTCCCGGTCGCGGCCTCGGCGTGCACCAGGGACACGAAGTCGATCTCCGGGTGCTCGGTGAAGGCCTGACGGATCCGCTCGGCGGAGACGGCCGTGTGGAACGGCACGGAGAGGTCGTGCACGATCGCGCCGCAGTCCCGCAGCCAGTTCCCGAAGGTCTGCCCGTACGGCCCCGTCACGACGTTCAGCGCCACGGTGCCCGGCCCCGCGGCGGCGCGGATGGCGCCCTCCAGCGGCAGCAGTGCCTCGCCCTGCATGATCACGACGTCCTGGCCGGTGCCGAGCAGGCGCGCGACCCGGTCCTCGATCGCGGCGAAACGGCCGGCGCTCAGCGGGGCGAGGTCCAGGAAGGGGTGGGTCACTGTGCTGCTCTCTTCGCTCACGGGCAGGTGTACGGCACGTACGGACTCGAGAGTAACCACGGCCCCTGCCGCCACTCGCGCCGGAGGGCATCCGTTGCGACACCCCCACGCCCGGAATTGTGGCTTCCGCCACAGCGATGGTGATCGTCCGGCTGATGGACTCGGGCCTGTGTCCGTTCTCCTGCTGCTCGTCCTCGTCGCGGTCGTGACCGCCGTCGTCCTCGCCCGCCGCCCCGGGACGTACGCCGGCCCCGCCCCCGAGGCGTTCGCGGCCGCTCCCGCGCCCGTCCGCCCCGGCGGGGGCTTCCGCGTGCTGGCGGGGTGTGCCGGTGCGGCGGCCGCCCTGCTGTACGTCTGGGGCGCGCTGTGCGTGGGGTTCGCGGTCACGGAGGCGGAGGACGGCGGCACGGGCTCCGCGCCGATGGGGCCCTGCCGTACCGGCGTGTCCCCGGAGCTGTCCGAGCGGGTGATCGACTACGACGCCTCCCTCCTGCCCCTCGGCTTCCGCTGCGAGACCGCCGACGGTGACGGCTACGACTCCGCCGACATTCCCGGCTACGCCAACCCCGGCGTCGCCGTCCTGGCCCTGACCGCCGTGGCGGGCGCCGTCGCGGCCGGGTACACGACCGAGCTCCGCGCCCGCGCCGCCACTCGCGAGGGCGGCCGGTGACCGGGCCTTCGAACACCCCGCGGCACCGGTCTAGGGTGCGGGACATGAGCGATCGCACGGTGCTGCACGTCAAGGGTCGGGTGCTCGTCGGGCCGCGGGACGAGGACGTCCGCGACGAGCTGTGGGTGATCGACGGCCGGATCTCGTACGACCGCCCCGCCGGGGCCGCCGACGTCCGCACCGTCGAGGGCTGGGCGCTGCCCGGCCTGGTCGACGCGCACTGCCACGTCGGCCTGGACCAGCACGGGGCGGTTCCCGAGGACGTCGCGGAGAAGCAGGCGCTGACCGACCGCGAGGCGGGCACCCTCCTCATCCGCGACGCGGGCTCCCCCTCCGACACCCGCTGGATCGACGACCGCGAGGACCTGCCGAAGATCATCCGGGCCGGCCGGCACATCGCCCGCACCCGCCGCTACATCCGCAACTACGCCTGGGAGGTCGAGCCCGACGACCTCGTCGCCTACGTCGCCCAGGAGGCCCGGCGCGGGGACGGCTGGGTGAAGCTGGTCGGCGACTGGATCGACCGCGACCTCGGCGACCTGTCCGCCTGCTGGCCCCGCGGCGCCGTCGAGGCGGCCATCGCGGAGGCTCACCGGCTGGGTGCCCGCGTCACCGCGCACTGCTTCGCCGAGGACTCCCTGCGCGACCTGGTCGAGGCCGGCATCGACTGCGTCGAGCACGCCACGGGCCTGACGGACGACACCATCCCGCTCTTCGCCGAGCGGGGCGTCGCCATCGTGCCCACCCTCGTCAACATCGCCACCTTCCCCGCGCTGGCCGACGGCGGCGAGTCCCGCTTCCCGCGCTGGTCGGCCCACATGCGCCGGCTCCACGAACGCCGCTACGACACCGTACGGAGCGCCTACGACGCCGGGATCCCGGTCTTCGTCGGCACCGACGCGGGCGGCTCCCTGGCCCACGGCCTGGCGGCGGCCGAGGTCGCGGAACTGGTCACCGCCGGCATCCCGCCAGTCGAGGCGCTCGCCGCGACGACCTGGGCCGCCCGGAGCTGGCTCGGGCGTCCCGGCCTGGACGAGGGTGCGCCGGCGGACCTGGTGGTGTTCGACGAGGACCCGCGCGCGGACGTGCGCGTGCTCGCCGCTCCGCGCCGGGTGGTGCTGAACGGGCGGGTCGTCGGTTAGCCGACGCGGGTGAGGCCGGGGAACAACCGTGCCCGGAGATTCGAATAGGCACGCGGAAACCCCACGAAGGGGTGAAGTGCCCCGGGATCGCTGACGGTTCGGTGTGCGCGGGGACATTCTTTCCGGGTCCCAAGCATGTCGCTCATGCGTGTCCCGCACGCATGTCTCACTGGGGGTCCCACCACCTTGAACGGCAACACCTTCCGCATGCCCGCACGCCGCCTCGTCACCGTCGCGGCGGCCACGGCCCTGGCCGCCGGTCCCGCGGTGCTGGCCGGCGCGGGCACCGCACACGCGACCGGCGACCACGGCCGCGCGAGCGCCACCGTCCTGCGCACCGGGCTCGACGTCTCCCTGCTCAACAAGACCGTGAACGTCCCGCTCGCGGTCACCCTCAACGAGGTGCACGCGCCCGCGACCGCCCGGAAGACCGCGCTGACCGCACGGCTGGACGGCGTCGACGGCGGCAAGCCCTTCAGCGTCCTGCGCGCCGACGTGGCCGAGTCCGGGGCGACCGCGACCGCGGCGAAGAGCGAGGGCTACACCAACCTCGTCCGTGCCAGGCTCCACGTCCCCGGTCTGCCACTGCTGTCGGTGGTCGAGGTCGAGCAGGTCACCTCCGTGGCGACCTGCGAGGCCGGGAAGAAGCCGGTCGCCGACGCGAACCTGCTGGGCGCGGTGACGGTCCTCGGCAAGAAGGTCACGCTGACCACCGGCGGGACGACGGAGGTGAAGGTGCCCGGCGTCGGCGAGGTACGGCTCGACCTCTCCAGGACGCAGACCACGTCCCGTACGGCCGCCGCCACCGCTCTCGAACTCAAGGTGTCCGTCAACCCCCTCGACCTGAACGTCGCCGAGGTCGACGGCACCGTGACCCTGGCGAAGGCGACCTGCGAGTCCCCGGCGGCCCCGGCGGCCGGGGACTCGCAGCCGCCGGCGAAGGCCGAGGAGCCGCCCGCGCGACAGGGCGCCGAGCCGGACGCGGAACCCGCGGCCGACGTGCAGGCCCAGGGGTCCCGAGCCGAGGCGGACCTGGCCGAGACGGGCGGCGGTTCGGCGACCCCGTACATCGCCGCAGGCGCTGCCGCCCTGGTCCTGGCGGGCGGCGGAGCCCTGGTCCTGACCCGCCGCAGGCACGGCTGACCGTAGGCGCGCCTGACCGCAGGAGGCCGGCGCGAACCCTGCCGGGGGCCGGGCGGGTGGCTGCCGGGGCCGGACGGGCCCGGACGGGGCGGGTTATGGGCCCGGAGCCGGAGCGGAGGGAGGACCGGAGCCGAACGGGGGCGCGGCTCCGCAGGCGCGCCGGGGGCCGGTGGTGCCGGTGGTTCGGGATGTGGTCCGGTCGCGTGGCTTCCGGCCCGCCTCGGGCGTGCGGCCGGCGACCGCACGGGCGTGCGGGCCAGGGGCCTGGCCGGGGCGTTCGGGGTCTGGCGGGTCCCCGGGCCGCGCAGGTGCGCCGGGCCGGGGTGAGCCGGGTTTGTGCGGGCTTCGTCGGCCTCGCCGCTCCCGGTGGTCCGGCCGGGCGTGGCTGTGTGTGGAGGGGGTCTTCGGATGTGGTCCGGTCGCGTGGCTTCCGGCCCGCCTCGGGCGTGCGGCCGGCGACCGCACGGGCGTGCGGGCCAGGGGCCTGGCCGGGGCGTTCGGGGTCTGGCGGGTCCCCGGCCCGCGCAGGTGCGCCGGGCCGGGGTGAGCCGGGTTTGTGCGGGCTCCGGCGGCGTCGCCGCCCCCGGTGGTCCGGCCGGGCGTGGCTGCGGGTGTGGAGGGGGTCGCCTCCGGGGCAGGGCCGGCCGCCTCGTCAGGTCGGTTCCGCCAACGCCCGCCCCAGGGCGCGCAGGAAGCCGTACGTCGTCGTCCGGTCCCGTACCGCAAGGCGCAGCCACTCCTCGCCCAGCCCGGGGAACGTGTCCCCGCGCCGCACCGCGTAGCCGAGGCCGCGCAGCCGGTGGCGTACGGCGGCGGCGTGCGGGAGGCGGACGAGGACGAAGGGGCCCTCGGCGGGACCGGCGACGCGCAGCCCGGCGTCCGTGAACTTGGCCAGCCCGGCGACGAGATGGCCCCGGTCCGCGGCGATGCGGTGGGCGGCGTGGGCGGCCTCCGCCAGCGCCCGGGGGGCCACGCACGCCTCGGCCGCCGCCAGCGCGGGCGTGGACACGGGCCACAGCGGCTGCGCGCGCTCCAGGCCGGCGATCGTATCCGGGGCCGACAGGACGTATCCGATGCGCAGCCCGGCCAGCCCCCACGTCTTGGTGAGGCTGCGCAGGACGACCAGTCCGGGCACGTCCGTACGCCCCGCCAGCGCTTCCCGCTCGCCCGGCACCGCGTCCATGAACGCCTCGTCCACGACCAGCGTCCGCCCCGGGCGGGCCAGTTCCGTGACCGTGGCCGCCGGGTGCAGGACCGACGTCGGGTTCGTCGGGTTGCCGACCACCACCAGGTCGGCGTCCTCCGGGACGGCCGCCGGGTCCAGCCGGAAGCCGTCCGCCTCCCGCAGCAGCACCCGGTCGACCGTGTGCCCCGCGTCCCGCAGCGCCGCCTCCGGCTCCGTGAACTGAGGATGCACCACGACCGGCCGGCGCACCTTCAGCGCCCGCGCCAGCAGCACGAACGCCTCCGCCGCACCCGCCGTCAGCAGCACCCGCTCCACCGGCAGCCCGTGCCGCGCCGCCACCGCCGCCCGCGCGGCCCGCCCGTCCGGGTAGGCCGCGAGGGAGCCGAGCGAGGCGGCGACGTGCTCGCGCAGCCAGGCCGGGGGCGTGTCCGCGCGGACGTTCACCGCGAGGTCCACCAGGGCCGAGCCGTCGTCGCGGACCTCGGCGTCCCCGTGGTGCCGCAGATCAGGACCGGCGGCCTCAGTGTGCATGGGAGTGGGCGTGTCCATGCCCGTGATGGTGCCCGTGGTGGTGATGGCCGTCGTCGTCGGGGTGGAAGTGCGGCTGCTGCGGCAGTCCCACCTTGTCCTCGAACCCCGGCAGCGCGATCCGGTACACGCACGAGTCGCAGTTCATCCGGAGGTCGCCCTTCACCGCCTCCTCGTACCGCTCCCACACCAGGTCCAGCAGCTCCGGCTCCGGCCCGATCACGTCGGCCGACCGGACCTCCGTCTCCGGGTGCGCGGCGGCCCACTCCTCGGTCTGGTGCCGGACCCGGTCCGGGAGGATGCCGGTGAACAGGAAGTACGGCAGGACCACGACCCGCCGCGCCCCCAGCCGCACACACCGCTCCAGGCCGCCCGGCACGTCCGGCCGCGCCAGCGACACGAACGCCGTCTCCACGGCCGCGTACCCGCGCCCCTCCCACAGCAGCCGTGCCGCCTTGAACACCTCGGCGTTGGCGTCCGGGTCCGTCGACCCGCGCCCGACCAGCAGCACGGTCACCCCGGCGGGGTCCCAGGACGGGTCGACCGCCTCCGCCAGCCGCCGCTCCAGCACCCGCAGCAGCGCCGGGTGCGGGCC
The DNA here is from genome assembly GCF_044762405.1 of Streptomyces sp. NPDC097107. NCBI lineage: Bacteria > Bacillati > Actinomycetota > Actinomycetes > Kitasatosporales > Streptomycetaceae > Streptomyces > Streptomyces sp. NPDC097107. The sequence continues at coordinate 88,992 of NZ_JBIWEF010000001.1, read as the reverse complement.
CAGGGGACGCCCGTACGTGTACGAGATGCCGGGGTGCCGCTCCTTCTCGCGGGACAGCGCCGCCGGGATGTCGCCCTTGGCGTGCCCGGCGGACACCAGCATCAGCGGCACCGCGGCGAACCGGCGCACACCGCGCTCGACCAGCTCGGCGACCGCCTCGCCCAGCGGCGGCGGGGACAGCTCGATGAAGCCGCCCGCGACGGGCAGTTCGGGGTGGCGGCGGCCCAGCTCACGCACGAAGTCGCGGAACGCCTCGGCTCCGGCCTCGTCCCGGGTGCCGTGTCCGGCGATGAGCAGGGCGGGCGGGGGGGTGGTCACGATTTCTCCTCGGAGTGCGAATCGGCGTACGGATCGGCGTACGGAGTGGGGTGGTACAACAGGGCGTTCAGCGCGGCCGCGGCGACCGCCGAACCGCCCTTCTCGGACACGTTGCTCACGGCGGGCAGGCCGCTGACCCGCAGCGCGGCCTTGGACTCGGCCGCCCCGACGAAGCCGACGGGCAGCCCGACGACGAGCGCGGGCGAGGCGTCGAGGGTGAGCAACTCCTCCAGCGCGGTCGGCGCACAGCCGATCACCCAGAGCGCGCCGGGCCCGACCTGCTCGTACGCCAGCCGCATCGCGTGCGCGGAACGCGTCAGCCCGGGACCGGCGACGGCGTCCTTCAGCCGGCACACGGTCCGGCGCCGGGTGATCCCCGCCGCGACCATCTCCACGTCCACGACGACCGGCGCCCCGGCGTGCAGCGCGGCGTGCGCCCTCGCCAGCTCGCCCTCGTCCATGACGAGGTCGGACGCGTACTCCAGGTCGGCGGCGGAGTGGATGACCCGCTCCACCACCGCCCGGGCCAGCGGCGGGAAGTGCGAGGTGTCCAGCCGGGCGCGCAGCCGCCGGAAGGACTCCTGCTCGATGGGGTGCACGACACGGCTCACTTCGGCTCCTCCTGGGACGACGTCCCCTGCCAGCGGTAGCCGCGCGGCGTCACCATGCGCCCGGCGATCTCCCGGGTCGCGGTGTTGCCCACCGTCACGACCGTCATCATGTCGACCGTCGCCGGGTCGAGAGCGGTGAGCGTGGTCAGGCGGCTGGACTCGTCGGCGCGCGACGCGTTGCGCACGACCCCGACCGGCGTCGCGGGCTCCCGGTGCTCCGCGAGGATCGCCAGCGCCTTGGGCAGCTGCCAGTCGCGGCCCCGGCTGCGCGGGTTGTAGAACGTCACGACGATGTCGGCCTCGGCCGCCGCCCGCACCCGCCGCTCGATGACCTCCCACGGCGTGTGCAGGTCGGACAGGCTGATCGACACGTGGTCGTGGCCGAGCGGCGCACCCAGGATCGCCCCGGCCGCCAGCGCCGCCGTCACACCCGGCACCCCGACCACGTCGATGTCGTCGGACGCCTCCGCCAGGGCGGGCGAGGCCATGGCGTACACCCCGGCGTCCCCGCTGCCGATCAGCGCCACGGCGTGCCCGCGCCGGGCCTCCTCGACCGCCGTCCGCGCCCGCTCCTCCTCGGCGCCGAGCCCCGACTCCAGGACCCGTGTGCCGGGCCGCAGCAGGTCGCGGATCTGGTCGACGTACTGGTCGAGGCCGACCAGCACCGACGCCCGCCGCAGCTCCGCCTGCGCGCGCGGCGTGACCAGGTCCCGGGCGCCCGGCCCGAGCCCGACCACCGCGAGCCGCCCGCGCCCCGGCCGCCGTACGACGGCACAGGTCGCCATGGCGGGGCTCGCCGCCGACTTGCGCTTGGGCACGAGGAGTTCGCCGCCGCACACCAGCGCCGCCGCCTCCGCGACGGACGGCGTGCCCACGGCCGCGAGCGGCGCGTCGGAGGGGTTGGGCACCTCCACTCCCGCCAGCTCCCCGGCGGCGTACGTCACCAGGGGCACACCGAGCCGCTCGGCCGCCCCGACGATCCCGGGCTCCTCCGCCTTGGCGTCCACGGTGGCCAGCTCCGCGACCGACGCGGCGGACAGCCCGGCGTCCCGCAGCGCCGCCTCGACCAGCCCGAGCACCTCGTCGACCGGCGCCCCCCTGGAGGCGCCGACGCCGACGACCAGGGACGGCGGACGCAGCACGGCCTCGCCCTCGGCCGGCTCCACCAGACGGTCCGTCAGCCGGACCGTGTACGCCCCCTCCCCGGCGACGGGCAGGGGCGGCAGCGGCCACCGCACCTCCGACCGCAGCGCGACCGGCTCGCCGTCCAGCAGAGCCCGCGAGACCCCGGCGACGTCGCCCTCCACGGGCAGCCCGAGCGTGTCCAGGCCGGCCAGCCCGACGGCGTCCGTCGCGGTCGTCACCACCGGCTCGGCACCCAGCACCTCGCCGACCGCACGGGCGAGTTCGTTGGCACCGCCCCCGTGGCCGCCCACCAGCGACACGGCGAACCGCCCGCCCTCGTCGACGCACACCACACCGGGATCGGTCCGCTTGTCGTCCAGCAACGGCGCCACGAGCCGGACCACGGCCCCCGTGGCCAGGAAGCACACGAGCTGCTCGCACTCGGCGAACGCGGCCCGTACGGCGTCCGCGACGGGACCCTCGTACACGCGCGTGCGGGCCGGCCACGCCGCGGCCAGCCGGTCCCGCGCGGCCGCTCCCGCCGCGGTGGCGGAAATGAGGCCGATCAAGGGGCAACTCCTTCGGTACGGCTGTGCGGCCTCACGCCCCACAGCAGGAAGACGGGATTGGTCGCCGCGAGCCGGGTCACGTCCCCCGGCAGCGGCGCGAGCCGGGACGACTGCAACAGCACCCCGTCGCACTCCAGCCCGGCGTCGAGCAGTGCCCGGCGGACCGCCGGCACCCGGTCCAGCGCGGCCATGGCGACGACCACGGCCCGCCGCGCCCGCCGCGCGCACTGCGCGACGATCGCGGGCAGTTCGCGCCCGCCACCGCCGACGAACACGGCGTCGGGGTCGTCCAGGTCGGACAGCACCGTGGGCGCCGCCCCGTGCACCACCCGGACGTCGGCGCCGTGCGCGGCGGCGTTGGCGCGGACGCGCGCTGCACCGTCCGGCGTCTTCTCGACGGCGGTGACGGCGGCGCCCAGCCGCGCGCACTCCACGGCGACCGACCCGGAGCCCGCGCCGACGTCCCAGACCAGGTCACCGGGGCGAGGACCGAGCCGGGCCAGCGCCAGCGCCCGCACCTCGAACTTGGTGATCATCGAGTCGCGGTGCGCGAACTCGGCCTCGTCCAGCGCCCACCCGGCGGCCTTCGGCCGCGGCGGCCCGGCGACCGTCCGCACCGGCCCCAGCGTCCGCGCCTCGTCCAGGCACAGCACCACGCTCACCGCCGCCCCCCAGTCACGGACGGCGGCCTCGGCGGGCGTCACCCGCTCCACGCGCTCCTCGGCCGACCCCAGCGCGGAGGCGACGACGAGGACCCGTGGGTAGGCCCGCAGCGCGGCCCCCAGCTCCGCCGGACCGGCCCCGGGCCCCGTCAGCACGGCGACCTTGGGGTGCGCGCGGCACACGTTCACCGCCGTCCGCAGCTCCCGCCCGTGCGCACTGGCCACCACCGCGTCGTCCCACGGCAGCCCGACCCGCGCGAACGCGGCGGCGACGGAGGAGACACCGGGCCGGACGTCGAGCCGCTCCGCCCCGAACCGCTCGGCCAGCGCCCGCACGATCCCGAAGAACCCCGGGTCCCCGGAGGCCAGGACGACGACCGCCCGCTCCTTCGCGACGTACTCCGCGACCGTGTCGAGGGCGGGCGCCAGCGCCCCGAGGACGACCTGCTCGGCCCCCTCCGGCAGCCGTACGGCGTCCAGATGCCGCCGCCCGCCGACGACCAGCTCGGCACCGGCGGCGACGTCCGCGCCGGGCGGCGCACCGGCCCCCATCCCCACCACGGTGATCACGTGCTCGCACCCCGCGTGCGCAGCTCCCGGCGAGCCTGAGGGTCGGCCTTCCGATAGCCGTGGAAGTGCCCCGGGTGGTACAGGTGCGAGCGGGTGCCGTGCGCGTCGAGAGCCGGGCCGACCAGGAAGAGGGTGTGCTTCCAGAGCTTGTGCTCCTTGACCGTCTCCTCCAGCGTGCCGATCGTGCACCGCACGACCAGCTCCTCCGGCCAGGTGGCCTGGTAGGCGACGACCACCGGGGTCTCGGTCGGGTAGCCGCCCTCCAGCAGCTCCCGCACGAGCTGGCCGCTGCGGGCCGCCGACAGGAAGACCGCCATGGTGGTGCCGTGCTTCGCGAACTCGCGGACCTCCTCCCCGGGCGGCATCGGCGTCTTGCCGCCGCCGAGCCGGGTGAGGACGACGGACTGCGCGACCTCCGGGATGGTCAGCTCCCGCTGCGCGAGCGCGGCGACCGCGGAGAAGGCGGAGACGCCGGGCACGATCTCCGTCACGATGCCGATCTCCGCGCACCGGTCGAGCTGCTCCTGCGTGCCGCCCCAGAGGGCCGGGTCGCCGGAGTGGATGCGGGCCACCCGCAGTCCCTCCTCCCGTGCCCTCCGGTAGACGGCGACGACGTCCTCCAGCGACATCGTCGCCGAGTCCAGGATCTCCGCGTCCTCGCGCGCGTGCTGGAGGACCTCCGCCTGGACCAGGCTCGCCGCCCAGATCACGACGTCGGCCTCGGCGATGGCACGCGCGGCGCGGAACGTCAGCAGGTCGGCGGCGCCGGGACCGGCACCGACGAAGGTCACCTTGCCGGGGGAGACGTCGGCCACGGAAACACCGGCAACGGAAGCCTCGGGAGCCACGGAAGCCATGGGATGGGGTCCTTTCCTACGCATATTTACTGCGGTTGTCGCTGTCGTGCGCACGGATACGCGCTCTGATCGGATAGCAAGGGCCCATGGCGGTCTTCGTCGCGCTCGGCGCGTTCCTGATGACGCTGGCCGGCGGCTGGACGGCACAGCGCGTGACCGACCGGCGCCACCTGGTCCTGGGCCTGGCCGGCGGCCTGATGCTGGGCGTGGTCGGCCTCGACCTGCTGCCGGAGGCGCTTCAGGCGGCGGGCGACGAGGTGTTCGGCGTGCCCGAGGCACTGCTGCTCTTCGTCGCCGGATTCCTCCTCGCGCACCTGGTGGAACGCCTGCTGGCCGCCCGCCGCGCCGCGCACGGCGCCGACGAGCACGGGCAGCGTTCGCCCCAGGTGGGCCTGACGGCCGCCGCCGCGATGGTCGGGCACAGCGCGATGGACGGCGTGGCGATCGGCGCGGCCTTCCAGGTCGGCGGCGGCATGGGCGCGGCGGTCGCGATGGCCGTGATCGCCCACGACTTCGCGGACGGCTTCAACACCTACACGCTGACCAGCCTGTACGGGAACGCCCGCCGCCGCGCGGTCGCGATGCTGTTCGCCGACGCCGTGGCGCCCGTGGCCGGTGCCGCCTCGACCCTCCTCTTCTCGATCCCGGAGGGTGTACTCGGCGCGTATCTGGGCCTGTTCGGCGGCGTACTGCTCTACCTCGCCGCCGCCGAGATCCTCCCCGAGGCCCACCACGAGCACCCCGCCCGCTCGACCCTGCTGTGCACGGTCGCGGGCGCGGCGTTCATCTGGCTGGTGGTGGGCGTGGCGGAGTGAGGAGCCCCGGTTCACAGCTTGCCGCCCCGCCCGCCCTCGCGCCGGGCGGGCGCGATGAGCGTCGAGAGATAGGGCAGCGGCCCGCCGTCCAGCTCGGCCGCCGCCCGCACGGACTCCTCCGGCAGCCCGAGCGCCGACCCCCACACGGCGTCGTCCAGCCGCCCGGTCTCCCGCAGCGCCTCGGCGACCTCGGCCGCCTGCCGGCCGAACTTGTAGGCGACGACCGTGCCCGGCCCGTTCAACGCGTCCTTGAGCACGGCGGCCCCCGCGGTGACCGGCACCAGCGTCAACGGCTCGGTGCCCTCGGTCAGCACGGCACCCGACCTGGCCGCGAGGTCCTGCATGGCGGTGATGCCCGGCACGGTCTCCACGACGGTGCCCGGCACGAGGTCGCCGACGGTCTGCGCGAGATAGGTGAAGGTCGAGTACACGTTGGGGTCGCCGATGGTGGCGAAGGCGACGCTGCCGTGCTCCCGCAGCAGCGCGGCCACCCGCTCCCCGGCAGCGTCCCAGGCGGCCTCGCGCCGAGCCCGGTCGGCGCGCTCGTTCAGCGCGAACACGACCCGTACGACCTTCTCGGCACCCACGTAGTGCAGCACGGTGGCTTCCGCCCGTCCCCGCTCGCCGCCGTCTTTTCCATCAGGCGCAGCCATGACGGGTACGACGACGACCTCGGCGGCCCGCAGCGCGTTGACCCCCTTGACGGTCACCAGCTCGGGGTCCCCGGGCCCGACCCCCACCCCGATCAGCCTGCTGTTCATGACGTCCGGCACCTCTCCACGAACCGACGGGCGACACCGGGCTCGGACGCCCAGTGCGTGTGCAGATAGCTCGCGTGCACACCGCGCTCCACAAATCCCTCGACGCGCCGCTCGGGCGCGCGCATCCCCCACGCCGGTGCCGCCCCGGCCCCCGGCTCCACGACCGTCCGGTGGAACTCGTGCCCCCGCATCCGCGTCCCCGCGACGGCCAGCGCACTGCCGCTCACGGCCACGGCGTCCCGGTAGCCCAGCGTCAGCCGCTGAGACATCCGCGCGGAGGCGTCCAGCACCCCGCACATCGGCAACCCGTCCAGGTCCCGGCACAGATAGAGCAGCCCCGCGCACTCGGCGGCGACGGGAGCACCGCTCGACGCCAGTTCGGCGACGGCCTTGCGCAGCGGCTCGTTGGCGGACAGCTCGGACGCGTACACCTCGGGGAACCCGCCCCCGACGACGAGTCCCCGAGTGCCTTCCGGCAGCTCCTCGTCCCGCAACGGATCGAAGGTGACGACCTCGGCCCCGGCGGCGGCGAGCAGCTCGGAGTGCTCGGCGTAGGAGAACGTGAATGCCGCTCCGCCGGCGACGGCGACGCGATTCAGCCCGTCCGGTGTTTGCGGACGAGGCCCGCTCAGGGCCGAAAGCGGGGCCTCGGGGGCGGCAGTCCCCGAGGCCGGGACGGGGAGGGGCGGCGGGGGCGAAGAACGAAGAGCCTCACCCGCGTCCCAAGCCGCACATCCCAACGCCCCGGCACTCCGCGCCAACCCGACCAGCGCCTCCAAGTCACACCCGTCGGAGACCTGTGCGGCCATGGCCGCAACCGCCTCGACCGCCTGAGCGCCCCGCTCGGCAACCGGTACCAACCCCAGATGCCGCGACGGCGTCTCCACCGGCGCGGCCCGCCGCAGCACGCCCAGCACCGGCACCCCGACGGAGTCCAACGCCTCCCGCAGCAGCACCTCGTGCCGATCCGACCCGACCTTGTTGAGGATCACACCCCCGACCCGCACCTCCGGGTCCCAGCTCACGAACCCGTGCACCAGCGCCGCCACCGACCGCGACTGCGACGACGCGTCGACGACCAGCACGACCGGCGCGCGCAGCAACTTGGCGACGTGCGCGGTGGACGCCAGCTCACCCTCCCCGGCGGCACCGTCGTACAGCCCCATCACACCTTCGACGACCGCGATGTCGCAGCCGCGCGCCCCGCGCAGGAACAGCGGAGCCACCAGCTCCGCCCCGCACAGGTAGGCGTCCAGGTTCCGCCCCACCCGCCCCGTGGCGAGCGAGTGGTACCCGGGATCGATGTAGTCGGGCCCGACCTTGTGCGGCGACACGGCCAGCCCGCGCCCGGCGAGCGCGGCCATCAGCCCCGTGGCGACGGTGGTCTTGCCGCTGCCCGAGGAAGGCGCGGCGACGACCAGCCGGGGAACGGAGGGCGAGGTCACCACTCGATGCCCCTCTGCCCCTTCTGCCCCGCGTCCATCGGGTGCTTGACCTTGGACATGTCGGTGACGAGGTCGGCGAACTCCACCAGCCTCTCCGGGGCGTTCCGCCCGGTGATCACGACGTGCTGGGTCCCGGGCCGGTCCCGGAGCACGGACACGACCTCCTCGGTGTCGATCCATCCCCAGTGCATCGGATAGGCGAACTCGTCCAGCACGTACAGCTTGTACGTCTCGGCGGCCAGGTCCCGCTTGACCTGCTCCCAGCCCTCCCGGGCCTTCTCCTCGTTGTCCATCTGCGCGTCGCGCTGGACCCAGGACCAGCCCTCGCCCATCTTGTGCCAGTCGACGGACCCGCCCTCACCGCTGGCGCCCAGCACCCGCAGCGCGTTCTCCTCGCCGACCTTCCACTTCGCCGACTTGACGAACTGGAACACCCCGATCGGCCACCCCTGGTTCCAGGCCCGCAGCGCCAGCCCGAAGGCGGCGGTCGACTTGCCCTTCCCCACACCCGTGTGCACGACGACCAGCGGCCGGTTCCGCCGCTGACGCGTGGTCAGTCCGTCGTCCGGTACGACACTCGGCTTGCCCTGCGGCATTACGCGGCCCTCCTGCTGCCCTGAACGTCCTTCACCAGACCGGCGATGGAGTCCGCCCGCAGCTCGTCGAGCGTCACCGCCGTACCGCCCAGCTCACCCGCGAGCTGCCCGGCCAGCCCCAGCCGCACCGGCCCCGACTCGCAGTCCACGACGACGGAGGCGACCCCGTCGGCCGCGAACAGCCGCGCCGCCCGCCCGGCCAGCACGACCGGCTCGGGGCCGCCCGTCGCCCGCCCGTCCGTCACCACCACGACCAGCGCCCGCCGCGCCGGGTCCCGCAGCCGCTCCACCCGCAGCACCTCATGGGCGCGCAGCAGCCCGGCCGCCAGCGGCGTCCGCCCGCCCGTCGGCAGCGACTCCAGCCGGACCGCGGCCGCGTCCACCGACGAGGTCGGCGGCAGCGCGACGTCGGCGGCCGAACCCCGGAAGGTCACCAGCCCCACCTTGTCCCGCCGCTGGTAGGCGTCCAGCAGCAGCGACAGCACGGCACCCTTCACGGCGCTCATCCGCTGCCGGGCCGCCATCGACCCGGAGGCGTCCACGACGAACAGCACGAGGTTGCCCTCACGCCCCTCACGCGTGGCCTGCCGCAGGTCGTCCCGGCGCACCACCAGCCCGCGCCCCGACCGGCCCCGCGCCCGCTGGTGCGGCGCCGCCGCCTGCACCGTCGCCGCCAGGTGCAGCTTGGTCAGCGCCCCCCGGGGCCGGCGGGCCCCGGTGGTCCGCCCGTGCTCGGTCCGCGCCCGCGACCGCCGCCCGGCGGCGCCCTCGCCGAGTCCGGGCACGCTCAGCACCTTCGTACGGAACGGCTCCGCGGCACGCGCGGGAGACTGCTCACCGGCACCGCCGCCGGAAGGCTGCGGCTCCCCGCCCTCACCGGCCACGGGCCGCGCGGCGGTGTCACCGTCGCCCTGCGGGGCGTCGTCGGGCTCCGGCCGACCACCGGGGCCGCCGGGGCCCGGGTCGGGGTCGTCGGGACCCGGGTCGGGGTCGTCGTCCCCCCCACTGTCCCCGTCCCCGTCCTGCCCGCCGAACTCCTGCAGCGTCTCGTCGAGCTTGTCCTCGTCCAGCCCCGGCGCGTCGAAGGGATTGCGCCGCCGCCGGTGCGGCAGCGCCAGCAGCGCGGCCTGCCGTACGTCCTCCGCGAGTACGTCGGTCCGCCCGGCCCAGGCCGCCAGCGCGGTCGCGGTCCGGGCCATCACGATGTCGGCCCGCATGCCGTCCACCTCGAAGGCGGCACAGGTCGCCGCGATCTGCCGCAGCGCCCCGTCGCCGAGCCGCACCGAGGGCAGCAGCTCCCGCGCCGCCACGATCCGCGCCCGTACGGCGGCCTCCTCGCCGGCCCAGCGCGCGGCGAACGCGGCCGGGTCGTCGTCGTGGGCGAGCCGGCGCCGTACGACCTCCACCCGCTGGTCGGGCTCGCGCGAGGCGGCGACCTCGACGGTGAGGCCGAACCGGTCGAGCAGCTGGGGCCGAAGTTCCCCCTCTTCGGGATTCATCGTCCCGACGAGCAGGAACTTCGAGGCGTGCCGCACCGACACACCCTCCCGCTCGACGTAGGAGGCGCCCATGGCGGCGGCGTCCAGCAACAAGTCGACGAGGTGGTCATGCAGCAAGTTGACTTCGTCGACGTAGAGGATCCCGCGGTGCGCGTCGGCGAGAAGCCCCGGCTCGAAGGCCTTCACGCCCTCGGCGAGCGCCCGCTCGATGTCGAGGGAGCCGACGAGCCGGTCCTCGGAGGCGCCGACGGGCAGCTCGACCATCCGCGCGGGTCGCGACTCGGACGCCCCCGTCTCGTGAGGTCCGTCCGGGCAGCCGGGGTCGGGTGAGGCCGGGGCGCAGGAGAAGCGGCACCCGGAGACGACGTCCACCTCCGGCATCAGCGCCGACAGCGCACGCACCGCCGTGGACTTGGCGGTCCCCTTCTCGCCGCGCACCAGCACACCGCCGACGGCCGGGGAGACGGCGTTCAGCAGCAGCGCGAGCCGCAGGTCGTCCTGGCCGACAACGGCCGTGAACGGGAACGGGGTACTCATTTCTCGTCGCCCTCCAAGTCGCCCTCGAGCTCCAGATAGGTGGCGCGCAGCCGCTCCAGCGTCTCCGCGTCCGGTTCGGCCCACAGCCCCCGGTCGGCGGCCTCCAGCAGCCGCTCCGTGATGCCCCGCAGCGCCCACGGGTTGGACGTCTTCATGAAGTCCCGGTTCTCCGGGTCGAAGACGTACTCGGCGCTGAGCTTCTCGTACATCCAGTCGTCCACCACCCCGGCCGTGGCGTCGTACCCGAAGAGGTAGTCCACGGTGGCCGCCATCTCGAAGGCGCCCTTGTAGCCGTGCCGCCGCATCGCCGCCATCCAGCGCGGGTTGACCACGCGGGCCCGGAAGACCCGGTGGGTCTCCTCGCCCAGCGTCCGGGTCTTCACCTGGTCGGGGGTGGCCGAGTCGCCGACGTACGCCTCCGGGCTCGTCCCCGTCAGGTGCCGCACCATGGCGACCATGCCGCCGTGGTACTGGAAGTAGTCGTCGGCGTCGACGAGGTCGTGCTCACGCGTGTCCACGTTCTTCGCCGCGACCGCGATCCGCCGGAACGCCGTCTCCATGTCCCCGCGCGCCGCCCGCCCGTCCAGCCCGCGTCCGTAGGCGTAGCCGCCCCACACCGCGTACACCTCGGCGAGGTCCGCGTCGGAGCGCCAGTTGCGGGCGTCGATCAGCGGCAGCAGACCGGCGCCGTACGCGCCCGGCTTGGAGCCGAAGATGCGGGCCGTGGCCCGGCGCCGGTCGCCGTGCTCGGCGGTGTCCGCGTCGGCGTGGGCGCGCACGTAGTTCTGCCCGGCGGGCTCGTCCAGCTCCGCCACCGCCCGCACCGCGTCGTCGATCAACCCGACGACGTGCGGGAACGCGTCCCGGAAGAAGCCCGAGATACGCACCGTGACGTCGACGCGCGGCCGGCCCAGCTCGGCCGGGGGCACGATCTCGAAGCCGGTGACGCGGCGTGAGGCGTCGTCCCAGACCGGACGGCAGCCCAGCAGCGCCAGGATCTCCGCGATGTCGTCGCCCTGGGTGCGCATCGCGGACGTGCCCCACACCGTGAGGCCGACGGACTTCGGGTACTCGCCGGTGTCGCTCAGGTAGCGCTGGATCAGCGAGTCCGCGAGGGACTGCCCGACCTCCCAGCTCAGCCGGGACGGGATCGCCTTGGGGTCTACGGAGTAGAAGTTCCGGCCGGTCGGCAGCACGTTGACCAGCCCGCGCGTCGGCGACCCGGACGGTCCGGCCGGGACGTAACCGCCGTCCAGCGCCCGCAGGATGTGCCCGATCTCGTCCGTCGTCCGGGCGAGCCGCGGCACGACCTCGGTGCAGGCGAACTCCAGGACGGCCACGGCGTCGGGCAGTTCGGTGCGCAGCACCTCCCGCACGAGCGGGGCGCTCTCCGCGACCGCCCAGCCACGCTCCTCCATGCCCTCGGCGATCCGCCGGCACAGCTGCTCCAGCAGGTCGATCGCGTCGGCGGCGCTGCGGGACGGTCCCTCGGCCAGGTCCGTCAGCTCCACCGGCACCTTCACCGGCGCGCCCGGCTCGGCCAGCAGCTCCTTCTCCACCAGCCCGAAGTGCGCGGCCAGCGCGGCCCGCAGCCCCGGCAGCGCGTTCGCCTGCCCGCCCCACACCTGCGAGGCGCGCAGCACCGCCAGCACGAGGTTGACGCGCGGCTCGCCGACCGGGCCGCCGCCCAGGATGTGCAGGCCGTCGCGGATCTGCACGTCCTTGATCTCGCACAGATAGCCGTCGATGTGCATGACGAACTCGTCGAACGCGTCGTCGTCCGGCTGGTCGTCCACGTGCAGGTCGTGGTGGAGTTCCGCCGCCTTGACCAGGGTCCAGATCTGCGCGCGGACCGCCGGCGCCTTGACCGGGTCCAGGTCGGAGACGAGCGCGTACTCGTCGAGCAGCTGCTCCAGCTTGGCCAGGTCGCCGTACGTGTCGGCGCGCGCCATCGGCGGGACGAGGTGGTCGACCACCGTCGCGTGCCCGCGCCGCTTGGCCTGGGTGCCCTCGCCGGGGTCGTTGACGATGAACGGGTAGATCAGCGGCAGGTCGCCCAGCACCGCGTCCGGCGCGCAGCCCGCGCTCAGCCCGAGGCCCTTGCCCGGCAGCCACTCCATCGTGCCGTGCTTGCCCATGTGCACGATCGCGTCGGCGCCGAAGCTGTTGTCCAGCCAGCGGTACGCCGCCATGTAGTGGTGCGACGGCGGCATGTCCGGGTCGTGGTAGATCGCGATCGGGTTCTCGCCGAAGCCGCGCGGCGGCTGGATCATCACCACGACGTTCCCGAACTGCAGCGAGGCGAGCACGATGTCGTCCCCGTCGACGTACAGCGAACCCGGCGGCTCGCCCCACGCCTCCCGCATGCTCTCCCGCAGCTCCGGGTCCAGCTTCTCGAACCACTCCCGGTAGTCGGCCAGCGGCACCCGCGCGGGCGCCGCCGCCAGCTGGTCCTCCGTCAGCCACTCGACGTCGTGGCCGCCGGCGGCGATGAGCCGGTGGATCAGCTCGTCGCCGCCGGACGGGTAGTCGGTGAGGGAGTACCCGGCGTCCCGGAGCGCGTCCAGGACCCGCACCGCGGAGGCCGGGGTGTCCAGCCCCACCGCGTTGCCGACGCGCGAGTGCTTGGTCGGGTAGGCGGTGAAGACCAGCGCCAGCTTCTTGTCGGCGTTCGCCTTGTGCTTCAGCGCCGCGTGCCGCACGGCGATCCCGGCGACCCGCCCGGCCCGCTCGGGATCGGCGACGTACACCGGTACGTCGTCCGGCCCCTGCTCCTTGAAGGAGAACGGCACCGTGACCAGGCGCCCGTCGAACTCCGGGATCGCGACCTGCATCGCCGCGTCCATGGGGGAGAGGGCGGCGTCGGACGCCTCCCAGGCGGCGCGGGAGGAGGTGAGGCAGAGCCCTTGCAGCACCGGGACGTTCAGGTCGGCCAGCGCGCCGATGTCCCACGCCTCCTCGTCGCCGCCGGCCGAGGCCTGCGAGGCGTGCGTGCCGCCGGCCGCGAGGACGGTGGCGACCAGGGCGTCGGCCCGGCCCAGCAGCTCGTACAAGCCGGGGTCCGCGCCGCGCAGCGAACCGCAGTACACGGGCAGGGCATTGGCGCCGTGCGCCTCGATCGCGTCGCACAGCGTGTCGACGAAGGCGGTGTTGCCGCTCAGCTGGTGGGCGCGGTAGAAGAGCACGCCGACCGTCGGGCGCCCCTCCACGTAGGCCCGGGAGCCGTGGACGCCGAACTCCGGCATCTTCGCCGGCTCGTCGAAGCCCTCGCCGGTCAGCAGCACGGTGTCGGAGAGGAACCGGGCGAGCTGGGCGAGGTTGGCGGGCCCGCCCTCGACGAGGTAGCGCAGCGCCTCCGCCACCACTCCGGCCGGCACCGACGACTCGGCCATCAGCTCCGCGTCCGGCACGCTCTCGCCGCCCAGCAGGACGGTCGGGATGCCGGCGGCCTTCAGCGCGGCGAGCCCGTCCTCCCAGGCGCGCTTGCCGCCCAGCAGGCGTACGACGGCGACGTCCGCGCCGTCGACGAGCCCCGGCAGCTCCTCCGTCACGTCGACCCGGGTCGGGTTGCCGATCCGGTAGGCGGCCTCCGACGCTCGGGCCGCCAGGAGGTCCGTGTCGGCGGTCGACAACAACAACACTGTGCTCATGCGGGCGCTCCCGGTGGAATGAAGGGCAGTCCTTGTGGCGCGCCGGACTCGATGAGCCGCCACAGCGCGTCCGTGTCCGCGTGGTGTTCGATCAGGTCGCCGAGCCGGTCGAGCTGCTCCTCGCGCAGCGCGGCGAACGAGGTGTCGGGGGCCGGCACGAAGCGGCGGCCCGCGGCGGCGGCCACCTCGCGCAGGAACGCCCGCCGGAAGCCGTCCGACTCCAGCGAGCCGTGCCAGTGCGTGCCCCAGGTCTGGCCGACCCGGCAGCCGTCCAAGAAGGGTGCGCCACCCGTGACTTCGGCGACCCCGTGGTGGATCTCGTACCCCTCGACGTGCTCGCCGAGGGCCTCGCCCACCGGCCGGGTGAGGGTCTTCTCGCGGGCGAACCGCACCCGCACGGGCAGCAGTCCGAGCCCGTCCACGTGTCCGGCCCGGGACTCGACCTCGTCCTCGATGTGCTCGCCGAGCAGCTGGAAACCGCCGCAGATGCCCAGCACGGGCCGCTGTTCGGCCACCCTGCGCGCGATGGCGTCCGCGAGCCCCCGCTCCCGGAGCCACTGAAGCGCCCGGACCGTCCCGCGCGTCCCCGGCACGATGACGAGGTCCGCGTCGGCCAGCTCCTCCGGCCGGTCCGCGAACCGCACCACGACACCCGGCTCGGCGGCGAGCGCGTCCACGTCCGTGAAGTTGGACATCAGCGGGATCGCGCAGACGGCGACCCGCAGCACGTCCTCGCCGACCGGCGGCGCGACGACGGACTCCCGCACGGTCCCCCGCAGAGAGACCCGCAGCCCGTCCTCCTCGTCGATGCCGAGCCCGTGTCGGAAGGGCAGGACGCCGTACGTGTGCCGTCCGGTGAGCCCGTGCAGCATCTCGAGACCCGGTTCCAGCAGCGACACGTCACCCCGGAACTTGTTGACGAGGAACCCGGCGACCAGCGCCTGGTCCTCGGGTGCGAGCAGCGCCACCGTCCCGAAGAACGAGGCGAAGACCCCGCCCCGGTCGATGTCGCCCACCACCAGCACGGGCAGCCCGGCACCCCGGGCGATCCCCATGTTCACGATGTCCGTCCGGCGCAGGTTGATCTCGGCCGGACTGCCCGCCCCCTCACAGATCACCGCGTCATACGTGCCCCGCAGCTCGGCCAGACAGTCGAGCACAGTGCCGAGCAACTGCTGCTGCCGCCCGCCGTGGTAGCCGCGGGCGCTCATCTCGCCGACCGGTTTGCCGAGCAGCACCACCTGGCTGCTGCGCTCGCCGCCCGGCTTGAGCAGCACCGGGTTCATCAGCGCGGTCGGTTCCACGCGGCACGCCTGGGCCTGCATGGCCTGCGCGCGCCCGATCTCGGCGCCCTCGCGGGTGACGAAGGAGTTGAGCGACATGTTCTGCGCCTTGAAGGGCGCGACCTTGACGCCCTGCCGCACCAGCCAGCGGCAGATCCCGGCGGTGACGACGCTCTTGCCGGCGTCGGAGGTGGTGCCGGCGACGAGGAGGCCACCGTTCATGACGTACGTCCCTTCTCGAGGAGGCGACGGCTCACGACGTACGTCCCTTCCCGACGGCCCCGTGCGCGAGCAGCCGCGCGCCCGCGCACACGCCGAGCGCCAGCCAGCCCACGCGCCGGGAGAGCCGGACGGCCCGGACGATGTCGCCGGAACCGGCCCGGACGGCGCGTCCCGCCGCCCCGTTGAGGACGGGCCGGTGCTCCACCCGGCCGCCGTAGGAGAGCGTTCCGCCGAGCCGTACGCCCAGGGCGCCCGCGAACGACGCCTCCACGGGACCGGCGTTGGGGCTCGGGTGCCGTGCGGCGTCGGCGCGCCAGGCCCGTACGGAGCCGCGCGGATCGCCGCCGGCCACGGTGGTCAGTACGGCGGTCAGCCGGGCGCCCGGCCAGCCCGCGAGGTCGTCGAGGCGGGCCGAGGCCCAGCCGTATCGCCGGTACCTGGGGGACTTGTGGCCGACCATGGCGTCCAGGGTGTTCACGGCCCGGAAGCCGAGCAGTCCTGGCACTCCGCCGACCGCGCCCCACACCAGGGCGCCCACCACCGCGTCCGAGGTGTTCTCGGCGACGGACTCCACGACGGCCCGGGCGATCCCGTCGGCGTCCAGCGCCTGCGGGTCCCGCCCGCACAGGTGCGGCAGCCGCGCCCGGGCCGCTTCGACGTCGCCGGCCTCCAGGGCACGGCCGATCGCACGGGCCTCACGGGCGAGCGAGGTGCCGCCGACGACGGCCCAGGTGGCGGCGCCGGTCAGGGCGACGGAGGCGGCGGGGGACCGGCGTACGGCGCGGGTGGCGGCCGTTCCGAGGGCGGCGGCGCCTCCGGCGCAGACGGCCGTGTGCAGCACGCCCCAGCCCCGGTGGTCCCGCCACAGCACCCGTTCCACGGCACCGGCGGCACGGCCGAACGCGGCGACCGGGTGTCCGCGGCGCGGGTCGCCGAGGAGGAGGTCACCGAGGAGGCCGGCGGCGGCGCCGTACGCGAAGACGCGTTCGGCGCGCACGGCTCAGCCGGCCGCGGGGCGGGAGAGCGTGTCGCTGATGTGCCCGGAACCGGTGTACCCGGGACCGCTGTGCCTGGAACCGCAGCCGCGCATGGCGATATGTCCTCACTCAGGGTGTCCGCGCCCTGGTTGAAAGAGACCGGCGGTGAGAGTTCCTGGCTCCCGGGGCTGTACCCCGGTCACAGTGGCGGGACCGCGCCGGATTCGCACCGGGCTTCCTCTCCTGCCGCCGTATTGGCTCCGGCAGTCCACCACGGCCCGCGAACACCCGTCAACCTGGCGTTGACCTGCGGCGGGGGAGTGTGCGAAGCCCCACACGCGGGCGGTGTGCGCCGGCCCGAGAAGAGGCGGGGCGCGGGACGGTCGGTGGCCGTCCCGCGCCCCGCCTCACAAGGCGACGCGCGCGGTGTCCGCGCGTGGTCGCTCAGGCGACGATCAGGTAGATGCCGTACGCCACCGCGGCCGCGCAGGCCGCGAAGCAGGCGTACGCGCCGCTGACCGCGAGGGTCGCGGAGCCGCCCTGTGCGACCGCCCGCTCCTGGCGGGAGAGACCGACGATGCCGAGGGTGAACAGGCCCACCAGGGCCACGGTGGCCACGAGGCTGACCCCGAAGACGGAGCCGAGAGCTGCCCAGTCGATGCTCATGGAGTTCGCTTTCCTTCGTACCCGGGGCGCGGGCTCAGACGGAGGTGGTGGCCGAGGGGGCCTTGGAGTCGGACGCGGAGCCCGGGGCACCGGCCGCGGCCAGGTCCTCGGTCACGCCGGCCGGGGGCGGGGAGACGGCGGCCATCGCCGTGGTCACCACACCGGCCTGCTCGGGCTCGTCGACGACGTTGGTGTGGTCGACGATCTCGCGCCGGGAGAGCTTCCAGATGGCGGCGCTGGAGGCGACCAGGAAGACCGCGACGAGCGCGGTGCCCCAGTCACCCAGGCCGCAGACCCACTCGGCGATCGCGGCGACCAGGGCCGCGGCCGGCAGGGTCAGGCCCCAGGCGACGAACATCCGGGTGGCCGTGGACCAGCGCACCACGCCGCCCTTGCGGCCGAGGCCCGCACCCATCACCGCGCCGGAGACCGAGTGCGTGGTGGAGAGGGAGAAGCCGAGGTGGGAGGAGGCCAGGATGACCGTCGCGGCGCTGGTCTGGGCGGCGAAGCCCTGCTGCGGCTGGAGGTCGGTCAGGCCCTTGCCCATGGTGCGGATGATGCGCCAGCCGCCGAGGTAGGTGCCGAGCGCGATGGCGATACCCGCGGAGAGGATGACCCACATGGGCGGGTCGGAGTCGGGGGCGAGCGAGCCGCCGGCGATCAGGGCGAGGGTGATGATGCCCATCGTCTTCTGGGCGTCGTTGGTGCCGTGGGCCAGCGAGACCAGCCCGGCGGAGGCGATCTGCCCGGCGCGGTAGCCCTTGGCGGCGGCCTTGCCGTCGGCCTTGCGGCCGAGCTTGTACGTCAGCCGCGCGCCGAGCAGCGCCGCGAGGCCCGCGACGAGCGGGGCGGCGATGGCCGGGATGAGCACCTTGGTGACGAGCGCGTCGCCGTTGACCGCGCCGACGCCCGCCGAGGCGACCGCGGCACCGATCAGACCGCCCATGAGGGCGTGCGAGGAACTGGACGGGAGCCCGACCAGCCAGGTCAGCAGGTTCCAGAGGATCGCGCCCACCAGGGCGGCGAAGATGACCTCGGGACGGATGCCGGTCTCGTCCACGAGACCCTTGGAGATCGTGTTGGCGACCTCCACCGAGAGGAAGGCGCCGACAAGGTTCAGGACGGCGGACATGGCCACCGCAACCTTGGGCTTGAGCGCACCGGTCGAAATGGTCGTTGCCATCGCGTTCGCGGTGTCGTGGAAACCGTTCGTGAAATCGAACGCGAGTGCGGTTACCACCACAATCGCGAGGATCAGCGAGAAGCTTTCCATTTACCCAGGCAATCGTTCGAGGTCATTGGCTGGACGAACGTAGGTAACCAGAGTGAACGGAAGATGAACTGGACAGGGCGTCACGGTGACCGGAACCGGCGCCGCCGCCTCCCTCTCCGTGCCCGGCCCGATGCTCTCCGGATACGCGCCTGGCAGGATCGCCGCGAGGCCGGTCGGCGGAGGTTCGTGAGGGGCGCGGGCGTGCCCGAAGGAGACGGTGACTGTGACGTATTCGCGGGTCGGAGGGGTGGGCGCGGACGAGGAACGGGCCAGGGCGGCAGCCTGGGAGGCCCTCGTCGCGACAGCCCGGCGAACGGTGGCGGACGGCCTGGTCGTCGGCACCTCCGGCAACGTCTCGGTGCGTGTGGGCGACACGGTGCTGGTCACCCCTTCGGGTGTGCCGTACGACCGTCTGGTCCCGGCCGACGCGACCGGCGTCGACCTCGACGGCCGGCAGGTGCTCGGCACGCTCGTCCCCACCAGTGAACTGCCCATGCACCTCGCCGTGTACCGGGCCACCGACGCCCGGGCCGTCGTCCACACCCACGCCGTGCACGCGACGGCGGTCTCGCTCCTCGTCCCCGAACTCCCGCCGGTCCACTACATGACCGCCGCCCTCGGCGGCCCCGTCCGGGTCGCCCCCTACGCGGCCTACGGCACCGAAGAACTCGCCCGCCACATGCTCGACGCCCTCACCGACCGCACCGGCTGCCTCCTGCGGAACCACGGCACGATCACCTACGGCACCTCCCTCGACCAGGCCTACGACCGCACGGCCCAACTGGAGTGGATGTGCCACCTCTGGCTGGCGGCCTCCTCGGTACCGGGCCGCACACCGTCACTGCTGACGGACGACCAACTGACGGAGGTGACGGAACGGCTCCAGGGGTACGGGCAACGGGGGCACGGGGAGCGGGGGTACGGGGAGCGGGGGTACGGGGAGCGGGGCTGACGAACGGCCGGCTGCCGGCCGGACCGCGTGACGTCCGGTGCGGGGCGCGGGATGCCGGGCGCCGGGCTTCGGGCTCTCGGGACGCCGACGGGGCCGGCCGGTCGTCGCCGCGCCCGGCCGCAGGCCGCAGGCCGCAGGCCGGTGGCGGGTGGCGGGTGGCGGGTGGCCGAAGGCCGGTAGCGGGTGGTCGGTGGCCGGTGGCCGGTGGTCGGTGGTCGGGGTCCGGGGCCGGTGGCGGGGCGGCTCGGGTGGGCAGGGGGGCACGGCGTCGGGAGCGTCCGGTGGAGGGTCCAGGCCGCCCCGCCCGACCTAACCGTCAGCCGCCGGTCGCCGATCGGGTCGTCAGCCGCCGGTCGCCGGCCGGGCCGCCGGTCGCCGGTCGCTGATCGGGCCGCCGGTCGCCGGTGCTCTCCGCGCGGGGAGGGCAAGCCCAGGGCCCCCGGGTGCACCGCGCCGCCGACACCCCCGCGGCGGAACCCGCCGTCGATGCAGCGCGTACCGCGCCGCTTCGGGGGTACCGGCAGCGGGACCGACTCATGGCTCAGGGCCCGACCGGGCGGCAGGCGGGGGCTCGTCACTCCCCGCCGCCCGCCCACTGGCCGCCCAAGGACTCCAACAGGAGACTGGCCCCATGCGCACTGTCACAGCGACGGCCGCCGCCGTCACCGCGGCCCTGGCGGCCGGTGCGGCGAGCGTCGCCGTCGGCCGGCTCGCCAGCGACGCCGCGCTGAAGGCGTCTCCCGGCCGGCCCCTGCCCACCGAACCCCGGCTCACCGTGCACGGCACCGCCGCCGGGCAGATCACCCTCACCCGGGACCTGGCCGCGCTGCGCCCCGGCCGTTACGGCCTCGCCGGCGACGGCTCGCACGCGGTGGTCGGCCCGGTCCTGGGCACGGCCGAGCACGGCGCCGACACCGTCGTCCGCCGCCTCGAACGCGTCACGCACGGCACCCTCGCGGCCGGCGACCGGGCGTGGTTCACCCCGAACCTGTACGTCGGAAACCCGGGCACCGCCCTCGACCTCGAGTACGCCGACGTCGAGGTCCCCGGCGAACTCGGCCCCCTCCCGGCCTGGTTCCTGCCCGGCTCCCGCCCGACCTGGATCATCGCCGTGCACGGCCTGGGGGCCACCCGCGAGCACGCCATGAACTTCATGGCCCCCCTGCGGCGCCGGCACGTCCCGGTGCTCGCCCTCGCCTACCGCGGCGACGTCGGCGCCCCGGCCTCGCCGGACGGACTGCACCACTTCGGCGAGACCGAGTGGCGCGACCTGGACGCGGCCGTCCGCTACGCCGTCGACCAGGGTGCGCGCCAGGTCGTCCTGCTCGGCTGGTCCACCGGCGCCACCATGGCCCTGCGCACGGCCGCGCTCTCCGGCGTACGCGAGCGCATCGCGGGGCTCGTACTGGACTCCCCGGTGCTCAGCTGGGAAGCCACCCTGCGCGCCCTGGCCGCCGCCCGCCGGACCCCGGACGCGCTGCTGCCGCTCGCCGTCCGCGCCGCCCAGGGCCGCGCCGGACTGCACGCCGACAGCGACGTCCACACCGCCGGTCTGCACCGCCCGGCGGTGCCGACCCTGATCTTCCACGGCCCCGACGACGTGGTGGCCCCGTGGCGGCTCTCCCGCCGCCTCGCCGACACCCACCCGCGCCTGGTCGCCCTCCACACGGTCGAGGGCGCCCCGCACGGCGCCATGTGGAACGCCGGCCCCGACGACTACGAAGAGACCCTGCGCCGCTTCATGACCCCACTGGTGTGACCCTGCGCCGCGTCATGACCCCGCTGGTGTGACCCCGCAGCATCCCCGCCGCGCCCCCGGCCCACCGCAGGCCGCTCCGGTTCCGTTTAGCGCCGTACCACTGGCCTGTTCCGATGCCCCGGTGCCGTCCCGGCCCCGTGCGCCCACCGACCCGGACGCCCGCCGGGGCATTCCGTTTGGGTTTTCGGACCGTCAACCGGAAGACTGCACCCGTGACGTCCCGTATCCCGCGCGACTCCAGGCTTCGACTCGTCCGCCCGCGACCCCTGGCCGCCGCCCCTCCAGCGATGAACCAGCGGCGTCCGCGCCGCGCCGCGCCGCGACCCCCGGAGGGCACACCGGCCCGGTCGGAGCTGGCCAGAATGGCGCGCTCCGTTCTGGCCGACGCGGCCCGTGTCGCCCGCTGGGCCGACACCGCTCTCGGCCCCGGCCGCGGCAGCGCGACCGCCGACGGGAAGGCCACCCTCTCCGACACGACCGCCGGCCAAGCGGCCCGGGAACTGGGCCTGACCACCGCCGAGGTCCGCGCCGACTGGGACACCGCCCGACTCGCCGGACTGGTCGAGGTGCACGGTGGCAGCGCCCGCCCGGGCTGGCGGCTGCGCGCCTGGAACCGCGACGACAGCGCCGTACTGCGCGGCTGGGTCGCCCTCTTCGACGCCTGGTCGCTGGCCCACCCCGAGCCCGACGGGCAGGAGCCCGCCGCCGTGGCCGAGGTCATCTCCGCGATGCCCCAGGTGCTCTCCTTCCTCCAGTTGTCCGCCGGGCCCGTCCCGGTGGCGCAGCTCCTGGACCTGCTGGAGCAGCGCGTCACCGAACTGCGCACCGAACGCTGCGAAGTGCCCTACGGCCCCCGACTCGAACCCGGAACGCCGCAGACCGCCGCAGCCGCCGCCGCGACGCTCCCGGACGCCACCGCCGACACCCCGCTCGCCCCCCTCCTCGACTGGGCCCTGCACGCCCTCTCCTCCGTCGGCGCCCTCACCTGCGGTGACGGACACGCCACGCTCACTCCGCTCGGCAGCTGGGCGGTCTGGGTCAAGCTCGAGCAGATCTGCGTCGCCGCGCAGAGCCCCGCCGGCAACATCGAGCAGTCGGCGGAGGACATGCTCCGCGGCTGCGCCCAGCTCCGCCCGAACGCCGCCCGCGCCGAGTACCGCGCCTGGCTCGCCGCCCGCCCCGTCGGCAGCGCCGTCGCCGAGCTGCTCGGCGGCGCCCGGGGTGAGGACGCCCTGCTGCGCGGCCTCGCCTTCGAGGCGCTGCGCGTCGTCGGCGCCCCCGCCGAGCCCGATGTCCGCGCCGTCCTCGACGAGCCGACGCTGCGCCCGTACGCCCTGCTGTGGCTGGCCGAGCACGACGGTGCCGATCCCGAGGACGCCCACGAGGTCCTCACCCGCCAGGAGGCCACCTGGCTGTGGGTCGACACCGCGGCCGCCGTCGCCGACCACGGTGAGGCCCCGCTGCTCGTGCGGCATCTGGAGTCCGCGGTGCAGCCCACCGTCCCGGCCCTGCTGGACGAGGTCCGGGCCGTCGGCCACCCCCGCACCGTGCAGGTCCTGGTCGCCCTCGCCGCCGCGCACCCCGACCCGGCCCTGGCCAAGGCGGTACGCAGGGCGGCCTTCCAGGTCCACACCGGAGGCAGCTGACCCCGCCCGGGCACCCGCGGCCGGAGGCCCGGGCAACTCGCCCCGGCCGCCCGAGGGACCCCGCCGCCTGAGACGTCCCCCGGCCCCCCACCGCCGGGGGACGCTTCCGCACAACGGGGGACGCTTCCGCACAACGGGGAGGACGCTTCCGCGTGGACGGCGTGTACGCGGCGCATGGCTTCGGGAACCCGATCGCGGCCGTGCACCAACCCGTGAGGCCGTCCATCCGGAGCCCCTCGCGGGAACACCACCGATCCCGCGCCGCCGACCCCGCCGCGGACCGCCGGAGGCTACCCGCGGATCTCCGGCGCGTACGTCCCGAAGCTCCAGATGTTGCCCTCCAGGTCCCGGGCCATGCAGTCCCGCGAGCCGTAGTCCTGGTCCGTCGGGGGCATGAGGATCTCCGCGCCGTGTTCCACCGCCCGCCGATGGTGGGCGTCGACGTCCGCCACCACGACGTACACCCCCGTCGTACCGGCGTTCTTCATCGCCTCGTCGAAGCGGCTGCCGGTGCCCTTCGACCCGAGCATGATCGCGCCGTTGCCCTGGGCCGGTTCGGCGTGGGTCACCGAGCCGTCCTCGCCCCCGTACACCGCCAGTTCCGTGGAGCCGAAGGCCTGGGTGAGCTGCCGGACAGCCGCCCTGGCGTCCGCGTACAGCAGCGTCGGGTAGACGCTCGGGCGCCCGCCGTCCATGCCTGCCATGCCGATCACGCCCTTGTGAGCCGGTAACCGGAGGAGCGGATGCCGCGAAGCTCCCCGAAGCCCGGAAAGGGACGGAATCCGGGCCTGTGGCCCAGTCTGGCACCGCCCCCTGACAACGCCCCGGACCCGCGATCCCGAACACGGGAGCCCCGAACAAGGGACCGCGGACCCCGTATCCCGGCAAAAGGGGTTGCACGGCCCCGTTAGACTGGCCCCATGGCCATTCTCCTCGCGCATTAGACGGCGGGAAACGTCCTCAGCCGCCCATCCCGCCAACCACCCGCCCTGGAGTCTGTCCGTGATCTCCGCCTCCGGCATCGAGCTGCGCGCCGGTGCCCGCGTCCTCATCGAAAGCGCCACCTTCCGCATCGCCAAGGGCGACCGCATCGGCCTGGTCGGCCGCAACGGCGCCGGCAAGACCACCCTCACCAAGGTCCTCGCCGGCGAGGGCCAGCCCGCCGCCGGCAACGTCACCCGCTCCGGCGAGGTCGGCTACCTCCCGCAGGACCCGCGCACCGGCGACCTCGACGTGCTCGCCCGCGACCGCGTCCTGTCCGCCCGCGGCCTGGACGTCCTGATCCGCAAGATGCGCGACAACGAGCAGCGCATCGCCAACGGCCAGGGCGCCACCCGCGAGAAGGCGCTCAAGCAGTACGAGCGCCAGGAGACGGAGTTCCTCACCAAGGGCGGATACGCCGCCGAGGCCGAGGCCGCCACCATCGCCGCCGCGCTCAACCTGCCCGACCGGGTGCTGGGCCAGCCCCTGCACACGCTCTCCGGCGGTCAGCGCCGCCGTATCGAGCTGGCCCGGATCCTGTTCTCGGACGCGGACACCCTGCTGCTCGACGAGCCGACCAACCACCTCGACGCGGACTCGATCGTCTGGCTGCGCGACTACCTGAAGACCTACCGCGGCGGCTTCATCGTGATCTCCCACGACGTCGACCTGGTCGAGACGGTCGTCAACAAGGTGTTCTACCTGGACGCCAACCGCTCCCAGATCGACGTCTACAACATGGGCTGGCGGCTCTACCAGCAGCAGCGCGAGGCCGACGAGAAGCGCCGCAAGCGCGAACGGCAGAACGCGGAGAAGAAGGCCTCCGCGCTGCATTCACAGGCCGACAAGATGCGCGCCAAGGCCACCAAGACGGTCGCCGCGCAGAACATGGCCCGCCGCGCGGACAAGCTGCTGGCCGGACTGGAGGCCGAGCGGAAGTCCGACAAGGTCGCCAAGCTCCGCTTCCCCGAGCCGGCGCCCTGCGGCAAGACCCCGCTGATGGCCGAGGGCCTGTCCAAGTCGTACGGCTCGCTGGAGATCTTCACCGACGTCGACCTGGCCATCGACAAAGGCTCCCGCGTCGTCATCCTCGGCCTCAACGGCGCCGGCAAGACCACCCTGCTCCGCCTCCTCGGCGGCGTCGAGAAGCCCGACACCGGCCAGGTGATCGAAGGCCACGGCCTCAAGGTCGGCTACTACGCGCAGGAGCACGAGACCCTCGACCCCGAGCGCACCGTCCTGGAGAACATGCGCTCCGCCAACCCGGACCTCGACCTCGTCGAGGTCCGCAAGACGCTGGGCTCGTTCCTGTTCTCCGGCGACGACGTCGACAAGCCGGCCGGCGTCCTGTCCGGTGGCGAGAAGACCCGCCTCGCGCTGGCCACCCTCGTGGTGTCCTCGGCGAACGTGCTGCTGCTGGACGAGCCCACCAACAACCTCGACCCCGCCAGCCGCGAGGAGATCCTGGGCGCGCTGCGCACCTACAAGGGCGCGGTCGTCCTGGTCACCCACGACGAGGGTGCCGTCGAGGCGCTCCAGCCGGAGCGGATCATCCTGCTTCCGGACGGCGTCGAGGACCTGTGGGGCGCCGACTACGCGGACCTCGTCGCCCTGGCTTGATCGAATGGATGATCCACTGGGTATGGATCATTCGGCCGATCCGTGATCCACCATCTGTGTGAGATCTCCTCATCACGAGGTGTGTCCTACATCGATTTCGCGGCCGGCCCCCCCAGTAGCGGGGGTCCGGCCGCGACACCTTTCTGACCTGGAACTTCGCGGAAAAACCCGTTCGGCGGTACGGACGTGATCCTCTGGAATTGGGGATTCCGTATGTGGGGACTCGCTCCTGTCGTCACAACCTTGTCTCATCGACCTTGCCGAATGGGTGGCCATGAAGCCCTGGAGGGGTGATCATGAGGAGACCAGAGCGCACTTCCCATGAGGAGGACCGGGTGGCCGAGACTCTGAAGAAGGGCAGCCGGGTAACCGGCGCCGCGCGCGACAAGCTCGCGGCAGACCTGAAGAAGAAGTACGACGCCGGTGCGAGCATCCGGGCGTTGGCCGAGGAGACCGGCCGCTCGTATGGCTTCGTGCACCGCATGCTCAGCGAGTCGGGTGTCACGCTCCGAGGGCGTGGCGGGGCTACCCGGGGCAAAAAGGCCACATCGGCCTGATGTTCCGGGCGGCCCCTCGACTCCGAAAGTGAAGGTGGCCACCCGGCCGGTCATCCGACCGTCCGGGTGGTTACTGTGCAGTCACTTAGCTCTGCCGTCGTACGGCGTCACAGCCGGCGCGCGGCGGGGACGACGACCGCACCTTTCGGAGGCACCCCATGGCTTCGCACGCCCACGACCCCGCTCCCGTACTCGACAAGGACGGCGTGCGGCTCACCGTCGACGACGCGATCGCCACGGTGACGCTGACCAACCCCGACAAGCGCAACGCGCAGAGCCCCGCTCTGTGGCGGGCGCTCACCGAGGCCGGTCGGCTGCTGCCGGGTTCCGTCCGAGTCGTGGTGCTGCGGGCCGAGGGCAAGTCCTTCTCGGCCGGGCTCGACCGGCAGGCGTTCACCCCCGAGGGCTTCGACGGCGAACCGTCGTTCATCGATCTCGCGCGGGGCGGCGACGCCGAGCTGGACGCGACCATCACCGAGTACCAGGAGGCGTTCACCTGGTGGCGGCGCAGCGACATCCTGTCGGTCGCCGCTGTGCAGGGCCACGCCATCGGGGCCGGCTTCCAGCTCGCCCTCGCCTGTGACCTGCGGGTCGTCGCCGAGGACGTGCAGTTCGCCATGCGTGAGACCAGCCTCGGCCTCGTACCGGACCTGACGGGCACGCACCCCCTGGTGTCCCTGGTCGGGTACGCCCGCGCGCTGGAGATCTGCGCGACGGGCCGCTTCGTCATGGCCGAGGAGGCCGTGAGCACCGGGCTGGCCAACCTCGCCGTGCCCGCGGACCAGCTCGACGGCGCCGTGCGCGATCTGGCGTCGGCGGTCCTGGCCGCACCGCGCGACGCCGTCATCGAGACCAAGGCGCTGCTCCAGGGCGCCCGGCACCGGGACTACGAGGCTCAGCGCGCCGCCGAACGGGCCGCGCAGGCCCGCCGCCTGCGCGACCTGGCCGGGCTCGGCGAGTAGTCCGGGCGCCGCGGACGACCGCTCGGCATCCTCCCGACGATCCGCCGGGCCCGATGGCTCGGAGACAGCCCCGGCACGAGCCTGCTCAGTGGAGCGCTGTCACCGGTGCCGCGACCGGCGGGCGGGTTTGCTCAGTGGAGCGCTGTCACCGGCGCCGCGACGGGCGGGCGGGTCTGCTCAGTGGAGCGCTGTCACCGGCGCCGCGACGGGCGGACGGGTTTGCTCAGTGGAGCGCTGTCACCGGCGCCGCGACGGGCGGGCGGGCGGGTCTGTTCAGCCGACCGCCGTCACCGGCGCCGCGACCGGCGGGCGGGTCTGCTCAGCCGACCGCCGTCACCGGCACCGCGACGGGCGGACGGGCCCGCTCAGCCGACCGCCGTTACCAGCACCGCGACCGACGGACGGTTCGGCAGGGCCTCCGACACCGCCGCGCGGACCCGCTGGGCCACCTCCACGGCCCGGTGGCCCGCGTCCACCGCCAGCTCCACCCGGACATGGCGGCGCGGCAGGGCGGCCTGTTCCCGCGGCAGCTCCGTCACGACCACCGGACGGCCCAGCGTCGCCGTCAGCCCGGTCACGCCCGGGACCGACAGGGCGGCGCCGGCCGCGCGGCCCTCGTCACCGTCGCCGGGGTGAGCGGCCGGGGGACGACGCGACTCGCGTCCAGGTGCCGGTTCCGGGTCCGGCTGCGACGCCGCGTCCAGCAGGGCCGTGGCCCGCAGGTCCACGTCGGTCACCGTCAGACCGATCCCCCGGGCCGCCGCCGTCAGCACGGCGCGCAGCCGGGCGGCCGTCGCCGGCAGCGGCTCGCCCGTCGCCGCGGGACCGACGGTCGCCGCGAAGTCGGCCGTCACCCGCAGCGGGCCGGGCGGCAGGGCACTCGGCGGCGGCGGTACGGCCGGTTCGTGTACGTCGTCCCGGCCGGCCGGCGCGATACGCAGGCCGCCCGGACGCACGCCCGCCACGTCCCGAGCGGCGGCCAGCAGTACCTCCCGTGCCGCGCGTTCGGCGATCCACGCGCCGTCCCCCGGGCCGCCCAGCGGCAGCAACCTGCCGAGCCCCAGCTGATCCCGCACCGTCCGCGCCCACCGGTCCGCCGTCGTCATTCCTTCAGCCTGCCGCATTCACGACCAGCCTGCCGCATTCACGACGCGGAATCGCGCAACCGTGCTTACGGTGGTCGAAGAAGGACGGACCGGAAGGGACTGCGGCGATGAGTGACTTGACGGAGAAGGAAACGACCGAGACCGGTGCACAGCGTGGGCAGGGCGCCCGGCGCGGCGGGGGAGCCCCCGCCGACCGGGGCCGCACCACCATCGCCGACGGCGTCGTGGAGAAGATCACCGGAATGGCGGCACGCGACGTCGCCGGTGTGCACGCCATGGGCAGCGGGACGTCGCGCGCCTTCGGGGCCGTGCGGGACCGGGTGCCCGGCGGGGCCAAGTCGGGAGTGACGCGGGGGGTGAAGGCCGAGGTCGGCGAGGAGCAGACGGCGCTCGACCTGGAGATCGTCGTCGAATACGGCGTGTCGATCTCGGACGTCGCCCGGGACGTGCGGGAGAACGTGGTCGCGGCGGTGGAGCGGATGACCGGCCTGGAGGTCGTCGAGGTCAACATCGCGGTGAGCGACGTGAAACTGCCCGACGAGGAGGACGAGGAGCCGGAGCCCCGGATCAAATGACGCGGACGCTGACCGAAGGGTGGACTGAGCGGTGAACGAGGTGAGCGCACCATGAGTATGGCCGTGGTCGGCCTGATCGTCGGCATGGCGCTGGGATTCGCCGGATATTTCGGCGGTTTCGGAGCTTTTCTGCTGGTGGCGGCCCTGGGAGCCGTCGGATTCGTCGTCGGCCGTCTGTTGGAGGGGGACATGGACCTCGGTGACCTTTTCCGCAGCCGAGACGACCGGCGGCGGTGACCGGCGTGAGCGGTGGGGCCGGTGAGCTCCTCGAAACCCCGGCCGTCGTACCGCCGGGCGAGCGCGGTGCCACGCGGATCGCCGACCGGGTGGTCGCCAAGGTCGCCGCGCAGGCGGCGCGGGAGGCGGTCGGCCCGCTCCATCCGGACGCCGAGCGCCCGCACGCCACCGTCGTCGTCCACCACGACACCGCCCACGTCCGGGTCCACCTGGAACTGGACTACCCGTGCGACGTCGGCGCCCGCTGCGGGCGGGTGCGTCACCAAGTCGTCCAGCGGGTACGCGCGTTGGTCGGTATGGCGGTGCCGGAGGTCGCCGTCCAGGTGGAGCGGCTGCACCTGGCGGCGGAGTACGGCGCGGGACGGGGGAGGACCCGATGAGCGAGCCCCAGGGCACCGAGGGCAGCACGCGGCGCCTGCCCGTCATGGAGCCCGTCATGGAGAAGGAGCCGGCGGCCGGCAGCGGACCGCCGTCCGACCCCGCTCCCGGCAGCGGACCGGCCGGCCGCTTCTGGTCGGCGCGCCGCGTCCCCGCGGGCATCGTCGCACTGCTGCTGCTGCTCGTCGCGGGCGCCTTCCTCTACGACGTCGTCGCCGTGCGAGCCGGCCGGTCCGCCCTCGGCTGGCGCCGCGATCTGGCCCGGCAGCTCGCCGAGCGGCCCCTCGACGACACCTGGGTCCTCGTCGGCGCGGGAGTCGCCGCGGCCCTCGGACTCTGGCTGCTCGTCCTGGCCCTCACCCCCGGCCTGCGCAAGGTGCTCCCGATGCGGCGCACCCGCCCGGACGTACGCGCGGGGCTCCACCGCGACGCCGCCGCCACGGTGCTGCGCGACCGGGCCATGGAGGTCGCCGGTGTGCAGTCCGCGCGGGTCCGGATGCGCCGCCGGAAGGCCCGCGTGCGCGCGCTGTCGCACTTCCGTGAACTGGACGACGTACGGACCGATCTGGACGGCGCGCTCGACGACGCGGTGCGGGGGCTCGGGCTGGCCCGGCCGCCCGCCGTGTCACTGCGGGTCGCGCGGCCGGGACGAAAGGGGTGAGGGCGGTGCTCAGGACCGTCGACCGTATGCTGCTCGGGCTCGTGGGCCTGATCCTGCTCGCCCTCGGTGGTTCGGTCCTCGCCGTCGGGCTCGGCGCCCCCGCGCCTTCCTGGTGGCTCCACGACGGGCCGCACGACGTGCTTCTCGGCGATGCCGAGCGGACCCGGTGGCGGGACGCCGGCTGGTGGTGGCCGGTCGTCATCGCCGCACTCGCCGTCCTGCTGCTGCTCGCCCTGTGGTGGCTGGTCGCGGTGGTGCGCCGCCGCCGGCTCGCCGAGGTACTCGTCGACAGCGGGGACGGCGAGGGCGCCGCGCTGCGCGGCCGGGCGCTGGAAGCCGTCCTCGCCCAGGAGGCGGGCCGGGTGGACGGGGTCGAACGGGCCAAGGTCCGCCTCACCGGCCGCCGCACCGCCCCAGCGACCCGCATCCGCCTGCTCCTGGCCCCCCACGTGGACCCCGGCTCCGCCCTGAACGACCTCACCACTCACGCCCTGACCCACGCCCGTGCCTCGGCGAACCTGGAGAACCTCCCCGCGGAGGTCCGCCTCCGGGGCGTCAAACACGGCGCCGAGCGCGTCAACTGAGCGCCGGTGCGGATCGGCGGCCAGGGGGTGTCGTTCGGATCAGGTCGGCTCCGAGGGACGGCTCCGGCAAGACCCGAACGACGCCCCTAGAACCCGTGCCGCACGCCCCCGTCCACCGGCAGCATCACGCCCGTCACGTACGACGCCGCCGGGGACAGCAGGAACGCCGCCGCGCGGCCGAACTCCTCCGGGGCGCCGTAGCGGCGCAGCGGGATGCGGGACTCGGCGGCCGCCCTGGTCGCCTCCGGGTCGGCGGACAGGCCGTCCAGCTCACGCACCCGGTCGGTGTCGACGCGGCCCGGCAGCACGCCGACGACACGGATGCCGCGCGGACCCAGCTCGTCGGCGAGGGACTTGGCGAAGCCGGCCAGTCCCGGGCGCAGGCCGTTGGAGATGGTCAGGCCCGGGATCGGCTCGTGCACCGAGCCCGACAGCACGAAGCCGATGACGCCGCCCGACTCCAGCTCCGCCGCGGCCGTTCGGGCCAGCCGCACCGCACCGAGGAACACCGACTCGAACGCCGCCTGCCACTGCTCGTCCGTGTTGTCGGCGACGAAGCCGGGCGGCGGCCCGCCCACGCTGATCAGTACGCCGTCGAAGCGGCCGAAGCGCTCACGGGCGGTCGCGATCAGCCGGCCGGCGGCCTCGGGGTCGGCGTTGTCGGCGGCCACCCCCACCACGTCCGGGCCCAGCGCGGCCGCGGCGTCGGCGGCGCTCTGCTCGTCCCGCCCCGTGACGAGCACCTTCGCCCCGTCGGCGACCAGCTCGCGCGCGGCGGCGTTGCCCAGGCCCCGGGTGGCTCCCGTGACGACGTACACCCGGTCCTTCAGTCCAAGATCCATGGCCCTATCCTGCCCCCTCGTTCCCGAACAGGGCGAGGGCGGTGTTCACCAGGCCGATGTGGCTGAACGCCTGCGGGAAGTTGCCGAGCTGGTGGCCGGCCACCGGGTCGTACTCCTCGGCCAGCAGCCCCACGTCGTTGGCGAGTCCCACCAGCCGCTCGAACAGCTCCCGGGCCTCCTTCGCCCGGCCGGTCGCGTGCAGCGCGTCCGCGTACCAGAACGAGCACACCAGGAAGGTCCCCTCGCCGCCCGGCAACCCGTCGACGGGGTCCCCCTCGGTGCTGTAGCGGCGCACCAGGCCGTCCCGGGCCAGCTCCTCGCCGATCGCGTCGACCGTGCCGACGACCCGCGGGTCGTCCGGCGGCAGGAAACCGAGGCGCGGGATGAGCAGCAGCGAGGCGTCCAGCTCCCGCGAGCCGTAGGACTGGGTGAAGGTGTTGCGCTCCGGGTCGTAGCCCTTCTCGCACACCTCGCGGTGCACCTCCTCGCGCAGCGCGCGCCAGCCGTCCGGGTCACCACCGCCCAGCTCGGGATGCTCCTCAAGCGTACGCAGGGCCCGGTCCAGGGCCACCCATGTCATGACCTTCGAGTGCACGAACTGCCGGCGCCCGCCGCGCACCTCCCACAGCCCCTCGTCGGGCTCCCGCCACGCCGTGCCCAGGAAGTCCATCAGGGCGCACTGCAGCTCCCACATCTGCGGCTGCGGGTGCATGCCCGCCTGCCGGGCCAGCGACAGCGAGTCCATGACCTCGCCGTACACGTCCAGCTGGAGCTGGTTCACCGCGTCGTTGCCGATCCGCACGGGCGTCGACTCGGCGAAGCCGGACAGCCACGGCAGCTCGAACTCGGGCAGCCGCCGCTCGCCCGCCAGGCCGTACATGATCTGCAGGTCCGCCGGGTTGCCCGCGACCGCGCGCAGCAGCCAGTCGCGCCAGGCCTCGGCCTCCTCGAGGTATCCGGCCGACAGCAGGGCGCCCAGGGTGAGAGTGGAGTCGCGCAGCCAGCAGAAGCGGTAGTCCCAGTTGCGCACGCCGCCGGGCTCCTCGGGCAGCGACGTGGTGGGGGCGGCCACGATGCCGCCGGTGGGCTTGTAGGTGAGCGCCTTGAGGGTGATGAGGGAGCGGACGACGGCGTCCCGGTACGGGCCGTCGTAGCGGCAGTGCGCGGCCCAGGCCCGCCAGTCCTCGACACTGTGCTCCAGCGCGACGAACGGGTCGATCACCGGCGGGCGGGGCTCGTGCGAGGGGTGCCAGGTCAGTACGAACGCGATCTTCTCGCCCGGGGCGACCGTGAACTCCGCGTGCGTCCCGAAGTCCTGTCCCCAGCTGCGCACCTCGGGCTCGCTGCGCAGCCACGCCGCGTCCGGTCCGGCGACGGCCACCCGGAGCCCGTCGGCCCTGCGCATCCACGGGACGATCGAGCCGTAGTCGAAGCGCAGCCGGAGCACGCTGTGCATGGTGACCTCACCGCTCAGGCCCTCCACGATGCGTACGAGGTCCGGGGCGCGGTCGCGCTGGGGCATCAGGTCGGTGACCCGCACCGAGCCGTCCTCGGTCTCCCACTCGGTGTCCAGGACGAGGGTGTCCGGCCGGTAGGCGCGGCGCGTGCAGCGCTCGGCGCCCTTGGGGGCGATGCGCCAGTGGCCGTTTTCCTCGTCGCCGAGGAGCTTGGCGAAGCAGGCGGCGGAGTCGAAGCGGGGCAGACAGAGCCAGTCCACGGAACCGTCCGTGCCGACCAGGGCCGCCGTCTGCTGGTCGCCGATGAGCGCGTAGTCCTCGATTTGGGGGTGCACGGGATTCCGTATTCCCGAGCGGGGGCGGAGCAATCGGATCCGCCCCCGTCCTCCCGCCGGACGGCCCCGTACCGGCTACACCGTCGCGGGCTCCGCCTCCGCGGTCTCCTGCTTGTCCTCCGCCGTCCGGTCCCGGGCCTCACGGCGGGCCAGGACGAACCAGCCGACCGGGACGCCCGCGGCGAACAGCCACCACTGGACGGCGTACGCCATGTGGTTGCCGATACTGTCGTGGTCGGGCTCCGCGATCAGTTCGGGGGTGTCGGCCGGGGGCTCGGGCTCGGTCAGCTCGACGTAGCCGCCGAGGACCGGTTCGCCGAGGCGCTCGGCCTGCTGCTCGCTGTTGATCAGCATGACCTGGCGGTCGGGCAGCCCCTCGACGTTCTTGATACCGCTGTCCTCGGTCGTCTGGTCGGGCATCAGCCGGCCGGTGACGGTGATCTCGCCCTCCGGGGGTGCCGGGATCTTCGGGAAGGCGGTCTGGCTACCGCCGCCCGACGGGATCCAGCCACGGTTGACGATCAGGACCTTGCCGTCGTCCAGGACGAACGGGGTCAGGACGTGGTAGCCGACCCGGTCGTCCGCGTTGGTGCGGCGACGGACCACGACCTCGTCGGCGCGGTCGAAGTGCCCCTTCGCGATCACCCTGCGGTAGCGGTGCTCGTCGTCGACCTCCGCTCCCGGCGAGGACATGGACTCGACCGGCACGGGCTCCGCCGCCAGGGAGTCGGCGATCTCGCCGTTCAGCTCGACCCTGCGCTCGTGGCGGTGCAGCTGCCAGAAGCCCAGCTCGATCATCGTCGGGATGAGCGCGAGCGCCACGAGGGTGAGGATCACCCACTGGCGGGACAACAGGAAGCGGTACACGCATCGACGGTACCTCGGCAGGGATCGGCCCTCGCGGGGAGGTCCCCGCGAGGGCCGTACCCTCGCGCCCTCGCGCCGGCGGGGAGCACACGACCGGCCGGTGGCGTCGTGGGGTCCACCGCGGGCCGTCCCCGCGTCGGCGGGGAGCACGTTCGGCAGCAGTGCCGCGGCGTGGCGTCAACGACGGCTTCGCCCCGGAGGTCACGCGAAGCGCTCAGACCTTGTCGACGATCCCCGCCCTCCCCTCCGCGCGGGCGCAGTGGGCGCCGCAGAACCAGTGGCCCTCGACCTCGACGCCCTGGCCGATGATCTGCACCCGGCAGTGCTCGCAGATGGGCGCCATCCGGTGGATCGCGCAGGAGAAGCAGTCGAAGACGTGCACCGCTCCCTGGGCGTGGACCTCGAAGGTCATTCCGTAGTTGTTGCCGCAGACTTCACATGTCGCCATGCGCCACAGGGTGAGCCGTCCGAGCGACGCGGGCGAGCGGGCGCCGGGCGAGTCGCCCGGAATCACCCGTCCGTACGGCTCACGTACGGCTCAGCCGTCCGCGGGCTCGACGTCCGCGAGCAGCTGCCCGAACGCCGCCTCGTCCACCACCGGCGTCCCGTACTGGCGGGCCTTGACCACCTTCGAGGTGCCCGAGTCCGGGTCGTTGGTGACCAGCAGGCTGGTCAGCCGGGACAGGCTGGTGGCGACGTGCAGCCCGGCCTCGGTCGCGCGGTCCTCCAGCAGGTCCCGCTCGACGGAGGTGTCACCCGAGAAGGCGACCCGCATGCCCTGCTTGAGGCATTTGCCCTCTTCGTACCGGCCAGGGTTGGGGTACGGGCAGGCGGGCCTCTTGCGGGAGGGGCGCCAACTGGCCTGCCGGTAGCCGCCGTAGCCCGCCTGCTGGCCGATCCGGGGCGCGGGCCGGTCCGACCACTCGGTCAGCGGCCGGCACTCGTGCAGGGGCAGCCGCACGCCGCCCGCCGCCGCGGCGAGCAGGCTCGGCCGGAACGCCTCCGCCAGCACCCGCGCGTCGTCCAGCGCGTGGTGCGCCCGCTGCTGTACGACGCCGAAGTGGGCGGCCAGCGACTCCAGCCTGTGGTTGGCCAGCGGCAGGCCCAGCTCCTTGGAGAGCGCGATGGTGCACAGCCGTTGGCGCACCGGCGCCTCGCGCTGTGCGCGCGCGTACTCCCGGGCGATCATCTGCCAGTCGAAGACGGCGTTGTGCGCGACGAGCACCCGCCCGTCGAGCCGGGCCGCGAACTCCTCGGCGACGTCCGGGAAGAGCGGTGCTCCCCCCAGCACGTCGCTCGTCAGACCGTGTATCCACACCGGGCCGGGGTCCCGCTGCGGATTGACCAGGGTGTACCAGTGGTCCTCGACCTCACCGCGGGCGTCCAGTCGGTAGACGGCCGCGGAGATGATGCGGTCGTCGCGGGCCAGGCCGGTGGTCTCCACGTCAACGACCGCGTACCCCTGCGGATACGCGGCCGGCCACGCCGTGGCGGACGGCGGTGCGGTCGTGCGGTCTTCGAGCATGGTCAATGAGGATACGGGCCGCGACTGACACCCCGGACCCGCAGGGGCCCCGCGGCGCCCGGCGAAACGGTCCCTCCGCCAAGTCCCGTGCGCCGCGGAAGGGTTGCGGCGCACGGTGCGTGGAGACGGCCGCGGAGCGTCGGTGCGGGGCGCGCCGCGCGCCGGGTGGCATCCTCCGCCATGTGACGCAACCCACGCACGACGAGGCCCACGGCGGTGCCCTCGGCACCCGGCTCAACTGGCTGCGGGCAGCGGTCCTCGGCGCCAACGACGGCATCGTGTCCACCGCGGGGCTGGTCGTCGGCGTGGCCGGCGCGACGGACGACCGCTCCGCCCTGCTGACGGCCGGACTCGCGGGGCTGCTCGCCGGTTCGCTGTCGATGGCGGCGGGCGAGTACGTGTCCGTCTCCACCCAGCGGGACTCCGAGAAGGCCGCCCTGGCCATGGAGAAACGGGAGCTGCGCGAGCAGCCGGAGGCCGAGCTGGAGGAGCTGGTGGATCTCCTGGCGGCACGCGGACTGAGCCGCGACGTCGCCAGAGAGGCGGCCGAGCAGCTGACCCGGCGGGACGCGCTGCGGGCCCACGCGCGCGTGGAGTTGGGCATCGACCCCGACGAGCTGACCAACCCGTGGCACGCGGCCTGGGCGAGCTTCCTGGCGTTCACCGTCGGCGCGTCGCTGCCCCTGCTGGCGATGGTGCTGCCGCCGGCCGGCCTGCGGCTGACGGTCACCGTCTGCTGCGTGCTGGGTGCCCTGGTCCTGACGGGCTGGAGCAGCGCACGCCTCGGCGCGGCTCCGCCGGGCCGGGCGGTCCTGCGCAACGTGACAGGCGGCGCCCTGGCCATGGCGGTCACGTACGCGACGGGTTCACTGCTGGACGTCGCCGGGGTGTAGCGCTTCCGCGTGGGGCCGCCGCCGGTGGTGCCGGTGCTCCCGCCGGTGACACGCGCCGTCGCGCGTGCGGTGCGACCGGTGGTTCCGTCGCTCGTGCGGCCGGTGCACTCGACTGCGGGCGGTTGCGGGCGGTGCACTCGACCGCGGGCGGCTGCGGGCGGCGCGTTCCGCGGTCGGCCGCGGGGGCGGGGTCACCACCGGATCGGTACCGGAAGGGCCGTCAGGAGGCCCGACACCGCCACCACCACACCCAGGGCGACGACCTCCGCGCGCGCGGGCGAGCAGGCGGTCAGCGGGTCGGCCGCGCGGCTCAGCCGGATCCTGGCCCACAGGGCGAGCGCGGCGACGGCGGCCACGAGGAGCACCTTGGCGAGCAGGACCCGCCCGTACGCCGTGTCCGTCAGCTGGTCCGCGATCGTGCCCGGCGGCATCCGGCGCAGCGAACTGCACACTCCCGTCGCCGTGATGGCGGCGAGCAGGGCGGCCGCCACGCGCGCGTACAGACCCAGCAGGGCCGGGCCCGCCTCGATGCCCCGCCACTGCCGCAGCGTCCGCAGCACGTACAGGAGACCGCCCACCCACAGCGAAGCGCACGTCAGATGGACAAGGGTCAGACCGGAGCCGAGCAGCGGGCTGTACTCGGTCGTGGGGTGGGCGCGCAGCGCCTCCGCGACGGTGACGGCGGCCAGCGGCCAGACCTGGAGGCCGGGCCGGCGCGAGGTGGCGCACAGGCCGGCCGCGAGGAACCCGTTGACCTCCAGGAGCGCGAGCTTGCCGTCACGGGACTCGTAGAGGCCGCCGACGTCGATGTCGGCGACGCTGCCCGGCACCAGATTGCCCGTGGCCACGACCGACGCCAGACCCAGCGCGGCGACGAAACCGGCCGCGGCCGCGTACGGCGACCAGCTGCGGGGCCGTGCCGGGGGAGCGCCGGGGAGCGACCGGGTGAGCCGGTTCACGAAGAGCTCGCCGGCCGGAACGCTCAGCGCGGCGAACAGCACCGTACGCAGCAGGGCTATGCCGCCGGTGCCGGGCGCCTCGGCCTCCCCCGTGCCGCGCAGGGCGGGGGACGGGCCGAGGAGGGGTATCAGCGCGGCCAGCACCACCAGCACGAGCACCGCCACGGTCCGGCCGGTACCGGCGGGCCGCGCGTGCCGTCCGGTGCCGACGGTCCGGGACGGGGGTCTTGTCAAGGTCACCTCGAGATCTTCACCAGCTCCCCCAGATCCGGGCAAGTTCCGGAAAACAGCTGGCGGACCGGCATTCCACACAAGAGGACGTTTTCGGCCGCCGTACGGTTCGGGAACGCCGTGGAACGGATGAGTGACGCGTCACACCGCCCGCCCGCCAGGGCCGACCCCGCGTCGACTTCAGTCGACCCGGGAGGCGGCCGGCCACCACAGCCGCACCTGCGCGTCGGTGGGCCGCAGCTCCGGCCAGGACACGCACCAGGCGCCCAGCCGCGCGATCCCTCCCAGGGCGTCGCCCGGGAACCTCACACAGCCGCGTTCGAAGCCCTCGCCGACGGCCGCCATCGCGTCGGCGAACAGACCCACCACGAAGAGCACGACCGCCACGACCGACCACACCACGCACAGCAGCGGGACGAACACCAGGGTCGCGGCGAAGCGAAGGGCCAACCTGTATCGCGACCGGACCGGTTCGGGCCTCCAGGTCGCGGGGTCCTCGTACGTGTGCATGGCAAAGATGCCGCCGCACGACAACAGGCGGAAGCGGGCCGGGGAACTGCCCCGGCCCGCTTCACGCGCGCGTGCCGCTTACCAGGTCACCGCGTCCAGCGCGTCGGCCATGCCCCAGCCGTAGAAGCCGTTGCGGTTCTTCGAGCCCTCGCACACCGCGTCGACCTTGCCGTCGCCGTCGATGTCGTACGGCTTGGTGCACGGCGTGGCGTCGGCCTGGGCGTACAGCAGGGCCTTGACCATGGCCGGGGAGGCGTAGGGGTGCGTCGACTTGATCAGGGCGGCGACGCCCGCGACGTGCGGCGACGCCATCGACGTACCGGCCATGTAGCCCCACTTGCCGCCGGGCATCGTGCCCAGGATCAGTCCGCTGGTGGCGGGCGGCTCCGGCGTCTGGTAGGCCGTCGAGTCGCCGCCGGGCGCGGCGATGTCGATGACACCGAGGCCGTGGTTGGAGAAGGACGACTTGAGGTCCTTCGCGCCGGTCGACGCGACCGTCACGACACCCGGCAGCTGGGTCGGCATGTCCAGGCACTCGGACGGGTCGATCACCCGGTCCGAGGGCGTGGAGTCGTTCGGGGAGACCGGGTCGGTGATCTCGTCGGCCGCGAGGTCGTAGTTCTCGTTGCCGGCCGCGGCGACGTTGACCGCGCCCTTCCTCTCCGCGTACCGCGAGGCCCGGGTGACGGCCTCGAGAAGCGCCTTCTGGTCCGGGTCGTCCTTGCAGTTGAAGTACCAGGGGTCGGTGTAATAGCTGTTGTTGGTCACCTCGACGTCGTGGTCGGCCGCCCACATGAAGCCGCAGACCACGGCCTCGGTGTAGAAGAAGCCGTCCGGGTTGGACACCTTGATGCCGGAGACCTTCACCCCGGGCGCCACGCCGGTCATGCCGACGCCGTTCTTGGCGGCGGCTATCTCCCCGGCGACGTGTGTGCCGTGCGGGCTCTCCGCCGCGCCGGGCCGCCAGGCGCCGTCGGTGGTGTCCGGCTTGCCCGAGACGCAGTTGACGGAGGCGTCCCGGTCGAAGTTCGGGGCGATGTCCGGGTGGGTGTCGTCCACGCCGGTGTCGATGACGGCGACCGTCACCTTGCTGCTGCCCAGCGACTTCTCGTGGGCCTTGTCCGCCTTGATGGCGGGCAGGTCCCACTGGAGGGGCTGCAACGGGTCCTGCCCCTCGGCGGCCTCCGCGGCGGCCATCTCCTTGTCGCTGAGCACCTTCGGCGCGCCCGTGTCCGTCGTGGCGGCCGAGGGCAGCGGCGCGGTACGGGTGGCACCGGCCGACTGCACGCCGCGCGCCTTGCGGACGGACTTGGCGAAGTCCGGGTCGGCGGAGTGGACGACGATCACGCCGATTTGGTCGTACGACGTCACGATCGTGCCGCCGGCCTTGGCGATCGCCCGCTTCACGTGCGCCGAGGGGCCGTGCCCGGGGCGGACGTTGACGACGTAACTGAGCGAGGACGCCGAGTCGGCCGAGACGGAGGGTGCGGCCTGAGCGGCCTCCGAGGCCTCCGCGGCGGAGGCCGGAACGCCCGGCAGGAGGGCGAGCGACGCTGCCACGGCCATGCCGGCCGGGATCGCGAGGGCACGCCGGTGACGCGGGTGGGGCGCTGTCATGTGCGATGTCTCCAGTTGGTTCGAGGAACTGCTTCGAGGAACTGCTCCAAGGAAGTACTCGGAGGAACTGCTCCGAGAACTTCGTGGACGGTGGAGCAGGCGTTCGGAGCCGGACGAGCCGGTCACTTCACCGCGCGCAGCGCGTTGACGATGCCGAAGCCGTAGAAGCCGTTGATCCGCTTGCCGCCCTCGCACGTGGCGTCCTGCGCGCCGTCGCCGTCCTGGTCGTAGGAGGCTGGGCAGCCCGGGTTGTCCGCCTGGGCCTTCAGCAGCGCCTGGAGCATCGCCGGGGACGCGTGCCGGTGCTTCGACTTCAGCAGCGCGGCGACGCCCGCGGCGTGCGGCGAGGCCATCGAGGTGCCCTGGAGCCAGGCGTACTCGTTGTTCGGCATGGTCGACAGGATGCGGCCGTTCTTGGACGGCGTGTCAGGGATCTGGTAGCGCGCGTCGCCGCCCGGCGCCGCGATGTCCACGACACCCTTGCCGTACGAGGAGTAGTAGGACTTCTCCTCGTCGACGCCCGTCGCGCTGACCGTGACGATGCCCGGCAGCTGGGTCGGCACGTCGAAGCACTCGTGCGGGTCGATGGTCCGCGTCACCGGCGTGGAGTCGTCGGGGCTGGAGTCGTCGACGATCGCGTCGGAGTCCAGGTCGTGGTTGGAGTTGCCGGCCGAGGCGAGGTGCAGGGTGCCCTTGCGCTGGGCGTACAGCTGGGCCCGGTTGACCGCGTCGACGATCGCGCGCTGGTCCGGGTCGTCCATGCAGTTGTACAGCCAGGGGTCCACGTAGTAGCTGTTGTTCGTGATCTCCACGCCGTGGTCGGCGGCGAACATGAACGCGCACACGACGTTCTCGGGGTAGAAGAGCCCGTTGTCCGGGTCGCTCACCTTGATGCTGGAGACCTTCACGCCCGGCGCGACACCGGCGACGCCGATGCCGTTGCGGGCGGCGGCTATCTCACCGGCCACGTGGGTGCCGTGGTAGTCGTCGGCGGTGTACGGCCGCCAGGCGCCCTCGCTGGTGTCCGCCTTGCCGCCGACGCAGTTGGCGGACTGCGACGCGGAGAAGTTCGGGGCGAGGTCGGGGTGGGTGTCGTCGACGCCGGTGTCGATCACGGCGACGGTGACCCGGGAACTGCCCGGGTTGACCTTCGCGGCCTGGTCGGCGCCTATCGCGCGCAGGTCCCACTGGTCCGCTTCCAGCGGCTCGCCGGCGCCCGCGGCCTCGGACGCCTTCGCGGTCCTCGCGGCCTGCTCGGCGGAGAGCATCTCGGCGGCGCCCTGGTCCGTCGTCCCGGCGGCGGTCAGCGGCGCGGTACGGGTCGCGCCCGCCGACCGCACTCCGCGCGCCTCGCGTATCCGCTCGCCGAATTCCGGGTTCGACGAGTGGACGACGATCACGCCGATCTTCTGGTACGTGGTGACGACACTGCCGCCGGCCTCGGCTATCGCCCGCTTCACCGACGCGATCGTGCGGTGGTCCGTCCTCGTGTTGACGACGTAGGCCAGGCTGGGCGCTTTTGCCGCCCGGTCGGCCCGCGCCGCTTCCGCGGCGGCTTCCGCCTGCGGGGCGGCCGAGGCGGCTGCCGGCAGGAAGCCGAGCGACGCGGTGAGCGACAGCACGACGGGTACCGCGAGGGCGAGCCGCCGTCTGGAACGCGGGGAACGCGGCGGACGCGGCGTGTACAGATGATCCATGGGGTCTCCACATCATCCGGAAACGAAACCGGCCCGAGACACAGGTGGTGCTCGGGCAGGTACATGACGGAGTAGTGCAGGGCGAAGCTATCCCCAGGAGCCGCTGGCCAGCAATGACCCGCCGCGGCTGACTTCGGAAAGTGCCCCGGGTGTTGAACCGGTGCCCGCAGGGCGCCGTGTCGTTGGACAGGAGGCCCGAGCACGACCAGCTTCCTGTGAGAACACCGAGGTCCAAGCCGTCATGTCCGTCGTACGAGGAGACTCCGTGGCCACCGACGCACCACCCCCCTCGAAAGAGGAACGCCCACTTCCCTCCGCCGAGGAGTTCTCCGAAGTGCAGCAGAGCGCTGAGTTCGCCGAACTGCGCCGCTCCTTCCGCTCCTTCGCGTTCCCCCTGACGATCGCCTTCGTGGCCTGGTACCTGCTCTACGTACTGCTGTCGAACTACGCCGGCGGCTTCATGGGCACCAAGCTGTTCGGCAACATCAACGTCGCCTTCGTCTTCGGCATCGCCCAGTTCGTCACCACGTTCCTCATCGCCTGGTGGTACTCGCGGTTCGCCGCCGCGAAGCTCGACCCCAAGGCAGAGGCCATCAAGTCCCGGATGGAGGGCGGCGCATGAGCCCCGCACAGACCGTTCTCGCCGCCGAGCTGGCCGCCA
Source organism: Streptomyces sp. NPDC097107 (assembly GCF_044762405.1). Lineage (NCBI taxonomy): Bacteria > Bacillati > Actinomycetota > Actinomycetes > Kitasatosporales > Streptomycetaceae > Streptomyces > Streptomyces sp. NPDC097107. The sequence continues at coordinate 46,944 of NZ_JBIWEF010000001.1, read as the reverse complement.
ACGAGGCCAGTGAGCACCGCCCGCTGATCATCACGCTCTTCGCGGTCTTCGTCCTCGCGACGCTCGGCATCACCGTCTGGGCGGGCCGCCAGACCAAGGACGCCGCCGACTTCTACGCGGGCGGCCGTCAGTTCAGCGCCTTCCAGAACGGACTCGCCGTCTCCGGCGACTACATGTCGGCGGCGTCCTTCCTCGGCATCGCCGGCGCCATCGCCCTCTTCGGCTACGACGGCTTCCTCTACTCCATCGGCTTCCTGGTGGCCTGGCTGGTCGCCCTGCTCCTGGTGGCCGAGCCGCTGAGGAACTCCGGCCGCTACACGATGGGCGACGTCCTCGCGTACCGCATGCGCCAGCGCCCCGTGCGCACGGCCGCCGGTACCTCCACCATCGTGGTGTCGATCTTCTACCTGCTGGCCCAGATGGCGGGCGCGGGCATCCTCGTCTCGCTGCTGCTCGGCATCACCTCCGACGCGGGCAAGATCCTGATCGTCGCCCTCGTCGGCCTGCTGATGATCGTGTACGTCTCCATCGGCGGCATGAAGGGCACCACCTGGGTCCAGATGGTCAAGGCCGTGCTGCTGATCGGCGGCACCATCCTGATCACCTTCCTGGTGCTGCTGAAGTTCAACTTCAACATCTCCGACCTGCTCGGCACGGCCGCGGAGAACAGCGGCAAGGGCGCCGCCTTCCTGGAGCCCGGCCTCCAGTACGGCGGCAGCGGCACCACCAAGCTCGACTTCATCTCCCTGGGCATCGCCCTGGTACTCGGCACGGCCGGCCTGCCGCACATCCTGATCCGCTTCTACACGGTGCCCAACGCGAAGGCCGCCCGTAAGTCCGTGAACTGGGCGATCGGCATCATCGGCGCCTTCTACCTGATGACCATCGCGCTCGGCTTCGGCGCCGCGGCGCTCGTCGGGCAGAAGGAGATCATCGCGTCCAACCCGTCCGGCAACACGGCCGCGCCGCTGCTCGCCCTGCACGTGGGCGGTGTCGACTCGGCCTGGGGCGCGATCCTGCTCGCCACGATCTCGGCGGTCGCCTTCGCGACCATCCTCGCCGTGGTCGCCGGCCTCACCCTGGCCTCGTCCTCGTCCTTCGCGCACGACATCTACGCCAACGTCATCCGCAAGGGCAAGGCCACCGAGAAGGAGGAGATGAAGGCGGCCCGCTGGGCGACCGTCTTCATCGGCATCGTCTCCATCGCGCTCGGCGCCCTCGCCCGCGACCTCAACGTGGCCGGCCTGGTCGCCCTGGCCTTCGCGGTCGCCGCGTCCGCGAACCTGCCGACCATCCTCTACAGCCTCTTCTGGAAGCGGTTCACCACCCAGGGCGCCCTGTGGTCGATCTACGGCGGCCTGATCGTCGCCGTCGGCCTGGTGCTCTTCTCGCCCGTGGTCTCCGGCGACCCGAAGGCGATGTTCCCGGACGTCGACTTCGCCTGGTTCCCGCTGAAGAACCCGGGCATCATCTCCATCCCGTTCGGCTTCCTCATGGGCTGGCTCGGCACCGTCCTGTCCAAGGAGGAGCCCAACGCGGCGAAGTACGCGGAGCTGGAGGTCCGGTCCCTGACCGGCACCGGAGCACACTGAGACCCCGAACCCGACCCGCCGAGGACGCGGCCGCTCGTAGATCCCTACGACGCGGCCGCGCCGCACGTCGTGGGATCGGGCCGCTGTCGATGTCGGACCGGTCACGTAGGCTCGCAGGTATCGGAGGAGAGAAGTGCTCCACCGATCCGCGTCGAGGGAGGGGGCCCACGTGCTCATCGACACCTACGGCCGAGTGGCCACCGACCTGAGGGTCTCGCTCACCGACCGCTGCAACCTGCGCTGCACCTACTGCATGCCCGAAGAGGGCCTGCAGTGGCTGGCCAAGCCCGACCTGCTCACGGACGACGAGATCGTCCGCCTGATCGACATCGCCGTCACCTCCCTCGGTATCGAGGAGGTCCGCTTCACCGGTGGCGAACCCCTGCTGCGCCCCGGTCTGGTCGGCATCGTCGAGCGCGTCGCCGCCCTGGAGCCGCGCCCCCAGATGTCGCTGACGACCAACGGCATCGGCCTGCGGCGCACGGCGACCGCCCTGAAGGCGGCGGGCCTGGACCGGGTCAACGTGTCCCTGGACACCCTGCGCCCGGACGTCTTCAAGACCCTCACCCGCCGGGACCGCCACAAGGACGTCCTGGAGGGCCTGGAAGCCGCCCGCGAGGCCGGGCTGACCCCGGTCAAGGTGAACTCGGTCCTGATGCCGGGGCTCAACGACGACGAGGCCCCCGACCTGCTGGCCTGGGCCGTCGAGCACGACTACGAGCTGCGCTTCATCGAGCAGATGCCCCTGGACGCCCAGCACGGCTGGAAGCGCGAGGGCATGGTCACCGCCGGTGACATCCTCGCCTCCCTGCGCACCCGCTTCGAGCTGACCGCCGAGGGCTCCGAGGAGCGCGGCTCGGCCCCCGCCGAGCGCTGGCTCGTGGAGGGCGGCCCGCACCGCGTCGGCGTCATCGCCTCCGTCACCCGCCCGTTCTGCTCGGCCTGCGACCGCACCCGCCTGACCGCAGACGGCCAGGTGCGCACCTGCCTGTTCGCCACGGAGGAGACCGACCTGCGCGCCGCCCTGCGCTCGGAGGCCCCCGACGAGGAGATCGCCCGCATCTGGCGGCTTGCCATGTGGGGCAAGAAGGCCGGCGCCGGCCTCGACGACCCCACGTTCGTCCAGCCCGACCGGCCGATGTCGGCAATCGGGGGCTAGCCGCGGGCCAGCCGCGTCACCAACCTCTCCGAACAGCACGGCTAGGGGGTGCCGGGGGACTCCCAGTCCGCCAGCGGGACCACGTCCTTCAGGAAGCCCCGCACCCCGAGGAACTGGGACAGATGCTCCCGGTGCTCCTCGCACGCGATCCACGTCTTGCGGCGCTCCGGCGTGTGGATCTTCGGGTTGTTCCACGCCAGCACCCACACGGCGGCGGTGCGGCAGCCCTTGGCGGAGCAGATCGGGGCGGTCTCGTCACTCACAGGTTCGTCTCACAGGTCCACACACAAGGCGACGCCGAGCAGCCACGGGGGGAGCTGCCCGGCGTCGGTCTGTCGCTCCGACGGGGGATGCGGAGCGCGTACGAAGTATGTCACGGGTCACCCATCGCCCGGCACCGGAACAACATGATTGATCTGAGGAGTTCTCGGTCCTGGCGCGGAATCGATGCCCGCCCCGGCGGGGCACTCCCGGTCACGATCTGCCGCGGGGCTCGCTCGCCGCGCCCGGTGCCGGGCCGGACACGACATCTTCCGGGCCGGGCTCCGCGGCTCCGTCGTCGGCCCGCGGCGGCATGATCATCGGCGGGGTCGGCACGGTGACGAACGTCGACGGCAACGATGGCGCGTTCTCGCGCCCGGCGTTGGCGATCACCACCGAGATGTACGGCAGGACCGCGCCGAGGACCAGGGCCACGATCGCGACGTGCCGTTCCACGTTCCACAGGCAGGCCGCGAGGACCACCGACACCGTACGGACCGACATCGAGATGATGTACCGGCGCTGCCGACCGCGCACATCCTCCTGGAGACCCGTCCGGGCCCCGGTGATCCGGAACACCTCGGCACTGCCGCCGGCACTCTGCTTCCGCATCTGGTTCCACCATCCGCCCGCATCGGATTCTCCCCGCCCGCTCCCGTCCGCGGCCGCTCGGGGACTCCGGTCCCGGACAACTCCCCACGTTACGCCGCGCCTGCGCCGTCTACGAGACCGGGGCGCCCCCGATTCGCGCACACGGCGTGCGCCGCACCGCGTAGCCGGGTACCTCGTTCGGCCGTATCCGGCATGCGCCGTCCGCGGTACGGCCGAACACTGGCGGTAATGCTCGCGTAGAGCCGTTCGAGGAGGCAGTCATGGGCTGGTTGTGGGCGATCATCGTCGGATTCGTGCTCGGTCTGATCGCCAAGGCGATCATTCCCGGGAAGCAGCACAGCCCTCTGTGGCTGACCACCATCTTCGGCATTCTCGGCGCCATCGCGGGCAACGCGGTCGCGCGTGGCGTCGGCGTCGCGTCGACCTCCGGCATCGACTGGTGGCGGCACGTGTTCCAGCTGGTGGCCGCGATCATCATCGTCGCCGTCGGTGACGCGATCTACACGTCGGTGCGCGGCAAGAAGACGCGCGAGCGGGCCTGACCACCCGCACGAACCCCGTACGGCGAAGGGGCGGCCTCCGGCACGCCGCAAGGCACCGGAAACCGCCCCTCGCACGCGCGCTCAGGCGCCGGTGACCTCCACCGCGGCCAGGTTCTTCTTGCCGCGGCGCAGCACCAGCCAGCGCCCGTGCAGCAGGTCCTCCTTGGCGGGGACGGCGTCCTCGCCGGTGACCTTGGCGTTGTTCACGTACGCGCCGCCCTCCTTGACCGTACGGCGCGCGGCGGACTTGCTGGCGACCAGGCCGACCTCGGCGAACAGGTCGACGACCGGGGCCGGCTCGGCGATCCGCACGTGCGGCAGCTCGGAGAGGGCCGCGGCCAGCGTCCGGTCGTCCAGCTCCGCCAGGTCGCCCTGGCCGAAGAGGGCCTTGGACGCGGCGATCACGGCGGCCGTCTGGCCGGCGCCGTGCACCAGCGTCGTCAGCTCCTCGGCCAGCGCGCGCTGCGCGGCCCGGGCCTGCGGACGCTCCTCGGTCTGCCGCTCCAGCTCCTCCAGCTCCTCGCGGGAGCGGAAGGAGAGGATGCGCATGTACGTCGGGATGTCCCGGTCGTCCACGTTCAGCCAGAACTGGTAGAACGCGTACGGCGTGGTCATCTCCGGGTCGAGCCAGACGGCGCCGCCCTCGGTCTTGCCGAACTTGGTGCCGTCCGCCTTGGTCATCAGCGGCGTCGCGTAGGCGTGCGCGGTGGCGTCCGGCTCCAGGCGGTGCAGCAGGTCCAGGCCGGCCGTGAGGTTGCCCCACTGGTCGCTGCCGCCCTGCTGCATCGTGCAGCCGTACCTCCGGTAGAGCTGGAGGAAGTCCATCGCCTGGAGGAGCTGGTAGCTGAACTCCGTGTAGCTGATGCCCTCGGAGGACTCCAGACGCCGGGCGACGGAGTCCTTGGTCAGCATCTTGTTGACCCGGAAGTGCTTGCCGATGTCCCGCAGGAACTCGATCGCGGAGAGGCCCGCGGTCCAGTCGAGGTTGTTGACCAGCACGGCCGCGTTCTCACCCTCGAAGGACAGGAACGGCTCGATCTGGCCGCGCAGCCGCTCGACCCAGCCGGCGACGGTCTCCGGCGAGTTCAGCGTGCGCTCGGCGGTCGGGCGCGGGTCACCGATCTGGCCCGTCGCGCCGCCGACCAGCGCCAGCGGCCGGTGACCGGCCTGCTGGAGCCGGCGCACGGTGAGCACCTGCACCAGGTGACCCACATGCAGCGACGGCGCGGTCGGGTCGAAACCGCAATAGAACGTGACGGGACCGTCCGCGAGCGCCTTGCGCAAAGCGTCCTCGTCAGTGGACTGGGCGAACAGCCCGCGCCACTTCAGCTCGTCGACGATGTCCGTCACGGTTCTCGTGTCTCCTACATGCTCATGATCTTCGGGCAGTCGGGTGACGGCCGACTACGAGGTTATACGCCCTGGCTGACAGAGCTCATGTTGAAATCGGGGACGCGCAGCGCGGGCATCGCGGCCCTGGTGAACCAGTCGCCCCATTCCCTGGGCAGCGTCTTCTCCGTGCGCCCCGCCTCCGTGGCCCGGCCCAGCAGGCTCACCGGCGACTCGTTGAACCGGAAGTTGTTCACCTCGCCGACGACCTCGCCGTCCTCGACGAGGTAGACGCCGTCCCGGGTCAGCCCGGTCAGCAGCAGCGTCGCCGGGTCGACCTCGCGGATGTACCAGAGGCAGGTGAGCAGCAGCCCGCGCGAGGTGCCGGCGACCATCTGCTCCAGGGACCGGTCCCGGTCGCCGCCGTCCAGGATCAGGTTGCCGATCGCCGGTGCCACCGGCAGCCCGGTCAGCCCGGCGCTGTGCCGGGTGGTCGTCAGCCGGTTCAGCTGGCCCGCGCGGATCCAGTCGGTGGCCCCGACCGGCAGCCCGTTGTCGAACACCGACTGATCGCCGCCCGAGGAGTGCGCCACCACGAAGGGCGCGCTCTCCAGCCCCGGCTCGTGCGGATCGCTGCGCAGGGTCAGCGGCAGCTCGCCGAGCCGCTCGCCGACGCGCGTGCCGCCGCCCGGCTTCGAGAACACCGTGCGCCCCTCGGCCGCGTCCCGCCCCGAGGCCGACCACAGCTGGTAGATCAGCAGGTCCGCGACCGCGGTCGGCGGCAGCAGCGTCTCGTACCGCCCCGCGGGCAGTTCCACCCGCCGCCGGGCCCAGCCGAGCCGCACGGCCAGCTCGGCGTCGAGCGCCGCCGGGTCGACGTCCTTGAAGTCCCGGGTGGCGCGCCCCGCCCACGCCGACCGGGTGCGGTCCGGCGACTTGGCGTTCAGCTCCAGCGTCCCGCCCGGCTGGTCGTGCCGCAGCCGCAGCCCCGTGGACGTACCCACGTACGTCGACGTCAGCTCGTGGTTGGCGAAGCCGTACAGCTCCCGGCCACCCGCACGCGCGCGGGCGAACGCCTCCCCGAGGGCCGGGGCGAAGTCGGCGAACACGGCCGACGACGTCTGCGCGGGCGCGTCGGTGAAGTCGGGCGCGGCGGGCACACCGCTGACCAGCGGCTGCGCGTCCTCGGCCGGCCCGGCGCCGCGTGCGGCGGCCTCCGCGGCGCGCACCAGGGACTCCAGCTCGTCCACGGTCACGGCGGAGCGCGACACGACCCCGGACGCGGTGCCCTCCCGGCCGTCGACGGTGGCGACGACGGTGAGCGTGCGCCCGCGTGTGACGCCGTTGGTGGTGAGCGCGTTGCCCGCCCAGCGCAGGTTGGCGGTGGACTCCTCGTCGGCGATGACGACGCACCCGTCGGCCCGGGACAGCTCCAGCGCCCGCTCGACGATCTCGTGCGGCCTGTTCGTACCCGCGCTCATCGACCCGCCTCCTGGGTGGTGTTCAGAATGCTGACTCCCTTGAAGAGGGCGGACGGGCAGCCGTGCGAGACGGACGCGACCTGTCCCGGCTGCGCCTTGCCGCAGTTGAAGGCGCCGCCCAGGACATAGGTCTGCGGACCGCCGACGGCCGTCATGGACCCCCAGAAGTCGGTGGTCGTCGCCTGGTAGGCCACGTCCCGCAGCTGACCGGCGAGCCGCCCGTTCTCGATCCGGAAGAACCGCTGCCCGGTGAACTGGAAGTTGTGGCGCTGCATGTCGATGGACCAGGACCGGTCCCCGACGACGTAGATCCCGCGCTCCACGCCCCCGATCAGGTCCTGGGTGGACAGCCCGCCGGGGTCCGGCCGCAGCGACACGTTGGCCATGCGCTGGACGGGCACATGGGCGGGGGAGTCGGCGTAGGCGCACCCGTTGGACCGCTCGAACCCGGTGAGCCGCGCGATGCGCCGGTCGAGCTGGTAGCCGACCAGCGTGCCGTCCTTCACCAGGTCCCAGGACTGGCCCTCGACGCCCTCGTCGTCGTAACCGATGGTCGCCAGCCCGTGCTCGGCGGTGCGGTCGCCGGTGACGTTCATCAGCTCCGAGCCGTAGCGCAGCTTGCCGAGCTGGTCGAAGGTGGCGAAAGAGGTGCCGGCGTAGGCGGCCTCGTAGCCGAGGGCTCGGTCCAGTTCGGTGGCGTGCCCGACGGACTCGTGGATGGTCAGCCACAGGTTCGACGGGTCGACGACCAGGTCGTACAGCCCCGCCTCGACGCTCGGCGCCCGCATCTTCCCGGCCAGCAGTTCCGGGATTTCGGCCAGCTCGGCGTCCCAGTCCCAGCCGGTGCCGGTCAGGTACTCCCAGCCGCGTCCGGCGGGCGGCGCGAGGGTGCGCATGGAGTCGAACTCGCCGCTGGAGTCGTCCACCGACACGGCGGTGAGCACTGGATGCAGCCGCACCCGCTGCTGCGTGGTCACGGTCCCGGCGGTGTCGGCGTAGAACTTGTTCTCGTGCACGGTGAGCAGCGAGGCGTCGACGTGGTCGACCCCGTCGGCCGCCAGCAGCCGCGCGCTCCAGTCGGCCAGCAGGGCCGACTTCTCCGCGTCCGGCACGGTGAACGGGTCGATCCCGTACGACGAGACCCACGTCCGGTCGGCGTGCACGGGCTCGTCGGCCAGCTCCACGCGCTCCTCGGACCCCGCCGCCTTGATCACCTGCGCGGACAGCTTGGCCATCGCCACCGCCTGGGAGGCGACCCTGGCGGCGGCGTCCATCGTCAGGTCCACTCCCGACGCGAAGCCCCACGTACCGCCGTGCACCACCCGCACCGCGTACCCGAGGTCGGTGGTGTCCGAGGACCCGGCGGGCTTGGCGTCCCGCAGCCGCCAGGAGGCGTCGCGCACCCGCTCCAGCCGGAAGTCCGCGTGCTCCGCGCCGAGCGCACGCGCGCGTGCGAGCGCGGCGTCGGCGAGGGCGCGTAGGGGGAGTGCCGTGAAGGCTTCGTCAATGCGGTGAGGCACGGGGAGAGATCCCTTCGGGCGCTTGCCTGTGGTGACCATCGGTGGCAGTGAACCATGTCTCACTCCTCGGGCTCTCCGAAAAAGGTGGTACCTGCGTGCGTGAGACCACCGGCGGCATGGGGGGCGACGGGGCAGTAAGGTGTCTCAGTTGCGTGATTCCGTATGGACGTTTTCGGTGTCCACCACGACCTCATCGCCGAGTACGAGGCGTTCACCAGCTCCCTCGTTGCCGTGCGGGACCCGGACATCGAGAATCACCTTGCCGGCGAGCGCGAGCGCAAGACCCGTTGGCCCGACCCCAAGCTCGCGCTGAATCCCACCTTCCGCAGCGGCGGAACGGTCGCCTCACTGTGCGACGACGGCCTGCTGCACCCGATGTGCCGGGAGTACTTCCGGATCACGTCCGTAAGCGCGTATGACCCCCACGGGTTTGAACCCGACCTTGCTGTAACAGCGGATCGCCGCGGCGTTGGCCGCGGCGGGGTCGATGCACCTCGCAGCGTCCTCCCCGGCGCTTCCGGCGGAGTGAGAGCCGGGGCCCGGGCGGGCGACTCGACTTCCCGCGGGCGGCGCGCCCGGATCCACTCCTCGCCCGCGCACTCGGTCCACGCGCGGGAGAAGCGCCGCTCCGGTGGGGACCAGTAAGTCGGTGAGCACCTCGACGAGGCCTTCGGGCTGGCGTCCCAGGCGGCATGCCGCTGGATGCTGAGGACCGGGCGACGGCCATGGCGGCTGACGGCCCGCCGGACCGTGGCGTGCTTGCCGGCGAGGGCGACGGAAGGCGCCACGTCCGCACTCTTCAACTGCGCTCCCCGGAGCAGGATCCACCTCAGCGGGCGCGCCCACAGACCCGGCCGGGCGCGCTCAGAACACGCGGTCGCGCCGGATGTGGTGCGGGATGAGGTCGAGGAAGGCGTGCAGCGCCCGGGTCGGCGGACGCGTCGCCGAGGCGACCACGCTGAGCGTCCAGGACAGACATTCGTCCGCGAGGGGGACGGAACGTACCGCGTCCCCGGCCGCCGTCGCGAAGTCCGGGGGCAGCAGTGCGACGCCCAGACCGTGCGCCACGTACTCCGCGATCGTGGTGATGTCCGATACCTCGATCAGGACGCGGCGGGACAGCTCCGCCCTCGTGAAGGCGTCGTCCACGGTCTGGCGCTGCCCGAACCCTATGGGCATGTCGACAAAGGGTTCTCCGGCTACGTCCCTCAGCCGCACGCTCTCGCGGAGAGCCAGTGGGTGACCGGCGGGAACCAGCAACTGGACCTGGTACCTCTTGACGGCCCGCACCCTGATGTGCGCATCCGTGATGTCGGCTCCCACGAAGGCCACGTCGACGTGGCCTTCCTTCACCGGCAGCCTGACCCCCGGCAAGGAGGCCGACCTGATCATGATCCGCCTCGACCACACCAACATGCTGCCCGCCACGGACGTCGCCGCCACGATCGTCGCGGGCGGCCACGCCGGCAACGTCGACCTGGTCGTGGTGGCCGGCGACGTCCTGAAGGAGAACGGTGTGCTGAAGGCTGGGGACGCCGTCTTCGACGAGGCCACGGCCTCCCGTGACCGGCTGTTCCACGCCGCCGGCCTGCCGCTCCCCGCCTGAGCCGACCGGCCCGGCCGCGTTACCGCTCGCCGACGGCGCGGGCCGTACTCGGTACGGACTCTCGTTCAGATGCAGGGAGTCAGGCGCACCCGCGCCTCCCCCATCCGGTGCTGTCACCGGGTGCGCGGTTCGCCGGAGGTGGGTGCGTAGCGGCGGCTCACACAGGCTTTGGCAGGCATTCCCCGGAGCGGTCGCGTCCGACGCCCTCGCCGCAAAAACGACTCAGGCATCCGTCCACCCTGCCCGACCACTACCTTCAAGCTCAATAGCCTGGCCTGACACTTGATCCGCTCCCGGGACAACTCGTCAGACGATCTACTCCGCAGACAGCCGTCGACGACCAGCGTGAGCCTCCCGCGAACCGGTCACACCAGCCCTTTGACCTGCGGCGTCAAGGTGGCGGAGGCTCAGTGCAGGTGCCTTTAGCCATGTCATGAGCTGATCCACTCAACAGCCGACTATGTCGTAAGTACCTCGGCGATGATGGCCCACCCTTCGGGTGGGACGAGAGGCGCCGTTTCCTGATGCGCGCGGAGCTGGACACCGCGTACTAATTACCTGTACGGCATCGAGCGCGCGGACGTGGACCTCGTCCTGGACAGCTTCCGGCCGTTCCAGAACAAGCAGCCCGCTGTCTTCCAGGACACGCCGGACGAGATCGTCCGCGGCTACGAGGCGATGGACGAGGGACGGCCCTTCACTCACCCCTCGCTCACCCCGCCCCCTGCCCAGGGGCCGCGTCACCCTCCGGGCACGAGCCCGCTGACCCGCGTCATCCCGGCCGGAGGCGCGCCGAGGCCCTCGGCCTCGCTGGCGGTCAAGAAGAGGCGGCGGGGCAAGTCCGCACCCGATCAGTTGGGTGGAGGTCTGTTCGGCCTGGACGAGGTCGAGGACGGCGCCGTCCAGCTCGACATGCTCAACCTGTTCGGTGAGGACGAGCAGGAGTAATGCAGGTGGGCGCAGATCAACGGGCGGGCACGGGACCTACTTCCGTGCCCGCCCGCGAACGTCTTGTGCGACGCGAAGTCAGCCGGCCAGAGACAAGTCTGCCGCCAGTGCCGTAAGCGCCGCCCAAGCGGTCGGCGTGACGACGAGTGGACGGACGCCCGCGTTCTTGGAGTCGCGGATGTGGACAGCCTCGGGGCGCACGGCGACCTCGACACAGTTGCCGCCGCCACTACCGCTGTAGCTGCTTCTGAACCAGGCCAGTTCGGTGCTCATACCGCTCCTTGCATCTCCCTCAGCAGGTCCAAAGTGGCCATACGGCTCAGGGCCTGTGACCGCATCTTCCCATAGCGCTGGAGCATGGAACTCACCAATTTCGGCTCGGCCAGGAGGGTGCTGCTGTCGAGTCCCTCGACGTAGCCGACCCACTGGTGGTCGTCGCGTTCAGCGAGGTACATCTGACCGTCGACGCCGGAGTGGTCCTCCTGTCGGAGGGGCATGACGAGGATCTCGACGTTCCGTCGGCTGCCCTGCTGCAAGAGGTTGCTGATGTTCTCCAGCGCTACCGCCGTACCCCCGAGACGGCGCTCAAGCACAGCCTGTTCGACGAGGAACGAGAACGCCGTGTTCGGGCGCTCGTCCAAGATCCGCTGCCGTTCTTGCCTAGCTGATACTTGCCGTTCGAACTGCTCCTCTGACAGCGGAGGAATCTGCCGGTCGAAGATCGCCCGGATGTAGCCCTCCGGCTGCAACAAGCCAGGAACCGCCCGACACTCATACGCGTACAAGGAGATCGCCTCCTCCTCGATCCCCGCCCACTGCCGGAACCACGACGCGAGCCCCGCCCTCCGCGTCAGGCTCTTCGCCGCCGCGGTGAGGACCTTGACCGCGACCGCCCCCAGAACCTCCTCCGCCCGTCCAGGCAGATCCGCCGGCGGAAACCGCTTCCCCTGTTCGATCTTGGCCACGTACGCCGCCGAGTACCGCACCCGCTGCGCGAACTCCTCCTGGGTCAGCCCGGCCTCCTCGCGCAGGGCCTTGAGGACCGCGCCGAAAGTCCTGAGACTGTCGGAGAGCTCCGCCTCCGCACCGTTCGTGCCGCCGCCTCCGCCGTGATCCGCCCTCATCGCCGTGTGCCTCCCAAGTCCCCGTGTCCACGCCCTGCCCAACCCCACCCGGCCCACCCAGGGTCACGGGGAGTTACCCACCAGTCCAGAGTGTGCACTGGTACAGCCATGTCTGTATGGGTGTCGTCCCTGTTGGAGCAGGGGAGGCGTCGGAACGCTGAGCGCATGCCAGCACCACGGGCCCAAGAGGCCGTCACCGTAAGTGTGTTCGCCCAGCGGTTCTCCGCCACCCGCCGGGGCGCGCGCCTCGCCCGCAGGCTCGCCACGCACCGGCTCGACCTGTGGCACCTGTCCTACGGCAGCCCGGCCTCCGACACCGTCGCCCTCGTCGTGGCTGAACTCGCCGCCAACGCGGTGCTCCACGGCCGCGCCCCGGGCCGCGACTTCGAGCTGCGGCTCACGTACGACAGGTCGGCGGAACTCCTCCGCGTCGAGGTGTCCGACACCCACCCGGGGCACCCGGAGTGGTCGGCGTCGGCGGTGCAGCCCTCCACGGACACCGACGGTGGGAGAGGGCTGCTCCTCGTGGAAGCCGTCGCCGACCGCTGGGGCGTGACCGGGCGGACGGGGCCGGGCAAGACGGTGCGGGCCGAGTGCGCGGCCCGCTTCCCGGGTGAGCCACGCCCCGTTCGGCCGTAGTTGACGATCATCTTCCGCAACGGCCCACTGTGCCCGCTGAGTTGCGATTTCCGCCAGTGTCAGTGGGGACGGGTAGGCTTATCGACCCGCTCGAGTTGACGGTCAGCTCTGCGACGGGCGAAGGCTTGTGGAGGCGTGCGTGGTCGGACGTGAGATCGCTGCGGCGGACCATCCGAGCAAGGAGGTCAGGGCGGTACTCAAGCGGCTCGTCGCCGACGGATGGGCGCTCACGTCGGAGGCGCACTGGGGCACGCTGTACTGCCCGTGCCCGGACCACTGCACGGTGATCCGTGTCGGCGGCACGCCGAGGAATCCAAGCCAGGAGGCCCGTCGAATAGCCCGCAAGGCGAAGTGGTGTCCGCTGCCCCCGGACGACCCGCGTACGGCCCTCCGGGGCGGCGTTGGCAATTGACAACACTGTCGGGCTCGGCGAAGCTTGCTACAAGGGGGCGTTCCCTGGAGTGAGAGGCCGTAGATACCGGAACCAGGAAGAGCGAACAGGCACACGCATGGGGGGCTGGGGCGTCATGGAGTACGAATTCCACTTCGTCGTGGACGGGATCGAGGTGGACGACGACAAGGCCGTCGCGATCGTCCACGACACCTTCGACGGGGTGCTGACCCGCCATCGAGGCCGGCACTTCCTGGACGTCTCCGAGAACGGGGTCAACGCGATCGACGCGGCCCACCGCATCGTCGTACGGCTGCGCAAGTCCCTGCCCGCTCTGAGGCTGATGCGTACGGACCCCGACCTCGTCGGCGTCTCGGACATCGCGGAGCGTGTCGAGCGGTCGCGGCAGAACGTCCAGCAGTGGGTGAGCGGCGAGCGGCGGCAGGACAAGCTGCCCTTCCCCGACCCCGAAGGGATCGCCGGACGTTCACCCGTGTGGCGCTGGGGGGACGTCAATGCCTGGCTGGCCCAGTTCGGCGAAGGCGACGAGGTGCACCCACCCACCCGCGAAGAGGCCCTGACCATCGACTTCCTGCTGCCCAAGTGGCAGCGCACCCTGGACGACGGCCTTCCCCTCGTGCGCTTCGCCGCCGCCGAGACAGGGGACGGCCGGGACGAGGAACGGGAGACCGTTCAGCGGCTGCTGGAGGGCACGCTGACGCTGCCCGGCGTGCTGGAGCAGATCGCGGCGATCCCCGCGCCCAGGACGCAGCGGCAGCGGCTCACCGTCGTGTGCGCGGTCCTGCCCGACCGGCTGAGCAGCGTGGTGGCCCGCATCGGCCACGACGAGGTGTGGGCGGTCCTCGCCTTCCAGGGCGCGGAGGGCGAGCTGCATCTACAGCCCGTCGGCACGGCGCAGGCCCCGGACGCGGTTCCGCTCTCCCGCCTCGGTCTCGGCCGCGACGCCACGGTCGGTGACCTTCTGCTAGTCCAGACGAACGGCCCCGACGACACCCCGGTCACACCGACCACCCCGGTCGGCCTGGACTGAGTCCGGACGCGGCCGTCACCTACCCGCGAAGAATGGACGCCGTGCCCAGCGTCACGACCGTCGTCGCACACGCCCTGCACACCGCCGCGACCGTCCTTCGCAAGGACGCGCTCCAGGACGGCATGGTCTTCGGGAACTCTGGGAACGGGTTCTCGCCCGGAATCCGGGGTTGAGGGACGGCTGGGCGCAGGCCGAGTTCGACTCCCCTCCGGTGACCGACGCACGCCTCAAGAACTATGTGAACCGGAACGCGAGCAGTCTCGTCAGAGCGGGCTGGCTGTACCGGGCCCAGCGCCGCTGACAGTTGACCGGGATCGGTACGGACGCCCTCGACCGCTTTCCCGACCCCGTCGACTTCTCGCTGGAGGCGGGCCGGCGCTACCGGAAGTGGGAGCGGCAGCAGCAGGAGGAGGTCGGTCGGCACCGCGCGCAGCGGCTGAGGGCGGCGAAATGTAGGTACCTTTGGAGGTATGTACGTACAACCTGTCGGCTGTGAGGGGAGCGAGGTATGAGCACCATCTCCGTACGCGAGTTCTCGTACAACCCCAGCGCTGTCTTCGCCCGCGTCGAGAAGGGCGAGGCGATCGAGGTCACCCGGCACGGAAACGTCATCGCCGTACTGTCTCCGGCCGGCAGTCCCATGGAGCGGTACGCACACCTGGTGGCGCAAGGGAAGATCAAGTTGAAGCCGGTCACAGCCGCCGACCGGCACAACATGCCGCATTACGAGGTCGCGGAGGACGCCGATCCGCTGGCGCTGCTGCTCGCCGAGCGCGAAGAGGACGAGCGTTGATCTACATGGACACGTCCGCACTGGTCACGTGGATGACGCGCCGCAATCACTGGGCCGACTTGGACGCCTTCCTGCAGCAGCGGTCCACGGAGCCGCTCGCCACCAGCACACTCGGTTTCGTGGAGACCGTACGGACGCTGGATCTCGTCGGGCACTTCCCCAAGGCGTTGGAGGATCTCGATGCCCGGGTCACCGAAATCCTTCTCACCCGCGAGGTGCGGGACAGCGCGGCGTTGCTCGTCGGGCGGCTTCGGACACTCGACGCTGTCCACGTGGCCGGCGCACTCTCACTGCGGGACGACCTGACGGCCCTGGTGACCTACGACCGCAGAATGCTGGAGACCGCTCTCGCGGAAGGCCTGCCCGCCCACGCGCCCGGCACGGAAGGCTGAAGCGGGGCCCTTTCTGTAGGGACCCGACAGCCAGCCCCGTAAGCCACTGTGGGCGCCCGAGTCTTTGCGGACGGGCGGGGACCGATAGGTTTTCGAGGAAGCCGCCTGTCATCACCGCCTGTCAACCGGGTGTCCGGGCGGGTACCAGAACGCTATCGAAAGGGTGATCCGTTGAGCCGCTCGGTTCTCGTCACCGGAGGCAACCGGGGCATCGGCCTCGCCATCGCCCGCGCTTTCGCCGACGCCGGTGACCAGGTCGCGATCACGTACCGCTCGGGTGAGCCGCCGGCGGCTCTGACCGAGTTGGGCTGCCTCGCCGTCAAGTGCGACATCACCGACAGCGAGCAGGTGGAGCAGGCCTACAAGGAGATCGAGGAAGCGCACGGCCCCGTCGAGGTCCTGGTCGCCAACGCCGGCGTCACCAAGGACCAGCTCCTGATGCGCATGTCCGAGGAGGACTTCACCTCCGTCGTCGACACCAACCTCACCGGCACCTTCCGCGTCGTCAAGCGGGCCAACCGGGGCATGCTGCGCGCCAAGAAGGGCCGCGTCGTGCTCATCTCGTCGGTGGTCGGGCTGCTCGGCTCCGCGGGGCAGGCGAACTACGCCGCCTCCAAGGCCGCCCTGGTCGGCTTCGCGCGCTCCCTCGCCCGTGAGCTGGGTTCGCGCAACCTCACCTTCAACGTCGTCGCGCCGGGCTTCGTCGACACGGACATGACCAAGGCGCTCACCGACGAGCAGCGGTCGAACATCGTGTCGCAGGTGCCGCTGGGCCGGTACGCGCAGCCCGAGGAGATCGCCGCGACGGTGCGGTTCCTCGCCTCGGACGACGCCTCGTACATCACTGGAGCCGTCATTCCCGTTGACGGCGGACTGGGAATGGGTCACTGATCACCATGAGCGGAATTCTCGAGGGCAAGCGCGTCCTGATCACCGGTGTGCTGATGGAGTCCTCCATCGCCTTCCACACCGCCAAGCTGGCCCAGGAGCAGGGTGCCGAGATCATCCTGACCGCGTTCCCGCGGCCCACGCTGACCGAGCGCATCGCCAGGAAGCTGCCCAAGCCCACCAAGGTCATCGAGCTGGACGTCACCAACGACGAGCACCTCGGGCGCCTGGCCGACATCGTCGGCGAGGAGCTGGGCGGCCTCGACGGCGTCGTCCACTCCATCGGCTTCGCGCCGCAGGACGCGCTCGGCGGCAACTTCCTGAACACGCCGTTCGAGTCGGTCGCCACCGCCATGCACGTCTCGGCGTACTCCCTGAAGTCGCTGACCATGGCCTGCCTGCCGCTGATGCAGAACGGCGGCTCGGTCGTCGGCCTCACCTTCGACGCGCAGTACGCCTGGCCGCAGTACGACTGGATGGGCCCGGCCAAGGCCGCCCTGGAGGCCACCAGCCGCTACATGGCGCGTGACCTGGGCAAACAGAACATCCGCTGCAATCTGGTCTCCGCGGGCCCGATCGGCTCGATGGCCGCCAAGTCCATCCCGGGCTTCGCCGAGCTGGCCTCCGTGTGGGACAACCGCGCCCCGCTGGAGTGGGACCTGAAGGACCCGGAGCCGGCCGGCCGGGGTGTCGTCGCGCTGCTGAGCGACTGGTTCCCCAAGACCACGGGTGAGATCGTCCACGTCGACGGTGGCCTGCACGCCGTCGGCGCCTGACCGCTCGTCAATCCGGGGCCCGCGTCCTCCTCGGGCGCGGGCCCTCGGCATGTCACCCGTTCGGCTCAGTCGGCCGGGCGGCGGGGCGGCCGGCGGCGCACGCTGAACACGGGTTCACCACGCGGGTTTACCTCCCCAGTACGGTCGGCCGAGGAGGTCCCCTGTGCGTCTGCTCCCTCGCCTGGCCTCAGCGGTCCTCGCCCTCGCGTTCGTGCTGATCCTGCCGTACGAAGCCGTGTCCCACGCCCGCGTGCCCGCCTCGGACACAGCGTCGGGACAGCTGTTCGGCGCCGAATGCAGGGTTCGCGTCGACGGCTCCGACGTGACCGCCCACTGCCACAACCCGTACCCGGAGACCGACCACGTGCGTCTGCACGTCGAGTGCGCCCGCTGGTGGGACCTCGACAGTGACGGTTCGGCGGTCCCGGCCGGGCCCGCGCAGACCGTACGTCTGGACGGACGCTGCTGGAAGGAGGTCCAGGCGGCGTGGGTCAGTCACCAGCGGGTGCGCTGAACCGGCCCGGACGGCACAGGAACGGATAGCCCGCCGCCTCTACCGCGGCCGTCACGGCGTCCCCCGCGCGGACGGCGTCGACCAGCCGCGTGTGGTCCATGTGCGTCTCCGGCGTCAGCTCGCTGCCGACGTCGACGCGCAGCCAGTCCCGCATCACCTCGCCGAGGTCCGCGTACATGGCGGTCATCACGTCGTTGTGCGAGGCGGCCACGACGGCCAGGTGGAAGGTAGCGTCCGCCGTCACGAACGCCTCCGTGTCGCCCGATTCCCAGGCCTCCTCGCGACGCACCAGCAGCGCGTCGAGCTGCTTGAGGTCCTTCTCCGTGCGCCGCTCGGCGGCCAACCGGGCGGCGGCGGACTCCAGGGTCGAACGCAGCTCGGCGATGTGGCGGGGGTCGGCGTCGGCGAAGCGGCGCTGCATCACCCCCGCCAGCTCGCTGGTCGCCACGACGTACGTACCGGAGCCCTGGCGGATGTCCAGCAGGCCGTTGTGGGCCAGCGCACGGACCGCCTCACGGACCGTGTTCCGGGCGACGCCGAGCTGTTCGACCAGCTCGGGCTCGGTCGGGATGCGGGAGCCGACCGGCCACTCGCCCGAGGCGATCTGCTGCCGCAGTGCCGCGATGACCTGCTCGGACAGCGCCGAACGACGGGGGTGACTCAGAGGCATGGCTCACCTTCGCACGCGAGTGGACAACCAATCATCCCATGATTCTATGATGGGTCTCATGGCTAGTGACGAAACCCGGGCGGAAACGCGGACGGAACCTCGGACTGAGACGCGGACTGGAACGCAGACCGGAACCCGGACGGGAGCCGGGGCGGGAACCGGGACAGGAACCTCCAGGTCCACGTCCTCCGGTGAGCCGGCCGCGCACGGGGCCCAGGAGTCCGGCAACGCGCCCGGGGCGCCCGGCACGCGCGCGTGGACGACGTGGACGACCCGCCTGCTCCTCCTCGGCATCGTCCTGGCCGCGCTCAACCTGCGCCCCGCCATCACGAGCCTGGGCGCGCTCCTGGAAGAGGTCCGCGACGGGCTCGGCATGAGCGGCAGCGTGGCGGGACTGCTCACCTCCGTGCCCCCGCTCTGCTTCGCCGTCTTCGGGGTCACCGCCCCGCGCCTGGCCCGCCGGTTCGGGCCCGGCGCGGTGGTCTGCGCGGGCATGGTCGCCATCACCGCGGGCCTGCTCATACGCCCGTACGCGGGCGGTACGGCGGGCTTCCTGGCCGCCACCGCCCTCGCGCTGATGGGCATCGCGGTCAGCAACGTCCTGATGCCGGTCATCGTCAAGCGCTTCTTCCCCGACCGGGTCGGCCCCATGACCGGCCTGTACTCGATGGCCCTCGCCTTCGGCACCTCGATCGCCGCCGCCGCGACCGTGCCCGTGACGAACGCGCTGGGCGGACACTGGCAGCCCGGCCTCGCGGTGTGGGCGGCGCTGGCGGCGGCGGCCATCCTGCCGTGGGTCCCGTTCGTACGGCCCCGGAGGGCGCCGTCCACCCTGTCACCCGCCCAGGACGCCTCCGGCGCGGCCGAGGAGGCCACCGCGGAGCCCGCGACCGCGCGTGCCGACCGGCCGACGGCGCAGCCGGCCGGACAGTCACCGCTGCGCATCACCCGCAGCCGTACGGCCTGGGCGCTCGCCGTCTTCTTCGGCCTCCAGGCCACCGCCGCCTATATCACGATGGGCTGGATGGCGCAGATCTTCCGGGACGCGGGCGTGTCCGCCGGCACCGCGGGGCTGCTGCTCGCCGTCATCATGATGATGGGCGTGCCGCTCGCCTTCGTCATCCCGCGCGTGGCCACCCGCCTGCCCCACCAGGGCCCGATCGTGCTGGTGCTGGGCGTGTGCGGGCTCGCCGGTTACGCCGGTCTGTACTTCGCCCCGGCCGGCGGCGCCTGGGCCTGGGCCCTGCTGCTCGGCGTCTCCAACTGCGCCTTCCCGCTCGCGCTGACCATGGTCGGGATGCGGGCCAGGACGGGCGCGGGCGTCGCCCAGCTGTCCGCCTTCGCGCAGAGCACCGGCTACCTGATCTCCATCCCGGGCCCGCTGCTGGTGGGCGTGCTCTACCAGCACAGCGGGGGCTGGGGCCTGCCGATCGCGCTGATGAGCGCCCTGATGGTGCCGCAGATCGTGGTGGGCTTCCTGGCGGGGCGCGACCGCACGGTGGAGGAGGAAGCGGCCCGCTGATCCCGGCGGCGGCCCGCCCGCCCGGGTCGGCGGCCCGCCTGCCCCGGAGCGGGCGGCGGATGCGAGACTTGCCTCATGCCAGTCCTCGACCCGAACCCTCAGCACGGCCAGAAGAAGATGCTGTACGTCTTCGGCGGCTTCCTCGCGATCTTCGTGATCATCGGCGTCATCGCGACGATCGCCTCGCCGTGATGCCGGTTTCGTCCGCCCGATGGTGGGGTTAACCCCCCAACCCCTAGGGGGCGAGGGTCAGGGTCGAGTGGGTGGACCTCCGGATGGGCTGGGGCCCGCGGATTCCGTAGTTTCGAGATGTGCCCGCGACAGGCGGGCCGCGGAGCACGGACCGGGACGCCCGAAGACCAGCGGAGGCACTCATGTCGGCCCCTACCCACACCCGGCCTCCCCAGGCGACCCGGGGCGGCGGCGAGGTCCGGCTGCCCTGGTGGGCCCTCGCCCTGCCCGTGCTCGCCTTCGTCACGCTGCTCCTGCTGATACTCGATCCCGCCGAGGCCCACGCCGCCGCCGGTGAGCCCGCGGTCGCGGACCTCCTGGAGCGGGTGCGGCAGCTGACCGCGCGCTGAGGCCGGATCGGCGCCCGGATGCGTTCCAGGCGGCGAATCCGCATGTCAACTCCCTGCGCCCCGTGGCCTGTTTCGTGCGAAGCTGGATGCCATGAGCGTCGCAGAACCCCGCAGGATTGTCCTTTTCCGGCATGCGAAAGCCGACTGGCCACAGGTGACCGACCACGAGCGGCCGCTCGCCGATCGGGGCCGCAAGGACGCCGCAGAGGCCGGACGCCGGCTGGCGGATACCGGCATCCCCTTCGACCAGGCCCTGTGCTCCACCTCGATCCGGACCCGCGAGACCTGGAAACTCGCCGTCCAGGAGTTTCCGCAGCGGCCGAAAACCGTCTACGAGGAGCGGATCTACGAGGCCTCGCCCGGCGAGCTGATCGCCGTACTCAACGAGACCCCCGACGACCTGCGGAACGTGCTGGTGATCGGCCACAACCCGGGCATGGAGGGGCTCGCCGAGATCCTGGCCGGCTCGACCGAGGACGAGGCCCGCGAGCGGATGGGCAGCCGGGGCTTCCCGACCGCCGCCTTCGCCGTCCTGACCTTCACGGGCTCGTGGAAGGACGTGGAGCCGGGCGCGGCCTCCCTGACCGAGTACTGGGCGCCAACCGACTGATCCGCCCCCGCGCCACAGGGCCCGGCACCCGGGTGGTCCGGGCCCTGCGGGGGACGGGCCCTGCCGGGTCGAGTGGTGGTCGTGTCGGGTGGTGGCCGTGTCCGGCTCCCCGCCGCGGCGGGCGCCGACCGTGGCGGATGCTCGCGGTGTCGCGTGCCGGCGGTGTCGGGTGCCGGCGGTGTCGGGTGCTCGCCGTGGCCGGCGCCCTTGCCCGCCGGGTCAGATCCGGTGGAGGGGCAGGCCGAGGTCCTCGCCGAGACCCTCGTCCAGCGTGTCCGCCGCCTCGACCTCCTCGCGGGTGATGCCCAGCAGATACAGGACGGTGTCGAGGAAGGGCACGTTCACCGCGGTGTGCGCCGCCTCGCGCACCACCGGCTTGGCGTTGAAGGCGACGCCGAGTCCGGCCGCGTTCAGCATGTCCAGGTCGTTGGCACCGTCGCCGATCGCCACGGTCTGCGACAGCGGCACGCCCGCCTCGGTGGCGAACCTGCGCAGCAGCCGCGCCTTGCCGGCCCGGTCCACGATCTCCCCGGTGACGCGGCCGGTCAGCCTGCCGTCGACGATCTCCAGCGTGTTGGCCTGCGCGAAGTCCAGCCCCAGCCGCTCCTTCAGATCATCGGTGACCTGGGTGAAGCCGCCGGAGACGACCCCCACCTGGTAGCCGAGCCGCTTCAGCGTACGGATCAGGGTGCGGGCACCCGGTGTCAGCCGCACCTCGCTGCGCACCTTCTCCACCACCGAGGCGTCCAGTCCCGCCAGCAGCGCCACGCGCGCGTGCAGCGACTGCTCGAAGTCCAGCTCTCCGCGCATCGCGGACGCCGTCACCTCGGCGACCTGGTCCTCGCAGCCGGCGTGCGCGGCGAACAGCTCGATGACCTCGTCCTGGATCAGCGTGGAGTCCACGTCCATCACGACCAGGCGCTGCGCCCGACGGTGCAGCCCGGCCGAGACGACCGCGACGTCCACACCGAGCGCCGCGGCCTCGGTGGCCAGCGCGGTGCGCAGCGGCTCGGTCTGCACGCCGGACACCGCGAACTCGACGGCGGTGACCGGGTACTTGGCCAGCCGGAAGATGCGGTCGATGTTGCTGCCGGACTCGGTGATCCGGGCCGCTATGGCGGCGGTCGCCTCCGCGGTGAGCGGGTGGCCGAGCACCGTGACCAGGGAGCGGCCGAGACCTCGCGGCCGGTTGTCGCCGATACCGGAGATGATCTCCGCCTGCAGCCTCAGCGACTCCGCCCAGCCGTGGACGGTCGCCCGCAGGTCGCCTTCCAGCCCTCGGGGCGGCTCGGTCACGAGCGCGCACAGCACGATCCGGCCACGGGTGACGACCTGCTCGATGTCGACCACGTCGACGGAGTAGGCGGCGAGGGTGTCGAACAGGCCGGCCGTGATGCCCGGTCGGTCCTTGCCGAAGATCTTGACGAGAAGGGTGGGAACGTCAGAGGTCTGCGAAGCGCTCATGGTGCTCCAACCGTATCCGGCACCCGGTGCCTCCCGCGCCCGAGGTCCGCCTGACGGACACGCCGCCACTGTGGCTTCTGGAATGCGGGGGCGGGCGCTGGAGCGCGGGGAGCCTGGCCGTCCCTCACCCCGGCGGGGACGGCGGTCCGGCGCACGCGGCCGCCTCCCTCACCCTCCCGCCCTGTCACCGTCCGTCCCGGCGCTGCTGGAGGTGACGGCAGGGGGCTTTTGGACCGGAGCCGAACGCTTCACCGGCCGTCCCCGGGGTCCCGCGGCGGTGGAGGCGGCGGCGCCGGTGGCGGGGGAGGCGGCGGTGGCGGACCTTCGCCCCACCGGGACCGCGGCCGGCCCCCGGGCCGCGGAGGCCGTCGCGGCGGCGGCCCCAGCGGCCCGGCCACCGTAGGGGCGCCGTACACATCGTCGCCGCCCTGCCGCTCCCCGCCCTGCCGCTCCCCGCCCTGCCGCTCGCCGTCCTGCCGCTCGCCGTCCTCGGGCTGCTGACCCGCGCTTCCGGGGCGCCGACCCACCTCCTCGCGTCCCTGCCCCGGATCGCCGCGCGGCCGGGCTCCGGGGGCGGGCCGTCCGCTCGCCGGCGTCCGGCCCGCGGCGGGCGGAGGCGGGGCAGGCGGCCCCGCCGGCGGCGCATCCTCGGGTTCGCCCGCCTCCTCCCGCAGCCGCACGTACGGATTGGCGCCGGGGTCGGGCGGCCGTTGCGGCGCGCCCGGCCAGTAGGGCCCCGGCCAGTAGGGCCCCGACGGCGGCCCCGTGTACGTCATGGCGCCCGCGATTCCGTCACCCCCGACCGCGGCCTCCACCCCAGCCGTCCCGGCACCCCGTGCCAAGGGCGTGGCTCGCGCCCCGGCCGCCCCGCTCGCCCGTGCCAGCAGCGCGCCGGCGGCTCCGGCCCCCGCGCCCCACACGGCCCCCAGCAGCAGCGCCGTGCCGAGGTGTCCGCGCAGGGTGATGCCCGCGCCGGACGCGTCGACGCCGAGCACGGACAGCGAGGCGTTCACGGACACCTCCGTCAGCCACGCCGACAGCGGCAGCGCGAGCGCGGTGGCGACGCCCAGCCGCAGAGCACACCGCCCGGCGAAGGCGAGGGAGCGCGCGTCACCCCGCGTCACCGGTGTCCGTACCGCCGTCAGCACACCGGCCAGCAGCATCATCAGCGCCGCCGCCACCCCCAGCAGCCACACCCGTCCGTCCAGCTCCGCCAGTCGCCCGAGCGTGACCGGTTCCTCGGCGCCGGAGCCAAGCAGCTCGTCCAGCGGAGCGGGGAGTACCCCGACCAGCTCGCCCGTGGCCCGCCCGTCCCACGGCACGAACAGGCCGACCGGAACACCGAGCCAGACCCCGTTGGGCGCGCCCAGCAGCGCGGCCCCGGCGATCCGCCGGGGGTGGTCGTCGCCGATCGCCGCGTAGGCCGCCGCCGCGAGACCGGCCGTCACCGCGGTGAGCGCCACCGTGACGACGGCCGACACCGCCGGCCGCACCACCCGGTGCACGGCCTCGAACCCGCGCGGCAGGGGAGTGCGACGCGAGGCCAGCAGCGCGATCAGCAGAACCCCGGAGGACCAGATCAGCCCGCCGAACAGCGTCGGTGCGGTGTCGACGGTGAAGCCGACGGCCGCCTCGGCGCCGACGAGGTCAGCGATCCGGTCGGGCAGCAGCCCGCCGATGTCGCCCACGTCACCGAGCCCCGGAATCTCGATGTCGCCACCACCCCCGCCGGGCAGGTCGTCCAGCCCGAGCGAGCCGCCGTCGATCGTGACGACATCGTGCCCCGCCCACGCCAGTCCGCCCGTCATCGCCACGAAAAGGGCGATCACCACTCCCGCGCGCGCGAGGAGTTCGGCGGGTGCGACCACAACTCCGGCCGCCCGCAGGGACCGTAGAAAGAAGAAGGACAGCAGCAGCGCGCCCACCAGACCGACACCCAGTGGCGTGATCTCGATGGCCGTGTGGGCCTGGGCCCCTTCCAGGCCGAACGCGGACACATCTCCGGCCGGTGTGACCGAACCGCCGGCACCGAGCGCCACGACCGCCGCGGTCATCGGGCCGAGCGAGCCCGCAGCGTCCGCGTCGAGCAGATGCAGACCCAGCGCCGCCGTTCCCGCCATACCGATCAACGCCCAGCTCACGGCGGCGATCGCGGACAGCAGGACGTCTCCCCACGGCACCTTCGCGTCGTACCCCTCGGTTCCGACGCTTGTGGACGCGCTCATGCCAGACCCCCCGATCCGCTGCGCGGCGGAGTTGCCGCGCATGTCCCCCTCGCGTGGAATACCACTCTCCGGGCAGGTTTCAACCCCGTCAACGGGAACGGCCGGGGGGCGCCTACGCAGTCTTCACAAGGCCCGACTTTCGGTCAGGGGGCCGAGCCTGAAATAGTTCCCCCCGATGTTCGACATCCCTAGACTCCCCGCGACGGGAGCACATCGGGGGACAACTCAGTGGGGCATGGAGTGCCGGAACTCGTACTGGAATCCAATGGACAGACCTGGACGCTTGACCCGTCCCGGTCGTATGCGCTCGGACGCGATCCGCAGGGGGAGCTTGTCTTCGACGACGCCAGGGTCTCCTGGCGGCATGCCACGATCAGTTTCAACGGCCGCAGTTGGGTCGTCGAGGACCACGGCAGCACCAACGGCACGTTCGTGCACGGGCAGCGGATCCAGCAGGTGGAGCTCGGCGCCGGCACCGTGCTGAACCTCGGCAACGCGAACGACGGCCCGCGCGTGAGCCTGACCGGCGCCCAGGCCGCCGTCGGCACGCCGCAGGCCCAGCCTCAGCAGCAGCCGTACGCCGCGCAGGGTGCGAACGCCGGCTGGGCCCAGCAGGCGCCGGCGCAGGAGCCGCAGAAGCACCAGGCCCCGCCGCACCAGAGCCCGCCGCACCAGGGCCGGCAGCACGGGCAGCAGCAGGCCGGCTGGCAGCAGCACGCGCCGCAGCCGCAGCAGGCCGCGCCGCACTTCCCCCAGCAGCAGGGGCCCGGTGGCGCGGCGGGGGCGCCGCCGGTCTACGGCGACCGCAGCCCGACCACGTTCCACCAGTTCTCGCTCGGCCGCGTGATGCGCATCGGCCGTGCCCTGGAGAACGAGCTGGTCGTCTCCGACCTGCAGGTCTCGCGCAACCACGCGGAGTTCCACGCGACGCCCGACGGGCGCATGGAGATCCGCGACCTGGGGTCGCACAACGGCACGTACGTCAACGGTCTGCCGATCGCCAAGGGCGGCTCCCAGCTGCTCGGCCCGACCGACATCGTGGGTGTCGGCCACTCGACGTTCCGCATCGTCGGCGACCGGCTCGAGGAGTTCGTCGACACCGGTGAGGTGTCCTTCTCCGCCCGTCACCTGACCGTCACGGTCGACGGCGGTAAGCAGATCCTCAAGGACGTCTCCTTCGGCGTCCCCGAGAAGTCGCTGATCGCGGTCATCGGCCCCTCCGGATCCGGCAAGTCGACCCTCCTCAAGGCGCTCACCGGGTACCGGCCCGCCGACCAGGGCGAGGTCCTGTACGACAACAGGAACCTGTACAAGCAGTTCGCCGAGCTGCGTCAGCGCATCGGTCTGGTCCCGCAGGACGACATCCTGCACAAGGAGCTGACCGTCAAGAAGGCCCTCAAGTACGCGGCCAAGCTGCGCTTCCCGGCCGACACCACGGCCGCCGAGCGCGACGCCCGCATCGACGAGGTGCTGCGCGAGCTGAAGCTGGACATCCACAAGGACAAGAAGGTCACGTCCCTGTCCGGCGGCCAGCGCAAGCGTGTCTCCGTGGCCCTGGAACTGCTCACCAAGCCCTCGCTGATCTTCCTGGACGAGCCGACCTCCGGCCTCGACCCGGGCATGGACCGCGACGTCATGCAGCTGCTGCGCGGCCTCGCCGACGACGGCCGCACCGTCCTCGTCGTCACCCACTCGGTGGCCGAGCTGGCGATCTGCGACAAGCTGCTGGTGATGGCGCCGGGCGGCTCGGTTGCCTACTTCGGCCCGCCCGAGGAGGCGCTGAACTTCTTCGGCTACGACACCTGGGCCGACGTCTTCTCCGCCTTCGAGAACTACCGCGACTACGACTGGGCGGGCCGCTGGAAGGGCTCGCAGCACTACCAGATGTACGCCGCGGACATCGACGCCGTCGCGCCGCAGTCCGTACAGGTACCGGCGATGCAGGCGATGAAGCCGCCGAAGCCGCAGGGCTGGATGTCCCAGTTCGTCACGCTGGTACGGCGCTACACCTCGGTGATCGTCTCGGACAAGGGCTTCCTCGCCCTGATGGTGATCCTGCCGGCCGTACTCGGCGCGGTGAGCCTGCTCATCGATGCCGACAAGGGCCTGCTGCCCAATCCCGCCAACCCGCAGACCGGCCGGATCATTCCCAACGGCACGGCCACCACGGTCCTGCTGATCCTGGCGGTCGGCGCCTGCTTCGCCGGCGCCGCGAACTCCGTCCGTGAGCTGATCAAGGAACGGGTCATCTACGAGCGGGAGCGCGCGACCGGCCTGTCACGCTCCGCGTACCTGATGTCCAAGGTCTTCGTGCTCGGCGTGATCACGGTGCTGCAGGGCCTGCTGGTCGGCGTCATCGGCTTCGCCACCCGGGAGATCCCGGAGGAGGGGCTCGTCCTCGGAGGCCTGACGCTCCTCGAGCTCTCCCTGCCGATCATGGCGCTCGGTTTCACCTCGATGATGTTCGGTTTGATCATCTCCTCGCTGGTGAAGACCGCCGAGAAGACCATGCCGCTGCTGGTCATGTTCGCGATCATCCAGGTCGTCTTCACCGGCTGCCTCTTCGCCCTGAACGGCGCGGTCGGCGTCAACCAGTTCTCGTACCTGATGCCGTCGCGCTGGGCGGTCGCCGCGGCCGGCGCCACGCTGGACTTCAACAGGATCAGCCCGCCCGAGCAGGGTGCCGAGGCGGATCCGCTGTGGGAGCACACCGCCGGCGCCTGGGGCCTGAACATGGCCGCGCTGATCGTCCTCGGTGTGATCTGCGGCTTCTTCGTGGCACGCTTCCTGCGCCGCCACGAGCCCGAGGTCATGCGCAAGTAGCCCGCGGCCGCGAGCAACCGCGGCCTCGACGCCCCGAAGGGCGGCACCCCGTCAGGAGGGTGCCGCCCTTCGGCGTTCGGATCGGCGTCGGCGACGTCGTGAAGAGGTCCGCGCCGACCTCAGTACGCGCTGTCGACGTTGTCCATGGTGCCGTACTTGTCCGCGGCGTAGTTGCAGGCGGCGACGATGTTGGCGACCGGGTCGTAGATGTTCTTGGAGGTGCCGGGCACGTGGTAGGCATCGAACGTCGGCGGGATCACCTGGAGCAGGCCCTTGGACGGGATGCCGTTGATGGCGTTGATGTCCCAGTCGTTGATGGCCTTCGGGTTGCCGGAGGACTCCCGGATGATGTTGCGGTGGATGCCCTCGTAGGAACCGGGGATGTCGTGCTTCTTCATGATGGCCCGGGCCTCGCGGATCCAGCCGTCCAGGTTGTCCGGGTAGGACTTCTTGACCTCGGCGCGCTTGGCGGACCGGCTGGCGGTCTCCTTGGCCTCGCGCTTCTCCGCGGCCTTCTCGGCAGCGGCCTTCTTCTTGGCGGCGGCCTTGGCGGCCGCCTCCTTCTTCGCCTCGATGGAGGCGACCTTCTGGCTGGCGCCGGCGAGCTGGCCGGTGACGCCGGCGTGCACGTCCTGGATCTGCTCGGTGCTGTACGCCACCTTGGCCTTCGGAGCGGCAGCCTCGCTCGTGGTCGTCTGACCGCTGGCCGGGACCGCGGTGAGCGCGACGGCGGCGGCGCCGAGCGTGCCGACACCGGCTATCGCGAGCTTGTGGGTGCGGTTCAGGGGACGACTGTGACCACGGGTGAAGATGTTCTTGGGCATGGCGGGATAGACCTCTTCGAATAGCGCGGAGGTCGCTCTCGTCCGGTGGGGACAGGGGTGCTTCCGGCACAAACGCCGCGGGGCGACAACCCGCCGCGTTGAGCGACGAGAGCAATTCTTAGCGGCCGCAAAATTCGGAGGCAAAGGTGTGACGTACGATCCGAGGTAGTGGATCAGGGAAGGGTAAAGCGGGGCAGATTGGACTATCTGCCCCGCTCAAAACGGACGAGTCGTTCTCCTACTCCCCTTCGTACGTGACGTGCGCCCTATGCGCGGGCTCACATGCGCCCCCCGCCGTTCTCACACTTGGTTGCGGAAGCAATGCAGCGCGTGAGGGCCTGCGCACCCCCTCCCACGGCAGCCCCTACGGCAGGAGGAGATGCACGTCCCCGAACTCGTGCCACAGGTAGCGACCGAGCACCGCCGCCTCGTACCCGCGGTCGATCGCCGCCCGGCCCGCCACCGCCTCCAGCATCAGCAGGTGCGAGGCCTCGGGCTCGTGCAGCCCCGTCAGCAGCCCGTCGACCACCCGCACCCCG
The DNA here is from genome assembly GCF_044762405.1 of Streptomyces sp. NPDC097107. NCBI lineage: Bacteria > Bacillati > Actinomycetota > Actinomycetes > Kitasatosporales > Streptomycetaceae > Streptomyces > Streptomyces sp. NPDC097107. The sequence continues at coordinate 18,068 of NZ_JBIWEF010000001.1, read as the reverse complement.
CGCTCCGGAGTCACGACCAGATCGGTCCACCCCGCCCGGGCGCGTACGACCCCGTCGGCGCCGGCCGCCGACTCCACCGCCCGCACGGCCGTCGTCCCCACCGCCACCACCCGCCCGTCACCGGCCCCGGCGGTGTTGATCAGCCGTGCCGACGCCTCGGGCACGGAGAACCGCTCCGCATACGGCGGCTCGTGCGACTCCGCGGAAGCCACCCCCGTGTGCAGCGTCACCGGCGCGAACTGCACCCCCCGGCTCACCAGCTCCGCCACCAGCCGCGCCGTGAAGGGCCGTGCCGCGCTCGGCATCTCCGCGCTGCCCGTCCCGTCCGGGGACGGCAGCGCGAACACGGTCTGGTACGCGGTCAACGGCTGATCCCGCTCCGTATAGGAGTAACGAATGGGCCGTCCGTACTCCCGCAGCACCACGGGCACCCCCGCCCCCGACACCCGGGCCCACCACAACCGCTCCCCGCGCGTACTCAACGGCTCCTCCAGCACGAGCCGCGTACCGCCGGGGAGCCGCACCTCCGTCCCCTCCGGCCCGCCCGCACGCGCGCGCGTGGTGCCGCTTCCGTCGGGAGCCCGCAGCTCCACCGCCCACCGGCCGTCGTCCCCGCGCGTGGAGAAGTGCACCACCACGGGCGTGCCCCCGACACGCCCGTCGACGGCTGCGGCCAGCGTCGCCGACGTGTTGACGACGAGCAGATCTCCGGCCCGCAGCAGCCCCGGCAGCTCCCGGAACCCGTGGTGCGAGACCTCGGTCCCACGCGACACCAGCAGCCGTACGCCGTCCCGGTCCAGCCCGGGGCCCCGCTGTTCGGCGGGGACCCGGGCCGACAGCTCCTCCGGAACGCGCAGCGCCGGCGTCATCGCGGTCCCTCCAGCAGTGCCGGAGCACCGTAGCGACCGCTGGCCGGCCGCTCGTCCAGCAACCTGAGCAGCGCCGGGACGACATTCACCGGGTCGGGCCGCGGATCGTCGTCGTCCGGTACGGCCGCCGCGTACAGGTCGGTGGCCATGTCCCCGGGATCGACCGCCCAGACCCGCAGCCCCGGCTCCTCGGCGCCCAGCACCGCCGCCAGCTGGTCCAGGGCCGCCTTGGACGCCCCGTAACCGCCCCACGTCTCGTACGCCTCCGCCGCGGCGTCCGAGCTGACCGTCAGCACCACGCCGGCCGGGGCCGCACGCAGCAACGGCAGCGCCTCCTGGACCAGGCCCAGCGCGGCCACGACGTTCACTTCCAGGGCCCGCCGCAGCCCGGCCGGCGGCAGCTCCGCCAGCCGCACCAGCGGCTCCGCGCCCAGCGCGCTCGCGTTGCTGACCAGCAGATCCACCCCGCCCAGCCGCCGGGCCGCCGCGATGAGCCCGGCCCGGTGCCCGGCGTCGGTGACGTCCCCGGGCAGTGCCGTCACGCGCGTTCCGTACGCCTCCAGCGCCGCCGCGGTCTCCCTGAGCACCGTCGGCGTCCTGGCATCCAGCACCAGGTCCCAGCCCCGCGCCGCCAAAGCCTCGGCCAGCGCCCGCCCCAGTCCCTTCGAAGCTCCCGTGATGATCGCAACCGGCATGACACACGTCCCCTCGTCGTCCACGCCTCCTGAGCGGCCGGCGTGATCCTCAACGTAGGAACCGCGCCGCACCGGCCGCCTCGGGCACGGGCCGCAACCGTGCGGGGTCCTTCGCCCTAGGACCGGCGGGCGGGACCCGGGACCTAGGCCTACCGCCCTAGGCGAGGCGGTCACAGGCCCGATCCCGGAGTCACACCCCGCCGGTACCGTGAGGACATGAGTCACGGCCCCCGGTCCGGCCTCGCCGCGGTCAGTTCCGCGCTGCTGGCCATGAGCAGGCACCTCGAGGTGCGCGACGTCCTCAAGACGATCGTCGCCTCGGCCCGCGAGCTGCTCGACGCGCAGTACGCCGCCCTCGGCGTCCCCGACGACCACGGCGGCTTCGCCCAGTTCGTCGTCGACGGCGTCAGCGACGAGCAGTGGAAGGCCATCGGCCCCCTGCCGCGCCAGCACGGCATCCTCGCCGCGATGCTGCACGAGGCCACCCCCCAGCGTCTCGGCGACGTCCGCGAGGACCCCCGATTCGAGGGCTGGCCGTCGGCCCACCCGGACCTGGTCGACTTCCTGGGACTGCCGATCCGCGACGGCGACGAGGTCATCGGCGCGCTGTTCCTGGCCAACAAGCTGCGCCATGCGGAGGGACACCCCACCCCGTGTCCGAAGCCGACCGGCGGCTGCGGCTTCACCGCGGACGACGAGGAACTGCTGGGCATCCTCGCCCAGCACGCCGCCATCGCCCTCACCAACGCCCGCCTCTACGAACGCAGCCGCGAACTGACCATCGCCGAGGAGCGCTCCCGCCTCGCCCACGAACTGCACGACGCGGTCAGCCAGAAGCTCTTCTCGCTGCGCCTGACCGCCCAGGCCGCAGCCACCCTCGTCGACCGTGACCCCGCGCGCGCCAAGGGCGAGCTGCAGCAGGTCGCCGCGCTCGCCGCGGAGGCCGCCGACGAGCTGCGCGCCGCCGTCGTCGAGCTGCGCCCCGCCGCCCTGGACGAGGACGGCCTCGTCGCCACCCTCCGCACCCAGATCCACGTCCTGGACCGCGCCCACACCGCGCGCGTGACCTTCACCGGCCACGGGGTCAAAGCTTTGCCCGCCGCCCAGGAGGAGGCGATGCTGCGCGTCGCCCAGGAAGCACTGCACAACGCCCTGCGCCACTCCGGGGCGGAGCACGTCGACGTGACGCTGCGCCGGCGCGGCGCCGGCGCCGTGCTGCGGGTCACCGACGACGGCAGCGGCTTCGACACACGCACGGTGCGCCGGGCGGGACGCCACCTCGGCCTGGTCTCGATGCGGGACCGGGCGAGCGGCGCCGGCGGCAGGCTGACCGTGGAATCGGCGCCCGGCAAGGGCACCACGATCGAGATGGAGGCCCCCGGTGGCTGACGCAATCAAGGTGCTGCTCGTCGACGACCACCAGGTGGTCCGCCGGGGCCTGCGCACCTTCCTGGAGGTGCAGGACGACATCGAGGTGGTGGGCGAGGCCGCGGACGGCGCCGAGGGCGTCGACCGGGCCGAGGAGCTGAAGCCCGACGTGATCCTCATGGACGTCAAGATGCCGGGCATGGACGGCGTCGACGCGCTGCGCAGACTCCGCGAGCTGGACAACCGCGCGCGCGTGCTGGTCGTCACCAGCTTCACGGAGCAGCGCACCGTCGTCCCGGCCCTGCGGGCGGGCGCGGCCGGTTACGTCTACAAGGACGTCGATCCCGACGCGCTGGCGGGCGCCATCCGCTCCGTCCACGCCGGCCACATCCTGCTCCAGCCCGAGGTCGCGGGCGCCCTGCTGTCCCAGGAGGAGAACAACTCCGGGCAGGGCAGAGCGGGTGCCCTCACGGAGCGGGAGCGCGAGGTGCTGGGCCTGATAGCGGACGGCCGCTCCAACCGGGAGATCGCGCGCGCCCTCGTCCTCTCCGAGAAGACGGTGAAGACCCACGTCTCGAACATCCTGATGAAACTCGATCTCGCGGACCGCACCCAGGCCGCACTGTGGGCCGTGCGCCACGGTGTGACCGGCTGACCACCCCCTGCCCCCGTACGCGGCGGCAACTCGGAGGGTTCCCCTCCGGTCGGAGATTCATACCGTCGTGGGAATGTCCCCCGAATGGCGCATCCTCTCCGGCGCCCGACCGTTCTCCAGTGCGTACTGCGGCGACTGCCGCGGCAATCGCAAGGAGGGCTTGTAAGTGAAGAACCTGAAGAAGGCAGCGGCCGTGACGATGGTGGCCGGCGGACTGATCGCCGCCGGCGCGGGCATGGCCTCCGCCACCGACGGCTCGGTCGCCCACGGCGAGGCCGTCGGCTCCCCGGGCGTCGCCTCCGGCAACGTCGTCCAGGCGCCGATCCACATCCCGGTGAACGCCGTCGGCAACAGCGTCAACGTCATCGGCGTCCTGAACCCGGCCTTCGGCAACCTCGGCGTCAACCACTGACCCAGGCCACCAAGCCAACCACGGCCTCCCGGGCCCCCACCCGGGAGGCCGGTCGCGTTCCGCGTCCCCACCCAGCCACGGGCAGCCAAGCGCCGCAGCAACTGCGGGCACCCGTGCCCCGCCCCGCCAGCCGCGGGCACCCGTGCCCCGCCCCGCCAGCCACGGGCAGCACTGCCCGCCCCCAGCCGCGGGCAGCCGTGCTCCGCCACCCCGCCCCAGCCGCGGGCAGTCGTGCCGCTGGGGCGGCACGGGTGGGCGCAGCGGCACCCCGCCATCGCCGGGCCGCGCACCCCACCCCCGGTCCACCCCGACGCCGGGCACCCCCACCGACAGACGTCACCGCACCCCGAGCGGCACCCCCGCACAACCAACAAACGCCCCCGCCCCACCAACAAACGCCCCCGCACAACCAAGGGACGTCACCGCACCCCTCGCTCCCGCTCCTCCACAACGGAGTTGTACGCCGCCACCTGCGCCCGCCGAGCCGTCCGCTCCACCGGCCGCAACGCCTCCCCCCGAGCCACCATCTCGGACGCGCTCACCGCACCCCCGTGCCCGTTCGCACCCGCCAGCGACACCAGCGCCCCCACCCGCTGCGCCAACTCCAGCACCCGCACCGCCCGCGGCGGGTACCCCGGCACGAGAACCTCCCGCCCCCGCTCCGCCCGCGCCCGGTACGCCGCGACCGCCGCCTCCGCCACCGGCCCCGACCCGGCCACGTCCAGCCGCGTCAGCATCTCCGTCGCGTCCCGCAGCGCCTCCGCCAGCTCCCGCTCCGCCTCCCCGAGCGAGGGCACATCCGCCGGCGGAGCCTCCCGCACCGGCAGGCAGTGCCAGACGACCTCGACATGCACGTCACCCTCGGGCCCGGCCTCGTACACCTCCGGCACCAGCCCGAGCGCGGCACCGTGACAGATCACCGCCTCCTCGGCCTCCAGCGCCCGCGCGTTGAATTCCGGCGGCCCGCTCAGCCCCAGCGGATGCCCCGGCGCGGGCAGCGCCACCCGCAGCCCGGTCGCCCCGAGCGCCCGCAGCCGCCCCAGCGCCAGCGTGAGACCGACCGGTGCCGTTTCGCCCGGCAGCGCCTCCACCCGGTGCACCGCGTCGTCGCCGACAATCGCGACCGCGGCGTCGTCCGGCGAGACCATTCCGGCAATAAGGGCATTTCCCCAGGCTGCGAGGCGCCCTGCGCGTGGTTCCGAGAGCATGCCCCCACCCTAAGGACCGGACCGATGGAACGGTGAAGCCGACCGGTGGCGTAGATTTCCTGGAGGGCCTGCGCCCACCGGCGCGGCGACCCGAGCCAGAGGCGTACGCGACAGCCGAGACCGGCCACAATGCAAGGGGAGACAACGCGCTCATGAGCGATGTTCTGGAGCTTCAGGACGTATCCGTGGTCCGCGAGGGCCGGGCTCTGGTGGACCAGGTCTCCTGGTCGGTGAAGGAGGGTGAGCGCTGGGTCATCCTGGGCCCCAACGGCGCCGGCAAGACCACGCTCCTCAATGTCGCGTCCAGCTACCTCTACCCCAGCAACGGCACCGCCACCATCCTCGGCGAGACTCTCGGCAAGCCCGGCACGGATGTCTTCGAACTGCGCCCGCGCATCGGCATGGCCGGCATCGCCATGTCCGACAAGCTGCCCAAGGGCCAGACCGTCCTGCAGACCGTGCTGACCGCCGCCTACGGCATGACCGCCGGCTGGCGGGAGGAGTACGAGGACATCGACGAGCAGCGCGCCCGCGCCTTCCTCGACCGCCTGGGCATGACCGAGTACCTGGAACGGAAGTTCGGCACCCTCTCCGAGGGCGAGCGCAAGCGCACACTCATCGCCCGCGCCCTTATGACCGACCCCGAGCTGCTGCTCCTGGACGAGCCCGCCGCCGGCCTCGACCTGGGCGGCCGCGAAGACCTCGTCCGCCGCCTCGGCCGCCTCGCCCGCGACCCGATCGCCCCCTCGATGATCATGGTCACCCACCACGTCGAGGAAATCGCCCCGGGCTTCACGCACGTCCTGATGATCCGTCAGGGCAAAATCATGGCCGCGGGCCCGCTGGAGCTCGAACTCACCTCCCGCAACCTCTCCCTCTGCTTCGGGCTCCCGCTCGTCGTCGAGCAGGTCGGCGACCGCTGGACCGCACAGGGGCTCCCCCTGTCCTGACCCGCCCCCCGTGCGCCCTGTCCCCGACACGTCACCCGGACCTACCATGACCACGTGAACGACATCGACGCATGGGTGTGGTGGCTCGTCGCCGCGGCAGCGCTCGGAATCCCGCTCGTCGTGACCGCGATGCCGGAGTTCGGGATGCTCGCCGTCGGCGCGGTCGCCGCCGCCGTCGCATCAGGGTTCGGCGCGGACGCCGTCGTCCAGGTACTCGTCTTCGTCATCGTCTCGGTCGCCCTCATCGCCGTCGTGCGGCCCATCGCCGCCCGGCACCGCTCCCAACGGCCCCAGCTGGCCACGGGCGTGGACGCCCTGAAGGGCAGACAGGCCGTCGTACTGGAGCGGGTCGACGGCTCAGGCGGGCGGATCAAGCTTGCCGGAGAAGTCTGGTCGGCACGCGCACTCGACGCCGGGCGGACCTTCGAGACGGGCGAGGAAGTGGACGTCGTGGACATCGAGGGGGCCACGGCGATCATCATGTGACCTCGCCGGACACAAGTGGACCGAACACCCTCCGCGGTACACGACGGTCTGTCAGACTCGACCAGCAAGATCCTCAACAGCCGTAGGATCAGCAGTAGTCAGGGTGCCAGTCAGGGCCGATAGGATCTGCCGGAGCGCCGAGGCGGAGAAGGGGACGGACAACCACGATGGAACCGGTCATCATCGTCTTGATCATCCTGGTGGTGTTGGTCTTCATCGCCCTGATCAAGACCATCCAGGTCATCCCACAGGCCAGCGCCGCCATCGTCGAGCGCTTCGGCCGCTACACGCGAACACTGAACGCGGGCCTCAACATCGTCGTCCCGTTCATCGACACCATCCGCAACCGCATCGACCTGCGCGAACAGGTCGTCCCCTTCCCGCCGCAGCCGGTCATCACCCAGGACAACCTGGTCGTCAACATCGACACGGTCATCTACTACCAGGTGACCGACGCCCGCGCCGCGACGTACGAGGTCGCCAGCTACATCCAGGCCATCGAGCAACTGACCGTCACCACACTCCGCAACATCATCGGCGGCATGGACCTGGAGCGGACCCTCACCTCCCGCGAGGAGATCAACGCGGCCCTGCGCGGCGTCCTCGACGAGGCCACCGGCAAGTGGGGCATCCGCGTCAACCGTGTGGAACTCAAGGCCATCGAACCGCCCACCTCCATCCAGGACTCGATGGAGAAGCAGATGCGCGCCGACCGCGACAAGCGCGCCGCGATCCTCCAGGCCGAGGGCGTCCGGCAGTCCGAGATCCTGCGCGCCGAGGGTGAGAAGCAGTCCCAGATCCTGCGCGCCGAAGGTGAGGCCAAGGCCGCCGCACTGCGCGCCGAGGGCGAGGCCCAGGCCGTCCGCACGGTCTTCGAGGCCATCCACGCCGGCGACCCGGACCAGAAGCTGCTCTCCTACCAGTACCTCCAGATGCTCCCGAAGATCGCCGAGGGCGACGCCAACAAGCTCTGGATCGTCCCCAGCGAGATCGGTGACGCCCTCAAGGGCCTGTCCGGCGCCATGGGCAACTTCGGCGGTATGGGCGGCGGTTCGGGCAGCGGCGGCGGCGCGAACGTCCCGGCCCAGGAGCGGCGCGAGAAGCCGTCCATCGACTGACGTCGGTACCCACTACGCCGATGGAGGCGTACCTCTCACCAGAGGTACGCCCCCATCGACGTGTGGGTTACGCGGCCGGCTGGGCGAGCCACTCCGGCAACGCGTCGAAGTCGTCCTGACCCAGGGCGAGAAGCATCGCGTCGGCAGGCGTCGGCTCGAACGGCTCCCGCAGCAGCGGCATACCCGCCTGCTCGGGCGTCCGGTTCGCCTTCCGGTGATTGTCCTCAGCACACGAAGCCACCGTGTTGAGCCATGTGTCCTGCCCGCCGAGCGACCGCGGCACCACGTGGTCGACGGTCGTCCCCCGCCGCCCGCAGTATGCGCACCGGTGCCGGTCCCGGACCAGCACGCCCCGCCTCGACCACGGAGCGCGTCTTCGGAAGGGCACCCGTACGTATTGGCACAGCCTGATCACCCTGGGCGCCGGTATGTCGAGCGCGGCTCCGCGCATCCGCAGTTCGGGGTGGGCCTGTTCGACGACGGCCTTGTCCTGGAGCACCAGAACGACGGCTCGATTAAGCGTCACCGTCGCCAACGGCTCGAAGCTCGCGTTCAGCACCAACGTGTCCCGCATACCAGCCCACCTCCCGTGCGCACCGGCCCACCCCGTGGCGGGCTGGGATCAACTCTGGCCGGGCACGCCGAGATGGACAACGCAATATCTGCTGCTCATGCGAGGGGAAAGGCTCCCCCACGCCACCCCCCGGCAACAAAAATGCCCGCCCCTGATCCATTCCAGGACCAGGGGCGGGCAAACGTTCCATGAACGCTCGGAACACTAGCCCTCGGCGGGCACCTCGTACTCACCGATCAGCTGGGCACGCGCGATCGTGTGGAACCGCAGATTAAAGCCGACGAACGCCGGGGTAGCCTCCGCGTCCGGCCCCAGCTTCTCCTGGTCCACGGCGTACACCGTGAAGACGTACCGGTGCGGCCCGTCCCCGGCAGGCGGCGCGGCACCGCCGAAGTCCTTGCTGCCGAAGTCGTTGCGTGCCTGTACGGCCCCCTCCGGCAGCCCCTCGAACTTGCCACTGCCCGCGCCCACCGGCAGCTCGGTCACCGAGACCGGGATGTCGAACACCACCCAGTGCCAGAATCCGCTGCCCGTCGGGGCGTCCGGGTCGTAGCAGGTCACGGCGAAGCTCTTGGTCTCGGCGGGGAAACCCTCCCACCGCAGTTGCGGCGAGGTGTTGCCGGCCGCGTGAACCTGAGCGTCCTTGAGCGTCGCCCCTTCCTGGACGTCCTCACTCGTGACCGTGAACGCCGGCACGGGCGGGTGGAAGTCATGGGGGAGCGGCCGCCGCTTGAGCTCGGTCACCTCGGTACCTCCTGATCGTTCGGTGCAGTGGGGTCCGAGCCTAGAACCCCTAGAACCAGTTCCGCTTGCTGCCGACCTCGGACAGCCACTGGTTGAGGTACGCCGTCCAGTCGGTTCCCTGGTAGTCGTTCAGCCCCACCTGGAAGGAACGGAACGTGTCGCTGCCCTCGCTGAAGAGCCCGGGCTTCTTGTCCATCTCCAGTACGACGTCCATCGCCTGAGCGTCGGCGACGAAGCTCAGCTCGACCTGGTTCAGGCCCCGGTACTGCTGCGGCGGGAAGAACTCGATCTCCTGGTAGAACGGCAGCTTCTGCCGCGTACCGCGGATGTGGCCCCGCTCCATGTCCGCGCTCTTGAAGCGGAAGCCCAGCCCGATGAACGCGTCCAGGATCGCCTTCTGCGCCGGCAGCGGGTGCACGTTGATCGGGTCCAGGTCACCGGAGTCCACGGCGCGCGCGATCTCCAGCTCCGTGGTCACGCCGATGTTCATCCCGCGCAGCGTCTGCCCGTCGATCGTCGTGATCGGCGTCTCCCACGGAATCTCGAGCCCGAACTGCACGGCGTGTACGGCGTTCGCCTTCAGCTCGAAGGCACCACCGAGCCGGCTCTTCGTGAACTCGATGTCCTGCTTGTACTCCTGGTCGCCGTTCTCCACCTCGACCTTGGCCTGCAGCCCGACCGACAGCGCCTCGATCTGCTGGTCGACGGACCCGCCCTGGATCCGCACCTCGCCCTGGACGACACCGCCCGGAACGACGTTGACCTCACTCAGCACGGTCTCGACCGAAGCCCCGCCGGCCCCCAGGCTCGCGAGCAGCTTCTTGAACGCCATGTCTCTCCCTCTCCAGGCTTTGTGTGAACCCCTGATCCCTACAAACGCGATTCGGCCGTGACCGGTTCCGCGCCCCACACCGTGGCAAGGCGGAGCTTGGAGCTTCCTGGCCACCTCGCGCACGGACCCGGCTGCGTTACGCTCGGACAGCATGATCGCGAGCCCCGACCGTACGCCTCTGCCCAGAAATTTCTTCGACCGGCCCGTCCTCGAGGTGGCCCCGGACCTCCTGGGCCGCATCGTGGTGCGCGACACCCCGGACGGTCCGATCGCCCTCCGCCTGGCAGAGGTCGAGGCCTACGACGGTCAGAACGACCCCGGCTCCCACGCCTACCGCGGTCGCACGCCCCGCAACGAAGTGATGTTCGGTCCCCCCGGCCACGTGTACGTCTACTTCCCCTATGGCATGCCGAGGCGGTCAGCATGAACGTTGACCTCCTCGCCCATCCTGCTGAAGAAGTCGCCCCCAAGCTGCTCGGGAGCGTCCTCACCTGCAAGACCCCCGAGGGAACCGTGAGCATCGCCATCACGGAGACCGAGGCGTACTCCGGTACGGCAGACCCAGCTTCCCATGCCTACCGAGGCCGGACACCCCGTAACGCCGTCATGTTCGGACCCCCAGGACACCTGTATGTCTACCGGTCCCACGGTCTCCACTGGTGCGCCAACATCGTCACCGGGACGGATGGCATCGCCTCAGCTGTCCTCATCCGGGCAGGCAGGGTCATCGAGGGGGAGGACCTGGCACGCAAGCGGCGAGGGGAGGGGGTCGAGAGCCCACGTCTTGCCCGAGGTCCGGGGAACTTCTGCCAGGCGCTCGGCATCACGGGAAAGCACAACGGCGCAGACCTCCTGACAGGTACCTCGGTCATGTTGTCCGAGGGTGAGCCGGTACCCACCGCGCTCATCCAGGTTGGTCCTCGGGTAGGCGTGAGCAAGGCCCACGACTGGCAACACCGGTTCTACCTCGCCAGTGATCCAACGGTCTCGGTGTACCGACTGAGCCCGAGAGCCAAACCGCCCGCCGGATCCTGAGCGGCTGTGTGCCTGGCTCACGGTTCGCCGGTGAGTCGGTGCGGAGTTGGGCCGGAAGATGGGTGATCGCTCGCGAGCGTGGCGCGTGGCGCCGTCCTTGCCGGTCGAGTGACTGCCGACGTGCGCCGACTCGGGTCGGACGGGTGGGGGATGGCCGGGTACATCAGCGGATGGCTGAACAGAGCAGCACCACACGGGAGGGTTCCCTGACCTGAACGGGGTCCTCCCGCCTTCGCGTAAGATCCCTCGGCCAGGTCGCCGCCGTCGCTCCCGACCGCACGAGACCGAGTCCAGGCCCGAAGGCTTGGGCGTCCACCTGTGAAGAGAGACCGCGCCATCCATGCCCGGTCCGCCCCCGCAACGAAAGGGAGGCACATGTCCCGCCATCCGGCGGGGGGCACTGGCGCACCCGTGTGCGCCTCACAGGAAGGGACTGCCAATAGTGGGACGTATCCCGTTTCAGTTCGAAGGTGACTTCGCCGCCGTGTCTCAGGAGGAGTACAAGCGGCGAGCGAGACACCCGCGCCTCGACTACGCCCACCGCGTCGAGTACGCGGCCATGGGATGGGCGAACCAGATCGGCCACGCCGAGTTCCCGCCGGGGGAGCTGAACAAGATCCTGGCCGACAGGGTGCCAAGCAACAACGCCGTGAACAACCACGTGCGTAAGGCCAAGGGGTGGGGCTTCATCGAGGTAGAGTCCACCCGCCGATGCCTCGTGCTGTCCATGTACCACTTCCAGAAGGGCATCGGGGACAGAACCTGTGACGAGCACGGCATACGCCCGGTGAAGCGCTTCACGCCGTAGCCCACACGTGAGGTCTGTCGGTCGATCGGAGCACCGACACGCCACGCGTGCCGATCGAACGACACGCGACGCCTGTAAGCGCAGGGCGTTGACCAGGAAAGACGTGCCCTCCCTTCTTGATCTCTCTTGAAGTGAAGGCACTCTGCCTCGAAAGTCACGTCAGTGTCCGGGTGCTGCGTGATCCTGTGCTTCACGTACCGCATGACGGAGCGCACCATCATTCGGCCCTGTGCTCTTCCCGCATGTGTGTCCGGAGGACGACGTTCGCATCGGACACCTTCGAGTAGTCCCCGACCGATCGCGCGTTGGTCCGAGTCACAGCGATGCCGAGGCATACGCCGCAACCTGCCACAGGGTCCGGCTCCCCTACCGGAGCTGTCAGGTGCACTGGTCCCGCCATCGTCGTCTTTGGTGTACTCATCCCGTACGGCCTCCCGACTGCGTATCTACCGAAAGATGATCCCTTGGAATTCGCACGGGTCCGTGCTTCATGCGCGTTGTGGACTGAAGATCATGAACGGCAAGCGGTCGACCACTCGGCGAGCCGTGCCCGAAGGTCTTCGCCGAAGAGGGCGTGTTCCTCGTACCCGGCGAACTCCTTCAGGTACGACTGAACATCTCGGCCGTCGCGGAGTACGAGACTTCCCGCCGTCGTCTCGATGGTGACCAACGCGGCGTCGTAGATGGTGAACGTACTCAGAGGGGTTCGGGGCGTCGGTGTCCCTACGGGGATCACCCCGATCTGAACGTTCGGGAGGTAGGACAGGGACGCCAGCCGGTCCATCTGCTCGGCCAGCGCCAGCGGGGATACGACCGGCCAGCGAACCGCCTGCTCGGTCAGAACGAATGTGAACCGCTTCGAGGCGTCGTAGAGGACGGCTTGCCGTCCCAGCTTCCCCGCTACGGCCTTGCTTGTGTCGGCCGTCGAGTGAGCCAGGCTCGCCCGTACGTATTCCGGTGTTGCGAGCAGCCCGGTGACCATCGAGAGCAGGAAGTAGCGCATGTGCGTAGAGGACGCTTCGAGCGACTTCAGCTCGGCCTGTCTCGTACCGAGCCCCTTGCGCCGAAGCTCTCGGAGGTTCCGCCACTCGGTGTTCGCCATCCTGGCAAGGGCGGAGACCTCGGCGACCAGTTCCGGCGGAGCTTCCAGCGCTCGCAAGATCTGCTCGACGTCGACCAGGGACGGCCGTGTCCGGCCGTTCTCGATACGAGACACCTTCGACTGGGACATGTTGCAGCGCGCTGCGAGCCGGTCCCCTGAGAGGCCGGCTCGCTTACGCAAGTCCCGAAGCAGAGAGGCGAGTTCGGTACCAGACTCGCCAAGCTGCTCAGCTTCGAACGTCACTGCGTCACGCGCTCCGCGTACTCCAGGAAGGGAACCGACTCGGCAACGGCGATGCGCTGCCACTCGATGAACGGCGCAGGGTCACCCTCGTACAGCTCCCGGCTGATCTGCGTTCCGTCGTCCTCGTACTTCATGAGAACGACCGTCGAGCGGTCGAACATCCAGAAGTCCTCGACATCCGACAAAGGGTTCTCTCGCTCGGTCACGTCAAGGATGCGGATGTCCTCCCCGGCGAGCACGTGCGGGGCGTAGTACCGGGAGAACTCGAAGCGGAGGTACTCGGAGAGCGGTCGAGTCAGGACATGCACTCGCCCCTTGCTCCTTCCCTCGCCGCGCAGCCGCTTCAGGTCTTCCGTGTACGCGGATGAGTAGGTGTCTGGGTCGACGCGCTTCCCTGCGCGGAAGGCTTCAAGCTCTTCCGCCTCCTGCGGTACGAGGTACTGGGGCAGGGTCTCCAGCCGCCACGCTTCCGACTGGAAGCCCCGGAGCATCGCGCGCCACTCTTCACCATCCAAGAGCACGAACGGCCTCCCGAAGAACGCTCTCGGGGATCTCCACGAGCGCTTCCCCCTGCGGGGGAGTGAAGGCGTCGGACACGTCGCCCTGAACCACGATGGAGCCGGACGCGGTGCGGTAGACGTTCGGGCAGTCATCCTCTCCACACGTGCCGTTGCCAGTCAGCCGAGTCAGTTCTTCGCGTGCCATGCGGAACCCCCTTGACTTGTCGGCCCGGTCGGGGCCGTCTGAGACGACCGTACGGGGGCCGCTTGCGGCCGCCGCCCATGCGCGGACGTGACTCATGCACGTTGTTGCATGAAGTGGGGGGCGAGAGGGGCGCACAGAGGCTCTGAGGGATGTCCGGTTCTTCCTCGCCGGGTATGACGAAGGGCCCCGCCCGACTCTCGTCAGACAGGGCCCGTGCTCACTGAGCGCCGACAGTCGGCTCGGCTCTCCGTGATCGGATCTCAGGGGTTCCGGAACGTGATCCGGCAGTGCTCGGCCTGGAAGGCTCGGACCCCTCGACCGCGCGGCATCAGCTCGACTCGCTCGCAGACCTGCATGACGACGGTCCGCACGTAGTCGATCCGGTCGGGGTCCTCGTAGTCCAGCTCCTCCCACAGGTACTCGATGTCGCCCAGGTCGACGCGTACCCGTTTCGCTGCCAGGTCTGCCAGCTCGGTCCGGACCTTCGCCAGCTCGGCATCACACCTGCCGATGCCTGCGCGCATGGTCGCTGCGTCGATGTCCCCTACGGCGAACATCTCCGCCAAGGCGGTACGCCTCTCGGATGTGGCTACCTCCTCGGCCAGTAGCTCGGCCTCGCGCTCCTCGTCCGCGGCATCCGTGGCCGGAGCCTGGCTCCACTCCTCGGCCCTGGTGATGACATTCCGGACCACGAAGGAGTCAAGGGGGTCCGCCGGGCATGTGATGCACCGGCCCCCTGAACAGGTGTAAATCCTGTACCGCTCGCCTGCCGCGTTCTTCTTACTCCACCCCTGCGTCACGACGGCCTGACACTTCGAGCAGCGGACCACGCCGGACAACAGCGCCTTACGCTTCCCTCCGCCGCCGGTCTTGCGCTCAGGGTCGCTCAGGTAGCGCGCCAGAGCCCGGAACACGCCCTCGGAGACGATCGGCTCCCAGTTGCCTGGGCCGGTCTCCTCGGTCACTCGCACGCGCCTCCCGTCCGGCTTCTCGACCCACTGGGAGTAGGTCTGGATGCCCGCGTTCCTCGGTTTCAAGAGGACAGACCGGAGGTTCGAGCTACGCCACTCGTTGCCGTGTGGCGAGAGCAGCTCGCGAGCGTTCCAGTCCTTCGCGATGGACCACAGGGAGACACCGGCCAGGACATCTCGGTACGCCTGCCGCAGGGCTTCCGCCTCCTCATCGCGATGGGTGCCGTTGCGCTCGAAGCCGAAGGGGCGAGTGCTCCAGAAGGGCCTGCCCGACTCCCTGCGGCGCTGATGACCAAGCACCTGACGCTCCACTCTCATCTCGGTCTCGTTCTCGGCTACCGCAGCGCCGATGCGAGCGGCCAGACGACCCGAAGGGGTAGCCAAGTCCAGGACGCCCTGAGCCTGGGCGGCGGCCAGATGAACGCCGGTCTCCTCGGCCAGGTCCACCAGCTCGACCAGGTCCCGTGTCGTGCGGTAGAGGCGGTCGTAGTGCCTGGCTACGACGACTTCGGCCTTACCCGTACGCACCAGCTCGACCACGCGCCTCCAGCCTTCACCGCGAGCCGACACCTTGCGACCCTCGACGAAGCGGAACTTCGAGGCCGAAGAGTCCTTCTCCGTGATGACCTCTATGACCGTCCAGCCGTTCCGGTCGCACAGCGCCTGGCTCAGTTCGACCTGTTGCTTCAGGTTCCCGCCCTTGGACTCCTCGCCTCTCGGGGTTGGGCTCAGCCTGGCGTAGATGATCGCTCGCACTGCCTGTCTCCCCTCCTTGTCGTCGCCTTGCTGATGA